>DATJNA010000325.1:0-14236 GCA_035508435.1 Acetobacteraceae bacterium | reverse complement strand
CGCCGGTGACCAGGGCAACCTTGCCGGTGAGATCGAACAAATTCATCGCTGGTGTGTCTCCTCAAACTGTCGACGCCGGGCGCCTTACTGCGCCGCGTTCTGCATCATCGCCGTGGCCCGGCGGCGCAGCTCATCGGGCGGCACGTCTTCGACGCGCGTTGCGATCCACCACTCGTTGCCGCAGGGATCGATGATACTGCCGCTGCGGTCGCCATAGAACTGATCCTGCGGCGCCTGACCTGCGGTGGCGCCTGCCGCGACGGCACGCTGCCACGTGACATCGGCATCGGACACATAAAGATACAACATGCACGACCGCGCCTTGTGGCCGTCGCGGGCTTCGCCCAGCATCACCACCGAATCGCCGATACGCACTTCCGCGTGGGCGATGCGATTGTTCGGCGCTTCAAGGCGCTCGGTTTCACGCGCATCGAACGCCGCGACCAGGAATTCGATCAAACGCGCCGCATCCGGAACGACGAGATACGGCGTGACGGCATGGTAGCCGTCCGGCTGAGGTTTCACGGCCATCGGCACGATCTCCCTGCAACAGATCCCCGATACGCACCGCATCGGCGGCAGCGCTTCAGGCGGTATGCCACTGCTCCCGCCTCCTGCCGCACCAGCCCCGGGTTAACCTTCGGCGACCAGGCGCGGCCGGGGCCGCAGTTCCACGCTGCGATAAACCCGCGCCAGACTCAGCGTCACCCCCAGCCGAGGCAGCGGCACGTCATCCTCCAGCGACTGGTAGCGCTTGCTGTGCCAGGAACGATCGTCCCCGCGCGCCCATGCCAGCACATCCACGATGCGCGGCGCGATCAGCAGGATGTAGTCCAGCTCCGGCATGTGCTGGTACTCGTCAACCTTGACGTACTGATCGGTGTCCTCGGTCGATTCCGATAGCACCTCGACAACGAGACGCGGGCGGTCTGAAACCATCGCGTCCTCGTCAAAGGGTGGACAGTAAACCGCAACGTCGGGACGGCGCAGATTGCCGGTTGGCACGCGGACGGCGATGTCGGCCGTGAACGGCCGGCACGGGCTGTCGATCTGCTCAAACCCATCCAGTAAGGTGCTCATGGTATTGATCACCACGCGGTCATGCCGGAATCGCGCGCCGGTCATCGCACGCGGCATCCCATCAACCAGCTCGTAGCGCCGATCCTGGTGGCGCTGCCATTCCAGGAACTCGGCCTCCGTCATCCGCGATATGGCACGCTCTGACATCCGCCTCTCCGCCGGCAGTGACCATACTGTAAGTCCTGCGACGGCGCGATGCCATCGCCGCGACGGCATGACCCCGGGGTGATCGGGTGCACCAGCAGGATCAGGGGCTTCGCCCCTAAGCCCCCACCAAGGGGCGCTGCCCCTTGGATCCCCGCCATCCAGCCAAACAGATGATTGCAAAGGTTTGCCTTTGCTGGGGGGCCAGGGGGCAAAGCCCCATGGCGGGGGTTCGGGGGCGGAGCCCTGGGGCGCCTCCCGGGCTCGGTCCCCTGCGAGCGCGGCGCCCCAACGACGCTCTCGTCTCACCCGGCGGTGGGCGCCGGTCGTGATGCGGGCGAGGTGACTGCGGCGACGAGTGCTGTTGCGACGATATTCAGCCCGAGGGCGACGATGCCGACATTGAGGTCGCGCACTGCCTCGGGCAGTGAGGGGAACAGTGTAGCCATGGTGCTGTGGGTCAGGACGGTGGCGGCGACGGTGGCGATACCCACCAGGATGCCGGCCATGGCGGCCATCGCGCTCAGGCGGTTGTTTGGCAGCAGGCTCATCAGCAGGGACGGGAGCAACTGTGTGACGAAGCTGTAGCCCATCAGCAACAATGCGACGATGGTCGCCCCGCCCCGCAGGGTGAAGTACACAGCAATCAGTGCCACGACAGGCACCAGCCATTTCGCCAAGGTCGATACCTGATTGGCATTGGCGCTGGGGTGGGCGGGACGATAGATGTTGTTGGCCAGCAGGGTTGCCGCGGTCATCATGATCATTGACCCCGGCACCAACGCGGTCAGCACGCCGGCGGCGCCGATCACGCCAACGAACCACGGCGCGAATGTTCCGATAGCGAGGCGGAACAATGACAGGTCGATGTCCGGGCCCTTCAGGCCGGGCACTTTCAGTACAGCGGCGAAACCGACGAAGAACACGAACGCCAGGATGAGCTGGTAGAGCGGCAGCACGATTGCGTTGCGGCGGAACACTGCGTCGTTGCGCGCGGTGAACACCGAGCCGAAGCTGTGTGGCCACATGAAGAAGCCGAGCGCGGTCAGCAGCACGGTGGAATCAAACCAGGCCACGCTTTCGCCGTGGGAAGGCAGTGCCAGGAATCCCGGTTTTGCTGCGTTGATGGCGGCGAACATGGCGCCCAGGCCGCCGTAGAGATGGATCGGCAGATAGATGCCGAGGAAGATCGCCACCGCCAGGATCAGGATGTCCTTGGCCACCGCGGTCCACGCGGAGCCGCGCACGCCGGAGGCCATGACGTAGAGTGTCACCACCACGGCGCCGATCCAGATTGCCGCGGCCGAGGGGATGGTGCCATAGGACGCGGTCTCGACGATGATCCCCAAGCCTTTCAATTGCAGCACCAGGTAGGGAACCAGCGCGACGATGCCGACCAGGGCGACCAGCACGCCGAGCGTGGAGCTGTCGTATTTCCGGGCGAAGAAGTCGGGTTGGGAGATCAGCTCGTGCTGTTTGGCGTAGCGCCAGATTGGCGGCAGCAGCCAATAGGAGATGATGTAGGCGAGGCAGCCGTAGCACAGGATGTAATAGGTCGGTCCGCCGTGGCCGTAGGCGTACCCGCTGCCGCCCAGCAAGGTGAAGGTGGTGTAGATCTCGCCGGCCATCAGCAGGAACACCAGGATGGTGCCGAAGCCACGGCCACCGACGGTCCATTGTTCCAGGCTCATCTCGCGTCCGTGGCGGGCGCGCAGGCCGAGCGACAGGGCCGCCAGGGCGGTCAGGCTGATGATGATGAGGGCGGCGTTCATGCGCGTGGCCCCCGTGCCGGGGGTTGGGCTCGATTCGCGGGATCGCAAAGGTAAATCACCAGCATGATGACGCTGGTCAGCACGATCCACATCAGCAGCCAGGCGAACATGAAGGGCAGGCCGAGGATCATGGGGCTAACCCGGTTGAGGAACGGGGTGCCGATCAGGATGCCGAGGAAGGGCAGCGCGGCGAGGGCGCGGATCAGGGGCATGGCTGGGACCATTTGGCTGGCGGTCGGGTGCGGCAGCATCTGAACCATGCCGCCATGCTCTGCAAGCGGGCGAAGGAGTCGCTTGCGCAATGCCGACATTGTTGTGTGACGACTCGGCCGCGCCGGTGCCGGGCGCGGCGCTCCCTCGGCGGTGACTCCGCGGCCAGGTAGGGGGGGCGAGTTGTGGTCAGCCGGGCCTGCCGCGCCGCACCTCCCGGAGAGGGCCTACAGGTAGCGCGCCCTGAGTGCCCGGACGGCACAACAACGGCGGTTGCCGATTTTATATTTTCGGCTTCGCGATCGATTAATGCAATGATGCATTTCACTACTAATGGGTAACGGCATTGTAACGTGCCAATCCTGTTGCCGCTCTCGTCTGTCATGTTAAGGCCTGATCGGTTGCTTTGCTGCGCAAGGCGGAACGACCTGTCCGCAACCTGTGGTAGATTGGCAGCAAAGTGCTAACGAGTCCTTAATGGCGCGTGCGGGTGTGCCCGCTGATTCAATGTTTTTGCTTGTTTCTCGGATCGTGGCCTGTATGATGCGGCACAAGGTTGGGTAGGCCAAGAGTGATCGGGTTTTTGGGACGCTGCCACTGTCCCGAGAAATCGGTTGCAAAAGATCGGCACTGATCCATAATTGGTTGGCTTCGATAACCGAAATATCGAGCTGGGCAAACGCGGGGGTGGGTAGTCGATGTCAGGGTCAGTAACCGTGCCGGGCGGGGGTGGGACGACCATCACCATCGGCGGCTCGAGCAACAACCAATTCCTCGCGACGATCATTCGGAACTCGATCCTGTTGGCCTCCGTGGCCGGCGGCGGGGCCAACTTCGAGACCGCTGCCTCCCAGGCGGGAGGGCAGTGGACGCTGCCATCGGCGCCAATCGGTTCCCAACCAGACATCGCGATCATTCCGTCCGCCGCGAGCGGAGCCGTTACCATCCCGTCCGGCTATCAGTACGTCATCGATGAGAGCACGTCGGCCACGCTGGCCGGCGGCAGCGTGCAGGTGATCGCGACCGACGGGATATACAACCTTACCGGTAATAGCAGCCTGGCGAGCTTCGGCAACAACACTGTCACCGCCAGCGGCACTTACAATGTCTATCTGGGCGGCAGCGGCACCAACAACGTGACGCTCACCGGCCAAGGCACCTACAGCGGCAGCACCGGGTCTAACACGGTCGTCGTCACCGACACCGCGACGGGCGGCTCGCTCGTGTTGTCGAACGGCACCGACAGCGTACTGGCGGGCGGCGACCAGGTGTCCGTGGTCGCGTCGGGCAGCAACGCAACTCTGGATGGCGGCAACGTGACCGTGCTGTCGGTCCAGGTGACCGGCAACACAGACACGATCATCGCGTCGGCAAATACGACGGACGCGAGCATTGGTGGCGCCGGTAACTACCTGTTCGGCAGTCTCTCCACCACGTCCGGCGGCACGGTGAACGCCGCGGTCAGCGGCAGCGCTGACACCGTCGCTGCGTTCGGTGCGAGCCAGGCGAACATTGCGGTCTGGGGCACGGATGCGAAGATCTTCGGCGGTACCAACACCAGCGGCACGACGACCGTCACCCTGAGCGGCGGTCAAGGTGGTGCGCAAGGCAGCAATACGCTGTTTGGCGGCGCCGGCATGACATCGGTGTTGCTCGGCGCCGTGGCAGCGTCGATCACCGGCGGGAAGGCGGAACAGAGCGGCAAAAATTGGGTGCTCGGCGGCTCCGGTGTGTTGAATGTTGTCGACAACGGCGGCTTCAACGACACGATTGCGGCGTGGGGCGCGTCCACGGCAACCGTTCAGGTATTCGCCCAGAGCGACATGGTGTTCGGCACCCTCACCGATGGCAGCGCGTTCTACGCCAGCATCGGCGGCGGCAGCAGTACGGTTGTGGCCTCGTCCGACACTGTGGCGGCCGAAGCCGGGCCGGCGTCGATCGTGGCCGCGGGCGATAATGGCCTGATCCTGGGCGGCACCGGCAGCTTCGCGGTCACCCAGACCGGCGGCAACGGCGACACCATCGCGGCGTACAGCGCGTCGTCGACCAGCGTGGATCTGCAGGGCGAAGGCGGCGGTGCCGGCGCCATGGTGTTTGGCGGCGCCAACACCATCAGCGTCTCCGCGCAGGATGTGGGCAACACGATTGTCGGCGGCGCGGGCGCTTCCAGCATCAACGTCGCTTCGGAAGGCGGCGGCGCGACCAATGAAGTAATCCTCGGCGCAACCACGGCCACCGGTTCCGTGGGGGCGATGACGATCGAGGACTTCGGCCGCAAGGATACGATCGCGCCATACGGCGCCACTTCCGCGGCGGTCACTCTCGCCGGTACGCTGGGACTGGTTTACGGCGGCACCGGTGCACTGACGGTCTCCATCGCGGGCGGCTTCCATACCGACGACATCATCTCGGGCGGCGCTGGCAGCACCAACGTCACCGTCGCCGGCAGTGGCAGCATGGCCGGCGCCAACAGCATCTATGGCGGCTCGGGAAGTTTGTCCGTGGTCGATAACGGCAACGGCGACACGATCGCGGCTTTTTCCGCCAGTTCCGCGAATATCACTGTAACCGGCGCCGGCGACATGGTGTTCGGCGGCACCAATGGCGCGACGGTAAACGCGACCAGCAGCGGCGCCACCAACACGACGGTCATCGGCGGTTCCGGCAGCCTGGACTTTGTTGGCGGCACTGCCGGCGCAACCGTGTTCGGCGCTGCCGGTGGCAGCATCCTGTTCTCCAATACGGGGATTGGCACGGTGGGCAGCCTGTTCTACCAGGCGTCCGCCGGCAATGAGACGCTGAACGCCAGCGCCTCGGGCTCGAACAACCTGTTCAACGCCGGCAACGATTCCACCGGCAGCAACACGATTGTCGGCGGCTCGGGCAACGACACCTTCGTCGCCGGCACCGGTGCCGACTCCTTTGTGGCGGGCACCGGCGACAATTGGTTCCTGTTCCTGGCGGCGAATGGTTCGGCCAGTGCCAACGACACCGTCACGGGCTTCGCCAGCGGCCAGGATACGGTGTTCCTGGCGAACTACGGCGGCAGCGAGGCGTCGGCGGTGTTCAACCCGTACGGTGGATCCGGGACCACTGGTTACACCACAAGCAGCGGCAACACGACATTCCACCTCGCGGATGGCACCCAGATCACGTTCACTGACACCACCCTGACCCAATTGCAGAACCACGTTGTTGCAACGTAGCCGCGCGGGCTGACCCGCTGACCGGGATCTCGCACCAGTCAATGGCGCGCTGACGACGACCGCGGCGTTGTCAACCAATCAGCGGCAGCGACCCAACCAGGCTTCGTTCACGCGACCCAGGCGCCGGGCCACGCGCGAAGCGCACTGGCTCAAGGTTGTCGTGTCGGCCGCCGATCAACCTGCGCTGATTGACACAGCCTTGGTGCGGTCGTCTCGCACCTTGCTGCCGATCGCGTCTGTCGCCGCTTGGAACTCCTGTGGGCAGGGGGCTTGCCTTCACGCTTTGGCTGTGTGCAAGTGGCTGGTCACGGTGCTCGCGCGGCCTCCGTAGAAGGATGATCGGATCGCTCACGCTTGGTTCGGGCGCTCCTGGCTGCCGCCCCACCCCGGACGCTTCCGCGGCGTGGTTTCCGCGGAGCGGCGATCCGGCGCAACGGCGGGCAACCATGCGATGAGCTCGGCCGCGTCGGAGGGCTGAGAGACCATGGATCGCATGACACGCCTGCGCGGCACGTCGACCCGCCTGAGCCGGATTCTGGAAATCGGACCGAGCCATGCGCCGGTCGCACCGAAGGCAGACGGCTGGAACAGCTTCGTGGTGGATCACGCCACACGCGAGGAGCTGTGGCAGAAATATCAGCACGACCCGACGGTCAACCTCAACGCGATCGAGGCAGTGGATGCGGTCTGGCGGGGTGGTGCCTTGGATGCGGCGATTCCCAACGACCTGCATGGCACTTTCGATACGTTGATCGCCAGCCACGTGATCGAGCATCTCCCGGATCTGGCGGGGTTCCTCGTCGCCGCGCAACGTTTGCTGACACCAAGCGGGACGATCGTGCTCGCCATCCCGGATCGTCGCTACTGCTTCGACTATTTCAAGCCGGCGACGCTGACCGGTGATGTGCTGGAAGCCTACGTGGCACAGCGCTCTCGCCATGCGACGCGCACGCTGTGGAACCAGATGGCCTATTCCGTGGCGTGGGATGGCGCGACGGCATGGGGACAGCATCGCGTGCACGAGGCGGCGTTCACCAGCGATTTCGAACATGCCAAGGCCCGTTTCGCCTCGTTTCGTAACGGCACCGCGGACGACTATATCGACTGTCACACTTGGCACTTCACGCCGGCCGGCTTTGCGCTGGTGATCCTCGAGCTGGGGCAGCTCGACGTGATCGACTGGTATCTCGATTCGCTACACGGCCCGGAGGGGTGCGAGTTCATTGCCATCCTGCGCCGCGGCATCGGGGCGGAGAAGGGATCGGCCGTTGTGCAGCAGGACCGCATGCGTTTGCTGCGGCAGCAACTGACAGAGATGCTCGAGCAACTCGATTTCGTACTGGGCACCGCGCGTGCCGAAATGGAGCATGCCGCAGCGGCGCAGCGTGACGAGATCACCGCGCTACGGGACACCCTGTATGTGCGAACGGCAGAGCTGGCCGCAGCGAAGCATGAATTGGCGGTGCATCGCGAGGAGGTGTCGACTCTGCGTTGCATTCTATACGAACGGCACGGGCAGGAGGTTGAGCTGGCTGAAGCCGAGCATACCGTGGCAGCTCAACGCGAAGAGTTGTCCGCGTTACGCGGCGCTCTCGAAGAACGGACGGTCGCATTGACTGACACGGAGCAAAGCGCGGCGGCGCAGCGGCATGAGGCAACGACACTGCGAGGCAGCTTGGAACAGCGGCAGCGCGAACTGACGAGGGTGCAACGATTGCTCGACCTCCGCAACACCGACCTTCGATTTGCCCAGAGTCGGATGGCCTCGCTGACCGCGCTGGCCGAGCAATGGCAGAAGGAGCGGGACATCATTCTGACCAGCCGGAGCTGGCGGATCACCGAACCTCTTCGCGCGGTATCGGGCGCGGTGCGTATGGTCGCGCAGCGGGTGCGGTCTCGGCGCATGGCCGTCCATGGCAGCGGGTAACCCGATGTCCGCCGTCTCGCGGCGCGGCATTGAGAGGCCGCGGCCAACAGCGTAGGTTGCGCCATTGGTTCGAACCAAGAGCGAGCGAAATGCACATCATTTCTCGGCTGGCGAACCGGCTGATGCGCGGCGCGCAAAGCCGTCCCGACGCGCCGTTGATATTGATAGCGGAACGGTTCGTCTCGCCATTTGCCGAACTTGACCACCTGGACATGCCGGATGACCTGCGGCGAGTGGCGGCGGGTGGCGAGCTCGATGCCGTTGTTGTCGACGAGTTCGGCACGTATTGCCGTCGGACGAGATTGCTGCCGCCCCCGGTCGGCCTCCCGGGCAATCGAATCGAATTCCCCGCGATGCCGAACGAGCGCGGCGCGCGGTTCTGGTTGTTCGTGGTCGACGCCACGCACGATGACGGCGAGGTGACGCCGCGGCTGGTGGAGTGCTTGCTGACCCATGCGCGACGCCTGGGAGGGCGGCCGCCGATCACACTGTTATGGGATCACCGAGCCTCGCGTATCGCGGCGACCGCGACATCGGCCGATCGGCGCACGTCCAGGTCAATGAACCATACCCGCATGGTAGATGAGACCGCGGGATCTCATCGTGAGATCGCTGCATCGGATCTGGCCGAGCCGGCGGTGACCTTCGAAATGCTCAGCGAGGACCCGGACCCCGCGCTGCTGCCGCCGCTCGACCAGCCCGATCTGGACCTAAAAGGCCTGACACCTGAGCAACGTGGCTGGCGCGAGGACGGCGTGCTGATCCTGCGCGGATTCTTCCCCGATTCGATTCTGGATCCCTATATCGCCGTGCGAGAAAGGCTGAATCAGCCTGGCGGTTGGCTGTCACCCACGCCCTATATGCATGTTGAAGAGTTGCGCCGACTGTGCCTTTATCCGCCGCTGCGGCAGGTCATGCGCGAACTGATCGGTGAAGAGATGATGCTTCACCTGAACCTTTCTGGCTGGGTCACCAGCGAGCGCGACTGGCACCAGGACGATTATCTCAACCCGCCATTCATCAACGGTTGGTACACTGCGGTGTGGGTGGCGCTCGACCATATTCATCCTGATAGCGGACCGTTCGAATATATCCCTGGGTCGCATCGCTGGCGCTTGCTGCGCGGCGACAAAGTACGCAGTTTCATGACCGAGGTGGAGCGTGCGGACGGGTTTGGTCCGAACGGCGACGCGACATGGCCGCGCGTCACGGAACGCTTCGTCGCGCCCGCCGTCGATTACGAGATCCATCGGCGCGGAATTCCTGCCCGGCAGTTCCTGGCGGAAAAGGGCGACACGCTGATCTGGCATGGCCGATTGCTGCACCGCGGCACGCTGGCGAAACGGCCTGGCATGGCGCGCCGCGCGATCATTGCGCACTATTCCGGCGTCAACCATCGGCCGGACATGCTGTCCCGCAAGACTGACACGCAGGGCGGCGTCTATGCCGTGTTCGACCGTCCCCTGTTCTGAACCGGCGCGCCGACGAAACGGCCCGCTGCCGCGCTCCGGCGCGGCGGGTCACCGCAGCCGCAACGCCCAGCGTGCCAGTGGCCGCAGCAGCGGCAGCAGCGGCAGCACCACGGCGCGCGCGACCAGCGGCGAACGCAGGAACGGCAACGCCAGGGTCATGATGAAGCGGATGCGCGGCCGATGCAGGCCGGACACGAACTTCAGGTGGCGGAAGGTGGTCCGCACGCCGTCATTCTCATGCTCCCGCAGTGCCGCCAGGTAATCGGCCGCCAGCTTCGGAAAGAACCGCGGCGCCAGGCAGTCGCGCGCGACATAACGCCGCCGCTGCGGCTCGTCGGGGAAATTGTCCAGCAGCTTGCGGAAATAGATCACCCGGCTTTCCGACATGCGGCGGGAGTAGGAGGAACTGTCGGTGTGGATGCGCCACTGCGTCAACGGGACATCCAGGAAGACATTTTCGTATCCCGCGCGAAACAGCCTCAGGAAGAGATCGTCGTCCTCGTAACCTTGCAGGTTTTCGTCGAAGCCACCGACCATCTCGAACGCCTTGCGGGCGATCAACGAGGCCGACGGCAGCACGAACATGTCGCTGCTCAGGCAGGTGAACACGTCGCGCTTCGGGTGCGCCGACGGCATCATGCGCAGCAGCGAGCGCACCACCATGTTGCCGTCGCTGTCGACTTCATCAAGATCGCTATAGACCCAGCCGAGTTCGCGCTGTCGCCCTTCCTCGAACGGGCGGATCAATTCCTCCAGGTGGTTCGGGTACCATGCGTCATCCTGATCCAGGAATGCGATATGCCGCGCCCCGGTGTGGGCGACGCCGAAATTGCGCGCCGCGGACTGGCCGCCGTTCGGGCGGCGCAGCAACTGCACCGGATGGGCCCGGGTGTAACGCTGGACGATGACCGGGCCGTCGTCGGTCGAGCCGTCGTCCACGACGACGATTTCGTCAGGCTGCAGGGTTTGGTCGAGGATGCTCTCCAGTGCGCGCGCGATGAAACGGCCACCATTATAGAGCGGAATGATCGCCGCGATCCGCTGACCCGTCTCAGCCATGTGGCACTCTGTACTCCTGGTACTCGCCAGGCGCGGGTGAGGCGTCCTGCACGCATGAGAGCAATCTCCGCGGCCCGCCACCGCGTCGATGACGGCATTCCCCCGGCGAGCAGCGGGCTTGATGGTTACCATTTCTTGTCATGCTGGGACAGTCTCGATTTCCACCCGCGAGTCGTGGTAAATCCTGTTCGGATCAACACCGTAGCCAGACTTTGACAGCACTTCCTGGCATCTCCCTCGGGCACACCAAGCCTGCCTCGGCCAATCGCGCTGTGCCGATCGGCCGCGAGCAGGCGCGCGTCGATAAGGGCCCGTCTGGAAACAACCGAGCGATCCCGGCGGCGGCGTTGCAGATGGGGACGCGGGATCCCGGCAGAGGTCAATTCGGTTGTTCGCGGACGGCGCCTGAGGTTGCAACCGCACCGGGGCTTGCTTGGCCGAGTGACCGCTCCGCATGACGGTCGAGCAATGTCGCCGCACCGATGTCGCGGTCTTGCTCTCCACCCACAACGGTGCGCCGTACCTGGAAGCACAGCTTCGCAGCCTGCTGGCGCAAACATATCGAAACTGGCGGCTCTATTGGCGCGATGACGGTTCGGCGGACAACACCAGGCGTCTGATGGCCGAATTCGCCGCCGAATTGGGGCCCGATCGGTCCACGATCGTGCGTGGCAACGGACGGATTGGCACGGCTGAAAGCTTCCTCACGCTACTGCGCGCCGCACATGCCGACGGCCATGGGATCACGGCATTCGCCGACCAGGACGATGTTTGGCTGCCGGAAAAGCTGGCGCGTGGCGTTGCCGCCCTGGAAGCGGCTGGCCCTAACGCCGCAGCCTTGTACTGCGCCCGCCAACTTCTGGTGGACGCGACATTGCAGCGGCTCGCCGTTTCGTTCCCATTGCGCCGCCCGCCTGGATTTCCGGCGGCGTTAACCCAAAACATCGCGACGGGGTGCACGATCATGCTGAACCGCCGCGCCGCGGCGCTGCTGGCGGCGAGCCGGCCGCCGGCTGCCTGCATGCACGATTGGTGGTGCTACCTGCTGATTGCCGCCGCCGGCGGGATGATCCTGGCGGATCGCGAGGCGGTGGTGTTGTACCGCCAACACGAGAACAATCTGATTGGTGCATCGGCAAGCCGCACCCGCCGGGCCATCGCCGCATTGCGTCGCGGTCCGGGCGCGTTCATGACGGTGTTCCGCCAGAACGTCGCGGCGCTGGAAGAGCAGGGTGAGTTGCTGACACCGGCGGCCCGGCAACACATCGCGACGATTGCGCGGGCATTGCGCTCCGGCCATTGGCGCCGCGTGGCAGCGCTGGGTTTGCCAGGATTCGTGCGCCAGACCTGGCTGGAAACGGTACTGTTCCGGATCTGGTTCCTGATCGGCTGATCGCCGCTACTTGCGGTCGATCGCCCCAACCAGACCGCCGCTGGACGGGGCAGCGGCCGACACGGTGGCGGGCGCCCACGCCTCCGCGGGCCGCGCCGCGGCATCGATGGGTTGTGCCGGCGCCTCGGCAACTTGCTCGTAGGTCTGCCACGGACGCTCGGCGACCGGGCGAAGATCGCGCGGCGCCGGGTTGAGCATCGGCTGCGGCGCAGGCGCTTGCGCGGCTGCGACCATCACGCCGCTATCGGGCCGGTCGTAGATGAAGCCGTAGGTCGGATACACGGCTCCGAATTCGCCGCTGCCGCCGAGCCCCACGCGGACCGCCGACCAGTCGTTCGCCTCGGAGACATCAACTACGGGAACATTGCGTGAAACGCCGCCGCGCAGGCCCGCTCCCCACCAATTGGCCTGATCAATCTCGACTTCGCGACGGTTGATGATCCGGCTGACTACCGCGACATGGCCGAGTCGCATCCGCGGATTGGCGCGGAACGCCAGCACGCTGCCCGGCTCGGGTACATGGCCACGGGCATAGACGCCCGCGGCATGGTCCCACCACTCCCAGGCATTGCCACTCAACGCGATGCCCGAATCGCTGCGGGCAAACGGAACACAGGAAATGCCACGCGCCACGACATGCCAGGTTCTGCCGACCAGCCGCCCGTGGCGCGACGCAAATCGCCCATGCCCGACGGTCCACACCGTGTGATAGCCCGCGTGCGCGGCGCGATGCGCGAACACGCCGTGATGCGCGACGCCCGCGTGATGGGCGTTGCCCCCGTGATGGGCGAAGACGACGTGATGGACGTTTGCGTGTCGGGCCGGTCTTTTCGAGGCGGGGGCAGAGGCGAGGGCGTCGTGCGCGCTCAAGGCAGAAAGAGAAAGGATCGCTCCCAAAACTATTACGCTCGCCCCAAACCCCCGCGCCCGCATTGACCTACTCCCCGGTCTTTTTTGCAACCCTGCTCTGCGTTACCAGCGGGATCGCAATGATGGCAACCCAGGGACGGCAATATTCCGCGAATGGCTGACCAATTCGTTAAGAGCGGCTTGTGGATAACTGGGGGAAACAGGAAATTCGTCCTGATGTGCAAAAAGGATGCAATCGGACAAGACAGCCGGATTCGGCTGTGCGCGAGGCCGCGGAATGCGAATCGGTCGCCTCGCGCGTTGCCGGCGTCACTTGCAGGCGGTGACCATGATCTCCACCAGGATGTCCGGCTGGGCGAGTTCCGCTTGGACGCAGGCGCGGACCGGGGCGCCATCCTTCGGCAGCCACGGGGTCCAGACCTCGTTCATCGGTGCGCGGTCCTTGATGTGCTTTACCCAGATCAGCGCCTGCAGCAGCCGCGTCTTGTCGGTACCGTGATGCTCCAGCATCTGGTCGATTTGCTCCAGCACGTCGGCGGTCTGGCCCTTGATGTCCTTGCTATTGTCCCGCGCGGTGATGCCAGGCAGGTAGACGAAGCCGTGATACTCGACCGCCTTGGACAGGATGCTGCCCGGCTCGGTGCGGATGATCTTGCTCATGATGTCTGGGGCCTCCCCTTCGCTGCGTTGCCGTAGCCGCTTCTAGAGCGGTTTATCGGCGCCTGGAAAGGCCGATGCATCTGTGCGGCTAGGATGCGGAGGGCCTGCCGGCAGGATTGCACTGTAAGTATCAGACGACCGGGCTCAATGGTGCCTGTCAGGCCGATGCTTACCTGGCTTCAAGGGGGCTGCCAGTGCCGCAAGGGTACTTGCCAGGCTCAGGGGTGTTTCCCAGGCTCAGGGGTGCTTCCCAGGCTTTGGGGGTTCTTCCCAGGCTCAGGGGCGCACGGCCGATGTCGGCCGTGGCTGTGGCTGTGGCTGGGTCTGGGGCGTTCGATCGCCTTCCGCTCCGGTGTTGCGCACGCAGTCGCTGATCATGCTGTCGCGCTCGAACAGCGCGGACAGGCCGCGATCCGGCACGCCCGGCTGGTAGTTGGCGGAAA
>DATJNA010000324.1:0-3271 GCA_035508435.1 Acetobacteraceae bacterium | reverse complement strand
CCGACAGGCAGCAACGTGGTCACGGACGACTTTTTTGCCTGGTGGCTGCGCCGAGGCAGGCGGAAATTCACCGCCGTCGTCGGCAACCCGCCATTCATTCGATACCAGTCATTCCCGGAACCCGCACGCGGCCGCGCCATGGCTATCATGCAGACCCTGGGTTTGCGGCCTAACAAGCTGACCAACATCTGGGTGCCCTTCGTTGCCGCCGCCGCGGAGACACTCGCGCCAGGCGGGCGCCTCGCACTTGTCGTCCCGGCGGAACTGCTGCAGGTCACCTACGCTGGCCAGCTCCGGGCGTTCCTGACCGAGAAGTTTGCCCATCTCGACATTGTAACGTGCAATGAACTGATCTTTCCTGACGCCGAGCAAGAGGTCGTCCTGTTGTTGGCAAACGGCGCCCTGCCGCTGCGCACCGTGGGCAACACGTGCCGCGTCGCGATGACGGAGGTTGCCGGGCAGGCGGATTTACTGTCGGTGCCACCGTTACGATTGCTGGCGGGCGCGGAGGAAAAGGATGTCCGGGGCGACCGTGAGAAGTGGCTCAAGTATTTCCTGACCGGGCGGGAAATCGAGCTGATGCGCGAGCTCCGCAGCCATCCGCGGATCGCCGAACTCGGGCTGCTGGCCGAGGTCGATGTCGGCATTGTCACCGGCGCGAACGACTTTTTCGTGCTGCGCGGCGATGACGTGCGGCAACGCGGACTTGGCAGGTTCACCCGCCGTCTGGTGTCGAAGGCCGCGCATATGCGTGGGACCGTGTTCACCAACGCGGATTGGGAACTCCTTGCGGGCAAGGACGAACGCGTCCACCTGGTGGATATGCGGTTGAGCGCCGCGGGCAAGCTTGGCCAGGCGGCATCCGCGTATGTGGCGGAGGGCGAAGCCCGTCAAATTCAGAAAGGCTACAAATGCTCCATTCGCAAGCCCTGGTTCCATGTGCCGGCGATTTGGAATCCCGATGCCTTCCTGTTCCGTCAGATCCACGACTTCCCTCGACTGGTCCTGAATAGCGCAAATGCGACATCAACGGATACGATTCACCGGGTACGCGTTCGGGTGTGCGACGCGAAGTCGCTGGTCGCCGGGTCGTTCTCGCATTTGACTGCAGCCTCTGCAGAAATCGAAGGCCGCAGCTATGGCGGCGGAGTGCTCGAGCTGGAGCCGAATGAAGCAGAACGCGTGCTGGTGCCGGATGCCGCCGCGTTGCAGGCCGCGCTGCCCCTGGAGGAATGCGACGCGTTGCTGCGCGCGAAGCGGCTCGATGCTGTACTGGCGGAAAACGACCGGTTGCTGCTGCACGGCGCGCTGGGGCTATCATTGGCGGACTGCGCAAGTTTGAAAGCGATATGGACGAAGATGCAACGGCGCCGCTTCGATCGCCGGCGGCGCGGGCGGCAGGCTGCAGCGGAAGAAAATTCGCATTACTCGTCGCCTGCGGTGTAATCCTTGTCGGTGGCCTCGTGCGCCTCCTCTGCTTCGTGCGGTGGCAGGTTCTTATAGCGGTCCAGATAGGCAGGATAGATACGTCCCGGCATCTTTTCCAATCTCAATATGCTGTCGGACGGCGGCACGTTCGGATCGATCTGCCCGGTCGCCGGGTCCCATACGCATAGCGCAATAGCCTCGGCGAGGTGATCCTGGTCCAACTCATCGTCCCGCGACCCAAGCCGCTCGAGCGTGCGAATCATCGCCCTCGCTTGCGCTTCCTGGAGTGCCGGTTTCGGCACGATGACGATGAACGCGACGATGCAGTAGGGAAATCTCGTGTGTACGGTGCTCGCCTCAGTGGCGAGGTCGTTCACCATGTTCTGCCAGTTCTTACCGATGCTCTTTTGGTCGTTCAGCGTCTTACTGTCATAGACGATACGGGGACCGTCCGGCCGGTATGCAGCGTCGTAGTTCTGCGGCCTGATGCCGCCGACGACCCGTGTCTTGCCCAGCTCGACACAGTTCGGTTTGCCAGGCGGCGGCAGCAGCGAGTCGTTCAGCGGCACTTCCACATCGATTCCGCCAAGCATCTTAGCCAGGGAACCGGCAAACGCTCGGTCGAAAACCCGTCCGAAATCCATGCCTTGCTTGCGGTCGAAGCGATTCGGCTTCTTCCCGGCCGGTGCGCCGTTCCTTTTGGCCGACCCAGCGGACCCAAGCCAGATCGAACCCCACCTCTGGAGCTCGTCCGCGATAATACGGATCGGCGGCATCGGTCGTATCACATTCGGCGATGCTCGCATCCGAGCGTCTCGTCTGGCCATGTGCTGCCACACCCTGATATGCATACGATCGCGTTACAATAACCTGCATGTCCGGTGACGCAAATCCAATCGACCTCACCCTCGCCGCCCCGGCACGCGATGGCGGAACGCCAGCGCCTCGGCGACATGCACCCGCCCGACGGCCTCCGCCCCGGCCAGGTCGGCGATCGTCCGGCCCACCCGAAGCACGCGCGTGTAGCCACGCGGCGACAGGCGCAGGCGGTCCATCGCCTGGCTCGCCAGCACCTGCGCTTCGGGAAGCAGACGCACCGCCGCCATGTCCACCTCGGCGTTGCACAGCGGGCCGTCGGCGCCGTAGCAGGCCCGCGGCCGCTCCCGCCCCCCTGGCAAGGCAGGCCGCGAAGCCCGCGCAGGCTGGTGCGACTCGGAAGGCAGGCATTAAGGATTGGTACACTCGCCCGGCGCAGGCTATGCGTTCCGGGTACAGCGCCATCTCGGCGGACCTGGACCAGGGGACCGATTCGATGCCTCTTGATCGTTCCCTTGTCACGAGAGATCGCATCCCGGAGTCGGGCGGCCCTGGTGGGTCGTACTCGTCCCGCGTATTGACCGGCGCTGAGCCGGAAGCTCCTAAGGGCCGCTTTGAAGCACTGAGTGTCGATAAGCTCCGAGGTGGCTACTACACACCCGGCGCGGTTGCCACGTGGTTGTGTCAGTGGGCGATTCGCGCCGCTGATGACAGCCTGCTTGAACCGAGCTGCGGCGACGGACGCTTTCTCGCTGTCGCGGCCGGCCAGTTACTGAAGTTGGGTGCCCGCGCCGATGCCATGACAGAGCAACTTCTGGGCGTCGAGTTGATTGCCGCCGAGGCCGCAGCGGCTCGGCATCGGCTCGAAGCGACCGTCGGTGGCCTGCCGACAGGCAGCAACGTGGTCACGGACGACTTTTTTGCCTGGTGGCTGCGCCGAGGCAGGCGGAAATTCACCGCCGTCGTCGGCAACCCGCCATTCATTCGATACCAGTCATTCCCGGAACCCGCACGCGGCCGCGCCATG
>DATJNA010000323.1:0-19513 GCA_035508435.1 Acetobacteraceae bacterium | reverse complement strand
CCTCAGCGAGGCTTTGCGGTACTTCCTCCACGCTCGGCAACTGCGTCCGCCACGCCGTCTCGAACCGGCTTGAAAACCAACCTCAGGTTGAAAACCATCAGGCGGGATCAGCTAAACCCCAATCCAACTGCCGGATTTAGGCTTATGCGAGTACGTCGTCGAGCATCTGAACGGCAATGATGCGGTTCCGGTGCTCGACGAGATCGGCTTTTTGCAGCAAGACAAGGCATCATGCGGCGTCGCACAACATGCACCGGTTCGGCCGGAAAGATTACGAATTGCCAAATTGGGGCGTTTGCGACCGATCTGTCGCGCCAGGGGCAGGCGTTTATTGACCAGGCGCTGTACCTGCCGAAGAGCTGGACCGACGATCCGGTACGTTTGCAGGCGGTCTCGGTTCCGAGGGACGTCGGCTTTGCGGCCAAGCGACAGCTGGCGTCACGCATGGCAGCACGCGCCGAAGCGGCGGTGTGCCGTTCCGCTGGGTTGCTGCCGACAGCGTGTATGGTATCGGGGATATGAAGCGGGATTTCCGACGGGCATGTCAAGGTGATGTATTTGGCGTCGATACAGCACATGTCGTTCGGTCCTGGGCCAAGCCGCGGCCAATCGCCGCGACGGCCGGTGATCTTGCCAAGACCTTGCAATCGCCCAATTGGAGCCGATTGTCGGCTGGAGAGGGCACAAAAGGACTTCGCTGCACGATCGGTGTTATCTCGAACTTGCTGATATCGAGGCGAACGAGTTTAACGAAGCAAATCATGGTCTGTGGAGGCGCAGCCTTCTTATGCGGCGCAACGCCGCCGATGGTGATCTGGAGGTCGCCATCGGGAATGCAGCAACCGCGACGCCGGTCCGCATGACCCGGCGGCGGCGGAGCGCCGACGCGGCTGCGTCCGCTAAGAGAACAGGAATACGGCAGCCGCGACGGCACAGGTCCAATGGTTGTTGGCACCGCATTCCGCCGCGGCGGTGATCGATTCGCTGTCGATGATCAGGTTGCTATGCTCGTAAATCTGCTTGCGTTCATTCCAGGCTGCGTCGGGATCGAAATCGAGGCCGAGCGTCGAGGCCAGCATGGTCGCGGCAAGGTCCTCGGTCTCCTCGCCGGCGGCCGCGGCGGTCATGCCATAGCCATGCAGCTCGGAAATATAGCCGTGCATGTCTGGATCGGCCGGCCGGGCCAGGCCGAGGCTGGCGTAGACGTGCCGCCCGAACTCATTGGTCTCGGACCGTGCGAGTACGCAGAACGTAATATCCCCCGGCCGCAGCGATTTGACGCCGACCGCACGCGGAACCACCTCGCAATGTGGCGGAATGATCGACGATACGTAGACTATGTTCTGTTGCTCTATCTTCGCGTCGCGCAAGGCGTATTCGAAGGCGGTCAGCGCCTGGCGGTGCACGCCGACGCCCTTGGTCAGGAACACGCGGGTTGGGCTTGGGAACACGGTGCTTCCTTGTCTTGGGATTGCCCGCAGGTTGCTCCGGACCCACCGGAGCGCCGGGTGGAGGTCCATTGCCAATGGCCTACCCGAGCCGCGCGGCACCGCCAAGTGAAACTTGGCCTGCAATCGCGCATGCGGAGGCGTCGCTGCTCGCCGATGCGGCGGCGTCACCGAACGACCCGATTCGCGGCGTCGCTGAACGATCGGGCCTGGGCAGGTCGCGCGCCGCCGCCGCCGCGCCGAGGCGCGTCATGTGCGCCACCACATATGCGCCACCACGCCGATGCCGCCGGCGCACGAATTCGCTAACAATGCCCGAATCCTACGGCCCCGCACTCACCACCATGCCGAGCGGGAAGGACCGCAGCTCCGATTGCGCCGCCTTGAAGACGGCGTCCTGGTCGTGGCCCCTGCGGCGCGCAAGAACACCGACACGTTCCGACACATACTCGCCCAACGACAGCGCGGTGATGAGGTTGTCCGACGCGTGAGGCGCGCGGCCCTCGAAGCCCTCGCGGACGGCGTAGACGAACACGCCGTTGTGGTTGTCGTAGCTGTCCAACGCTTCCTGCACCGAAGATGATGCCGCCGGCAGATAGCGACCGGTCTCATGGCCGACATTCGCCAGGGCGTCGGCGGTCACCGCGCCGGAGTGGCGGGTGTCGAGGAACAATAGGGAATCGCGCGCCCGGACGCGCGACAGGGCATTGACCAACAAGGTCTCATCGATCGCCTGCTGCGCCACGGCATCCCACGAGGAGACATCAGAGATGTCCTGCGGGATCAGCAGGAAGCGGCCGTCGCTCATCCGGACACCATGGCTGGCGACATAGAACAGGAAGGTGTCCTCGGGCCTGACCTCCTGAGCCAGGCGGTCAAAGACCGCCAGGACACGGGCTTTGGTTGCCTGCGCGTTGGTCAGCAAGGTCACCTCCACGCTGGGGAACAAGCTGGCCCCGGCGCGCTTCACCGTGTCGGCAAACGCGGTGGCATCGGCGACGCCGTAATTCAGCGTCAGGCCAGGGGCGGCGAAGTGGTCGATGCCGATCGCCAGCACGAACAATCGGCCCATGGATCGCGGGGTCGCGGCGCCGCGCAGCGACAGCGCGGCGGTCTCGGCGAACACGTCACCGCCTTGGTCGTAGGCCCGCAGTTGCACCGTGTCTTGCTCAGGGTCCAGCGGCACCGTCACGGTGGTCTCCGCCGCACCATTCTGCATCGCCGGTGGCGGCGAGCGGCCGACATTGCGACCGTTGACGAACACATCGATGTTGCCGACGCCCAAGCCGCGGTCGGTCAGCCGCAATTGCAGCCGCAATGCGGTCGCATCCGACGCCAGAGGCGCAGTGCTATGCTCGCGCAGGTCGATCGCGTCGCAACCGGCCGGCGTGACGATGCAGGCGGTGGCGACGGTCACGTTCGGCTGGCGCGTCAGTCGCTGACGCAGATCGCCGATGTCGTGCAGACGCGCCTGGGCGTGGCGGGGATCTCCGGCGAGGGCGGCACGCACCGCCTCCGGCGCATACAGCGCGCGATAGGCCGGGGAGAAACTCGTCCATTCGGGTTGCTGGTCGTGGCCGCGATTGAGCTGGATGCCGACCAGGTCGTTGCCACCCACTGGAGCGTCGTCGAACAAACCCTGTGGCAAGAACAGTACCCATCGCCTGGCGTCGGCCGCCGTGAACAAGGCGGCGCGTTATTCGATGGTGTCGGCGGTCAGCCCGTACCAGCGTATGGTGCCGTCGAGCAAGCCGGCGACAGCAACGCGGCCGTCGAGCGTAGCGGCCACGGCCCAGGCGGTCGCCGGTACTGGCAATTCGGTGCGCAGACGGCCGTCATGGCCATAGACGCGGAGATGCGTGTCGGTGCCCAACAGCACGCCGCCATCCGGCAGGGCGGTGGCGCTGCGGCTGAACTCCTCATGCTCCAGGGCCAGCGGAACCCCGTTGAGTTGTGGCGCCGAACTGTCCGGCCAAGCGGTCAGCCCCACAGGCACGTGCGTACTGACCAGGGAAGGGTCGGGCGCATCTTGTGCGGTCAGGCTACCGGCGGTGGGATCGAACCGCAGCCGGCCGGTCGCGGCGAGGAATGACACGACAGTGCCGGCGGGGGATACTGCCAGGCCCTGCGCGGGCGTGGGGCGTAAATCGGCCATCGGCGGCTGCGGACAGACCGCGACTGTGCCGTCGGGTGCCAGGCGGCCCCAACCGGGATCCTCGGCCGAGTACACCGCGCCGCCACCCGGTAGCGGACGTAGATCCAGAATGGTGTCGTGTGCCGCTCCGAGATCGGTCGCCGGGCCCAGCCCGAAATCATCCCAGCGCCGGATCACGTAGCCGTCGGCATCGCCGGCATAGCCGGCCGCCAGCAGTTGCACGCTGCCTCGGGCACCTTGTGCCCAGGTGACGGCCAGCAAACCCTCGCCCTTCATGCCGCTGGTATCCGGCGCGAAGGCCAGGGCGAGAGTGCGCGTGGCAAGCACATCGACGTGCAGCCGGCCCTGGCGATCGGCATTTTCATAGGCCACTGCCAGCAGGGAACCATCGGGCGAAAGCGCCAGGCCTCAAGGCCGCAGGCCGGGCTCGGGCTCGCGTTCAAGCATGCGGTGGCCGTCGCCATCATAGCCGCGGATTTTGCCGTCGGCAGCGGCACTGAAGAGCTGGTCGTGGCGGTCGAAGACTACGCGGCGGACGGGCCCGGCATAGGCATCGTCTTGCAACAGCTTCTTGCCGGTGTGAGCGTCCCAGGCGCGCAGCCCGGGAGCAAACCCGTGATAGCGACAACGCAGACGCCGCGGCGAGCCCGGATGGTACAGGAGGATCGTGGCACTTTGGCCTCGCATTGTTGACAGAGGGTTGCGGCAATCACTGGCATCGCAGACCACAAACAATTTCACGGTGTTGAGAGAACATGCCCGACGCGAAAGCGACAGCGATCGTGTCCGAAGGTGTGGAGGCCGACGGTCGACAACGCAGGCGCATAGCCGAGTGCGCAGGGTCTTGGGCCCTTGGTTCCCCCGGTGTCGCCGTTACCAATTCCACCGCACCCGTTGGGGCAGTCTCGATCTACGTTTGCTCCGTCATTGGGAGCGCCCTCCGCTCATTACGCACTGGTCGCTTGCGATAAGCCCAGTTGCCACTTGAGGATTCTAGTATCTTATCGGGTCAGGACGCACATTGATCTGGATCAAGCCGCACGATCTGCACCGATCAATGTCACCGGTTCCGGTGCCTGAGGCTACGGCCTATCGAGATCGGTGACACCCACGCGTCCGCTGTACGGCCGCGAAGCGTTCGACACCTTCGGTCGGTATCGTGGGCTGATGCGGCATGCAGTGGACGATCGCTACGACATGCAGAGCAATCGAGATGGTGGTGTGTCATTCACAGTCTTCGAACTGCTGCCTGTATCGTGTTGGGGAGGCGGAGGGAAGGTTCGATCAAGTTACGGCCACGCCACCAGAGGTGGCAGGCTCATCAAAATCGCCTCGACATTGCCGCCGGTTTTCAGGCCGAACAGGGTGCCGCGGTCATGGATGAGGTTGAATTCGACGTAGCGGCCGCGGCGGACCAGTTGATGCGCGCGCTCCCCTTCTGTCCATGGCTCCGCCATGCGCCGGCGCACGATGCGGGGGAAAGCGTCGAGGAATGCCTCGCCCACCTCGCGAACGAAGGCGAAATCAGCTTCGGCGTTGCCGGTGTTGTGGTGGTCGAAGAAGAGGCCGCCGGCGCCGCGTGGCTCATTGCGGTGCGGCAGGAAGAAGTAGCGGTCGCACCAGGCCTTGAAGGTTGCGTAATACCCGGGGTCGTGCCGGTCGCAGGCGGCGCGGAACGCGGCGTGGAAATCCGCGGCGTCCGCCAGTGCGTCGGGTGTATCCAGCCGCATCGGTGTCAGGTCGCCGCCGCCCCCGAACCAGCCCTTGGTGGTGATCAGCATGCGCGTGTTGAAATGCGCCGCCGGCACGCGGGGGGACGCCATGTGTGCCACCAGGCTGATGCCGCTGGCCCAGAAGCGCGGGTCTTCCGCCGCGCCGGGGATTTGGGCGCGGAACTCGGGGCTGAACTCGCCGTGGACGGTTGAGACGTTGACCCCCACCTTCTCGAACACCCGCCCGTGCATCAGGCTGATAACCCCACCGCCGCCGTCCGAGCCATCCGGCGTCGGGCGGGTCCAGAGTGTGCGTGCGAAGCGGGGAGGTGGGGAGGCACAGTGCTTTCCTTCCCCTTGCGGGAGGGGGTGGGGGGGAGGGGTGCGCATGCCCGAGGCAGTCGCGAACACACCCCCCTCCCCCCGACCCTCTCCCGCAAGGGCGGGTGGAGCTTCGTGCCTTGCCGCTCCAGCCACCTCGGCCTCGATCGCCTCGAACGTGGCGCACAGGCGGTCCCGCAACGATTCGAACCACGCGCGCGCGGGCTGCTTCAGTGCCTCATGCGTCACGGGCGGATCGCTTTCCCCGGCGGACGCCGCGATGGGGGTTGTTCCAGCCATCCGATCAGAGTAGCCCCTCTTGGGCAGCCGGTACAGAGGGCGTGTTGCGGTGCCGCAGGCGCCCCCTTAAGGTGCGCCGCCGCGGTCCTGGGGCCGCTCGGCAAAGTCGGGGATCGGCCAGGTCGCGGGGCCTGTCCGCGGTCAGGCGCGCCCGGCGCCGGCCGGGACGTGAAGAGAGGTAGAATGTCAGACGCCGTCGCGGTGCACGGCCACGGGCCTGCCGGTGAGATTGCCAAACGCGATTTCCTGAAACTTGTCACCGGTGCCGCCGCCGCGGTGGGCACCGCGGCTGTCGCTTGGCCACTGTTCGATTCGATGAACCCGGCGCAGGACGTGCTGGCGCTGTCAGCAGTGGAGATCGATCTGGCACCGATCGCGGTCGGCTCCGGCATCACCGTGATGTGGCGGGGCAAGCCGGTCTTCATCCGTCACCGCACCGCGCAAGAGATCGAGGCGGCGCAGACCGTGCCGCTGTCGCAGCTCATCGATCCGGAGGCCGACTCGGCGCGGGTGAAGCCGAACCACGCGCAGTGGATCGTGCTGATCGGCATCTGCACGCATCTTGGCTGTGTCCCGCTGGGCAACAAGCCCACCGACCTGCGCGGCGATTGGGGCGGCTGGTTCTGCCCCTGCCACGGCAGCCAGTACGACACGTCGGGGCGCGTACGCCACGGCCCGGCACCTGCGAATCTCGCGGTGCCGGCCTACGCATTCGACACCGACACCAAGCTCAAGATCGGCTGACGAGAGGAAACAGCGCCGATGGCCGGCCAGCTACACGACAGCGACTTCAAGAACCCCGTCATCCAGTGGATCGACACCCGCCTGCCGATCTTCACGATGATGCAGAAGGAATACGCGGTATTCCCGACGCCGAAGAACTTCAACTACTTCTGGAATTTCGGCGCCCTGGCGGTGGTGACGCTGGTCATCATGATCGTCACCGGCATTCTGTTGGCAATGAGCTACCAGCCGAACACCGAGCTCGCCTTCGATTCCGTCCAGCACATCATGCGCGACGTGAACTACGGGTGGATGATCCGCTACATCCACCAGAACGGCGCCTCGATGTTCTTCATCGTCACTTACATCCACATCTTCCGCGGCATGTACTACGGTTCCTACAAGAAGCCGCGCGAGCTGTTGTGGATGCTGGGGGTGGTCATCCTGCTGCTGATGATGGCGACCGCCTTCATGGGTTACGTGCTGCCCTGGGGCCAGATGTCCTACTGGGGCGCCACCGTCATTACCAACCTGTTCTCGGCCTTCCCGATCGTTGGCCATGGCATCGTGACCTGGCTGTGGGGCGGGTTCAGTGTCGCCAACCCGACGCTCAACCGCTTCTTCGCGCTGCACTACCTGCTGCCGTTCGTGCTGGTGGGCGTGGTGTTCCTGCACGTCGCGGCACTGCACATCGTGGGTTCGAACAATCCGCTCGGCATCGACGTGAAGTCGCCGCAGGATACGGTGCCGTTCCATCCCTACTACACCGCCAAGGACAGCATCGGCATCTGCATCTTCCTGCTGATCTGGGCGATTTTCGTGTTCTTCGCGCCGCACGCGCTGTCGGATCCCAACAACTCCATTCCAGCTAACCCATTGCAGACGCCGGAAGACATTGTGCCGGAATGGTACTTTCTGCCGTTCTATGCGATCCTGCGCTCGATCCCGAACAAGCTGGCCGGCGTGTGCCTGATGTTCGGCTCGATCCTGGTGTTGTTCGTGCTGCCGTGGCTGGACACCTCGCCGGTGCGCAGCGCACGGTTCCGCCCGATCTATCGCCGGGAGATCTGGCTGCTGGTGCTGGCGGTGTTCGGGCTCGGCATCTGCGGCGCGCACAAGCCGGAGGGTATCTGGGTGCCGCTGTCGCGCCTGTGTGCGCTCTATTACTACCTGCATTTCCTGGTGATCCTTCCATTGTTGGGCAAGTTCGAGCGGCCGCTGCCGCTACCGGAGAGCATCAGCAAGGCGGTGCTGCGGCGGGGCGGCGGTCCGCTGCCGCAAGGCGTCGCGGCAAAGCCGATGGAGAAAGCCTGATGCGCGCGGTCGCTTCGTATTTCGCTGCCCTGTTGCTCGGCGCCATTGCCGCCACCCCGGCCATGGCACAGGAGGCGCCGGTGCCGCCGCCCCAGCAATGGAGCTGGCAAGGGCCGTTCGGCACCTACGACCTCGCCGACGCTCAGCGCGGTTTCCAGGTCTATAAAGACGTTTGCTCGAACTGCCATTCGATGAACAACCTGCACTACCGTGACCTGGCGGGGATCGCGCTGTCGGAGGACCAGATCAAGGCGATTGCCGCCTCGGTGCAGGTGCCGCAGGGGCTGGACGATCAGGGCAATCCAAAGGATGGACCGGGAACGCCGGCGAGCATGTTCCGTGCCCCGTTCGCCAATCCGGAAGCGGCGAAAGCAGCGCTGAAGGTGGCGCCGCCGGACCTGTCGAACATCATCAACGCGCGGGAAGGCGGGCCTGACTATGTCTATGCCATCCTGAACGGGTTCACGCCCGCGCCGCCAGGCTTCAAGCTGGCGGAAGGCTCGAACTATAACGAGTATTTTCCTGGCCATCAGATTGCCATGCCGCAGCCGCTGCATGGCGGCGACGTGACCTTCGCCGACGGCGCGCCCAACACGATTCCCGCCGAGGCGCATGACGTGGTGACGTTCCTTGCCTGGGCGGCCGACCCGCACATGGTTCAGCGCAAGCAGATCGGCTGGCGTGTGGTACTGTTCTTGGTGGTGATGACCGGGCTGACCTACGCGGTGAAGCGCCAGGTGTGGTCCGACGTGGAGCACTGAGGGACGCGGGGTCTCACAGCCGTCGCGAGACGCGTACGACGGAGCAATGTCATCGCGGCGCGGGCGGCGGCCCACCGTCATCGCGAGATCGTCGCGGACCGCTGTCATCGCGACGCGGGACGGACCACCGGCATCACGAGGCGCGCCGCGTACCGCTGTCATTGCGAGACGCGCGGCGCCGAAGCAATCTCGCGCCTGAGGATGCGCCAACGTCCGTGCGCCGGATCGACCGAGGTTGCTTCGTCCTGCCACGCTTCGCTCGCGGTCCTCGCAATGACAGGCGTGCGCGGCTCGCAATGACACCGATAGACGGGACGGAGGCTCATGCAGATGCCAGATCAACCGATTATCGAGCCCGTCATTGGCATTATCGGCGGCTCCGGCCTGTATGAGATCGCCGGCCTTGAAGATACCGCCTGGCAGCAAGTGGAAACCCCCTGGGGCACGCCCTCCGACGCGCTGCTGTTCGGCCGGCTGGCAGGCGTACGTTGCGTCTTCCTGCCGCGCCACGGGCAGGGCCATCCGTTGTCGCCCACGCACGTGAACTACCGCGCCAATATCGACGCGTTGAAGCGCTCGGGTGTCACCGACGTGATCTCGCTGTCCGCCGTTGGCAGTCTGCGCGAGGACCTGCCGCCAGGTCATTTCGTCATCATTGACCAGTTCATCGACCGCAGCTTCGCCCGTGAAAAAAGCTTCTTCGGCGAAGGCGTGGTGGCGCATGTGTCGATGGCGCACCCGGTCTGTCCCCGCCTGGGCGACGCGCTGGAAACCGCATGCCGTGGCCTGGCGTTGCCGGCGGCGCGCGGCGGCACCTACCTGGTGATGGAAGGCCCGCAGTTCTCCACCAAGGCGGAAAGCGAGCTTTATCGAAGCTGGGGCTGTAGCGTCATCGGCATGACCAACATGCCGGAAGCGAAGCTGGCACGCGAGGCAGAGCTTTGTTACGCGACCGTCGCCATGGTGACGGACTACGATTGCTGGCACCCGGACCATGACCACGTGACCGTCGAGGCGGTGGTGAAGGTATTGCTCGACAACGCCGAGCATGCGCGGGCGTTGGTGCGCGCCGTGGTGCCGGAAATCGGGCGAACGCGCGCGCTGTGTCGCGGCGGCTGCGATCGTGCACTGGACAACTCTGTGATCACCGCGACGCATATGCGCGATCCGGCGCTGGTGGCGAAGCTGAATGCGGTGGCGGGAAGGGTGCTGGGCTGAACCGAGCCTTGCTAGCGGCGAGCGCCGGGTAGCGGACCGCGATAATCGAAGTGCGGCCGTAACGGATACCGCGATAGGCTGGCACCTGATTATCGCGACGTATCGGCCGAGACACCTGCCCTATGTTGATCAACATCCTGCTCGGCACGATCGGCATGATCGTCGCCAACGTCGTGGGTTCCTTTGCTGCGACCCAGGTTCTGATGTCGCGGCCGGTATTGGCCGCGCTGATGCAGCATCCAGGACTTGGCCCGATCGTCTTTCTCGGCCCGGCTGCACTGCTGATCTGCGCCGCTCTACTCGCCGGCGGCCTGTTCACCCGCCTGAACCGCTCGCTCTCGGTGGTGGAGCCGGCTGTTGGCACCGTGTTGTACCTGGGACTCCAGGCAGGGTTGGTTTTGGCGAGCGGCAATCGGCCAGGCACGCCAGCGCTGGTCATGGGCGTGGCCTTCGCCGCCTGCGATATCCTCGCGTTCTGGTTGCCTTCGGCACTGCATGCCTGGAAAGCGGGTTCGCTCGGTGCCGCGCCGGTCGCGATGCAGGGCAGTGGCTTGCTGGGGGCCCTGGCGACGTGCCTGCTACTGCCGCTGATCATGGGCCCGGCATTGCTCACCACGGGAGCAGCCGCGCTGGAACCCCTGCGTCCGGCCCCGATGATGCCACGCTTCGGCGATGCGGAGCATATCACCCGCGCGCTCGCCGCCGGAACGCCGGCCCAGGAAGACCCGGACCGGCATGCCAATCGCGCGGCCGTCATGGTAGCGGCCGACCGCCTGCGCGGCGATCCCTGCGATTCGGCGGCCTATTACGAACTGCGCCGCGCGCTGCTGGTGTTTCTTAACAGTAACGTCGATCAATGGTATCGCAAGCGGCCTGAACCGATCAGCCTCGACGGACGGCTGGTGAATGCATCGCATGAATTGGATGCGCCGGCCACCGAGGTATTCCGCCAGGCGTTCGCAGCCCAGATCGTGCACTTCAATGACCTGCCGGCGGACATTCGCAATGCTCTGCCGCAATTGCGCACGGCGCCGCCGGACCAGCGGAGGGCCGCGGCCAGCGGGTTCGTCTGCACGCGCTGAAGTGGCATTTACCGGCTGCGTCGGCGTAATCTGGCCGGTCAACGACCGGGACCCAGCCGGCCAAAAATGATTCGGCGGATCGCACGCACGGCTCCTGTGCGTCGCATGGTCGAGGCCCAACGTTACCGCTCGCTTGCCCGCCGCGGCCGGCCAGCGTAACGCGGCAGCGGGAGAACCAAAGCCATGCCAGACCCGCTGAAGCCCGCCGCACGGCTGCCTTATGAAGCCAGCATAGACCGTCCGCGCCTCGCGCTGCCCGACGGCAAACGCGTTGCGGTCTATATCGTCGTGAACGTCGAGCATTGGGACATCGACCGTCCCATGCCGCGCCAGGTACTGACCGCGCCGCAGGGCGCCTCGGTGGTTCCCGATCTTCCCAACTGGGCCTGGCACGAATACGGCATGCGCGTCGGCTTCTGGCGCCTGAAGGCGGCGCTGGATGCGCACGGCATCGCGCCCTCCATGACGATCAACGGCACCGTCCCCGCCGCCTATCCCCGCGTCGCGCAGGCTGCGCGCGAATCCGGCTGGGAGTTCATGGGCCATGGCTGGCGCCAGATGGCGACGCATCTGGTGGAGGACCAGCGCGCCATGATCCGCGCCACAATCGACGCATTGGCGGCCGCCAGCGGGCACGAAATCGTCGGCTGGCTGGCGCCCGGCCTGACCGAGACTCTCGGCACGCCCGACCTGCTGGTGGAGGCCGGCATTGGATACTGCGCCGACTGGGTGGTGGATGACCTGCCCTGCACCCTGGAGACCGCGCACGGGCCGCTGCTGACCATGCCATACAGCGTGGAGCTGAACGACATTCCCACGATGATGATCCAGCACCACGCTGCGCGCGAGATGTTCGACCGCACTGTGGCGCAGTTCGACCGCCTCTATTCCGAATCAGCGACGCAGGGCGCCAAGGTCATGGGGCTGGCGGTGCATCCCTATATCAGCGGCGTCCCCCACCGCATCCACTGGTTCGAGCAAGCATTGGCGCACATGGCGCGGCGCGAGGGTACGGTGTTCTGGCAGGGCCGGCAGATCATGGATTGGTACTTGAGAACGACGGCGTCTTAGCGCCAGTCGGGAACAGCAGCATCCTGGCGGCTGTCGGGAACGGCGGCATCCTGGCGATTGTCGCGCCAGTACGGTCCTCCTCTGCCGGCGGGTCGTCGTTGCTCAATACCGCCGCATGCGGCCCAGCCAGGCGCTGCCAAGCGCCGCCAGCCGAGGATCGATCGGGTGCGATGGCCCGCCTGGGTTCAGCAGCACCAGCGCAAATCGCAACACGGCGCCAATCAGGAAACTCAAATAGAGGCCCTCCAGTCCGAAATTGATCAATTCCGCCTGCTTCCACTCGTCTGGTACATAAACGCCCAGAATCAGCAACGCGGCGCAGATGGCGATCTCGTTCAACGCCCAGACCAGCATCATTGGCCTCCGCGGGCCGCGATAGCCGCGAATCCCAACGAACAACCACGCGCCGCCGAAGCCGATCAAGAGCAACCAGGACAGTGTCGGTATCCAGAGCATCGGCAGCGAGCGCACGAAAGGATCGGTGATGGCTGCGTCGGCGAGGTTCCAATAGCCCTGACCGACCACGTGGCTCGGCCCGCTGATCAGATAGAATGCCAGCGCCAACATGGCCGCGCCGCCGCCGGCGCGTTCCGGATTGTAACGGTGCCGGTGGACTATGGGACCATAGCGCTGCAACAGACTGGCTGTCGCGGGACGCACCAGGACTGCCAGCGCCAACACCAGGACCGTGATGGTCCAGCTATCACCGGTCATCGGTGAGCGACTCGCGGCAACCCGGCTGTCTCACCTGCGCCTCCCAGCGGCTCGCATTGCAGGCCGGCACAGACTCGGCCCAGTTGTGAATGCAAAGCCGCATCGCGGCGTTCACGTCAATGCCAAATTCACGCCTGGCCTATGTTCTCGCCGCGTTATTCGGCCGCCAGCGCCCCGCGCGCCTGCAGCCGGCGCAGCGCCCGGTCGATCCACAGCGCCGTCAGTTTCTCCTGCGTACTGTTCTGGCTCAGCCGCTCGTGCAGGGCGCCGAAGTCTACCCGGTCCAGCGCCTGATCCTGGTTGTAGCAGGAGAACACCACTGTTCGTGCGCCGGAGTGCGGATCCACCTGCGGCTGCAGGCATTGCGCGCAGACCTCCTTCATCATGCATTGCATTGGCGAGTTGATCGACCCGATCGCCGTGTGCCCAGGTTTCAAATACGGCGCCAGAACACCATGCCGCGCGACGCCGACCGCTTGCATCATGCGATCGGAGCCGATGACGATCATATGCTCCACTTCGTTCAATGGAATCGCCTGCGCACCCAACTGTCCGGCGCCATAGGCTGCCATGCCCTGCACGATGTTGCCGGACACGCTGCGGTCCCGCGGCCGGCCGGGATTCGGCAGGAAGCCGGGATACTCGTCGCAGCACCAGACAATGACGTCGGCGGCGCGCTCGATCTCCTCGACCTTGTAGCGATCCTGCACAGTCTTGTAGCCGGCGAAATACAGCACGCGCGATCCCGCCGCACGCAGCGCCGCGCCGATCGAGAACAGTACCGCGTTGCCCAGCCCGCCGCCGACCAATGCGATGGTCGTGCGCGCGGGGATCTCCGTCGGCTTGCCGGTCGGGCCCATCAGCACCACCGGCTCGCCTGGCTTCAACAACGCGCATAGATCGGAGCTGCCGCCCATCTCCAGCACAATCACCGAGACCAGCCCGCGTTCGGGATCGGTCCAGGCGCCGGTCATCGCCAGGCCTTCCATGGTCAGCACCGTGCTGACGGTGCGGCCATCCGTGCCATGCTCTGCGATCCGTGCGGCGTGCATTTCGTAATTCTGCAGCCGGTAGAACTGCCCGGGATGGAACGCGCGTGCGGCAGCCGGGGCGCGCACTACCACCTCGACAATGGTCGGCGTGAGGCGATTCACCGCGTGCACCGTCGCGCGCAATTCGTCACGGCAGCGCGCGATCAGCTCGGGGCCGGTCACGTTAGAAGCGGACTGCGCCGCCAGCACTTGCGAGACCAGCGGATAGCCGCGCTTCGCCCCGCCCATCGCCTTCACCACGTTGCCGAAGAAGCTCGGGTGCAGGTCGCCGAAAAAGCTGACGAACCGGCCGTTCTCCTCGCGATGCATCAGCACCTGGGCATTGTCGGGCTTGGCGAGGCCGCGCACCGGCGTCACCGGCGCGCCGCTTTCATCCACCGCGCGGAAATACTTGCCATCGAGTTCGAAACGCCCGTCCTCACGCGCCAGTACGGTGTTCGGCTGTGTGCCGGCGGCGACAAGGACGGCGCGGGCGGGCAGGAATGGTTCGGATCCGTCGGCACGGGTGAAGCGGACACCGGAGGCGTGGCCATGCTCGTCCACCTCGATGAAGCGTGGCGCCAAGCCCTGGGCGAAGCGCACGCCCTCCTCCATCGCTTTCGCCACTTCCTCGTGGTTCAGCGTGTAGGAGGGTGAATCGATCAGGCGGCGGCGGTAGGCGATGGTCGCGCCGCCCCACGTGTCCAGCAGTTGCGCCAGGCGCGGGGCTCGCCCCTCGCGCGCGGCGGCCTCGCGTTCCGCCTGGATCGCCGCCGCATGTTGAAGGAACTCATCGGCAATCTGTTGCTCTTCACCGGACCAGCGGCGGCGCACCGCCGCTTCACCGCGTTCCGCCACCAGGGTTCGGTGGCGCAGCGCGAATTTCTCCACCTGCCGCACATAATAGGCGAGGCTTTCTGTTGCCGTGTCGATTGCGGTGAGGCCGCCACCGATGACCACCACCGGCAGCCGCACCTGCAAATTGGCAATGGAGGAGAATTTCGCCGCGCCGGTAAGCTGCAACGCCATCAGGAAATCCGACGCCGCACGCACGCCGCGGGCAAGCCCGTTGGGAATGTCCAGCACCGTCGGCTTGCCGGCGCCGAGGCACAACGCGATGTGGTCGAACCCCATCGCCCAGGCGTCGTCCATCGTCAGCGTTGCATCGCCGCCAAAGCGGATGCCGCCAAATGCCGCGAATCTTTCTCCGCGGCGTTCCAGCAGCAGGCGAACCAGCTTCAGGAAATTCTTGTTCCAGCGCACCGTGATGCCGTACTCGGCGACGCCGCCGAACCCGGCCATGACGCGGTCGTCGAGATTCTCGAACAAGGTTTCGGCGTCTCGGATCGGCGTTGAGGGATCGAAACCGAGCGGCTCGATGCGCAGACCGTCGATCGCGACCGCGGTATGGCCGTCATTCATCAAATGATGCGCGAGCGTGAACCCCGCCGGACCGAGGCCCACGATGAGCACCTTCCGCCCGCTGTCCGGCCGCGGCAGCGGGCGGCGGATGTCCAGCGGATTCCACCGCGTCAGCAGCGAATAAATTTCGAAGCCCCACGGCAGCGACAGCACATCCTTCAGAATGCGGGTCTCCGCTTGCGGAATATCGACCGGATCCTGCTTCTGATAGATGCAGGCCTTCATGCAGTCGTTGCAGATGCGGTGGCCGGTGGCCGCCATCATCGGATTGTCGATTGCGATGGCGGCGAACGCGCCGAGCACGCTGCCCTGGGCACACAGCATGTGCATCTCGGAGATCTTCTCATCCAGCGGACAGCCGGCCAGGGTCACGCCGAACGGCGATTTCTGGAACTGTCCGGTCTTGCGATCCTTCAGGCCGGTGCTGCAGGAGTCCTTGTTCTGGGTATGGCACCAAATGCAGTAGTTCACCTGGTTCAGCCCCTGCTGGCGGTTCATCCCGTCATCTGTCAGCGAGAAGCCGTCGCGCGCACGCCAGTCATGTTCGGGCACGTGCAGCATGGTGACGCCGTCGCGTTCGATCGTCCGCACCGGTACCAGGTGGTTGTGGTCGAGCCGGTGTGGCACGCCGAACAACGTGCCGCCCTTGTGTGCGGCCTTGCCCTCCGGCGTCAGGGTGGCCCAGGCGGCGTAGCGCATCGCCTGATCCAAGCGCCGCTCTCGCTCAATCTCAACGGTTGGTTCGCCTTGCTTCGATCTTTCCCATGCAGCGACCTGTGTAGCAAAGCATTGCTCTGTCAGCGCGCCACCTATTGCTTGTTCCAGCTCGGCACGCAGGGCTGGGCCATCGAAGCCCGAGGGGGCCGGGTACTTTTTCACCGCCTGGCGCTGCACGAACAGACGCTTGCAGGCGTGGATCGGGTCAAGGGCGGCGGTGTCGCGGGCCAGCGCCAGGGTCTCGGCCTCGATGCCGAACAATGTCGCGACAAAGCTATCCAGGTGCGGCCCAAGCGCCACCACCAGGTCGCCTTCCGCCTTCTTCTCCAGCGTCTCCGGCGCCGCGCGCGCTTCCAGCAGACGGGCGTGCAGCGCCGCGTCCTCGGCCGCTAGGCGGTCGAGAAACGCGCGGTCCAGCCGGATCAGGCCCTGGCGGTCCGCCAGGTCGGCGAACGCGAAGCCGAAGCCCAGGGGTGGCGGGGCGGCAGTGGTCATCGCATCCAACGTTAGGGTCTCCGTCAGGCTCAGGCCAGCTTGCGCAGCAGGGCCAGGAGCTGGGCGCGCTCGTCCTCGGTGAGCGGCGCCAGCGCCGCATCGTGCGAGCGCTGGGCGCATGCCACGGTGCGGTCGATCAGCGCAATCCCCGTCTCGGTGGGCGTCAGTACCGCGGTGCGGCGATCCATCGGATCGTGTGCCCGCCGCAGCAGCCCGCGCGCGGTGAGGCGCCGGACCACGCCCTGGACCGTCGCCGGGTCCATCGCAGTGAGCCGTCCCAGCAGGTTCTGCGTCACCCGGCCGAGCTGCACCGCCTTGAACAGGGCAGCGAACTGGGTCGGGGTCAGGCCGTATTTTTCGCTTTGCTCAAGGAACAGCGCGACGTGCCGCTGGTGGGCGCGACGCAGCAGGAACCCGACATGATCTTCGACCAGGAACCCGCCGCACGGGGCGACCTGGCCATCGGCTGATGGCACGGCGTTCTCCCCATGACAGGGTCATAGGCTTACAAACGATCGACTGTGGGGTCAAGTGAAGCGGGTTCCTGGGAGTGGAAAAAGGCTGACGGCGCGTTGGACCACCGCTCGGCGGCCGGCGCGTTCTTGAAGGCACAAGGCTACCGCAGGCGGCGCCATTGTCAGCGGCGGACACCGGCACGGCCCTGCATCAGCCGAGCAAGGTCCTGGCGGCGCAGACTGCCTGCGCGACCGACAGGTCCTGCATCTGCCCGGTCGGGGCGACGACCGCGGCGGCGCGGCGGCCAGAGGGAGCGTATTCCGCCGCATCGGTCGGACCGAACAAGCCGAGGGTCGGCGCGCCGGCGGCGGCGGCAAGGTGCATCAGGCCGGAATCGTTGCCGGCAAAGAAGGCGGCGCGCGCCAGGCAGGCGGCGGCCTCCGGCACGCTCAGCCGGCCGGTCAGGTCGATGGCGTCCGGCAATGCATCGAGCAACGGCGCGGCCAGGGCGCTTTCCCAGTCGCCGGGGCCGGCGAGGATTGCCGGGACGGCACCGGGCAGAGGGCCGGCCGCCAGCTCACCAAACAGGTCGGCGAAGCGGTCGGGGGGCCAGACTTTCGGCTTCCAGTTGGCGGTCGGGGCCAGCGCCACGACCGGCCGGTCCGCCGGCAGCAGGGCGGCGGCACGCGCGCGATCCTCCGGCGCGGTCCATACCACCGGCAGCGGCGGTGGGTCCAGGCGCAGCACGGCAGCAAGCTGGGCGATCTTTGGACCCGTGCGGCGGCGCATGACCGCGCGCCGGCGCGTCGGCACCATCCAGGCGAAGGCCGAGCCGCGGATGTCGACCACGAGATCCCAGACCGTCCCGACGGTTTCAAACCACAGCCCTGGCCAGTGCATGCGGTAGGGACGCTTGTCGAGCACGATGGTACGCTCGCGATTTGGCATGCGCGCGAACACCCCTTCCGCGACCGGGCCGCAGGCGACGGTGAAACGCGCTTGCGGATAGGCATGAATCAAATGGTCGAACAAGCCGGTGGACAACACGGCATCGCCGAGCCGATTCGAGGTGATGAACAACACGCGCATTGCGATGCCGGCTTAGCAGTGGCGCGGACGTTGCGCGAGCGTCCGGTTTGACGCAGTGCGGGTGCTTGGGCAGCGTGGGGTGCGGACCATGATGGAGGGCAGCCCCATGTCGGAACTGACGATGGTGCCGGCCGGCGAGGATTATCCCGAGCTGCGCGACTCCGTGCGGCGGATCTGCGCGCGCTACCCGGGCAGCTATTGGCAAGGTCTGGAAGACAAGGAGGCATATCCGACCGAGTTCATCAATGAGCTGACCCAGGCGGGATTTTTGGGCGCGCTGATCCCGGAGGAGTACGGCGGGTCCGGCCTGCCGCTGCGTGCCGCGGCAGTGATCCTGGAAGAGATCAACGCTAGCGGCTGCACCGCCAGCCAGGGCCATGCGCAGATGTACATCATGGGCACGCTGCTGCGCCACGGCAGCGAGGCACAGAAGCGTCGCTATCTGCCCGAGATCGCTGCCGGCCGCATCCGCCTGCAGGCGTTCGGCGTGACCGAGCCGACCACCGGTTCCGACACCACCCAATTGAAGACACGCGCGGTGCGCGACGGTGCTTCCTACGTGGTGACCGGGCAGAAGGTGTGGACGTCGCGAGCGTTGTACTCGGACATGATGCTGTTGCTGGCGCGTACCATTCCGGTGGACCAGGTGAAGCGGCGCAGCGACGGGCTTTCCGTGTTCCTGATCGATCTGAGCGCGAAGAACCAGGGCAAGGGGCTGGAGATTCGGCCGATCAAGGCGATGATCAACCACAATACGACGGAGGTGTTCTTCGATAATTTCCGCATTCCCGCCGACAGCCTGATCGGCGAGGAAGGCCGCGGCTTCCGCTACATCCTGGATGGCATGAACGCCGAACGCATCCTGGTCGCGAGCGAGGCGGTCGGCGACGGCCGATGGTTTGTGAACAAGGCGACGCAGTATGGCAAGGACCGCGTCGTGTTCGGTGCGCCGATCGGGCGGAATCAGGGTGTGCAGTTCCCGATCGCGCGGGCGTGGGCCGAACTGGAGGCCGCCGACATGATCTGTCGCCGCGCCGCGGCGTTGTTCGATGATGGCAGGGACTGCGGCGCCGATGCGAACATCGCCAAGCTGCTGGCAAGCGAGGCGTGCTGGAAGGCGGCGGAGACCGCGATGCAGACGTTCGGCGGGTTCTCCTATGCGCGGGAATACGAGATCGAACGCAAATGGCGCGAGACGCGGATCTACCAAATCGCGCCGATCTCCACGAACCTGATCCTGGCCTTCCTGGCCCAGAACGCGCTGGGGATGCCTAAGTCCTATTGAGCGTGGCGCGAACGCCGAGATGAGGGTCTGACCTTGCGCGAACGCCGCCTTTTCGACGTTGCCTCCTACATCGAACGGACTCGCACGCAGCCCTGTTTCATCTGCGCCCTGGTCTCCGGCGACCCGGCGTTCGCGCATCACGTCGTCTTCGAGGACGAGTTCGCCATCGCCTTTCTGAACAAGTTTCCGCCGCTAGAGG
>DATJNA010000322.1:0-19587 GCA_035508435.1 Acetobacteraceae bacterium | reverse complement strand
CCTCAGCGAGGCTTTGCGGTACTTCCTCCACGCTCGGCAACTGCGTCCGCCACGCCGTCTCGAACCGGCTTGAAAACCAACCTCAGGTTGAAAACCATCAGGCGGGATCAGCTAAACCCCAATCCAACTGCCGGATTTAGGGTCATCGTTTGGCCGGTTGGTCTTAACCGGACATTAGTTTTCCTGTGGGATGGTGCGCCGAGCCGACGCCATCGGAGACGCACCATGTCCCAACGCCTGTCCCGCCGGAGCCTTATCGCGACCGGGGCCGCGACACTCGCCATCCCGGCCGTCGCCCGCGGCGCCATGCGGCGCACGGTCCGCGTCGCCACCGTCAATCCGCCGGGTTCGGCCACTGGCCAGGCGTGCCGCGCCTTCGCCGACGCGGTGGCGAAATCGCCCGTGTTGTCCGGCGCCTTGCAGGTAGACGTGGTGGCCGGCGGCGCGGCGGGCGGCGAACTCGAGATGACGCAGGCCTGCATCAACGGCACGCTGGAACTCGCGGTCACCGCATCCAACGTCATCGGCGGCATCGTGCCAGAGATCGGCTTGCTCGACGCCGCCTTTCTGTTCCGCGACGCCGCGCATGCTCGCGGCGTGCTGGATTCCGCCATCGGCGAGGAGCTGACCGCGCTGGTGAAGCCGAAAGGCGTGAACAACCTGGCCTGGGCGGAGAACGGCCTGCGGCACATCACCGCCAACCGGCCGATCCGCGCGCCGGCCGACTTGCAGGGCCTGCATATCCGGGTGCCGCAATCGCCGGTGATGGTACAGGCCTTCAAGGCGCTCGGCGCCAATGCCGAGCCGCTGCCCTTCCCGCAATTGTTCGATGCGCTGCGCACCGGCAAGTTCGAGGCGGAAGAGAACCCGGTGGTCACCATCCTGACGGCGCATTTCAACCAGGTGCAGAAATGCCTGAGCCTGACCGGGCACGTCTACAGCGCCGCCATGGTGATTGCCGCATCGGATTTCCTTGAGGATCTCGAGCCGCCGCAGCGCGCGGCCCTTATGCAGGCGGCCAAGGCTGCTGCCAAGGCCTCGCGAGATACCGCCTCGAACGGCGAGCAAGAGGGAATCGGGCAGCTACGCGCCGCCGGCATGACCATCGTGACCGACGTGGACCGTACCGCGCTGGCGGCTGCGGCGCGTCCGGCACTCGACGCCATCGCCCAGAAGCTGGGACCGGATCGGGCGGCCCGCATTCGCGACTTCCACGCCTGACCGGGCGCCGCCATGCGCGCCGGCGACGCTGTCCGGTCCATCCGGACCCGCATCTTCGCGGGTTTCGTCGTGGTCCTGCTGCTGCCCGCAGCGCTCGCCGGCGTGGTGCATCGCGCCAGCAGCCAGGTGGGTGCCGCGTTGCAGGCGAACGCGGTCAGCGCGGCGACAGTGCAGCATGTCACCATGCTCCGCCAGACCTTGCTGGATGCCCGGCTCGCCATGGCGGCCTATCTGCGCATGGAAGGGGCCACCGAACGCGACGCCATGGGGCGCGCGGTGCAGCGGCTGGAAGGGCTGATCGGTCAGGGCGCGACGGTACAGGATGCCGCGGCCCAGGGCGTGGCGACGGCGGCGCGCGAGGTCGGCGCTTCGCTGGATGGGCTTGGCAAGGCCGTCGCCAGCCGGCACGCCGCGGCGGCGGCGGTGGTTGCCGCTTCTGCCGCGCTCGCCAACGCCGGCACGGTCCTGGCGGAGGGCGTAGCGCGCAGCAGCGACAAGAACATGGCCGCCGGCGGCGCGACATTGCTCGGCGTCATTGCCCGCGCCGTCGTCGCCGCGAACCAGGCGGCCGGCTCCGATGATCCGGGCTTGTTCGATGCAGCTGGGGCGGCCGTCCGTCAGGCCAGGGACCTGCTTGCCGCGTTGCGCGAGGCTGGCGCCGACTCGCCACGGATCCAGCGCGTCGCCGGCGTCGCGGCCGAGGCGCTGAATGGCTTGCAGGCCGCCTTGCAAGGGCTGCAGGCCGCGTCCACGGCGCGCGGCCAGAGTGAAGCGGCGCTGCTGGCGGCAGCGCGGCGTGCCGAGGCGAGCGCCGACGACACGGCGCAGGCGGTTGCCGCGAGCCAACAGGCGCGCCAGGCCGGCGTGATGGCGGCGCAGCGCCGGCTCGGGGCCACCGTCGTGTGGACCACGGCCGGCATGACCGCGCTTGGCCTCTTGCTCGCGACCGGCCTGGGCATCTCCATCACCCGGCCGCTGCTGCAATTGCAGGCCGCCATGGCCAAGCTCGCGGATGGTGTGCTGGATGTGCGGATTCCCGGCAGCGCCGCGCGACATGAGATCGGCGCGATGGCGCGCGCGGTGGAGGTGTTCAAAGCCAACGCCATTGAACGCCAGCGCCTGGAAAACGAGGAGAAGGCCAGTGCGGCCCGCGCCGCCGCCGACAGGCAGGCGGCCATGCTGTCAGTGGCCAGCGCGTTCGAGGCCACCGTCGCCGGCGTCGTCCAAGGGGTCGCAAACGGCGCCACGCGGGTTGAGGCCGGCGCCCAGGCCGTCGCTGCCGCCGTGGCGGAAACCGACCAGATGGCCGGCGCCGTCGCGGCCGCCTCGGAGCAATCGGCGGTGAATGTGCAAAGCGTCGCCGGCGCGGCCGAGGAACTGTCCGCCTCGATTACCGAAGTATCAGCGCAGATGGCGCGTGCCAGTGACACCGCCGAGCAGGCGCGCGCCGCGGCGGAGCAAACCGGCGCGACGGTGGAGGACCTGTCCGGGGCAGCCGCGCGGATCGGCGATGTGGTGTCGCTTATCCACAGCATCGCCAACCAGACCAATCTGCTGGCGTTGAATGCCACCATCGAGGCGGCACGCGCCGGCGAGGCGGGCAAGGGGTTTGCCGTGGTCGCGTCCGAAGTGAAGGGCCTGGCCACCCAGACAGCGCGCGCCACCAGCGACATTGCGGTGCAGATCGGTGCGATGCAGACCTCGACCCGGCAGGCGGTGGGCGCGATCGGCGGCATCACCGGCGTGGTCGAGCGAATGAACCAGATCATCGTTGGGATTTCCGCCGCCGTGGAGCAGCAGCGGGCGGCGACACAGGAGATTGCCCGCGGCGTGCATGAGGCGGCGGGTGGCGCGCGGGAAGTGAGCCGCAACATCGTCGGCGTCAGCGAGGCGGCGCGCGGTTCGGGTGAGGCTGCCAGTGAGGTGCTCGATGTCGCGCATGAACTGACCGAGGAAGCGGTGCGGCTGCGCGGCGCCGTGGCGGGCTTTCTGGCCACGGTGCGCGCGGCATGAGCGAAGGTGGCCGCCCGCAAGGTCGGCCAGGCAGGCGCTGCGATGCAGGCATACGCAGCGATGGGGTACGATAATAATCTTCTTACACGCGATAACTGAAGCTTATCGCGCCTGGGAGAATTACCCGGGGTGGTATCCCCCGACGCGCGAACCGAACAGGACCGGTTCGGTTAAAAACGGCCCCGATCAGCGAGGCCCAAGTACCCGGCCGGTCGATTTTCGGCCAAATTCCCGAACGGACCGAAAACGGGCATCGGGTCGCCGCTGACCCGGCCGACAAGAGTCGCTGTTGCATAAACGAACGTTTGAGTGTCACCGCGGGCTGGCGTGCAGAATCAACCGACTACCTGTCGCACAACACCGTTGCCATTGACACGTCAAAGGCAACAGACCTTTGCAACCGAGTCGGGCGGCTCAGGTCGTTATCCGGCGACAGCAACACGTCAAACGCAGGCGCCTTCGTGCAATGTTCCAAAACTTGGCCGAAATTCGACCGACCGTGTACTTGGGCCCAGGTGCGGCCGTTCCGCGCCGGCGTGCGGCCTCGCCTGGCGGCGCGCTATCTAACTGCCGGTGCGCCGCAACACGCGCCGGCGCGCAGCCCCAACGGCCGGCGCGCTGCCCCAACGGCCGGCGGGGCAGCGCACGAGCCAGCTACTTCACCGCCAGGATCGCAACCGCGTCGCCGTAGTTGAGCCCAAGCTTCTTCATCAGCACCGGGTTGCCGTTGGCCGCGTTGCCGCCGGCGGCAACGGCGATGTACTGCTGGCCGTTGACCCGATACGTGATCGGCGGCGCATTCACGCCCGAGCCCAGGTTCTGATGCCACAGCCTCTGACCGGTGGCGGCGTCGAACGCATCGAAGTCGCCGTTCATCTCGCCGGCGAACACCAGGTTGCCCGCCGTGGTCAGCACGCCGCCCAGCATCGGATCAGGCGACTTGTACTGCCAGGCGATCTTGCCGGTATCCGGATTGACCGCGGAAAGATTGCCGGTCGGCGGGATCGCGCCATCGACATGCACCGGGTGATCCCCCGCCCCCGGCTCGTTGAGCTCGATCGCTCCCTGCGGCGTGATCGGCTGCAGCACCCCGCCTAGACGCAGATGGCCGGTCACCGTCATGTCCGGCTTGTCGCCGCTGTACTCCCAGGACTCGTTGGTGCCATCGACGTAGAACAAGTGCGTGTCGGGTGAATATGCCTCGGGCGACCATTCGTTGCCGCCCTGCGCGCCCGGGTAGATGTTGACGTAGCCGGTGAGCGGCGGCGCGGTCCACATCGTCTTGCTCTGCATCACGAACGGTTCGGACTTGCGGATCAGGTGGCCGTTGTCCCGGTTGACGATGAATACATTGCCTTCCTTGCCCGCCTCGGCGGCGGCGGCGACCATCTTGCCGTTGCCGTCCTTGACATCCAGCAGCACCACCGGCGCATCGGCATCATAATCCCACACGTCGTGCGCGACCTGCTGGTACCACCAGGCCAGCTTGCCGGTCTTCACGTGCACCGCAACGATCGAATCGGTATAGGCGTTGTCGCCCTTGCGATCGTCGCCGTAGTTGTCGGGATTGGGGTTGCCGACGGCGAAGATCAGCAGGCCACGCTCGGGATCGATGGCCGGCGTGTTCCACATCGAGCCGCCGCCGGTCTTCCAGGAATCGCCGCTCCAGGTGTTGCCGCCCGGCTCATTGGGCGACGGGATGGTATAGAAGCGCCACACCTCCTTGCCGGTCTCGCCATTATACGCGGCGACGAAATCGCGGGTCGGGAACTCCGCGCCGGAGGTGCCGATGATCACCATCCCATCATAGACCTGCGGCGCCATGGTCAGAGAGAACGCGCCGCGCGGATCGCCAACCTGCTGCGTCCACTCGACCTTGCCGGTCTTGGCATCCAGCGCCACGAGATCGCCGTTGAGTTGCGCAATATACAGCCGGCCATCCGCCACCGCCACGCCGCGGCTCTCCGGCCCGCAGCACAGTTGGGTATAGCCAAGATCGGGAGCGTAGGACCAAAGCTCCCTTCCCGTCACCGCATCGTAGGCCAGCACGTGATCGTACGGCGTCGAAATATACATGATGCCGTTGACCACGATCGGACTGTTCTCGAAACTACCCACGACACCGGTCTGGATGATCGCCACCGTCTGCAGCCCGCGCACATTCCTCGCCGTGATCTGCTTCAGCGGCGAAAAGCGCTGATTGTTGTAGGTCCGCCCATACAGCATCCAGTTGTTGAGGTCCCGCCCGGCCTCGAGCTGCTGCTTGGCCGTCACGCTGACATCGGCGCTGACCGGTGATGCATCCACCACCGTTGGCGGCTGCGGCGCCATCGCTGCCGCTGCACTCGTGGCCGGTGCCGCGGCGTTCGCCGCAGTGGCAGCCGGCGCCGCAGCCGGCGCGTTCGTCGCCGGTGCCGCGGCATTCGTCGCCGGTGCCGCGGCATTCGGCGCCGCGGCATTCGTCGCCGCCGGCGCGGGCGGCGCCGCCCATGCCATGCCGGCACAGGCGCAGAACGCGCCAGCCAACAGTCCACGCCGCATTGTGGTTCCGGTGGAATTAGCCATGGTCGCTCCTCCTGCTCAGCGAGTGCTTTGTTGCGTGGTTCCAGTCGGCTCGATCTTGATCTGCGCCAACTGTTGGTCGTCCGCGGTCAGCGGCTGCTGGCCCGCCGGATAGCCGTTCACCTTCAGAATATAGGCGAGCGAATCCAGGTACTGCGCCTGGCTCAGGCTGCCCGGCGCGTTCGCCGGCATATGCTTCGACATGAAGCGAAACAGATAATCGGCGTTCAGTTTCTGGTATTGCGAGACGCTGAGGAACGTTGCTCCGGCCAGCGCGGGCCCGACTTTGCCCTCCAAGGTCTCGCCGTGGCAGATGGCGCATTGCGCATGGAACAGGGTCTGGCCGGCCTGCGCCTGCGCATCGGTGTAATAGCTGCCGGTGGCATCGGCGCCGCTTGCCGCCACAAGCAGCGTCAAGATGAAGAGCGAGGCAAACCGGCAGAGCGGAACGACAGCAGGCGAGCCAACCCTGCCGGCAGCAGGCGGCTCGTTCAGCGGTTGCGCCGGCCCGTGCTGATCCGTCGCAACGCCCGCACATCCACGCGCCGGTGAATTTGCCATCGCAAGGATACAACTTTGCTTTGCAACAGCGTGCGATGGCACGTGACCCGTCTCCTCGGTTGCGATTTGCCATTTCCATCGGCAAGCGCTGTTTGGTGATCGTATGCTTTCGCATACGCCGCGTGTCGGAGCGACGCGTCAATCAGGTGACAATCACGATGGCGCGACACGCCAGGCAACAACCCGTTCGACGACTCGCGGCATTCGACAATGTCGCTTGCGCGGATGCGCTGCTTTCACACCACACGCACTCTTCGCATGAACCTGCGGCATCGTGTACGCACCTGCGCATGGCATATGAAGCCCACCGCGCGGCCGGCAGCATGCGTGCCGCCGGCCGGCAGGAAAGCCGGCGCAATCGACGGCGACGGTCGCTGCCGTCGCCGCTTACGCGATATCCAAAAACCGATCGCTACACCGCATCGCCGATCGGCAGGCTGCGAATCCTCTTGCCGGTGGCGGCATGGATTGCGTTGCACAGCGCCGGCGCGAATGGCGGCAACCCTGGCTCGCCGACCCCGCTGGCCGGCACCGACCAGTCGGCCGGCACGATATGCGTCCGCACGTTCAACGGCGCCTCGTCCATCCGTGCCACAATGAACGTGTCGAAATTCGATTGCTCTGGCACGCCGTTCTTGAACGTGATCTGGCCGTGCTTGGCCAGCGCCAGCCCCATCACCGCCGCGCCTTCGATCTGCGAGCGGATCCGCTCCGGATTGATGTGTACGCCGGAATCGATCGCGGTGTCCACCTGCCGGATTGCCAGATTGCCATTCGCATCCACCGCCACATGCACCACCGTGGCGACGTAGCTCAGGAAGCTGCGATGCGCGGCGATGCCCAGGCCCTCGCCCTTCGGCAGCGCCTTGCCCCACCCGGCTTGCTCCGCCGCGATCTCGGCGACACGCTTCAAACGCGCGGTATCGATCGGATAGGTCTCGAACGGATCGCCGTAGTTCCAGAATTTCTCCACGCCGGGCGACTTGCGGGGATCGACGATGCGGTCGGGGCCGATCAGCTCCAACAGCATCTCCTTCGGATCACGGCCCTGTGCCGCCGCGATCTCCGCCACCATCGACTGCACTGCGAAAGCGTGCGGAATATTGGAGACCGAGCGGAACCAGCCGATGCGGGTATGCGCCTCGCACTTGCCGTTCTCGCAACGCAGGTTGGGAATGTTGAAGGGATTGTCGACCAGCCCCATCCCCAGTTCGAACGGCGCCTCGTGATCGGCCCCCGCGGTGAAGGTGGAAGCGATCGTCGGCGCCACGCTGCGGTGCCGCCACGCCACCACCTTGCCGCCGGCGTCGAGCCCGGCATCGATATGCTCTACCGACACGGTGTGATAGAAATCGTGCTGGATGTCGTCCTCGCGCGTCCACACCAGCTTGATCGGCACACCGGTCGCCTTCGACACCAGTGCCGCTTCCAGCACATAGTCCCATTTCGACTTGCGCCCGAACGCGCCGCCCAGCAGCGGCACGTTCACCGTCACCTTGTCGACCGGAATGTCGAGCATTTTCGCCAGATCGTCGCGACATCCGCCGGGACTCTGCGTCGCGGCAAAGGCCAGGCATTCGGTGCCGGATTGTCCCTGGTGGACGCTCACCACCGCGCTCGGCGGCTCCATGCTGGCGTGGGCGAGATGCGGCACGTAGTACTCCGCGGTGATCACCTTGGCGGCGGATTTCAGTGCCGCCTCGGCGTCGCCGTCGTTGCGCACCACCTTGCCCGGCGCCGCGGCCGTCGCCTGCATGGCCTTGCGGAACGCCGCCGAATCGTATGCCGCGTTGACGCCGTTGTTCCAATTGATCTTCAGTTTGTCGCGGCCCTTGATGGCACAGGCCGTATTGCGCCCCACCACCGCGACGCCGCCCACCGGCATGAATTTGTGGGGCCAGGACCAGCCCTGCACTTCCACCACCTTCTCCACGCCGGGCACCTTCAACGCCTCGCTGGCATCGAACGACACCAACTGGCCGCCCACCACCGGCGGACGCGCCACCACGGCGAACTTCATACCGGGGATTTTCGCATCGATGCCGTAGGTCGCGTGCCCGACGGTGATGTCGTGCAGATCGACGATGCGGATCGATCCCGTGCCGATGTAACGGAAGTCGCGCGGATCCTTCAGCTTGAGCTGGTCCACCGGCGGCGTCGGCAACGCGCTCGCCGCATGCGCCAGTTCGCCGTAGCCGATCATGTTGCCGGACGCGAGATGCACCACGCGATGGTTCTCGGCTCGCACCTCGGCAACCGGCACGCCCCAGCGCCTCGCCGCGGCTTGCTCCAGCATCATGCGCATCGCCGCGCCGCACTGGCGCATCGGCTGCACGAAATGCCGCACGCTGCGCGAGCCGTCGGTGTCCTCGTTGCCGTATTTCTTTTGATCGCCCGGCGCCTGCGCGACGCGCACTTGCGACCAGTCGGCCTCCATTTCGTCGGCCACCACCATCGGCAGGCTGGTGCGCACGCCGGTCCCCATTTCCGAGCGATTGGTAATGATGGTCACCAGCCCGGAGGGATCGATCGCGACGAACACGTGCGGATCGTTGACCGTGCCGCCTGGCATCTTGTCGGCGCCGGTGGCCCAGCCCGCCAGCGCGTGGCGCGGCAGCAGGCTGGCACCCAGCACAAACGCCCCCGAACCGATCAGGCCCTTCATCACGAACCGGCGGCTCACATTGGTGATGGCCGCCGCCTGCATCGACGTTGTGTCGAACATGTGGGTCATGGCGTCACACTCCGATCGAGGCCAACCGCACCGCTTCGTGGATGCGCTGATAGCAGCCGCATCGGCAGAGGTTGCCGGACATTGCCGATACGATGTCCTGGTCGGACGGCTTCGGCGTCGTCGCCAGCAATGCCGCCGCCTGCATGATCTGGCCGGCGTGACAGTAGCCGCATTGCGGCGCACTGGTTTCGCGCCAGGCGCGCTGCACCGGATGGTTGCCCGCCGGGTCGAGCCCCTCGATGGTGACGATCTCCTTGTCCGACACCTGCGAAACCTGCAGCTGGCAGGACCGCACCGCCTGGCCGCCGAGATGGACGGTGCACGCGCCGCACAGCCCGCGGCCGCAACCGAACTTGGTGCCCGTCAGGCCCAGCTCGTCGCGGATCACCCAAAGCAAGGGTATGTCGGTGTCGCCATCATAACTATGGCTTTGTCCGTTCACCTTCAGCGTGACCATGCTTCACCTCCCTGGTCGAATGGCGGGCAATGCGCGCGCCGCATTGCTCTGCTGGCCGCGGCGCGCGACGGCGACCGCGTGGGCACCCGTGCAACGCGCATCCGGCGGCGGCGCGCGTTGAATTTCACGGTGCGGCACCGGGGAGAGCGGCCAGCGCAATGCCGCGTGTCCGCCCGCGTGCGCGCGCCTCAGCCTGGCGGGGATACGGCGCCTGGCGGGGATACGGCGCTTGGCGGAGAATGGGCGCTTGGCGGGGAATGGGCGCTTGCCGAGGAGCGGCAACGCCGCGCGGATCGGGCAGTGGGGCACTCGCCCACACCGGGGAGGGGAGGCCGGTCAGCCGTGGCTGTCGTCTCACCCGGCGCGATCCGGCCCAGGATACGGTCCCGGCCATCGGTCCTCCCGAACGTGCGCGGAGCCAGGTTGCATCGCTCCGTCGTCACATGCAGGCTAGCGCCGACGCCGCGAATGCGCCACACATAAGAGTGTTTGTGCCGCCTTCAACAATCCACGAGCGATGTCTACCAGCGCTTATCTAATCACAGTGTTTTTTGCAGACGTCATTTCTACCTTTCAGCGATAACCGGTTCGGCCGGGAGCGATTGTCCCCCGCCGCCGCGCCTGGCTACTGTCACTGGCTACTGTCACTGGCTACCGTCATGGGCACCTGCGGCCGGAGCGGGAGGGACGCCATGTTGCGTGAGGAGCTGGTCTTCGTCGGCACCTGCGACATCGCCGGCCATGTGCGCGGCAAGGGCTTCCCCGCCCGCGAGATCGATGCCCGCCGCCGCAAGGGCGTCGGCTGGACGCATTCCAACCTGATGCAAACGGCGTTCGGCCCGATCTTGGACACCCCCTTCGGCACCGGCGGTGACCTGATGATCGTGCCGGATCCCAAGGCCGAGGCGCGGGTCGATTTCGCCGACGGCTCCGCGCCGGAGCATTTCTTCCTCGGCGACATCCGCAACACCGATGGCTCGCCATGGGAGTGCTGCCCGCGCGAATTCCTCCGCCGTGGCATCGCCGCGCTGGCCGAGGCCGGCGGCCTGCACCTGATCGCCGCGTTCGAGCAAGAGTTCGTCTATACCGGCAACGAGGACCGGCCGGGCGACGCGTACAGCCTGGGCGCGTTCCGCCGCCAGGGCAGCTTCGGCGAAAGCTTCGTCGCCGCGATGCGCGCGGCCGGCGTGGTGCCGGACAGCTTCCTCGCCGAATACGGTGCGCGGCAGTTTGAGTTCACGGTGGCGCCGGCCGCCGCCCTCACCGCCGCCGACCACGCGGTGATCGCCCGCGAAATGGCGCGCGCGGCGGCATTCCGGCACGGCCATCGCGCCTGCTTCTCGCCGATGCCGGCGGCCGATGGCGTCGGCAACGGCGTGCACATCCACATGAGCCTGCGCGAGGCGACCGGCCGCCCGGTCACCTACGATCCCACAGGCCGGTTCGGACTGGGCGCCCAGGCGCAGCAGTTCTGCGCCGGCGTGCTGCACCATCTGCCGGCGATCGCCGCGATCACCGCGCCATCGCCCGTCTCGTATCTGCGGCTGACGCCGAACCGCTGGGCACCGACCGCGGTGGATATCGTGCAGCAGGACCGCGGTGCGGCGCTGCGTGTCTGCCCGGTGTTCGCCGCGACCGACCCGGAGGAGATCGCGCGGCAGTTCAACTTCGAATTCCGCGTCTGCGACGGATCCGCCAGCCCGTATCTGGCGCTGGGAGCAATCATGTTCGCGGGTGCCGACGGCGTGCGGCGCAGGCTGGCGCTGCCGGCCGAAGGCGCGGTGCCGCCTGCTCTGCCGCGTTCATTGCCGGAGGCGCTGCGGACGATGCAGGAGAGCGCGGCGGTGGCGAGCTGGTTCGGCCCGGTGTTCCTGGAGGCGTATCTGCGCCACAAGCGCTCCGAGGTGGCATTCATCGGGGAAGCAGCGGCCACGGATCTGTGCCAACGTTACGCGGAGATCTATTGAGTCGACGGCTCGCATGGCGTGAGTCGACGGCTCGCATGGCGTGACGCGACGGCTTGCATGGCGTGACGCGACGGGTCGCATCGCGCACTGTCCGGAAATTGATCGCCGCTCACACGGTCCGACCATCATAATTGCGCTCGCCAACTTGCATCGATTCCCAATCTTCAGTTGATAGTCGTCGTTTGGCAGCGAAGGCAGCACGATGGCAACCGGCATTGGGGCGGATCACGGCCTTGCGGAGCTGCGGCGGCAGATCGGGCGCGGCATTCGTTTTGGTTTCGGTCGATTCCGTTCGCATGGTGCTGCGCATTTCCAACGTCTGTACGACGCCAACCCGGACCCCTGGGGCTTCCGCACCAGCGCCTACGAGCAAGCGAAGTATCAGCGAACCATCGCGGCGCTCGGCGATCGCAGGTTTGACCGCGGGTTCGAAGTCGGTTGCTCCATCGGTGTCTTCACGCGGCTGCTGGCACAGCGCTGCCGGTCATTGCTGGCAGTGGACATTGTCGAGGCGCCGCTGATTTCCGCGCGAGAAAACTGCGCCGATCTGCCGCAGGTGCAGTTCAACTGCATGGATATCACCACTGCCTGGCCCGAGGGACGGTTCGATCTGATCGTGCTGTCCGAAGTGCTGTATTTCCTCAGTCCTGCCGCGATCGCCGGCGTCGCCCGGCGCGCGACATCCAGCCTGGCCCCGGATGGACTTGTGGTGCTGGTGAATTGGCTCGGCAAGGGCGACGATCCGCTGTCCGGCGATGACGCGGCGCAGCATTTCATCGCCGCGGCCGCGCATTTGGCGGTCGTCGCCAACGACAGGCAGGCGCGCTACCGCATCGACCTGCTGCGAGCGAGCGACGCATAGTTGCGCGCATCGGCCGTCATCTGCCGGCCGCCGAATTGAACCGGCTTAAGGAAGGTTTGAACAAGCCCCGGCCGGCCGAAAATCCGTGCGCCTTTTCAATTGCCGGGCCGGCCTTATCCAGACCTGCCTTGATTCAAAGTAACAAGCATCGAAATTCAGGCGGCCTGATCGCCGAGCAATCGGTGCAGCGCCGCCACATCGCGCAGCGTGATCGTGCGGCCGGACTGCGTCAGCCAGCCGGCCTCCCGCCACGAGCCGAGGTGCTTGTTGATGCTTTCACGGATCAGCCCGGTCATGCCGCCCAGCTCGCGCTGCGACAGCGGCAGGCTGATCTCGAGTCCGTCCTCGGTCGGGCGTGAATGCAATGCCGCCAATTGCAGCAGCGCCTTGGCCAGGCGGGCGGGCGCCGGCAGCTCGACGCCGTCGGTCATTTGCTCCGTGGCCCGGTTCAGCCGCCGGCCAAGCAGACGGATGATCCAGAACATCGCCTCCGGCGAGCGTGCCAGTGCGGCACGAAACGCCCGGCCGTCGATCGACAGCACGGAGCATGGCGCGAGCGCCGTCGCGGTCGCGGCACGCGATTGCTCTGTCAGCACCGCGAGCTCGCCGAACAATTCACCCGGGCCGACCACGTCCAGCACGATCTCGCGCCCGCCCGGCGTCACCGCGGCCAATTTCACGTATCCGTGGGCCACCACCAGCGCCGCATGGCCGGCGTCGCCCTGCGAGAACAATGTGGCACGCTCATCCCACACGCGTACCGAGGCGCTGTAGACCAGCGCCTTCAAATCTTCCGCCGCCAGCCGCTCCAGCAGCGGATGCCGGCCGAGTTGTTCCAGGACTGCGATCTGTGCGGGCGCCAAGGCCATGCCGCCGACGATACTGTACCAGCGCGGAATCGGCTATCGTGGCGCCGCCCCCCGCCTCGAGCAGGAGCCGAGAGTGCCCAGCCCCGCCAGCGTGTTGCGTTCGTTACGGCCATCGGGGGTGCGCCAGGTCCGCCTGTGCAGCGGGCTGGTGCTGCTGTGCTACGTTTCGCTGCATCTTACCAACCACGCCCTCGGCAACTGGTCACTGGCGCTGATGGAGCGAGGGCTGCTGGTGCAGAAATTCATCTGGCAAGGCTGGATCGGCACCACTGCGCTCTACCTCGCGCTGACGACGCATTTCCTGCTGGGGCTGTACGCTTTGTACGAACGCCGGCGGCTGCACTGGACGCCGCCCGAGCTGGCGCAACTGCTGCTGGGTCTCGCCGTGCCGCCGCTGCTGGCCAACCATCTCGCGGTGACGCGAATCGCATTCAGCGAGTTCGGCGTCAACAAGGGCTATGCCCAGGAGCTGTACTCGTTCTGGATCGCATCGCCGGCGCTCGGGTGGATTCAACTGGCACTGCTGGTGGTCGCATGGCTGCACGGCTGCCTGGGAATCGCGTTCTGGCTGCGCCTGAAGCCGTGGTTTGCACGGCTGCGCGCGCCATTGCTGGCGGTCGCGATCCTGCTCCCGGTGCTGGCCTTGCTCGGCTATCTCCAGGCCGGGCGCGCGGTGGTGCTGCTGGCGCAGGATCCGGTATGGCGCGCGGCGGCAACCGCGACGGCGCACGTCGGCACGCCGGGGCAGAACCTCTGGCTGACCGACCTGCGAAACGATTTTCTGCTGTTCGACGGCACAGCGGTCGCGCTGGTGCTGTTAGCAAGACTGGCGCGGGCAGGCATCGACCGCCGCCGCGGCCGGGTCTGCGTGTCCTATCCCGACGGACGCAGACAATACGTGCCAATCGGCTTCAGCGTGATGGAAGCCAGCTTGCTCGCCGGCATCCCGCACGCCGGCCTGTGCGGGGCACGCGCCCGTTGCTCCTTGTGTCGCGTGCGTGTGCTCGGCACGCCGATCCTGCCGCCGCCGGATGAACCCGAGCGGCGCGTGCTGGCACGGCTTGAGGCGGATTCGTTGCACATCCGCCTGGCCTGCCAGTTGCGTCCACGCCAGGATGTCGCAGTGCTCCCGCTGGTGCCGCCGGATGCACAGGCCGCGTTCCTGCACCGTCGCCAGCAGCGCGTGATCCCGCACGAGCATTTCATCGCCGTCATGATGGTCGACATGCGCGGGTCGACCCAACTCGCCGCCGCGCGGCTGCCATACGACAACGTGTTCATTCTCGGGCGCTTCGTGGCGGCGGTGTCGGCGGCGGTGGTGCAGGCCGGCGGCGTGCCGAACCAGTTCCTGGGCGACGGCGTGCTGGCGATCTTCGGCCTCGATTGCGATCCGCGCTCCGCGTGCCGCCAGGCGGTGGCAGCGGCGGCACTGGTGGCGCGCAATATCAGGCAGCTCAGCATCGCGCTGGCGCTGGAACTGCCGCGGCCGATCGATTTCGGCATCGGCGTGCACTGCGGCCAGGCGGTGGTGGGCGAGATCGGCTTTCGCGACCACGTTGCATTCACCGCACTCGGCGATGCGCCAAACGTGGCATCGCGTCTCGAATCACTGACGAAGGAGCTGGGCTGCGAGGCGGTGATTTCGGAAGACGTGTTGCGCCAAGGCGGCATCGGCGCGGAGCTGCTGGCGCTGGAGTTTCATCTCGCCTCGCTGCGTGGCCGTGCCGAACCCGTGGCGGTGCGCATGTTCCGTGACATCGAGCGCGATCTCGCGGCGGTGCCGGGCGTCGCCGCGGCTGTCTCGCGATCCTGACAAGACATTCCCTGTCATGGGCCGCCGTGCCGGCGATCTCCGCACGGCCGATCGAGCCTGCGGCGGCCTGCCATTTCCAATTCCCCGATACCTGCTAGGCTGCCACCCAAAGTTGCAGAAGGACCGCCGTGGGCGGCCCAGGTGACGGAGGACCCAAGCAGATGACCTATGACCTGTTGATCCGGAACGGACGCATCGTCGATGGCTCGGGGATGCCTGCCTTCCGCGGCGACGTTGCCGTGAAGGACGGCAAGATCGTCGAAATCGGCAAGATCACCGGCGGCGCGAACCGCACCGTCGATGCCGACGGCCTGGCTGTCGCGCCGGGCTTCATCGATAACCACTGCCATTATGACGCGCAGGTGACGTGGGATCCGCTGTGCACCTTCTCGCCGCAGCATGGCGCCACCACGGTCATCTTCGGCAATTGCTCGCTGTCGCTCGCGCCGGTGAAGCGCGGCAAGGAAGAGCGGATGGCGGAGTTCCTGTCCTATGTCGAAGCCATCCCGATGGAGGTGCTGCGCACCGTCGATGTGAACTGGGAAAGCTTCGGCCAGTACATGAACCGGCTGGATCAGAATCTCGGCGTGAATGCCGGCACGCTGATCGGCCACACCGCAGTGCGTTTCTATGCCATGGGCGAGGACTGCCAGAAGCGCGTCGCCACCGACGACGAAATCAAGACCATGCAGGGCGTCGTGCGCGACGGCATGCAGGCCGGCGCCGTCGGCTTCTCCGGCTCGCGGCAGAAGGGGCATTTCGATCCGCAGGGCGTGCCGATCCCGGCGCTGTGGGCGGATGAACGCGAGATCTTCGCGTTGGCGGATGTGCTGCGCGAGATGGGCACCGGCACGGTGCAGATGGGCGGCGGCGTCGATGCGGAACTCAGCGACGGTATGATGGCGCGGCTGGCGGAAGCGTCCGGGCGGCCGGTCATCTACAACAGCCTGAGCCAGACCGTGCGCAATCCCGACAAGTGGAAGCAGCACATCGCGCGCGTGGAGGAGACGGCGAAGGCAGGCATCCGCGCCTATCCGATGTGCTCGCCCAACCGCGTGACGCAGGACTTCACCATGAAGAACTGCCAGGTGTTCCGCGGGCTGCCGACCTGGCATCCGATCCTGATCGCGTCGGACGAAGAGAAGATGCGCGCCTATGCCGATCCGCAGGTGCGCGACCAGCTGCATGCCGAAGCGGTGGAACGCTCGGTGCCGGTCCCGGGCGCGATCGGGTTCTCGAAGACCTGGTGGGACTACATGTGGGTCAACGAGCCGACGCTGGAGAAGAACAAGCCGCTGCAATTCAAGAGCATCGGCGAAATTGCCAAGATGCAGGGCAAGCGGGTGATCGACGCTTTCCTCGACCTGGTGGTGGAGGAGAAGCTGGAGACGCGTTTCCTGCAAGCCGAGAACAACGTCGATGACGAGGCGCTGAAGACGATCCTCACCTACCCCAACGCCTTCATCGGTCTCGGCGATGGCGGCGCGCATGTGCAGTTCCATGGCGGCTATGGATACACCACGCGTTTGCTCGGCGAGTGGGTGCGCGAGAAGCACGCCATGACCTTGGAGCAAGCCGTGCGTCGCCTGACCTTCGAATCCGCATCCCTGTTCGGCATCACCGATCGCGGGCTGCTGCGCGAGGGTCTGGCGGCGGATATCGTGGTGTTCGATCCGGATACGGTGAAGCCGGGGGCGGAGAGTGTGGTGCACGACTTCCCCGCCGGCGGCTGGCGCATCAAGGAACCGGCCATCGGCATCCACATGACGGTGGTGAACGGCCAGGTGCTGCTGGAGGATGGCAAGCACACCGGCGCTCTGCCGGGTCGGGTGCTGCGGAATTCGTGGTACCAGGCGCATCGGGCCTGAAGTCGTACTGGAGACGTCACGCTTGTGGATGGCGGAGCGTCCCTCCGCCATCCACGCTCGCCGATGACTCCGACGCCCGGAGCCCGCGCCGTCGCTGTCATTGCGAACCGAGCGGCGCAATCTCGACCGGCATCGCGAGCGACGCGGTGTTCCGTGTCATTGCCGGCGAAGCGATCGTCAGTGCCATTGCCAGCGAAGCGATCGTCGGTGTCATCGCGAGCGAAGCGATCGTCGGTGTCATTGCCGGCGAAGCGAAGCAACCTGGGTCGCGTGAGGCGCGGCGGACCGGCCGCGACGGCTTCGCTTCGCCTGCCATGACCCCTGGCCGCCGGCGATGCGGCACTGCCTGCCGCGCGCTCCGCGACTGGTCGGGACACGCTCATTCTGGCGGCGACAGGATTGCTGTTATCGCCTGACTGCGTCCATGTTTGCAGCCCATACGCGCGCAATGCCTCCACCATCATTGCGAGGACCGCGAGCGAAGCCTGGCGGCACGCGGCAAATGGCCCTGTGATTCACTGGTTTGCCCGGCCCCATCGACCGACCAGCGCCGCTGTCGCAAGTGTGGTGCGATGCAATGCGGCCTCGACTGTGGCGCCTGATGCTTGCGGGCCGATATCCAGCCGCGAAACGTTCACCGCGTACACCGTGATGACATAGCGGTGCGGCGCGGCACCCGTCGGCGGGCAGGGGCCGTCGTAGTTGGAGAAACCGAAGTCGTTGCGCCCCTGCAGCGCCCCGGCCGGCAGCGCCCGGGAACCTGCGGCGCCGGCGTTCTCCGGCAGGCTGGTCACGCTGGTCGGAATGTTCACCAGGATCCAATGCCACCACCCATGGCCGGAGGGAGCGTCCGGATCAAACATTGTCACCGCATAGCTCGCGGTTCCCCGCGGCGCGCCGGACCACGACAGCGCCGGCGACTGGTTGCCGCCGCCGCAGCGGCCAAACACATGCACCATCGGGATGGTGGCGCCGTTGTGAATGTCCGGGCCGGTGACATTGAATCCGTCCGCCATGGCGGGTGTTGCCGGAAGGCCGAGCAACAACAGCAGCGCTACTGGCAATCGCATCGTCGTTCTCCCTTTCCAGCCAAGTCATGGATCGATGCGCGACGTGCGCAACGCGCGTCAGGTCAGGGACTGCCCGACCCGGTTCGGACCACCGGATGTCAGCAACCCCTGCCCTGGCACATGGTTCACTTCGAGCCGCACGCCGTCGGGGTCCTGGAACAGTACCGAGTAATAGCCCGGCGCATACTGGTCCTCCTGTGGCGGATGCACGATGACCGTGCCGATCGAGACCAGGAAGCCGTGGACATCATCCACCTCCTCGCGTTGGCGGGCGCGGAAGCAGACATGGTGCAGGCCGACGCGACTTTGCACGAAGCGCTCGCCGGCATGTTCCGCCGTCGGCGCGCGAATGCCGAAACCGGTGCGGCCGCCGACGCAGTAATAGACGCCGGGCTCGTTCGCCACCTCGCGCAGGCCGAGGAACGGCAGGAGTTGGGTATAGAACGCCTTGGACCGCTCGAAATCGCCGGCGGTGATGAAGATGTGCGCGATGCCATTGATTTCCATAAGCGTGCCCCTGGTGGTTCGATCGCCGGCGCCGTGGCTCGATACAGCCGGTGGCACCGCGACGATAGCCCCGGTCCCGACGAGTGCGGCAACGGGTCGCCGCAACAACCGCCGCCATCCGCCGGATCGCTACCGGTCCCGCGCTGATCGTCGGCGGACGGCTCGTCAATGCCGGCGGCATGCTTGTCCGACATTCGGTTCGTCGTCCCAGGCCAGGTATCGTCATCCGGAAATAGCGCTTGACACATGGGCTTTGTATTGTTAGTATTTGTGACGAACGTTCAAAGGATGTTCGATTGTCCGCTGCCACCGCCACCGCCACCGCCGGCCTCGCTGCCCGGCCCGATCGCCGCAAGGCTCGGGACGGCAAGGCCATGCCCGCGCGGATCGCGGCCATGCTCGGCATCGTGCACGTCCTCGCCGGCTACGGCCGCCACTTGCTCGACACCATCGAGCATCGTGCCCGCTGGCGCGGCTTCGCCACCATCGCGCAGTGCTTCGGCACCGCCGCGGTGCCGGTGATGCTGGCGCACATCCAGCGCGGCATCATGCGCGCCGTCGCGCTGGAACGCGTGCTGTGCGCCCGTGCCGCGCGCGGTCGGGACCTCGTGCCCCGGACGCCGAGCGGTTACGACTGGCGCACGGTCAGCGCCGACGACGCGCCCGGCGTAGCAGCGGAGCGCGGCGAGGCGGCGGAGCCCGGCGAAGCAGCAGAGCACGACGCAGCAGCAGAGCACGACGCAGCAGACGAACGCGACGCAGCAGCGGAACGCGACGAAGCGGACGAACGCGACGAAGCAGCGGAACGCGACGAAGCAGCGGAGCCCGACGAGGCAGACGAGCCCGACGCAGCAGCGGAGCAATGGGACGCGACGGCGGATGCGGGGCCGTTGGTCCCGGTACTGCAGTCGGCGGCATTGCTCGCAGCGATGGCCGGGCCAGCGCCGCCGCCGGCCCCGCCGCAGCGACCCGCGCGTCAGCCCCGCCCGGACATTCCCGACCATTTGCTCAGCCTCGAGACCATGCCCTCGATGCGGCAGATCATGGCCGAGGTGCGCCGTCGTCCGGTCGGCCGCACGCTGG
>DATJNA010000321.1:0-19229 GCA_035508435.1 Acetobacteraceae bacterium | reverse complement strand
CTGCAATTGCTCGGCCGCCTGCGCAGCACCTACTCGCAGCCGAATGTCGATGATCTGCGCGAGCGCACCATCCAGCAGATCCGCACCTTCGAACGCGAGGCGCGCGATGGCGGCGTGCCGATGGAGCAATTGCGACCCGCCCACTACGCACTCTGCGCCAGCATCGACGACGTGGTGCTGAACACCCCGTGGGGCAGCACCGGTGCCTGGGGTGCGCGCTCGCTGGTCGTGACCTTCCACCAGGAAGTGCGCGCCGGCGAGCGCTTCTTCGTCTTGCTCGGCCAGATGCGCGAGCAACCCGGCACGTTCCTGCCGCTGCTGGAGCTGATGTATCTGTGCCTGAGCCTCGGCTTCCAGGGCCAGTACCGCCTGTCGCCGCGCGGCCCGGGCGAACTCGAGCGCATCCGCGAGGACCTCTACACCATCATCGCCCGCCAGCGCAGCCAGGTGCCCGATGCCGCGCTGTCACCCCGTTGGCAGGGGGTGAACGCGCCGTACAAACCGGCTCGCGCCGTCGTGCCGAGCTGGGTCATGGGCGTCGCCGCCGTCGCCGTGATCGGCATCCTGTTCGTGTGGTTCTCCGCCGGGCTGAATGCGGCGTCCGACGACGCGTTCGGCCACATGCTCGCGGCGCCGCTGTCGCACATGCCCAATATCCAGCGCGCCGCCCCGGTGCGGCCGCCGCCACCGCCGCCGGTGGTCGAGCCCGAGCCGCTCTACGTCTTCCTGAAGCCCGAGATCGATCAAGGCCTGGTCACCGTGCTGGGCACCCATGCGATGCCGATCGTGCGCATCCGCAACACCGGCCTGTTTGCCTCCGGCAGCGCGGTGGTGTCCGCGAAGTACGTGCCCCTGCTGCATCGCATCGGCGAGGCGCTGAAGCGCGAGAAGGGACCGGTGGACGTGGTCGGCTACACCGACAACCAGCCGATTCACACCGTGCAGTTCCCCTCCAACTACCAATTGTCGAAATCGCGGGCGGAGGCGGCGCGCGCCATCATCGTCGAGGCGCTGGGCGATCCCGGCCGCGTCACCGCGGAGGGCAAGGCGGACGCCGATCCGATCGCACCCAACAACACCGCGGAGGGCCGCGATCAGAATCGCCGGATCGAAGTGACGCTGCGGAGGCAGGGCTAGCCATGCGAGTTGAGTCGAGCCCGGCCATGACGGGCGGTCGCTTCGCCGGCCGGAGACACTGAGCCATGCGTGCCATTCTGCGTTTCCTTGGCTCCCGCTGGTTCCTCAGCTTCATCGGCGTCGCATTGCTCGCGCTGCTGGTGTGGTGGTTTGGGCCGTTCCTGTCGTTCCTCGCGTCCTGGATCGCGCGCGCCGGCGTCATCGCGGTGATGGTGCTGATCTGGGCCGGGGTGAATTTCTGGCTCGACCGCCGCCGCAGGAAGAACGACGACGCCCTGGTCGCCGGCGTCGCCGCCGGCCCGACCGTCGATCCCACCGCCGCCGCCTCCGCCGAGGAAGTCGCGGCAATGAAGGAAAAGCTCACCACTGCGCTGACGCTGCTGAAAAAAGCCTCAGGCAGTCGCGGCTACCTCTACGAGCAACCCTGGTACGCGATCATCGGTCCGCCCGGTGCCGGCAAGACCACGGCCCTGTTGAATGCCGGCCTGAAATTCCCGCTCGCCGCCGAGATGGGGCAGAGCGCCGTCGCCGGTGTCGGCGGCACCCGCATGTGCGACTGGTGGTTCACCGAGGATGCGGTGCTGATCGACACCGCCGGCCGCTACACCACGCAGGATTCCGACGCCGCGGTGGACCGGGCCGGCTGGGATGCGTTCCTCGGTCTGTTGAAGCGCACCCGGGTCCGGCAGCCGCTGAACGGCGTGCTGGTGGCGATCGCTTTGTCCGACATCGCCGCCGCGCCGCCCGCCGAACGCCTCTCCCACGCTCGCGCCATCCGCCGCCGTGTGAAGGAGCTGTCCGACCAGCTCAGCGTCAAGGTGCCGGTCTATGCCTTGTTCACCAAGGCCGACCTGATCTCCGGCTTTATGGAATTCTTCGAGGACCTGGATCGCGAGCGCCGTGGCCAGGTCTGGGGCATGACCTTCCCGCTGAACAAGTCGGAAGGCGGCACATCAGGCGGCTTTGCCGCCGAATTCGGGCAACTGGTGCAGCGCCTCAACGAGCGCCTGATCGATCGGCTGCAAGCCGAGCGCAGTCCCGACCGCCGCACCGCCATCGCCGGCTTCCCCGCCCAGGTCGCCAGCCTGCAGGCCCCGCTCGCCGAGTTCATCGGCGAAGCATTCGGCGGCTCCCGGCTCGATCCCGCGCCGTTCCTGCGCGGCATCTACCTGACCTCGGGCACCCAGGAAGGCACGCCGATCGACCGGCTGACCGGTGCGATGGCGCGCAGCTTCGGCATCGACGCGCAACGCGCCGCGTCGCTGCGGCCGGAGCAAGGCCGCAGCTACTTCCTGACGCGCCTGCTGAAGGAAGTGATCTTCGGCGAGGCTACCCTGGTCTCCCGCGACCCTGGCGCGGTCAAGCGTAACCGCCTGGCCTATATCGGTGTCGCCGCGGTGGCGGCATTGGTCGCGGTCCTCGGCGCCGCGGCGCTGATCCAGACCCGCGCGGTCAACAGCGATGCGGTGGCGCAATCCAATGCCGCGCTGGCGGCCTACGCCAAGGCGGCGAGCGCCCTGCCATTGGATCCGGTGGCCGACGACGATCTGCCGCGCGTCGCGCCAGTGCTCGACCAGGCCCGTGCGCTGCCCTTCGGCTACGATTCCAAAGGCGGGCCGATGCAGTGGTTCCCCGGCCTCGACCAGACCGGCAAGCTCGGCGAGGGCGCCAGGCAGGTCTACGGCAACGCCCTCGACAACATCTTCTTCCCGCGGCTGATCTTCCGCCTCGAAGGCCAGATGCGGGCGAAGTTCGACGATCCCGCGTTTCTGTATCAGGCCACCCGCATCTACCTGATGCTCGGGTCCGCCCCTGGGGCCGTGCTGGACCGCGGATCGGTGAAGACCTGGATGCATTACGACTGGGCCGCTTCGTATCCCGGTCCGGCAAATGCGCCGGTGCGGGAGTCCCTGGAGAAGCACCTGGCCGCGCTGCTGGACCAGCCGCTGCCGCAGGTCGCGTTGGACGGCGCGCTGGTGGAAGACGCGCGCCGCACCTTCAGCCGCGTGACGCTGGCGCAGCGCGTCTATGCCGCCATCCAGCAATCGCCCGAGGCGGCGGCGCTGCCGCCGTGGCTGCCCTCTGACGCCATCGGCTCGACCGGTGTGGGCGTGTTCGTACGTGCCTCCGGCAAACCGATGACCGACGGCATGCCGGGGTTCTTCACGGTCGATGGCTTCTACAAGGTGCTGCTGGCGCAGCTTACCGAAGCGACCCGGCAGGTGGCATCGGAAAGCTGGGTGCTGGGCAAGCAATCCGAGATCGATCCCGCCAACATCCTGCAGGAGCAAAGCCTGCAGCAAGGTGTGGTCGGGCTTTACACCACCGATTACGAGAAGCACTGGGATGCGATGCTGGGCGACATCGACGTCGAGCCGCTGACCAACATGCAGCAGGCGGTGCAGGACCTGTATGTGCTGTCCTCGCCGCAATCGCCGATGAAGCAGTTGCTGTCCAGCATCACTCACCAGCTCATGCTGACCCAGCCGCCGCCGGTGGCGGGTGGCGCGGCGGGCGCGGCGGCGGGCGCGCTGGAGAAGAAGGCGCTGGCCGCCGCCAACAGCGGCGTGGCGAAATTCTTCGGCACCACGGGCCCGGCGCCGGAACCGCCGGGCAAGGTGGTCGAGGACCACTACGCCAAACTGATCGCCTATGTCGGCAAGGGCGCCGGCGCGCCGATCGACAACGCGCTGAAGCTGCTGAACGATTTGCAGCAGCAACTACAGCAACTGGCGAATGCCCCGGCGGGCGGGGCAGCGCCACCGGCGGCCGGCGGCGATCCCGCGCAACTGATCCGCGCCGAGGCGGCGAATGCGCCGCAGCCGGTGCAACGCTGGCTGATGGCTCTGGCACTGAGCGGCAACGCACAGCGCGGCGCCGGTGCGAAGCAGGCGGCGGCGGCGGCGTTCAATGCACCCGGCGGCCCCGCGTCACTGTGCAAGGCGGCGGTGAACGGGCGCTATCCGTTCAGCCCCGGCGCCCCGATCGCCATTCCGCTGGATGATTTCGGCCGGCTGTTCTCGCCGAACGGCATGATCAACACCTACTTCAACAATCAGTTGCGGCCGTTCGTCGATACCTCGGGCGCCACCTGGAAAGCGCAGGCGGTCGCAGGCGTGCCGGCGCCGGTCACCCCCGGCAACCTCGAGGAATTCCAGCGCGCCAACACCATCGGCCAGTTGTTCTTCGCCAGCGGCGGGGCGCAACCGAGCGTGCAGTTCACCATCAAGCCGGAGACGCTGGACAACGGTGCCAGGCGCGTGACGCTGGAGCTGGGCAGCCAGGTCATCGTTTATGCGCACGGACCGCAGGTCGCGACTGAGGTGACCTGGCCGGGGACCGGGATGGGCACCGCGCGGCTGGTGTTCGACCCGGCGCCGAGCGGGGGCAGCGTGCTTCAGGCAACCGGACCCTGGGCCTTGTTCCGATTGTTCGACCAGGGGACGTTGCAGCAGGCGGGATCGACCGACCGGTACACGCTGACGTTCCACGTCGGCGACCGCCAGGCGAGCTTCGAGATCCAGGCGGGCTCGGTGCTGAACCCCTTCGCGCCTGGCATGCTCCACGATTTCCGATGCCCGGGGTTGTGAGGGTGGCCGCAGGGAGAGCGAGAGCGTCTGCGCCGTGATCGCGGGCTTTTACGGCAAGCTGCCGGCGCGCGGCGACTTCGTGCGCCTGGGACTGCCGCGCGAGTTCACGGAAGCCTGGGATGCGTGGCTGTCGCCGGCGATTGCCGGCAGCCGGATCAGCATGGGCGAGGACTGGCTGCCCGCCTTCCTGGAAGCGCCGGTCTGGCGCTTCATGCTCGCCTCGGGCCTGTGCGGCGGCCAGGCGGCGCTCGGCCTGATGCTGCCCAGTGTGGATCGCGCCGGCCGATATTTCCCGCTGACCTTCGCCGCCTTGTTCGGCGACGGCGCCCCCGTCAGCGACAGCGCCTGGTTGGACGGTGCCGAGGCCGCCGGCCGTGCCGCGCTGGAGGATGATGCCGCACCGGAGCAACTCGGCGCCATGCTCGGCCTGCCGGCCGCCATCACACTGCCGGCCGAGATCGGAGCGATGCAGGGCATCTGGTGGACCGACGGTTCGCCGCGCGTCGCTGCCACCCGATTCACACTATCAGGGATGCCGGATGCTTGCGTTTATGCCACGATGCTGGGCGCCAGGCGGGCCGGGGATGCATCCGCGGCTGCCACGGCGGCCGAGCCAACGAAACCACAGGCTGGGGTGCCGGCTACACCAACAGGGGAACATCCATGGGAGCCACCGTCATGAGCGCGCTCCGCCTCCGCTCGTGGGCGATGACGCATCCCGGCATGAAACGCCGGCACAATGAGGACGCCTACGTGGATCGCCCCGACCTCGGCCTGTGGGCGGTCGCCGATGGCGCCGGCGGGCATCATGCCGGCGAGGTCGCCTCCGGCATGATTCGCGAAGCGCTGGAGGCAATTCCGATCGGTCTGTCGGCCTCCGAACTGCTGGCGGAAGTGCGCGGGCGCATCGAGTCGACGCATGAATGGCTGCGTGCCGAGGCGGAGCGTCGCGGCCCGAGCGTGGTGATCGCCTCGACGGTGGTTGCATTGCTGGCACGCAATGAACATTTCGCCTGCCTGTGGGCCGGTGATTCGCGCGCCTATCTGCTGCGTGGCGGCACGCTGCGGCAGGTGACGCGCGACCACAGCCTGGTGCAGGAACTGGTCGAGGCCGGTGCCATCCGTCCCGAGGATGCCGAGCATCACCCGCGCGCCAACGTCATCACCCGTGCGGTGGGCGCCGATTTGGAAGATTTCGTACTGGACAAGGTGAGCGGTCCGATCCGTCCGGGCGATCGGTTCCTGCTGTGCAGCGACGGGCTGTCCAAGACCGTGCCGGAGGACGAGATCGGCACGCTGCTGGCCGACCAGGCGGGCGTGCCGCCGCCACAGTCCCTGATCGAGGCCGCGCTGGCGCGCAACGCATCGGACAACGTTACCGCCGTGGCGGTGGAAGCGTTCGTCTAGCGCCTGCTCATCGTCTCTGGAATCGTCGTTTGTTGTCATCCCGGCGAACGCCGGCACCTACGCTATTGGGGCCCCGGCCTTCGCCGGGATGATGATGGCCGCCGGCGTTTCCGGTCATCGTGAAACTGCTCCAGTGCCCGGAAGCAATCAGCGCGAGTCAGGCGCGCCCGTGTCATCGCAAGGCCCCGATGACGTACCCGTGTCATCGCAAGGCGCCAAAAGCGCACCCATGTCATCGCGAGGCGCCGGTGACGTTCCCGTGTCATGGCGAGGCGCCGACGGCGCATCCGTGTCATGGCGAGGCCAAGCAGCGGCTGAAGCAATCTCGGTCGAACGGCGCTCGACACGGCGGGCATGGACGCGCCCCTTGGCTCCGCGCGGTGGTTCAATCGCCACTCGTTTCATCGGTAAAGATTCACCTCAGCGACACAAGAACACAACGACACAAAACAAGGATTTACCAACGCGACGCTCTGCCGTGCGTGGAGACTGCCGGGTCTCAGCCGCGGCTCTGTGCATTCGTGGTGAATCCGCTCCTGTGTCCTCACCCGGACGGTCAGGCGAATCGCGGCGATGCTTGATGCGGTCAGCCAGCGTCCTTGTCGATGAACCAAGGGCCCGGACAGGCGAAAAACCAAGGGCGCGGACAGGCGAAAAACCAAAGGCCCGGAAAAATCAAAGGCCCGGAAAAATCAAAGGCCCGGAAAAACCAACGGCCCGGAAAAACCAACGGCCCGGAAAAACCAAAGGCCCGGAAAAACCAACGGCCCGGAAAAACCAAAGGCCCGGAAAAACCAACGGCCCGGAGAGATGAAAAACCGAAGGCCCGGAGAGGCGAACTCCCCGGGCCCTTCGCGGTATTGCAGTAACGGACCGGCGGTCCGTCGCTCGCTGATGCGATCAGGTGGTCTGCATCAGAGACAGGTCATAGCCGACGGTCTGCGGCGTGCCGCTCGTGTCGGAGCCGGTCGGGGTGAACGTCCACGACACCTTGCTGAAGTTCAGCGAAATGCTCTCGCTCGGGCGATCGCCACCGCTGCTGATGCTGTAGCCGCTGAGCCCGGTGTTGGTGAGCTCATACTTCAGATAGGTCTCGGTCTTGTTCTTCGTGGTCGTGGTGAACTCGATGGTCACCAGGTTGTTCAACTGCCCGGCGACGGCGTCGAGCCACAGATTGGGCGAGGACGCATCTTGCGGCTTGGTCGCCGTGATCTCGCTGATGCTCGGGTTGGACGCCTCGCGGGTCGTGCCGGTGCCGTGGGCCTGGGTGATGCCACGGCCCACCCCCCACTGGAACGATGTCAATTCGATCCAGTTCTTGTGACCTTGCTCCGTCACAGCCCCGGTGATCGATCCGTATTTCATGAAGATGGCCACGCTGATCTCCTCCTGTTGCCATACCCTAGGTAAGTTCAGCCGATATGGTACTGAAACGAGCCAGCCGTGTCCACGCCCACGGTGATGGCCTCGATCGTCCCCCCCTCGGCAAGACGGGACAGTACTTCCGCCGACAGTTCAGGCAGCAATGTGCGAGACAGTATCTTCTCGACGTTGCGTGCCCCTGACGACGTTTCTGTACACCGGTCCGCGATCGTTTGCACGAGCGATTTATCCCAGGCAAATTTCGCCCCATATGCCTCCTGGACTCTCCGCCGCACACGGTTGAGCTGCAGTTCAACGATCTGCTTGATGACGTCCGGCGACAGCGGGAAGTATGGCACCAGCGTGACACGCCCGAGGAACGCCGGCTTGAAGCTCTTCATCAGTTCCGGCATCAGCGCATCCGCCAGTCCCGCCGCGTCCGGCGCGGTTTCCGGATCGGCGAACAATTGCGTGATCAGATCGGTGCCGGCATTCGATGTCATGATGATGACGGCGTTCTTGAAGTCGATGTCGCGACCCTCGCCGTCCTTCATGTTCCCCTTGTCGAACACCTGGAAGAAGATGTCCTGCACGCCGGGATGCGCCTTCTCCATCTCGTCAAGCAGGATCACGGAGTAGGGCCGGCGCCGCACCGCTTCGGTCAGCACACCGCCCTCGCCATAGCCGACATAGCCGGGCGGGCTGCCCATCAGCAGGCTGACCTTATGCTCCTCTTTGAACTCGCTCATGTTGATGGTGGTCATGTTTTGCTCGCCGCCGTACAGCAGGTCGGCCAGCGTCAGCGCCGTTTCGGTCTTGCCCGTGCCCGACGTGCCCACCATCAGGAACACCCCGATCGGCTTGCGCGGATCGGTCAGGCCGGCACGTGAGGTACGGATCGCCTGCGCCACCGCCTCCAGCGCATGGTCCTGGCCGACGATGCGCGCCTGCATCATCGACTTCAGATTGAGCACGGTACGAATCTCGTTCGACTGCATGCGCCCGGTGGGAATGCCGGTCCATCCGGCCACCACTTCGCCCACCGCCTGGCCGTCAACCACCGGATGGATCAGCGGCTCCTCGCCCTGCAGCGCGTGCAGCTTGCCGACATTCTGCGCCAGCTTTTCGCGCAGTGCGTCCTTGTCGGCGGTGTTTGCCGGATCCTCGATCTGGCCGCGGATCTCCTGCATCTCGCCGACCAGCGCCTTCTCTTGCTCGAAGCGCGCCAGCAAGGTTTCCAGCTCGGCCGCCTTCTGCGCCCGCTCGGTGACCAGGTTCTCGCGCCGGGTCGCATGGTTCTCGCCGCCGGCGATCTCGCGATCGACGATTTCCAGCTCGGTGTCGATAAGGCTGATGCGGCGCTGACGGTCCTCGATCGGCGCCGGATTGGCCGCCTGGCTCATCGCCACGCGCGCACAGGCGGTGTCGATCAGGCTGACTGCCTTGTCCGGCAACTGCCGCGACGGGATGTAGCGTGCCGAGAGCCGCACCGATTCACTGACCGCCTGGTCCAGGATGCGGACGTGGTGGTGCTTCTCCAGGGTGCTGACCAGGCCGCGGATCATCGCGGTGGCGACCGGCTCGGTCGGTTCCAGCACCTGCACCACCTGGAAGCGGCGGGTCAGCGCGGCGTCCTTCTCGAAATACTTCTTGTACTCGGCCCAGGTGGTGGCCGCGATGGTACGCAACTCGCCACGCGCCAGCGCCGGTTTCAGCAGGTTGGCGGCATCGCCCTGGCCGGCCGAGCCGCCGGCGCCGATCAACTGATGCGCCTCGTCGATGAACACGATGATCGGCTTCGGCGAGGCCTTCACCTCGTCGATCACGCCGCGCAGCCGGTTCTCGAACTCCCCCTTCACCCCGGCGCCGGCTTGCAGCAGGCCAAGATCGAGCGAGCGGATCGACACGTTCTGCAACGCCGGCGGCACGTCGCCCGAGGCCACGCGCACGGCGAAGCCTTCCACCACCGCGGTCTTGCCGACGCCGGCCTCACCGGTGAGGATCGGATTGTTCTGCCGCCGCCGGGTAAGGATGTCGATCATCTGGCGGATTTCGAAATCGCGGCCGAGGATCGGATCGATCTTGCCGGCCCTGGCCTGCGCCGTCAGGTCGGTGGTGAACTGATCCAGCGCGCCGCCGCCGGTACGCGGCATCGGCGCGCCGCCTTCCGTCACTTCGCCACCCGCGGCGCCGAACGCCGCCGCCTCCTGCGCCTCCGCGCTGTTGGCGGTGATCGTCCCAAAATCGCGCTTCAGCAGGTCCGGCGCGATCTTCAGCAACTGGCTGGAGGCGTCGCGGGCATGCCGCGCCAGGTTCTCGTCGGCGAGCAAGGCCCACAGCAAGTGGCCGGACCGGATCTTGCCGGCGGACTGGTCGAGCGAGGTGAACAACCAGGCCTGCTTCATCAGCTCCGTCAGTTCGGGCGCCAGCGACGGCACCCGGCCATTGCCCGTCTTCATCCTCTCCAGCGACCGGTTGAGGTCGGCGGCGAAGCGCCCCGGCTCGATCTCGTAGTGCTTGAGAATGACCGAGACGTCGCCGTCGGTGCGATCGGCGAGCGTTGCCAGCCAATGCTCGATCTCGACGTTGTAGTGCGTCCGCGTCGAGGTCAGGCCGATGGCTGCCTCCAGCGCGCGGCGGCACGGGTCATTCAGGTGACCGACGAGCTGTTTCAGATCGATCGCGACCATCGTTTGTCCTGCCCGGTTGTCGTTGCGGCGGTGGCGGCGGCGGCCGGCCGCGCGGGGGACCATCCCCCGTTCCGCAATTCAACTGTATGTGTTACGCCGAACCGTTGTCCAGCTTTTGAAAAGGTGCGCACGTGGCTTTGCCGGATGGTTTCGATCTCGAGGCGCTGCTGGCGCCGATTCCGGGTGACGCGCCGCAGGGTGTGGACATCCGCGAGGACTTTTCCTCCACCTCCCCATACAACCGCCTGCGCGACGCGCGCTCGGAGGCGCGTGACGCGGAGAAGCTGATCGATGCGGGGAGCGATGACGGGCGCGACCCCGGGCCATTGTGGCGCACGGTCCGCGAGATCGGCGTGAAGACCCTGGCCGAGACGGCGAAGGACCTCGAGGTCGCCGCCTGGGTGACCGAGGCCTATGTGCGCAGCCATGGCCTGGCGGGGCTGACCGCCGGGGCGAAGCTGATCTCGGGCCTGGCGGAAGCCTACTGGGACGGCGTGTTCCCGCTGCCCGACGATTATGGCGTCGAGACCAGGGTGGCGCCGGTCACCGGCCTCAACGGCCGCGACGGCAACGGATCGCTGGTCCAGCCGCTGCACAAGCTGCCGCTGTACGTGCGCTCCGACGGCACCTCGTTCGCCCTCTACCAATACGATTCGTCGGCGCAACTTGCCAGCCTCGACGCGCAGCGCCGCGCCGCGCGCATCGAGGCCGGCGCCATCCCGTTCGATGATGTGGAGAAGGAGGCGCGGGCGCTCGGCGCGCGCGTGTTCGCCAGGCTGCGCCAGGACGCGCGCGAGGCGTTGGAGGCCTGGCAGCACATGTCCGACGTGCTGGACGAGAAGGCGAGCGAGGACCCGCCTTCCACCAGTACGGTGCGCGACATGGTTCGCCATGTGCTGGAGATCTCGCAACGCTATGCGCCGCCCGAGGAGGCTGCGCCGGCGGAGGTGGCGGGTGAGGCCGGCGGCGACGCGGCGGCCGGCGGCATGCCGATGCTGGCGGGCGTGGGCGGCGTCGCGGTGCCGGCCGGCCAGATCGCCAGCCGCGAAGATGCGTTGCGGGCGCTGGAAAATCTCGCGACCTTCTTCCGCCGCACCGAGCCGGTCTCGCCGCTGGCATATACCATCGAGGAGGCGGTGCGGCGCGGCCGGATGAGCTGGCCCGACCTGCTGGAGGAGATCATTCCCGACCGCGACAGCCGCAATGCCATTCTGACCTCGCTCGGCATCAAGCCTCCCCCGCCGCCCGAAGAGTAGGTCCCCGGCCGGACGCGTCAGGCCCTTTCTGCCGCTCCGCTTAAGGAAAATCGTGGCGCGGGGCTGTGAACCATGTCATATCCCCGGCCGGGTTGTTGACCCTAATCGTCGCGGCCGACTATTGTTTGGCCTTCGTGGCGGTACCGCCAACGACACGTGCAGCCAGTGTCGGCACCAGCCGACCATAGCGATGGGGAAGCGGGCACATGAGTGCAAGCATACATGACAAGCTCAACCGTGTGCGCAAGCCGCGCGTGCACATCACCTACGACGTCGAAACGGAAGGCGCGCAGATCGAGCGCGAGTTGCCGTTCATCGTCGGCGTCATGGGGGACTTCTCCGGCGACCCGACCGCTCCGTTGCGCCCGATGGCCGATCGCAAGTTCATCCAGATCGACCGTGACAATTTCAACGACGTCATGGCCAACATGAACCCCGGCCTGAAGATGCGGGTCGACAACAAGCTGTCGGAAGAGGGCGGCCAGATGGCGGTCGATCTCAAGTTCAACTCGATCGAGGATTTCGAGCCGGCGCGCGTCGCCGCCCAGGTGCCGGCGCTGCGGGCGCTGATGGAGACCCGCGCCAAGCTGCGCGATCTCGCCAGCAAGGTGGACCGCTCCGAGGAGCTGGAAGGCTTGCTCGAGCAAGTGCTGAAGAATGAAAACGAGCTGAAGTCCTTGCAGGACCAGCTCGGCCTCGGCAAGACGGAGGGCTGATCCATGTCCGGCGCACAGGCTGCTACCCAGGCAGCAGAAGCCACCACCAGCGAAAGCCTGTCGATTCTCGACCAGGTCATCGGCGCCACCAAGCAGACCGCGCCCGACCAGGCGCAGGACCTGGTCAAGAACCTGGTCGAGCAAGCCATGGCCGGCACGGTCACGTTCGACAAGAACCTGACCCGTACCTTCGAGCGCGCCGTTGCCGCGATCGACCGCAAGCTGTCGGAGCAACTCAACGAGATCATGCACGACGCCAAGTTCACCAAGCTCGAGGGTGCCTGGCGCGGTCTTAACTACCTCGTAATGAACAGTGAGACCGGCACCAGTTTGAAGATCAGGGTGCTGAACGCCTCGAAGCGCGATCTCTCGCGCGACCTGCAGCGTGCCGTCGAATTCGACCAGAGCCAGTTGTTCAAGAAGATCTACGAAAACGAGTTCGGCACGCCGGGCGGCGAGCCCTATGGCGCGCTGATCGGCGACTACGAGTGGACGCAGCATCCCGACGATGTCGAAACCCTGCGCCTGGTTTCCAACGTCGCCGCCGCGGCGTTCGCGCCGTTCATCTCCGCGGCCGGCCCCGGCATGTTCGGCTTCGACTCCTGGCAGGAGCTGACCAAGCCGCGCGACCTGGCAAAGATCTTCGAGACCTCCGACTACACCAAGTGGCGCAGCCTGCGCGACAGCGAGGATGCCCGCTTCGTCAGCCTGGTGATGCCCCGCACCCTCGCCCGCCTGCCATACGGTGCCGCGACCAAGGCGATCGACGAGTTCAACTACGAAGAAGCCCCGTATGACGAGGCCGGCTCCGCCAAGGCGATGGACCACGACCACTACTGCTGGATGAACGCGGCCTATGCGATGGGCACCAAGCTCACCGATGCGTTCGCCAAATACGGCTTCTGCGTCGCCATCCGCGGCGCCGAGGGCGGCGGCAAGGTGGAGAACCTGCCAACCCACGTGTTCACGTCGGACGACGGCGACATGGATGCCAAGTGCCCGACCGAGATCGCCATCACCGACCGGCGCGAGTTCGAACTGTCCAATCTCGGCTTCCTGCCGCTCTGCCACTACAAGAATACCGATTATTCGGTGTTCTTCGGCGCGCAGACGCTGCAGAAGGCGAAGAAGTACGACCGGCCGGAGGCAACCGCCAACGCCGCGATCTCGGCTCGTCTGCCTTACATCATGGCCTCCAGCCGCTTCGCGCACTACCTCAAGGTGATGGCGCGCGACAAGATCGGCAGCTTCATGGAGGCCGGCGATGTCGAGCGGTGGCTGAACCGCTGGATCACGAACTATGTGAACTCCAACGAGAACGCCGGGCAGGAGATGAAGGCGCGCTACCCGCTGCGCGAGGCGAAGGTGGAAGTGCGCGAAATCCCCGGCCGCCCTGGCTCCTACAACGCCGTGGCCTACCTGCGGCCCTGGCTGCAGATGGAAGAGCTCACCACCAGCCTGCGCATGGTCGCGCGCATCCCGGCCGCCGCGGGCTGATCCACGCGGACAGGGACGCGCAAGGCTCATGGGGTGACGTGACAGAGTAGCGAGAGGCTGCCCCTCCCCCTGCGGGGAGGGGGTTGGGGGGAGGGGCCTGGCGTTCGATGGATTCGCCTCTTTCCGATCTCGATGTGGCGGTTGCCCCCTCTCCCCAACCTTCTCCCATCCTGGGAGAGGGCGCCTTGGCACCACCGCCTCCCCTGCGTGACCCCGTCCTCGCCGGCCGCTTCGTCGGCGCGCGCGACAACGATCTCGGCGACGCGCTCTCCGGCTTCCTCCTCAGCGATGGCGGCGACGCCGTCGACCGCTGGTTCGGCGCCGAAGCAGGGCTGCGCCTGCGCATCGATCCGGACGCCTTGCGCGGCGCCCTCGACCGTGACATCGCCGCCATCGACGCCCTGCTGTCGGAGCAATTGGACGCGGTGCTGCACGATGCCAGGCTGCGCCGCCTGGAAGGCACTTGGCGCGGCATCGCCTGGCTGGTCGACATCACCGAGCAAAGCAGCCGCCTGAAGATCAAGCTGCTGAACGCCGGCTGGTACGAGATCTGCCGCGATCTGGAACGCGCGATCGAGTTCGACCAGAGCCACCTGTTCCGCAAGGTCTACGAGGACGAGTTCGGCACCCCCGGCGGCGAGCCGTACGGGCTGCTGGTGATCGACCACGAAGTGCGCCATCGCCCCTCCGCCGGCTCGCGCACCGACGACGTGAATGCGATGGCCGCGCTCTCGGGCGTGGCGGCCGCCGCCTTCTGCCCCGTGATCCTCGGCGCGTCGCCGACCTTGCTCGAAGTGGACAGCTTTGCCGACCTCGCCAGCGTGGTGGACATCACCGCGCCGCTGCGCAACGCCGACCACGCGCGCTGGCGCAGCCTGACGACGCGGCCGGACATGCGCTTTATCGGCGTGGCCTTGCCGCGCTTGCTCGCCCGCCCGCCCTGGGAAGACGACGGCACCCGCGCCGACTGTTTCCGCTACGGCGAACACGCCCCGAGCAATGACGAGCGGGTCTGGATGAGCGCCGGCTACGCGTTCGCCAGCGTGGTCGCGCGCGCCTTCGCCAACTACTCCTGGCCAGCCGACGTACGCGGCGTCGAGCCCGACCGCGTGGGCGGCGGCCTGGTGGAAGGCATGGCGCTGGAATCGTTTCGCACCGATCCGAACCATATCTGGAATCGCGCCGCGGTCGAGATCGTGTGGAACGATCACCAGGAGCGTGCGCTGCTCGATGCCGGCCTGATGCCGCTCTCCTCGCTGCCATACAGTGATGAGCTGGTGTTCGGGGCGGTCCGCAGCCTGCTGGTGCCGCCGCGCTTTACCGGCTCAACCGCCGATATCGCCAACGCCAACGCGCGGCTGTCGGCGCAGATCAACTCCATCCTGTGCGCCTCGCGCTTCGCCCACCACCTGAAGATGAAGGGGCGCGAGATGGTCGGCTCCTTCAAGACCGCCGACGAGATCGAACGGCTGTTGCAGGACTGGCTGACCCGGTACGTGAACGCGAACGTCGCCTCCACCGGCGATTCGCGCGCGCGCTTTCCGCTGGTCAACGGCCAGGTTCGCGTGCAGGAACTGGCCGGCAAGCCGGGCAGCTTCGGCTGCGTCATCCACCTCCAGCCGCACTACCAGTTGGACGACGTGTCGGCGACGTTCCAGCTCGTCACCGACCTCGGCAGGCGGTAATGCTGCGATGGACACATAGACACTCCCCCTCCCCTCCGGGGCGGGGGGCAGGGGAAGGGGCCGCAAGGCAGTCGCTGGTCGACCTCTCCCCCCACCCCCTCCCCCAAGGGGAGGGAGAATTGAACCAGACGTCTAGACGGGGGATTCCATGAGTGCGACGGACCAGACAGCCGCGTCCTTGTTCCGCAGCGGCAAACTGACCGAGGCCGTGGCCGCGGCCCAGGCCGCCTTGCGCAAGGCCCCCACCGACCTCAGCGCGCGCGTCCTGCTGGCCGAACTGCTGTGCTTCTCCGGCAACCTCGAGCGCGCCGACGTGATCCTCGACGCCGCCTCGACGATCGATCCGTCCAGCGCCGTGGTGGTGGCGGAGTTCCGCCAGCTCGTGCGCGCCGACATGGCGCGCCGCCAACTGTTTCGCGACGGCCGGGTGCCGGAGTTCCTGGGCGAGCCGACCGAGACCCAGCGCCTGCAGCTCGCCGCCCTGGTCGCCCTGCGCGCCGGCGACATGGCCGAGGCCGCCACCCAGGCCGCCGCCGCCGAAGCCGCCCGCCCGCATTGCCCCGGAAAGCACAACGACACCGTCTTCGACGACCTGCGCGATGTCGATGACCTGCTGGCCGGCACGCTGGAAGTGCTGACCACCACCGGCAAATACTATTGGGTGCCGACCGAGCGCCTGATCAGCGCCACGTTCCACCCGCCGAAGCGGCCACGCGATCTGCTGTGGCGCCGCGCCTCGGTCTCGGTCGACGCGGGACCCGACGGCGACGTCTATGTCCCGGTAACCTATGCCGGCGACGATACCGCGACCGAAGCCCAGCGCCTCGGCCACGAGACCGACTGGCAGCAGGCGGAAGGCGGCCCCGTGCGCGGCGTCGGCCAGCGCGTGTTCTTGCTCGGCGAAGACGATGTCGCCGTCATGGAACTGGGCGAGCTGACCTTCACCAACGTGGGCGGCGCATGAGCGGACGCGCCGGCTCGCGCGGCACCGCCGTCCGCGTCCAGGCGCCCTTGCTCGACCGGCTGATCGACGAGGCCCCCGACCAGGCGCGCGACCCACCGACTTCCGTCGCCGATACCATGGCCTCGCTGCGCCAGTCGGTCCGGCGCGACCTGGAATCATTGCTCAATGCGCGCCGCCGCTGGCGATCCTGGCCGAAATCGCTCACCGAGCTGGCAACCTCGCCGGTCGGCTACGGCATCCCCGACTTCGCCTCGGGCGCGTTCAACGACAGCCGCCGGCGCGAGGAGCTGCGGCTGGAAATCGAGGACACCATCCGCCGGTTCGAGCCCCGCTTCCTGTCGGTGCGCGTGCAGTTGGTCGACAACCGCGAGCAATTGGAGACCACGCTCAGGCTGCGGATCGACGCGGTGATGCACGCCGAACCCGCCCCCGAGGCGGTGACGTTCGACACGCTGGTCGATCCGACCACCGACGACGTCATGGTCCGCGCGAAGGAGTGATGGCGTCGCTGGCAAACTGCGAACCGGCCAACCTGCAGGCAGATCTTTGCGGCCTGAAAGCGACCGCCTTGACCGGCGTCCGGGTCGGATCCGGCTCGATCATACCGAACTTCTCCGATCGATCGTCCGTCGTCGTTGAATGCTCATGCGAGGTGCGGCAAGGTGAGCCAACTTATGTTGGCCACGACTGCACGCCGGCCACCGCCGCGCCGCGCTTCGCCATGCCGAACACCGATAGCGTCGATGCCAACCTAGATGAAAATCCCCGCATCACGTTCACTGTCGATACCGGCTCAGGCATTCGGCCGATAGCAGATGACACCGGCTTCGAAGCATACGTGGTGAACCTGCCAACAGGTGTCTTTCCGGTACTCTAAGGCCAAAGATCGACCGAGATGTCCGATACCCTGCTTCCGTACTACGATCGCGAACTGGCGGCCATCAAACGCCTGGCCGCCGAGTTCGCCGACACCCACCCGAAAATCGCCGGCCGCCTCCGCCTGTCGGCCGACGCGGTGGACGACCCCCACGTCGCCCGCCTGCTGGAAGGCGTCGCCTTCCTCGCCGGTCGCGTCCACCACCGCCTCGACGACGAATTCCCCGAACTCACCGACGCATTGCTCGGCTTGCTCTACCCGCATTACCTGGCGCCGATGCCATCCTGCATGGTGGTCCAGCTCGACTGCCAGGCCGACCTCGCACTGCCCGCCCGCCTGCCCGCCGGCACCGCCGTCGATACCGAACCGGTGCACGGCGAGACATTGCGCTACCGCTCCACCAGCGCCGTCACCCTGTGGCCGGTCGAGGTCGAGAACATCCGCCTGAGCGGGCTGCCGATCGTGGCGCCACCCAATCCGGCCGCCGCGGGCGCCTCCGCCGTGCTGCGCATCACCCTGAAATGCCTGTCGCCGGACATGACCTTCCAGCAGCTCGGCGTCGACCGGCTGCGCTTCTTCCTGCGCGGCCCGGCCAACCAGACCCTGCCGCTCTACGAATTGGTGTGCGGCCACGCGATCTCGGTGGCGTATGCCGATGCCGCCGCCGATACCGCCCCGGTCATCGTGCCGCCAACCGCCATCACACCCGCCGGCTTTGCCCCAGAAGAGGCACTGCTGCCCTGGTCGGCCCGCGGCTTCTCCGGCTTCCGCCTGCTGACCGAATACTTCGCCTTCCCGGAAAAATTCCTGTTCATCGACTTCGCCCGGATCGACACCAAGACAATGATGTCCGGCGGCAACAAGCTGGAGATCTTCGTCTACCTCGACCGCCCGGCACCGGAGCTGGAACGCAGCATCGGCCAGACCGCGCTGGCGCTCGGCTGCACGCCGCTGATCAATCTGTTCTCGCAACGATGCGAGCCGATCCGGCTGACCCACACCGATACCGAGTACCGCATCGTCCCCGACGCCAGGCGGCCGCGCGCCGCCGAGGTCTGGAGCGTGGACCGCGTCCGCGAGACACTGCCCGACGGCTCCTTCCGCCCCTGGCGCCCGTTCTACCGGCTGAGTGAATCAGAGACCGCGACACCCGCCCGCGGCGGCACGACCCCACAGGCCCCGTCCGCCGCGACGCAGACCGGCACCGCGCCGGGCGGCTTCTTCCACGTCGCCCGCCGCCCGGCCTCCCCCGGCGTCCCCGGCACCGAGGTCTTCGTCGCGCCACACGATCCGCAGTTCGATCCCGATAAACCCGCCGACGCCGTGCTCTCCGTCGACGCGCTGTGCCTGAACCGCGACCTGCCCACCGATCTGCCCTTCGGCGGCGGCCACCCGACCCTGCGCCTGGTCGAAGGCGCCGCGGCGGTGGCCGCGATCCGCGCCGTCACACCACCCACCACCACGCTGCGCCCACCCCTGCGCGAGCGCGGCTTCTGGCGACTGATCTCCCACCTGTCGCTCGGCCACCTGGCGGTCAGCGGCGGCACCGACGGCGCCAACGCACTGAAGGAAATCCTCCGCCTCTACGACCTGCGCGAAACCGCGGAAACCCGCAGCGCCATCGACGCCATGACCGGCATCTCCGCCCGCCCCGGCGTCGCCCGCGCACCCGGCCGCTCCGGCGCCTTCTGCCGCGGCCTCGACGTGACCATCGAATTCGACCCGCGTACCTGGCAAGCCTCCGGCCTCTACCTGCTGGCCTCCGTCCTGAACCACTTCCTCGCCCTCCACGGCACCATCAATAGCTTCACCCGCACCACCATCACCCTCCGCGGCCGCCCCGGCACCGCCGCCACCTGGCCCGCCCGCAGTGGCACCCGCGTGCTCGCATGATCGGGGTGAGTGCCGTTGGGCAGAAAGACCAGGGGGGCCTTGCCCCCCTGGACCCCCCACCAAGGGACGCCGCCGCTTGGAACCCATCCGTTTGGTGCGGCGTGGGGGGGAGGGGGCACGGGCGCGGCGGCCTGCGGCTCGCCGAGCCGCAGGCC
>DATJNA010000320.1:0-13551 GCA_035508435.1 Acetobacteraceae bacterium | reverse complement strand
GGGCCGGATCGCGGACCCCATCTGGGCCAGCGGCATGCAGCCGCGCCAACAGGCCGGACACATGATCGCAATCGAACCGCCCGTCAAAATACTCAACTTTTGCTCTTGCATTCGAAGGGCCGTCCACACATGCGAGGCCCGCAGGGCCGAAGCAATCTCGTTGGTGTTTGCTCCGGTGCGGGCATGCGTCCACTCGACCGGGATTGCCGCGACCCTGCGGGCCTCGCCATGACAGGAGGCCGCTATGCGCAGCAGGGCTCCATCGCCGTCTCGATCAGCCGCTGATACTGCATTTCCACGTCGACCCGCCGGATACGCGCGGTTCCCGCGCAGGCCACTGCGGCGGTCCCGGCCGCGACACCCCAGCGGAGCGCGTCGTCCAGCGGTGCGCCGCGCGCGAGCGCCAGCGTTATCGCCGCGGTGAAGCTGTCACCCGCGCCGACCGCGCTGCGGACCTCGCCGCGCAGGGCCGGCAGACGAATGACCCCCTCGCGCGAGGCGAGCAATGCGCCGTCCTCCCCCATCGTCACCGCGACAAGCTGCGCCGCGCCGGCCTGCACCAGCGCCATCGCCTCGGCCTCCTGCGCCGCGGGATCGGGCAGCGCCCGACCGACCAGCGACTCCAGCTCTCCCAGGCTGGGCTTCATCAGCGCGATGCCGCTGCCCAGCGCGGCGCGCAACGGCGGCCCGGAGGTGTCCAGAACGAAGTGTTGCCCGCGCCGGCGCGCGGACCATGCGATGCGGGCATAGATATCTTCCGGCATCCCATGCTCGAGGCTGCCGCTGGCGATCAGCCAGTCGCCCGGGATGGTCTCCAGCACCTCCAGCATCCGGTGCCAGTCGGCGCCGGTGACGTCCGGGCCACCCTGCACGAAACGGTATTCCAGAGCGGTGCTGGCATCGAAGACATTGAAGCAGATGCGGGTGTGGCCGGTGATCGGGATGTTCCGATGCGGCACGCCCGCCTCGTCCAGCATATGCTCGATCAGCGCGCCGGTGACGCCGCCGCCCATCATCACCGCCAGCGTCTGGCCGCCCAGCTCGTGCAGCACGCGCGCCACGTTGATGCCGCCGCCGCCGGGATCGAGATGGTCGTCGCGGGTGTGAATTTTGTGGGTATGCACCACCCGGTCGGCGGTGCAGGCGATGTCCAGGGCCGGGTTCAGCGTCAGAGTGATGAGCCGGGGTGGCATGGCACGGTCCGTCCGCTACTGTACCTGCCATTGTGCCCGATCCGCCGCCGGGACTGATTGATCAGGATCAATGCCGTCCACGCGCCGTGCGCGCATCAGAATGCCCGCGGTTTGGAGGGCACAGGACATGCTCGGCATCAGCCTCACGGCAGAACAAATTCGCGCCGCGCCGCCCGAGGTGCGGCACTGGCTGGAGCAACAGGTTGCCGGCCTGTTTTCGCCGGTGGCCGAGGAGGTAGCGCAGGCAGCCCCGCGCCATCTTGCCTTGCTCAACCCCGGCGACGCGCAGGCGGTGCTGGAGCAAATCGAGGACATTCTGCCGGTGGTCAGCGTGTTCTTCGAGCTGGGACGGGAGAATGCCAGCGTGCCGGTGCAAGGCGTGCGCGTCTTCCGGCTGGCCGAGATCCTGCGTCACACCAGGCTGGAATCGGTGGCGCAGGTCATCGACTGCCTGGAAGTGATCAATGATGCGCTGCGTCATGTCCGCAAGGATCCCGAGGCATTGTTCTGCGCGGTGGATCGCGACGGCCGTTGCTTCGTTGCGGAGCCGACGTCGCGCGCGGTGCTGTCGCTGTGGCAGGGCATCGTCGCGTCGCGCGATCTGCAATTGCCGAAGGCGGCTGTCGCACCCTCGATGCCGAGCGCAGTGGGCTGAAGCATGGATCATCCTGCACGCGACCTGACCCCGCTGATCGATCCTTCACGAGAGGCGGGCACCGGACCGTTCCGCACGCGGCGGCCGGTCTATGTCGATCTGCTGCCGCCCTGCAACAACGCCTGTCCGGCAGGGGAGAACATCCAGGGCTGGCTGGCACTGGCGCAGGCGGGCGAGTACCGCCGGGCGTGGGAACTGCTGGTGGCCGACAACCCGTTGCCGGCGACGCATGGGCGCGTCTGCTATCACCCGTGCGAAGGCGGCTGCAATCGCGGGCACATGGACGCCGCGGTTTCCATTCATGCGGTCGAACGTTGCCTCGGTGATATGGCGACGGCGGAGGGGTGGGAGTATCCGCGCGGCGCGCCACCGTCGGGCAAGCGCGTGCTGATCGTGGGGGCAGGGCCGAGCGGGCTGTCGGCGGCCTATCACCTGACGCGGTTGGGGCACTACGCGCAGATTCATGAGGCTGGGCCGGTGGCGGGCGGGATGCTGCAATTCGGCATTCCCGCCTATCGCCTGCCGCGCGCCGAACTGGCGGCCGAAGTCGCGCGCATCGAGCGGATGGGCGTGAAGATCGTGCTGAACCATCCGGTCACGGATGTGCTGGCAGAGCGCGACGCGGGACAATTTGACGCGGTGTTCGTGGCGATCGGCGCGCATGTGGGCCAGCACGTGGATATCCCCGCGCGTGACGCGGTCCGCGTGCTGGATGCCGTGTCGCTGCTGCGCGAGACGGGCACCGGCGAGACGCCGCGGCTTGGCCGCCGGGTGGTGGTGTATGGCGGCGGCAATACCGCGATGGACGCCGCCCGCACGGTTCGGCGGTTGGGCGCGGAGGAGGCGCTGATCGTCTACCGGCGCGACCGCGCCCACATGCCGGCACACGGCTTCGAAGCCGACGAAGCGATCGAGGAGGGGGTAAAGATCCACTGGCTGACGACGATCCGCGAGATCGTCGGCCCGACCCTGAAGGTCGAGCGCATGACGCTGGACGACACGGGCCGTCCGCAGCCCACCGGCGAATTCGACACGCTGGAAGCCGATGCCGTGGTGCTGGCGCTGGGCCAAGTCAGCGACAGCGCGTTCCTGCAGGGCGTGCCGGGGATTGCGGTGAAGCAGGACGGCGTGGTGGAAGTGAACCGCCAGATGATGACCGGCCATCCCGGCCTGTTTGCCGGCGGCGACATGGTGCCGAGCGAGCGCACCGTCACGGTGGCCACCGGGCACGGCAAGCTGGCGGCGCGCAACATCGATGCCTGGCTGCGCCACGGCGCGTATGAGGCGCCGGCGCGGCCGGCGGTGGTGCAGTTCGACATGCTGCATCTGCCGGTGTTCAGCGACGTGGACGTGGCACAGCAGCAGCGCCTCAGGGACAGTGCGCGGCTGACCGGCTTCGAAGAGGTGCTGGCGGGTTTGACCGCTGCTCAGGCGCGGCATGAGGCGCAGCGCTGCCTGTCCTGCGGCGTGTGTTTCGAATGCGACAATTGCTACGCGGCGTGCCCGGAACAAGCGATTGCCAGGCTGGGGCCGGGGAAGGGCTACAGCGTCGACTGGGCGCGCTGCACCGGCTGCGCCGTGTGCTTCGATCAATGCCCGTGCCATGCGATCGAAATGGTGCCGGAAGCGAATTTTATTGAGCCGCCGTGAGACTGCGCTGATCGAGTGCCTCGGCATGGCCGGGCCTGACCCGGCCGTCGATCCGGAACGATCGGCCCACGGGCGACGAGGTATTCCGTTCATCCTGGGCAGATGGCCGGGTGAGGCCCGGCCATGACGAGAAACATCGGCCATGACGAGAAACATCGGCCACGACGAGAAACATCGGCCACGACGAAAATACCCGCCGGGACGAGAAACAAAACCCGTCTATAACTGTGGAGATTCCAAATGCTGCGCAACCCCGCGACGATGGACGGCAACACGGTGGTGGCGCATGTCGCCTACCGGACCAACGAAGTCTGCGCCATCTTTCCGATCACTCCGTCCTCCACCATGGCGGAGCTCGCCGACGAGTGGTCCGCGCGCGGCATCACCAACATCTGGGGCGAAGTGCCCGTGGTGCAGGAGATGCAGAGCGAGGGCGGCGCCGCCGGCGCGGTGCACGGCGCGCTGCAATCCGGCGCGATGACCACGACGTTCACCGCGTCGCAGGGACTGCTGCTGATGCTGCCCAACATGTTCAAGATCGCCGGCGAACTGACGCCGACGGTGTTTCATGTCGCGGCGCGCGCCATCGCCACGCAGGCGCTGTCGATCTTCGGCGACCATTCCGACGTCATGGCGGTGCGTTCCACCGGCTTCGCGCTGCTGTCGTCGGCCTCGGTGCAGGAGGCACATGACGCGGCGCTGATCGCACAGGCGGCGACGCTCGCCAGTCGCGTGCCGTTCCTGCATTTCTTCGACGGCTTTCGCATCTCGCACGAGATCGGCACGATCTCGCTGCTGGAGGACGCACAGATCCGCGCGATGATCGACGATGACCTGGTGCGCGCCTTCCGTGCGCGGGCGCTGACGCCGGAGCATCCGGTGGTGCGCGGCACCGCGCATAACCCCGACACGTATTTCCAGGCGCGTGAGACGGTGAACCCGTTCTACGTGCAGACGCCGGCCATCGTGCAGGAGACGATGGACCGTTTCGCCGCGCTTACCGGCCGCCACTATCACTTGTTCGATTACGACGGCCCGGCCGATGCGGAGCATGTGCTGGTGCTGATGGGGTCGGGCGCCGAGACGGCGCGGACCACCGCCGCCGCGTTGCGGCAGCGTGGGGAAAAAGCGGGCGTGTTGCAGGTGCGGCTGTATCGCCCCTGGGCGCCGGACGCCTTCATGGCCGCGCTGCCGGAAAGCGTCACCGGAATTGCGGTGCTGGAACAAACCAAGGAGCCGGGCGCGACCGGCGAGCCGCTGTATCTCGACGTGGTGACCACCGTGGCGCAGGCCGCCGCGGCGGGGCGGTGCCGCATGCCGGTGATGATCGGCGGCCGCTATGGCCTTTCGTCGAAGGACTTCAACCCGTCGATGGCGAAAGCCGTGTTCGACGAACTGAAGCGCGACCAGCCACGCAACGGCTTTACCGTCGGCATCGACGATGACCTGTCGCATACCAGCCTGACGCCGGACGCCGCGTTCGCGATCGAGCCGCCGGATGTGGTGGCAGCGGTGTTCTATGGCCTCGGCGCCGACGGCACCGTGGGTGCGAACAAGAACAGTGTGAAGATCATTGCCGAGGATGCGGGGCTGTACGCGCAAGGGTATTTTGTCTACGATTCACACAAGTCCGGCGCGCAGACCGTGTCGCATCTGCGGTTCGGGCCGCAGCCGATCCAGGCGCCGTACCTGATCCAGCAGGCGAGCTTCGTCGGCATCCACCAATTCCTGTTCGTCGAGCGCCTGGATATGCTGCGCCTTGCCGCGCCGGGTGCCACGCTGCTGCTGAATGCGCCGTTCGGGCCGGACGAAGTGTGGCACCGCCTGCCGCGCGCGATGCAGCAGCGGATCATCGATTTGCAGTTGAAATTCTATGTGATCGACGCGTCCGGCGTGGCGGCGAATGCCGGGCTGCGGGGGCGGTCCAACACCGTGTTGCAGACCTGCTTCTTTGCGCTGTCCGGCGTGCTGCCGCGGGAGCGTGCGATCGAGCATATCAAGCAGGCGATCCGCAAGACCTACGCCCGGCGCGGCGAGGAGGTGGTGCAGCGGAATTTCGCCGCGGTCGATGCGTCGCTCGAGAACCTGTTTGCAGTGACGGTGCCGGCCGCGCCGACCAGCAATTGGGAGCGCCCCCCGGTGGTGCCGCCCAACGCACCCGCCTTTGTGCGCGAGGTGACCGCGCTGATGCTGGAAGGCCGCGGCGACGAGATTCCGGTGAGCAAGCTGCCGGCCGACGGCACCTGGCCGTCCGGCACCTCGATCTGGGAGAAGCGCAACATCGCCGAGACGGTGGCGAGCTGGAACCAGGACCTGTGCATCCAATGCGGCCAATGCAGCTTCGTCTGCCCGCATGGCGTGATCCAGGGCCGGTATTTCGACGCCGCGCGGTTGGACGGTGCGCCGGACAGCTTCAAATCGGCGCCGATCAACGTGCGCGGCTTCCCCGATGTGCGCTTCACGTTGCAGTTCTCGGTGGAGGACTGCACCGGCTGCGCGCTGTGCTACGAGGCCTGCCCGGCGGCCAGCCCCACCGACGCCGCGGCCAAGGCAATCGTGATGCGCGACAAGCTGCCGCTGATCGAGCCGGAACGCGACAATGCGCGGTTCTTTGCCAACCTGCCGGTGAATGATCGCGCCCGCGTCGATTTCGCCAATGTGCGCGGCGTGCAGTTCCTGGAGCCGTTGTTCACGTTCTCCGGCGCCTGCGCCGGTTGCGGCGAAACGCCGTATCTGAAGCTGCTGTCGCAGTTGTTCGGCGACCGTTTGCAGATCGCCAACGCGACCGGTTGCTCGTCCATCTATGGCGGCAATCTGCCGGTCACGCCGTGGTCCGCCAATCGCGAAGGCCGCGGCCCCGCCTGGTCCAATTCCTTGTTCGAGGACAATGCCGAATTCGGCCTCGGCTTCCGCCTGGCTGCCGATCAGCACGTGGAGCTGGCACGCAACCTGGCGAGGCAACTGGCACCGCAGCTTGGCAATGAGCTGGTGCAGGCGATTCTGGACGCGCCGCAGCTACACGAATCGGAAATCCGTGCCCAGCGGGTGCGCGTTGCCATGCTGACGCAGAAGCTGCGCACGCTCGGCGACGTGCCGGCGGCGAAGGATCTGCTGTCGGTGATCGATCATCTGGTGCGGCGCAGCGTGTGGATCGTGGGCGGCGACGGCTGGGCGTATGACATCGGCTATGGTGGGCTGGACCATGTGCTGGCCAGCTCGCGCGATGTGAACGTGCTGGTGCTGGATACGGAAGTGTACTCCAACACCGGCGGGCAGGCTTCCAAGGCGACGCCGCTCGGTGCGGTGGCGAAATTCGCCGCGGCCGGCAAGCGTGTGGCGCGCAAGGACCTGGCGTTGCAGGCGATCGCCTATGGCAATGTCTATGTGGCGCAGGTGGCGATGGGCGCCAATCCGCAGCAGACGCTACAGGCGTTCCGTGAGGCGGAGGCATATCCCGGCCCGTCGCTGATCCTGTCCTATTCGCACTGCATTGCACACGGCATCGACATGCAGGCGGGCATGAAGCAGCAGGACATGGCGGTGGCCTGCGGGTATTGGCCGTTGTTCCGCTACAATCCGATGCTGCGGGACCGCGGCGAGAACCCGTTTGTGCTGGACAGTCCGCGGCCGACGATGCCGTTCCGCGACTATGCCTATAACGAGATCCGCTATCGTTCGCTGGCGCAGACGCGGCCGGAGGAGGCGGAGAAGCTGCTGGCAGCGGCGCAAGCGGCGGTGCTGGAGAAGTACCGCACCTATGAGGAGATGGCCGGCTGGTCGGGCACGCGGTTCCATCCGGTGGGGGTGGCGCGCGGGCCAGCAGCCGAGCCGGCCTATCCGACCGTACCGCACCCGGAATGGGAGCAGATTGGGGTGCGTGGGTAGCTCGCCCCTGTCATCGCGAGGAGCAAAGCGACGAAGCAATCTCGTTCGAAATGGTGCCCGAACGGTTCGCACGTCTCCCGATCGAGCTTGCTTCGTCGCTACGCTCCTCGCAATGACACTATGGAAACTACTCCTGCGGGTACCGCCACGGCTTGTCCGGCTGCCTGGCGCTGTCGTCCAGCGTCCATTGCGGTAGCGACAGTCCGTCCGACACGTCGGTAAAGACCATCCGCACCCGCGACCCCACGCCGATCTGCTTCACTTGCTCCGGCGGGGCGAGCTTGCCATCCGGCGTCGCCAGGTTGCCGATCACGCGCAGCGCCTCGTCCGGCGACGGCGAGCCCTTCTGCGTATCGAGGTCCACCAGCAGGATGAGATACGGCGTGTGCGTCTTGAACGCCGGCTGAATCGCGTGGTGCACTTCGGTATAGGAATGCACCTCGCCCTTGCCCTCCACCGGCTGCCAGGTTGACGTGAGGCAGGTGCACCACGGGCACGCCGTGGTCGGCGGATAGCGCAGCCGCTTGCAGTCGTCGCACTGCTGCAGATGGAACTTGTGCGCGGCGCAGTGCTTGAAATACTCGATATTCTCGATGTCGAGGTCATCGACGGTCAGCGCCATCCCGAGATATTCGCCCCTCAGAGCCATGATCCGATCCTCCCTTAAAATCCGCGCCGCATGACCATGGACGACCCGGTCATCGGATTGGCCCAGCCGAGATTGCAGGTGATCTCGATGTCCCGCACCTGGCGGCAGCCGCCCTCGCGGTGGTCGTAGGTGTGCTGGCGCCGCCCGTCCGGCCCGATCGGACACGAATCATCGGCCTCGTGCCGCAACTGCCGCACGTTCTCGATCACCATGTTCATGCCGTGGGTATAGCCCTCGCACAGGTGCCCGCCGGAGGTATTGTTCGGCCGCTTGCCGCCCAGCCGCGTGATGCCGCTGGCGACATATTCGCCGCCCTCGCCCTTCTTGCAGAACCCGTACTCTTCGAGTTGCAGCATCGAGGTGAAGGTGAACGCATCGTAGGCACCGGTGGCGTCCACGTCCTCCGGCCCCAGCCCCGCATTCGGCCACAGGATATCCTTGATGTAGTAGCCGGCGACGCGGTCGATCGGCCCGCACTGGTAATGCATGTCGGTGCGCGGCTTGGAGCAACGTCCCACCACCGAACGGATCAACGGCGAGCGCTGCCGCAGATCCTTCGCATGCTCTGCCCGCGTGACGATGATGCAGGTGGCGTTATCCGTCTCCACGCAGCAGTCCAGCAGGTGCAGCGGCTTGCAGATGATGCGGCTGGAGAGCACGTCGTCCACCGTATAGCGCTTCTTGTAATACGCCTTCGGATTGTTCGACGCATGCTCGGAATGCACCACCTTCACCATCGCCACTTGCTCCGGCCTGGTGCCGTAATGATACATGTGGCGCATGAAGGTGGGGGCAAAACTCTGGCCGGCGCTCTGCCAGCCATAGGCGCGGCTGTGCAGCGCGTCGCCGCTGACCGGCGCGGCCGAGCGGGCGCCGGTGCCGCCGATGCGCACCTGCGAAAACCCGTTCATGGCGCGGAAGATCGCCACGCACTTGCACATGCCGGCCTCGATTACGCCGATGGCGATGCCGATCAGCGCCTCGGTCGACGATCCGCCGCCGTGCACGTCCATGAAAAAGTTCAGCCGGATGCCCAGGTCGCCGGCCAGGAACGGCCCCATGGTGGAATCGTTGCCGGAATACGACAGCATCCCGTCGATGTCGGACGCCTTCAGCCCCGCATCGATCATGGCATTGCGAATGGCCCAGGTGCCCAGCGCGCGCGTGGAGCGTCCGGAGCCGCGGGTGTAGGTGGTCTCGCCGACGCCCACGATCGAGTATTTGTCGCGCAGGTATTTCGGCGTGGTGGCATCGGTATCCGCATTCGGCAGCGGCATGTGCGTTCCCCCCTCTGTTCTCGCCGGGAAAGGCTGCGCGGGTTGCCGGGAAGCGTCAACAACCGGCATCCCACAACCGGAATCCCGCCCGGGCGGAGGTCCGGCGGCGCCGCAGCAACCATCAGCCGCGCGGTTCTGGCTTCGCCATCACCGGCTCGCGCGACGCGACCACCGGGTGGCGCGATTTGATCACCGGCTCGCGCGACGCGACCACGGGGTGGCGCGATTTGATCACCGGCCCACGCCACACGGCAGCCGTGCCACGCCACGTGCCCGCCGGCCCACGCCACGCGACCACCTGGCCACGCCACGTGCCCGCCGGGCCACGCCACACGGCAGCGACGCCACGCCACACGGCAGCGGCGCCACGCCACACGGCAGCGGCGCCACGCCACGCAGCAGCGCCATGCCACGCGGCAGCGCCATGCCACGCGGCAGCGCCATGCCAGGTGGCGGCCGGCTGCCCGCCGGCGTCTGGAACCCGGCGCAGCTCCGAAAAAGGCTGGTCGTTCATGCAGTACCACATGCCCTCATAGGCCGAGCGGCTCGCCTTGGCGCATTCCACGACCTTTGGCGCCTTGAAGTGCCGGGCATCGATCGCCTGCCCGATGATACTGCGATAATGCTGCTGGTTGCCGGCGCAGGTCTCGTATGCCGGTCCGCGCGGCCTGGTATCGATCTTCCGTGTCGTCATCTCGCAGTAGGTGACGATGTCGAAGAACGGCATGTCGGCGCTCGTCATCGGCTTGCCCGGCGGCTGCTTCCCAAGCTCGACCGGCGGCACCTGCGGGTTTGCCTCCGGCGCCGGCGCTGCCGGCCGTGACTGATCCGTCGTTGCGGCGCGTTGCGGCGCCCCGCACCCTGACAGCAGGCCCGCGATCAGCAGGATGGCACAGCGTCTCACAGCGATATTTGCCGAACTTCAACCCCACCGCGCAGGCAGCCATTGGCGCGCGTGGGCAGCATTGCGCGGACCAGCAGCGGCAACAAGGGCTTCGGTCGATGGGCTTCGGTCGATGGGATTGCAACGCGGCCAGCCAGGCGGGGCGGGTGGTTTCATCCAGGCGTGGACCGGTTGCCCTCGGCCAGGACAGCAACGCAGATGAATATTCCAGACCCTTAACCGTCCATCAACCTCTCCGCCGGTATGATGACCGATCGGCGGGACCGGCGCAGGAGCCGACCATGAGCGGCATCGTCAGTGGCATGAACTACAATGTACTGTTCTCGAACGAAAGCTCGACGGATGCCACCACCGCGATCCTGAACGCGCTGTACAGCGGCACGTCCTCCGCCACGCCCACCACAACCTTCGTCTCCAGCGGCAACCCGATCACCGATCTCAAGCTGGCGCAACAGGAGCAAACGAAGGGGGTGGCGCAGGAAGCGCAGCAGCCGCAGGTCGCCAACACGATCAACGCATTCAAAACCGCCGTCGCCCACGCCACCACGATCCAGCAGGCGTTGCTGAACCCCGACGTGCAGCAGGTGCTGCTGACCGCCAACGGCCTGTCCAACTACATCGGTGAAACGGCGCTGGTGCAGAAAATCCTGCTGTCCGATCCCACCAAGCCCAATTCGCTGGTCAACCAGTTGGACGATGCCACCTGGCTCAGCACCGTGCAGACCTACAATTTCGGGCAGAATGGCCTGGCGGAGCTGCAGAACCCGCAGGTGATGTCCACGCTGACGAACGCCTATGCCGAGGTGGAATGGCGGGAGGGCCTGGACCAGGCGACGCCGGGGCTGGCGAACGCCCTGACCTTCCTCGGCCAGGCGAGCTCGATCACCTCGGTGAACGACGTGCTGTCCAACGTCACCAATTTCGAGGTGATCACCACCGCCCTCGGTATCCCGCAGGATATCGTGTTCCAGGACCAGTCGGCGCAGGAGAATGCGATCGGGTCCCGCCTGAAGATTTCGCAGCTCCAGGACCGCAACTACGTCACCAGTCTGACCGACCAGTATTTGCTCACCATGCAGGAGAACAATCAGTCCGGTTCGAGCCTCGGTACCGGGCTTTCGGCCCTGGCGGAGCAAGCCAACGGACTGGTGGTATGACGCGGCCGCCGCTGTCATTGCGGGCGAAGCGAAGCAATCCAGGTCGCGCGACATAGCAAGCAATCCCGGTCGAGCGGCGCAAGATTGCCCGTCCCATGCATCCGGCAATTCCGGGCGGCAGGCGCCGCCTTGGGTGGCGAGCGGTGTGTAGGCTCTGGGCCGGGGAACACCAGCATCGCACAATCGCGCCTCGCCGTTTCCACACGACTTTAATGAATGTTAAATTTCCGCTTGAGTTGCAGGGCGTAACGCGTCCAAAGTGGGCGGTGCTGGTCAGGGGAGAGCGGCCATGGCTGACGCGACTGTCATCGAGTACAAATCTGGCGAATATACATGTAATCCCGGGAAGCCAGAGCAATTTACTTTCTGGTGGGGGGATGGCGCGGAGCAAAGTGAATATTTCAACGTCTCGATAGCGCCGGACCCAAATTTTAAGAATCTGATTCCTTTGGTGGAAGTGTCGAGGGAAATCGCCCTCTATGAGGGGACGCCCCGGCAAACCATGATAATATTGACACTACAAAACAACAACCCCGGCCCGGTAAAGTTTGTCGCCAATCACATCCGCGTCCACGTCGTCCGCACGTAGCAAGAACTTGATATCGTCCCGCCCGATCGTGCCATAGGATCGGCGGCCGGGCGGACCTGGCCCGCCGAGCGTCCGCTTGCGGGACTCGCCGCGCGGCCATCCAGCGACCGACTCGAGTCGGAACCAGGGCGCGTGTCCGCGCGGCAATTCCACGGCCATGCATCCGCCATTGCTCCGGCGCGGGCCAGCGTGGCAGATAGCCGCCATGTCGCCCGGTAACCGCCGCGTCATCACCATGGTATCGGAACATCCGGCCGTGGGCGTTGCCGCGCGCGCCTGGCTCCAGGCCGCCCCGTGGCTGGCCTGCGCTGCGGCGCTGCTTGCCGCCTGCCAGCGCACGCCGCCGGCAAACCCGCATTACGTCCTGGGCTCGCCCTACCAGTCCGGCGGCACGTGGTGGTACCCGCGCGAGAGCGACAACCTGGATGAGACAGGTCTGGCCGCCGTCTACCCTGCCGATCATCCGCCGCTCACCACGAATGGCGAGGTGTTCAGCCAGGGCGCGCTGACCGCGGCGCATGCCACGCTGCAGCTTCCCGCCATCGCGCGGTTGACCGACCTGGAAACCGGGCGCTCGGTCCTGGTGCGGATCAATGACCGGGGCACGCCAACCCCGGCGCGGCTGGTGCAGGTCACGCGCCGCATCGCCGGCCTGCTGGGCATGGCCGCCGATGGCGTGGCGCAGGTGCGGCTGACGGTGTTGGCCGGTCCCAGCGAGGCCGCGGCGCAGCATGTGCCGGGCGCGCCGAGCCTGCCGATCGCGGCGGCGCCGGTCGGGGACGTCGCCTCGGCGAGCCTGCCGCCGCCGCCCGGCGCGCGACAGGAGAGCGGCCATGCCATGGTCGCCGCCGCGGCTGCCCTCCCCGCCGCCAAAGACCCGACCGATCGCGTGCCCGAGATCGTGACGCAAGGAACGCCGCAGCCCGGTCGATTGTGGGTGCGACTCGATACCTTCCAGTTCTACCAATACGCCGCCATGGAGCAAGCGAGGCTGGCCGGGCTCGCGCCGCGCATCGATCGAACGTTCGAGGGACGCGCGGAGAGTTTCCGCGTCATGCTGGGCCCCTTCGGCAGCGTGGCGGCGGCCGACGCCGCGGTGGAGCAAGCGGTCCACGCCGGCATCGCCGATGCCCGGATCGTGGTCGAGTAGGAGGCGCCCGATGCTGACACGTCGTTCCGTCGTGCTGGGTTCCGCGCTGTCGGTGGCGGCCGTGCCGGCGCTGGCGCAGCCGCGTCGGGCGCCGTCCCGTCGCGAGGTCGCGGGCAAGGGCCAGCCGAAGGACGTGCTGGCGCAGTCCACCGACGGTCCGGCGCAGACGCCGATCGGCCCGGTCGATACCACCGCGCACTGGGCCTATATCGAGGATTTCACCACCGGCGCCACATTGCTCGACAAGCGTTCGTCGGAGCAAATGCCGCCGTCGTCGATGACCAAGCTGATGACGCTGTACGTCGTGATGGACCGGCTGCGGCAGGGGCGGATGAAGCTCGACGACATGCTGCCGGTTTCCACCGAAGCCTGGCGCATGGGTGGGTCGAAGATGTTCGTCAAGGTCGGCGACACCGTCGCGGTGCAGGACCTGCTGCGCGGC
>DATJNA010000319.1:0-2885 GCA_035508435.1 Acetobacteraceae bacterium | reverse complement strand
GCCGGAATTTCTCTTGAATGCCGCCCCAGGCAACAGCTTCGCGAAATTCGTCACCGAACGACAGGACGCTGATAGAATGCAGGCTTTCAGCCTGGCCGCCTGAGCAGCGATCGAGGCCAGAACCCGGGACTCACGAGTTCCGATAATAAACGACAGCAATATCGCGAACGAGCACTTTTCCGGTAGTTTTCGGCAACACGACACCCGCGGGTTTTCGTCGGCCAATCTGCGCTATATGCGGGCGTTCGCCGCGGCGTGGCCCGATCCGACAATTCTCCAACGGGTCGTTGGCAAATTGCCTTGGGGCCCGACGCCGGAGGGCCTTGCCAACGCGCCGCACGTCTTGTCTGTCCGCAGGGCATGGCGGGGGCGACCGGCCGGCGGTTGTTCTGGTGTCCAGTCGGGGCGGCCAGCCGGTCCGCGGCGCGCGGCTTAGGGCGTCGTTTCTGGCGATGGGCCTGATGTTGGACACGCTGCTCAGTCCCCGCCGCGGGCCTGCCGTATCGCCTGACCCGGCGTTGTTCGAGGCCCATGAGCGCGCCGCCGGCGCCATTGCGCGGCTCGACCAGGCACTCGATCATCATCCGCTGCTGCAGGCCTTTCTGCACCGGGCGCGGCTGGAGGCGGTCCGCCACCAGGCAGCCGTGGATGGTCACGGCATTGACCCCTGGCAGCTCGCGGCCGTGCTGGAGGGGCTGCGCTTGCGCATGGATCACGCGCTGCGGATCGTCGACCGCGGCGACGTATTCGAGGCCGCGCGCACGGCTCTCACCCTGCACCAGTGGATCACCGAGCCGGATTTCGATCAGGAGGGCGAGGTGCAGACGGCCGACCGCCATCTGGCCGCCACTCTTCCCGGCGGCCTTCTTGGGACAGCGGAGGGTGTCAGGTCGTGGCTGCAGGGTGGCGGGACGCAGCCGCCGATCCGCGCCGCGCTGATCCGCCACTGGCGAAAGTGTCGCCTGCTGCGGGTTCCCGTGCCGCTGACCGGACCGGGCGCGTTGCGCGCCGATGCACCGGAGGGGGGGCATGCGGACTGGGTGGTCGGGTTCCCGGCGGCGGTCGCCGCCGAAGCGGCCGACTATCTGGAACTGCTGCGCAGCCTGGAGCACGGCTGGCGGACGGCGCGTGGCAAGGTCGTGAGCCAACCTCGCACCTCGCGCGCAGGCCTCGCCGTGGATCTGTTGGCTGCTACCCCGCTGCTGTCCGCCGCCACCCTCGCCTGTGCGCTCGGCATGTCGGTCAAGTGCGCGACCGAGCTGCTCGATCGGTTCGTCGCGCCGGACGTGGCCGTCGAAGTGACGCACCGGTCGGCGCCGCGCCTGTTCGGGCTGAAGGGGATGGCACCGCTCGGAGAAGCAGTCCGTCCGCCCTATCGGCCTGAGCCGGGACGCGGGCGGGGCCGGCGATCAATCCCGCCGATGGAACACGGCGTCCCAGAGCCACCGTTGCCGCCGCTTGCTCCGATCGAGCGGCGGAGCTTCGACTACAGCGATCTCGCGCATTGCATGGCACAGTTGGATCAGGTGCTCCGCCAGAGACGGCGCTCGCTCGACGCGCTGGCGTGCCGGGCACCCTCAGGGGCAGAATCAGGCCCAGTGACCGCGAAGCTGTGCGAAATGGCCATCTGCCCGGTCAGTTCCGCAGTTGTCCTACCTTGAGTTCCCGCCACAGCCAGGTGAAGTCGTAGGTTGCCATCGGGTCGTTGTGGCCTGGGGCGTTGCCCGAGCGGTTTTCCAGGTGCTTCAGCCATGCCGCCAGGGCGCGGCGCCCTTTGGCGCTGCGCGCGGCAGTACGGGGAGATACTCCTCCCAGCATTGCCACCGGCTCATCGAGAAGCGCCCGGTACTGCCTGTCGAGCATGGCGTGAACCAGCTCCGCCTGGACCTCGGGCGGGATATCCGCCGTAGGCTGCTTGTCGCGGGGACGCGCTGCCGCGCGCATCTGCTCCACGGTCTGGATCTCGGTCAGCGGCGGACCAACGAGATCGGTAAGCGTCGCGGACAGCATGGCCTTGCCGCGTTCGGCGCGTGCCGCTGAGCTGACACTGAGCGAGATGGTGCGCTCCTTCAATTCGATATTTCCCAGCACGACGGAGCCATCCTCCATCGTGATGTTCCAAATGATCGCTCTTGCATCGCCGGATTTTGCTGGCCGAGGCGATGCGGGGCCAATCCAGTTCCAGAATGTTGGCGTCTCCTGACGCAATGGACGTAGCGCGCTGAGTCGGCGTGCGATTTCCTCTCGTGCGGTGTCTGACGTGAGAGGAAAGCTCACGGTATGGAACACAACCTCATCACCGTCGCTGTTGAGCAATGTCGGCCGTGTGATGCCGAGCGCGCGTGGCAGCACGTCGAACAGCCAGACCGTGGTGAACAACGGTGCCGCATGCTGCAACTCTGCGTCTGTGCCGGCCCATCCTTCCAAAGCATCCAGTGACGGTCCTGTTCTACGTCCACGCTTGATGACGTGCGCATAATGCTCTGCCAATTGCGCAAACAATGACTGGGACCCCTCCAGCGTGAATGCCAGCAATCCGCCCGACAAGATCGTCTTCGGTCCCTGCTGAACAATACGTGCGGCGATCCGATCCCACGGTTTCAACGTCCGGGTTGCCGAGTGTTCGTTGACCAACACCGGCTCACCTCCGCGGATGAGATCGCGCGCCCGGAACGAAGCACCAGGCACGATGTCGCTGACTTCATACAGGCTCATGACCGAAGTCTGCAGCGCAGCCATGTAGTTGCGTGTGAGCGCGCGTTCCTTCCAGCCGCGGCGACGCAGATAGGCCTCGACGGGATTTTCGGCATCGGGTCCAAATCGCCGGGTGAGGAAGTCCTCGAAAGCGCAACCCCAGAGCGTCCGCCCCCAATTACCGCCGAGAG
>DATJNA010000318.1:0-8739 GCA_035508435.1 Acetobacteraceae bacterium | reverse complement strand
CACGGTGGTGCCGTCGTCCGGCAAGGTGCTGACCGGTGGCGTGGACGCCAACGCGCTGCAGCGGCCGAAGCGGTTCTTCGGCGCGGCGCGCAATATCGAGGAAGGCGGCTCGCTGACCATCATCGCCACCGCGCTGATCGACACCGGCAGCCGGATGGACGAAGTGATCTTCGAAGAGTTCAAGGGCACCGGCAACTCGGAAATCATCCTGGACCGCAAGCTGTCGGACAAGCGCACCTTCCCGGCGATCGACATCACCAAGTCAGGCACCCGCAAGGAAGAGCTGCTGGTGGAGAAGTCGACGCTGTCGAAGATGTGGGTGCTGCGCCGCATCCTGAACCCGATGGGCACCGTGGACGCGATGGAGTTCCTGCTCGACAAGCTGAAATACAGCAAGACCAACAACGACTTCTTCGATGCGATGAATACGTAACTGAGCGCAGCCACGCGCCGCCTGCTCTCGACGCTGCGCCGACCCTTTCTGTTATTGCGAAATGAACCGATACCACACGGAGAAACGGAGCAATGGCTCCGACACTTCGGATGGCCTTCGTTAGTTGCCGGCAATGATGATCGAAGTGGGGACGTCACGGTGCCACCCGCTTTGGCTCGAGAGCTTCGACGCAATTTGAGCAAAGCTTGCAAAAAATCCCGAGCTTCGAGGATCGGTCTCCGCTTGCGATGGTTCATGCCAGTTGCACGGATGGCAGCGGATCAATGGAATCGCGGCTGCACTTCCTGGCATAGCAGCCGCGTCGCCCGCATCACGCCCTCATGCGGCGTCTTCCCGCCCGCATTCAGCTCGATCAGCACGCCATCCAGCCCCAGGTCATCTCGCAGCCCCGCGATCTGCGCGCTGACGCTGTCGGGCGTGCCGATGAACACGCTGCCCCGCAGCGTCTCCTCGTAGGTGATCGTCGCCAGCCGCTCCGCGGTCCTGAACCGGCGGTCGGCGGCATCCACGCCCGCTCGCCCCGCGGAATCCGCCAGCAGCTTCGACTGTGCGTGGAAGTAATGCATCAGGCTCGGCTCGGCATCCCGCCGCGCCTCCGCCTCCGTCTCCGCCAGATAGCCCGGAGCGCGCAGGAACACCTGGCCCCGTCCCGGATGCCCTGCCGCACGCCACGCCTCCCGGTATGTGGCGATCTGCGGCGTGAACATGCGGGCATCCTCGTGTCGTACCGCAAGGAAGATCGGCCGGCCCTGCCGACCGGTGGTGACGAACGTGTCCGGGCTGGTCGCCGCAACCCGGATCTCCGGTAGCGGTTTCTGGAACGGCTGCGGCGTGACAGTGACGTCCTGGAAGGAATGGAACCGGCCCTGATGGGACACCACCGGCTCGGTCCAGGCCTTCACGATGATCTCCAGCGTCTCGGCAAAGCGGTCCCTGCTTTCGGCATAGGGCACGCCGTACGCCTCGTAGGTCTTCGCCACCCCGCTGCGGCCGACGCCGAAGATCAGCCGGCCCCGGCTGATCTGGTCCACCGTCGCTGCTTCCTCGGCGATGCGCAGCGGATTGCACAGCGGCAGCACCTGCACCGCCACGCCGATCTTCATCCGCTGCGTCCGTGCGGCGATCGCGCTGGCGATGCACATCGGTGACGACAGCACCGACCGCTCGGGATCGAAATGCAGCTCGGCCAGCCAGATCGCATCCAGACCCCAGCGTTCGGCGCCGTCCACGATCTCGAAGGCTTCCGCGAACGCCGCCGCGTCCGGCCGCCCGGGCAGGGACGGAAACTCGTGGAAGATGCCGAACTCCATGGGACGTCGCTCCTCTGTCTGTACCGCGAATGATAGGCAGCGACCGGCGAAGGCGTCCATCGACCCGGGCTGACGCGGTCCGTCGCTCCCAGGCGGACCGGAGTTATCAACACATCATCAACCAATTGCTGCTAAGTCTGATGCGCCCACGAGGTCTCGGACCCCACGCGGCAGGCTCGTCCCGTCCCATCGCCTGGGCACGCAGGATCGCGTCGATTGCAAAATGCAGGCTTGGCTCGGCTCAGCGTCCCCCGTGCCACGCCTCGACCGGAGCGGACGGTGAGCGAGGCCATCTTGAGCGAAGCGCTGCAGCACCACGAAGCGGGCCGGCTCAGTGAGGCGAGCGCGCTCTATTGCAGCATCCTGGCGCGGAATCCCAACCATGCCGACAGCCTGCACTTGCTCGGGCTGATCACATCAGAGCAAGGCAATCCGGCGGCGGGCGCGGCGTTGATCCGGCGAGCGATGGCGCTCGCCCCGGGCCGCGCGCCCTATCATAACAACCTGGCGCTCTCCTACCGCTTGCTCGGCCGCGGCGAGGACGCCGTGCGCGAATATCGCACCGCGGTGTCACTGCGGCCGAACTCAGCCGAGATCCACAACAATCTGGCGACCACGTTGCGCGATCTCGGCCACCACGAGGAGGCGGTGGCGCACTATCGCCAGGCGGCGGAGCATGCGCCGGAGATTGCCGAAATCTGGTACAATCTGGCCAACGCACTGGGTGAGCAAGGCACACCCGAGGAGGTGGAAACCTGCTTCCGCCGCGCGCTGGCGCTGAAACCTGATTTCGCCAGTGCGCATGCGAATTACGGCCGCTGGCTGATGACCCAGGCGCGCTGGGCGGATGCCGAGGCGCCCCTGTCGGAGGCCACCAGGCTGGCACCCACGCAGGCGCCTGCCTGGAACAATCTCGCGGTCGCGTTGCAGGAGCAAGGTCGGGCAGAGGAGGCAGAGGCATCCTATCGCCGCGCCCTCGCGCTCGCACCTCGATATGCGGTGGCACAGTACAATCTGGGCTGCCTGTTGCTCGAGCAAGGCCGCACGGACGAGGCGGCGTCGTGCCAGGAGGCCGCTATCGCCGCCGATCCGGACTGCGGCGCCGCCAGGCTCGCACGATGCATGGCGCATCTCCCGATCCTCTACCGCACCGATGCCGAAATTACCGATCGCCGCCGGCGCTATGCCGCGGCATTGGCGGGGCTGGCCGAAGCCTCGCTGGCGCCGGCTGCGGTGCGGTCCCTCGCCGCAGCGATCGGCACAGCGCAGCCATTCTTCCTGCCGTATCAAGGGCAGGACGACCGAGCGTTGCAGGCGACTTACGGCCAACTTGCCTGCCGCGTGTTGGCGGCGACCGAGCCCGCGGCGCGGCTCGCCTCGCGCCCGGCTTCGGGCGAACCCATCCGCCTCGGCATCGTCAGCGGCTTCTTCTGCCGTCACACCATCTTCAAATTGTTCCTCGAGGGCTGGCTGACGCAGTTGGACCGTCGCCGCTTCGAGGTGATCGGCTTCCATACCGGTCGCGTTTCCGACGCGTGCACCGCAGCCGCGGCTGGGTGGTCCGACCGTTTTCTGCGCGGGTTGCGCTCGCCGGCAGCCTGGCGAGAGGCGGTGGTCGCCGCGGCGCCGCACGTGCTGCTGTATCCCGAAGTAGGCATCGATCCGATCGCCGGCCGTCTGGCGGCGCAGCGACTGGCGCCGGTGCAGTGCGTCGCCTGGGGTCAGCCCGAGACCACCGGCATGCCGACGCTGGACCATTTCCTCTCCAGCGATCTCATGGAGCCGCCCGATGGTGCGGCCCACTACACCGAGCGGCTGGTGAGGCTGCCTAACCTGGGGCTCTGCTACCTGCCGGATGCGCTGCCGGATCTGCGTCTGGAGCGGTCAGCGCTTGGGTTGCCGGAAGGGCTGCCGGTCTACTGGTCCGGCCAGGCCCTTTACAAATACCTGCCGCAATTCGATGCGGTATTTCCGCGGATTGCCGCCGCGGTCGGCGACTGCCGGTTCGTCTTCATCGGCTTCGCCAAGAGCAAGGCGGTGACGGAGGCATTCCGCGCGCGCCTCGAAACGGCCTTTGCCGCCGCCGGGCTCGATGCGGCACGGTTTTGCGTGATGCTGTCGCCGATGTCGCCGGAGCGCTTTGTCGCCGCGGTTGGCCTGGCGGATGTAGTGCTGGATACGCCCGGCTGGTCGGGGGGGAAATCCACGCTGGACAGCCTGGCGCAGAGCCCCGCGATTGTGACCATGCCAGGCCGGTTCATGCGCGGGCGCCATACCGCCGCCATCCTGCGGCGGATCGATTGCTCTGCCACCATCGCCGACTCGCTGGACGACTATGTAGCGATCGCCGCGCGGCTCGGGCGCGATGCCACATGGCGCTCGGAGGTCCGCCAGGCTGTGGCGCGCGGCAAGGCGCGGGCGTTTCACGACGCGCAGTACATACGGGCATTGGAGACGTTCCTGGCGGACGCTGTCATGCAGACCTAGCTTCGTGTCGCCCAAACGGCCTTGCACGGTTCACCGGCAGAGGCCGCCCCAAGCGTCTGCCGCGCGATCTCCTGCGGCTTCACGGTGTCCCGGTCGAGCTTCTGTCGCGCGACCATCAGGATGGTGACCGCGCGGCACGAGCTTCGGTTCCTTGGCTGCGTCGCGGATCGATGCCTGGCGGAGGCGGTGCCCCAGATGATTGGGAACGGGTTGGCTGAAGCGCGGGTGGTCTATGAAGCCCGGCATTCATGCATGCTGCCTGCGCTTCGATTCCGGGTCGTCATCCACGCGATCTGCCGAAGACCGAGTGGAACTATGCCGCCGCCGGGAGCGGCTCCATCGTCTGCTTGCGCAGCAATTCGCGGTAGGGCCCCGGCCGCACCGCGAGTTCAGCCGGCGACCCATCATCGATGATGTGGCCCTGATCCATCACGATGATCCGGTCGAACCGCTGCAAAGTGGACAGGCGGTGCGCGATGGCAATCACCGTGCGGCCTCGCATCAGCCGGTCCAGCGCCGCCTGGATGGCACGCTCGGACTCGGAGTCGAGCGCGCTGGTCGCCTCATCCAGCAGCAGGATCGGCGCGTCCTTGAGCAACGCCCGGGCGATCGCCAGGCGCTGCCTCTGTCCGCCCGAGAGCTTGGTGCCTCGGTCGCCGACAATCGTGGCAAAGCCCTCTGGCAGCGCCGCGATGAAATCGCGACAGTGCGCCATCTCGGCCGCCGCCAGCACCTCGGCTTCCGTCGCCTCCGGCCGCGCGTAGCGGATATTCTCCAGCACCGAGCGGTGGAACAAGGACACGTCCTGCGGCACGATCGCCATGGTGCGGCGCAGGCTTTCCTGCGTGACATCGCGGATATCCTGCCCGTCGATCAGGATCCTCCCCGCCTCCACATCGTAGAAGCGTTGCAGCAGCGCCAGTGCGGTGGACTTGCCCGCACCGGAGAAGCCTACCAGGCCGACGCGCTGCCCCGGCGTAATCGACAGGTCGAACTCGCGCAGCACCGGCGCGCGGGACGGATAGGCGAAGCGGACATGCTCGAACGTGACCGCGCCCGGCCCGGGCTTCAGCGCCATCGCGCCCGGCCGGTCCGGCAATTCGTGCGGCACCAGCAGAGTTGCGATCGCTTCTTCCAGCCGCGCGATGTGCTGCGTCAGGTCCACCAGCGCCACCGCCAGGTCACGTGTGCAGGCCAGGATGCTGATGGCCAGGCTGGTCAGCAGCACGATGTCGCCGACGGTAGCCTCACCCGCCTGCCATAGGCGGATCGCCCAGTAGATCATCCCGGCGGAGGCGCAAGCCGTCACCACCGCATGGATCAGCCGCAGGTTTTCCAAATAGACCAGGCTGCGGCGCCGAGCATACATTTCCCGCCCGACGGTGCTCGCGAGCCGGTATTGCTCTCGCCGCATGGCGCCGAACGCGCGCACCACGCTGAAATTGCCGATCACATCAACCAGTTCGCCATCCACCTTGGCGGCGCTTTCGGCATAGGCGCGGTGCCGCGGCGTGCCGCGTCGCGCGAGCTGATAGATCAGCGTCCCCAGCGCCGCGGCGAAGCCGACCAGCACGAGCGCGATGGTCGGATTGACTGCGGCAATCAGCCCGATCGCCATCACCACCGCAATCGACGGCGGCAGCACATTGAATGTGCCACTGCTCTCGGCGGCGAAGGCGGCGGCGGCGGTGGCGCTGATGCGGCTGGAGAGGGCGCCCGGAAGCCGTTCAGCGAAGTAAGCGGGCGAATGGCCGGACAGGAACGCGAACAGGTCGCCGCGAATGTCGCCGGTGACCGCGACATAGACGCGGGCGACGGTGAACCCCGCAACGCGCCATAGCAGATTGTCCGATGCGACCAGGCCCGCCAGCAAGGCGAAGGCCCACCAGACGCGCGTACCGGCGGCGGTCGGGCCGGCGGAGATCACGTCGATCAGGTGCTTCATCCCGTACTGTGTGCCGACGCCGCAGCCGACAGCGAGCAAGACGGAGGTCAGGATGACGGCATGTCCGAGTGAGCGCCGGCGGACATAGTGCGCGAGGAACCCCAACGGCCGGCTGCGCAGGGCAAGCAGCGCGTCCTGATTCCGCCGCATTTCCGCCGCATTATGTTCCGGCAACTTACGCAACACCGCCATTTCCGGCCTTCTCTTTCGCCGGGAACGAGAACGGCCCGGCCCGTTTGACTTGTTCCTGCCAAGAAACCGGCCGGACTTTCGCCACATTTGATAATTATAACCTATGATTGATAGACGCCACTGGGTTGTGAAGTCAAGCACAAATATAGTGACGTTCGATATCAAGTAAACCGAAAGAACACCGGGGCCTCCCAACCATGCGCATTGCTCAGATTTCTCCGCTTTTCGAAGCGGTGCCGCCCAAGCTGTACGGCGGCACTGAGCGCGTCGTCTATGCCTTGACCGAAGAACTCGTGGCGATGGGTCATGACGTGACTTTGTTCGCCAGTGGCGACTCGATTACTACCGCGACACTGGCGCCAATGCGTGACAAGGCGCTGCGGCTCGATCCCACCGTGGTGGATTGGATCGCGATCTATATGCGCATGATGGAACTGATCCGCCGCCGCGCCGATGAGTTCGACGTGCTGCACTTCCACACCGACTACTTCCCGCTGTCACTGTTCTCGCGCCAGGACACCCCGTTCCTGACAACGTTGCACGGGCGGCTCGATATCCCTGAATTCAAGGAGATCTACGAAACCTTCCCCGATGCACCGTTCGTGTCGATCTCCAATTCGCAGCGCCGGCCGATCCCGCGGATCAACTGGGTGCGCACCGTGCTGCACGGCATGCCGGCCGATCTGCTGACGCCGCAGCCGGGGAAGCAGGAATACGTGGCCTTCCTCGGCCGCATCTCGCCAGAGAAGGGCGTCGACAAGGCCATCCGCATCGCCGGCGCCGCCGGCCTGAAGCTGAAGATCGCAGCCAAGGTCGACAACGCCGACAAGAAGTACTGGAACGAGGAGATCAAGCCGCTGGTCGATGCCAGCCCCTGGGTCGAATACATCGGCGAGATCAACGACGCGCAGAAGCCGGAATTCCTCTCCGGCGCCCACGCGCTGCTGTTCCCGATCGACTGGCCCGAGCCGTTCGGCCTGGTGATGATCGAAAGCATGGCCTGCGGCACGCCGGTGATCGCGTTCAACCGCGGCTCGGTGCCGGAAGTGATCGATAACGGCGTCAGCGGCTTCATCGTGCACGACGAAGCCTCGGCGGTGGCGGCGCTGGACAAGCTGCCCTTGCTCGACCGTGCAACAGTCCGCTCCACCTTCGATCGCCGGTTCACCGCGCGGCGGATGGCCGAGGACTACGTCGACCTGTACCAGGAGCTATGCGAGCCCGTGGTGCCGCTGCTGCGCGCGGTTGGCGACTGAATCGCGGACGGGATGCGCGTTATCGGCGGGCGTCAACGCGCGTCCCTTCCGGCCATCGACCGGAGCTTCGCATTGGATTCCTGATCCGGCCGAGGCGATGCTGTGGTTGTCGGCGCCGCGTCTTGCATGACCCTTTGATCGCTGTTCCTATGTTTGCGGCAGTCCTGCCGCTGCCCGATACCACGGACCACCGGGCACGGCCGTTTGGTCCGCCCCTCGGTACTGCTTGACCCGATCGCAAGCGCGGGGAAAGTTCTGGCCATGCCTCGCACCCCGGCATTTGGCAGCTTCCTGGCGTTGCTCGCCGTCATGGCGCAACTTGCTTTCGGCGCCGTCATGCCGGATCCCGACATCGCGCTGGTGCTGGAGCATGCCGGGCCGATCTGCCACGCGCCTCCGCCGCCAGGCACCCCTGCGATGCCCTCGCATCACCGGCGGCTGCCGAACTGCCCGATGTGCCCGCTCTGCGCGTCGCTGACCACACCGGCCATCATCCTCCCCGGCACCGGTCCCACAGTGCCGGCGCCGCAGACCCTCGTTTTCCAGCGCCCCGGGCTGCCGCCGCCCGCCACCGCACCACCCGCCACCGCATTTCGCGCGACGCAGCCACGCGCCCCTCCTGCCCTGGCCTGAGTCCCCGGTCCGTTCCGTGCCAACCGGCGCCTCGCAGCGCCCACTCAGCGCCAGGAGTCCGCAATGCCCACCCCGATCCGGGTCGCCGCGTTGGTCGCGGCGGCCGCCCTGGTCACAACCCACCACGCCTTTGCCCATGCCGTCGCCGGTCCCCGTATCTTCGTCAACACCGACCTGATCGACGATCCCGGTGTCAGCGACGAGGCTAACCTGCCGCTGATCTCGCTCAGCAGTCCGGACGGCAAGAGCTGGGTCACCGACGCGAATGTCGAATGGGACAAGACCATCACCCCGAACCTCGGCTTCGCGGTCGGCACCGACTGGAACTTCATCGCGCGCGACATGCTCGATGGCGGCAAGACTCATGCGGGTTTCGGCGATGCCTATGTCCAGTTGAAATATCGATGGATCGTGCTGCCGGAGCATGAGTTCATCAGCTCGGTGCAGGTCAGCCAGGCCTTC
>DATJNA010000317.1:0-4458 GCA_035508435.1 Acetobacteraceae bacterium | reverse complement strand
CCGGTTCGGTGGCCTTGTCCATGCCGCTGGGTTTGATGTCCGGGCGCCCCTTTAGACCCTTCAGCCGCGCGATCTCCTCACGCAGCGCAGCGTTCGTCCGTTCCAGTTCGCCCAGCTGCGCGAACAGGCGCGAGACCGGCTCTCGCAACTGGGCAGCCGACAGGGCGTCGAGGTCTGCGGGCGGGCTCACACACAGCTTGAATCAGAGCCTCCCGCGTCGCACCAAAGGAAAAATGCGGCGGTGCCCGGGGTTTTGCCGGTATTACTCGAACAAGCCCTAGGCCTTTGTTTTGATCGGCAGCTTTGTCGGCGTGCTGACGCACTTATTTGCCGACGCTGCCTTAGTCCGAACTTTCCTTCTTGTGCGCTGTAAGTGCCTGATCCGACTCCGATGTGTGTTTTACCGCTGCCTACACGGCTGCGGGATCCGCGCCGAGCAAGGTCAGTGCGCGGCGCTGCAACGGGGTCGGTGTCGCCATCACCAGGCTGAGCCTGCGGCCAGCGAAGCAGACGACATTGCGGGTGAGCGTTGCCAGGTCGGCCAGCAAGGTGCGGAAGCTGTGGACCGGGAAGCTGGTGCCATCGACCGGATCGGTGCGCCGCGTGTCGGTCTTGCGTTTGGCCGCGGGGGAGGGCCTGGCCTTGGCCACCGGGGAAGCACGCTGTGCGGCGGCGGCAGCCGGATCGGTATCGTCGAACAACAGCGGCGCCAGGCGCTGGCGCATGTGCCATTCCAGGTAATAGGCCAGCATGCACAGCAGCACGTGCGCGCGCACCCGCGGCGCGGTCCAGTGGAACACTGGACGTAGCTCCAGGTCCACGGTCTTGAGGCAGCGGAAGGCCCGTTCGGCCCGCGCCAATCCCTTGTAGGCCAGCACGGTGCCGGCGGTATCGGTGTGCTCGGCCGGCAGGCTGGTGCGCAGCACATAGATGCCGTCAAGCTTTGCCTCATCGGCGATCGCCTCGGTCTTACGGGCAAACTGGAAGCTGTCATCGGCAACGGTCAGCGTGAAGTGCTTGGCCATCTTGCGCCGGCCGATCACCGCCCCGACCGCCTGGCCGATGGCGGCGGCACCGCGCAACGGGTTCTTGGTCCGCTGCACGCGGGCCTGAATGCGGGCGAGATCCGTCTCGGTTGCGGCCAGCAATTCCGCGCGCTTGCGGGTGCGTTCCTCGGCCAGCAGCGGATTGCGGCACACCACCAGCCGCTCGCCGGGAAAGTCTGGGCTGGCGATCTCGGCCATGTCGCGCCGGTCGAACAGCGACAGTTGCAACGGCCCGCCCTCGGCGGCGAGTTGCTGGATCGCCGGCGCCCGCAGCGCGCTGATCCAGTCCAGCCCGGCCGGACGCAGCGTTTGCTCGATCCGCGCCTCGGTGATCATGCCGCGGTCGCCGACCAGCACCACACGGTTGAGTTTGAAGCGCTGCCGCAGCGTCTCGACCTGCCGCACCAGGGTGGCGGGATCGGCGGTGTTGCCCGAGAACACCTCGACCGCCACAGGGCAGCCGTCGGCGGCGCACAGCAGGCCGATCACCAGTTGCGGCCGATCGCCGCGATGGTCGCGGCTGTAGCCGTGCTGCGCAAGCGGACAGCAGCGCCCCTCAAGATACGTGGAGGTCACGTCGTAGAGCACCAGCGCGCCCTCCTTCAGATGGCGGCGCGCCAGCGCGGCCTCGATCGTTTGCTGCGCGCCGACCAGCCAGTCGAGCGTGGCATAAAGCTCGCGTGCGCTGACGCTGCCGAGGTCGAGCACCTCGCCCAGGGAATGGCTGGCGGTCTCGGTATCCAGCATGCGCGCGGTCGCCAGCTTCGCTGCGGGGTCGAGCAAGCGGGCGACGATGAGGGCGAGCGCGAGGCGGCGGAGGCGAGGTTTGCCGCGGCGGGGCAGCAGGTCGTCGAGGCCGATGCGGGCGGCGGCGGCGAGTGCGGCGGCGACATGGCCGTGCGGCAGCGAGCGGCGGATCTCGAAGCTGCCCTGGCCGGCAGGGACCAGCGGCTCGTTGCGCAACACGGCGCGCAGGGCTTCGACTTTCTCGGCCGGCCAGTCCGAGAGGTTGGCCAGGGTGCGGCTACGGACCTTGCCATCCTCGCGGTAGCTTTCGCGCAGCAGGATGGCGGGGGGCGAGGCGCGGTTGGGGACGGAGGCGACATACATGAGCCATCGAATCGAACCGATTCGTGACCTGTCAAGGGAAAACTGCCGGTTACATGCCTACAATCAGACGGTGCTATTCAGGAGTTTCAATGACTTGGTGGTAAAGGTGGGGAAAGTTCGGATTAGACGGCCGAACAAGCCCTAAGCCTTTGTTTGGAGCGGCAGCTTTGTCGGCGTGCTGACGCACTTATTTGCCGACGCTGCCTAACGCCGGACGATGGTGCCGGTTCCGCGGTCGGTGAACAGTTCGAGCAAGCAGGCATGTGGGGTGCGGCCATCGAGGATGACTGCGCCCCTGACCCCCAGGCGCACCGCGTCGATGCAGTTCTCAACCTTCGGAATCATGCCGCCCGTGATCGTGCCGTCGGCGATTGCGTCCCGTGCTTGCGCCACCGTCAGATCCGGGATCAGACGCTTGTCCTTGTCCAGGACACCGGGAACGTCGGTCAGCATCAACAGCCGGGTCGCCGTCAGTGCGCCGGCGACCGCGGCGGCCACGGTGTCGGCGTTGATATTATAGGTCTGGCCGTCCTCGCCCACGCCCACCGGCGCGATCACCGGCACCAGCCCGCCGCCCGTCAGGGCGTGGATCACCCGCACATCGACATGCGCCGGCTCACCGACGAAACCGAGATCCAGCGCGCGTTCGATGTTGCTGTCCGGATCGCGCACCGTGCGCGTCAGCTTCGTCGCGCGGATCAGGTTGCCGTCCTTGCCGCAGATGCCGACCGCCAGGGCGCCGGCGCGCGTTATCAGGTTCGCCACATATTTGTTGACGGTGCCGGCCAGCACCATCTCCACCACCTCAACCATCGCCGCGTCGGTCACCCGAAGCCCGTCGACGAAGGTGGACTGGATCGCGAGGCGCTTCAGCATCGCGTTGATCTGCGGCCCGCCGCCGTGCACCACGACGGGATTGATCCCCACCTGCTTCAACAACGCGATGTCGCCGGCGAATTGCGCGGCGAGCGATTCCTCGCCCATCGCGTGGCCGCCGTACTTGATCACGATGGTGGCGCCGGCATAGCGGCGGAGGAACGGTAGCGCCTGGGCAAGCACGCGCGCCCGTTCGGCGGCAGCGGCGAGTTCAGGCGACGCGGCTGGAGGGGCATCGTTCATGCGGCGCGTCTAAGGGGGGCGGGGCAGGGGGTCAAGCAGCCCGGCGCGCACATGTGGCGGGATCAAAATGATATCGTCCGCCGCGCCGCAGCGCCTGCATCCGCCGCGCCGCGTTGCCCGCATGCGCCGGACCATGCGGCGCGCCGTCCCGCGCGCCATGCCGCGGCGCACCCCGGCATGCTCGCGTTGTGCCCGCTTTGATATGACGGGTTTGTCATGATAATCGTCAACAAAACCAAACAGGGAAGGAAATGTCATGATTGCCTGGATGGCCGATCTGACCGCCAAGGAGCGCCGGACAATGAGCGCCTGCTTCGGCGGCTGGGCACTCGATGCGTTCGACGTGCAGATGTACAGCTTTGTCATCCCAACGGTGATCGGACTGTGGGGCCTGTCGCGAGGCCAGGCCGGCCTGATCGGCACGGTCACTCTGCTGATCTCCTCGCTTGGCGGCTGGTTCTGCGGCACGCTGTCGGATCGTTTCGGCCGCGTGCGCATGCTGCAGATCACCATCCTGTGGTATTCGATTTTCACCTTCCTCTGCGCATTCGCCCAGGACTTCCAGCAGTTGTTCTGGCTACGCGCCTTGCACGGGCTGGGCTTCGGCGGCGAGTGGGCGGCCGGCGCGGTGCTGATGGGCGAGGCGATCCGCGACAAATATCGCGGCCGCGGCGTCGGCTTGGTGCAGACCGGATGGGCCGTCGGCTGGGGCGCCTCGGCACTGGTCTATACCGCGCTGTACAGCGTGCTGCCGGAAGCGATCGCCTGGCGCGCGTTGTTCGCGGTCGGGCTGCTGCCCGCGGTGTTCGTCTTCTGGATCCGCCGCCACATCGAAGAGCCCGCGTTGTTCCATGCCACGCGCCGCGCACGCCCCTCGGTCGGCATCGGGCATCTGCTCTCGGCGTTCCGGGCGCCGTATCTGTGGACCACCGTGAAGGTCACGCTGATGGTCGCCGGCGCGCAGGGCGGTGGCTACGCGCTGGGCATCTGGATGCCGACCTATCTGCGCACCGTGCGCGGCCTGTCGCCCGCCAGCACCGGAGGCTTCCTGCTGGTGCAGATCTTCGGTGCCCTGCTGGGCTTCCTCGCCGGTGCCTGGCTCAGCGATGCGATCGGCCGGCGGCTGACCTTCATGCTGTCGGCGATCGGCTCACTGGTGATGGTCCTGGTCTACATGTTCGTG
>DATJNA010000316.1:0-12250 GCA_035508435.1 Acetobacteraceae bacterium | reverse complement strand
GACGAACCAGCGCTGCATCGCGACCACCACGATCACCGGCGGCAACAACGCCAGCACTGCCGTTGCCATCACCGCGGCCCAGTCCGTCTGCGTCTCCACCCCGATCATCTTCACGATGCCGATCACGATGGTGTCCAGCTTCGGATCTGTGGCGACCAGCAGCGGCCACAAATATTGATTCCATCCGTAAACGAACAGGATCACGAACAACGCGGCGATGTTGGCCGCGGACAGCGGCAGCACGATGTCGCGCAGGAAGCGCAGCGGGCCGGCACCGTCCATGCGCGCCGCCTCCACCAGTTCGTCCGGGATCGCCATGAACACCTGGCGGAACAACAGTGTCGCGGTGGCGGAAGCGATCAGCGGAATCCACAATCCGTTGAACCGGTTGATCAGGCCGAAATCCGCCATCACCGTGTAGGTGGGGATGATGCGGACTTCCACCGGCAGCATCAGAGTGACGAAAATCAGCCAGAATGCGGTTTGCCGCAGCGGGAAGCGGAAGAACACCACGGCGTAGGCCGACAGCACCGAGATCGCGATCTTCCCCACCGCGATCGCCAGCGCCATGCCGAGCGAGATCAGCAGCATGTGCCAGACCGGCTCGGTGCCCATGGTGCCGCGCGCCAGCACCCGCCAATAGACCGACAGGCCCGAGGCGCCCGGCAACAACGACAGGTCGCCACGGGCGATGGCGTTGGAGTCCTGGGTCGATCCGGCGACCACCAGCCAGACCGGCAGCGCGAATAATATTACCCCCAAAGCGAGGATTGCGTGCGCGAGATAATCGGGGCGGGTGCGCATCGCCATTCCCCCGCGCGGCGTGCCCTGCTCTTGCCCGCTACTGCTTCGCGGGCTGACCGGCTGGAGGCTGCGATGCCGTGGATGCCGGCGCGCCGGCAGCGGGCTTCGCCGCGCCGCCCGGCCCCGCCTGAGGAGCACCGCCGGCGGCGGGCGAACTGCCCGCGCCAGGCGTCTGAGGCGCGGCAGGAGTGCCTCCGCCGGCACCGCCGCCGGTGGGTGAGCTGGCAGCGGGCGTTGCCTTCGCCGCCGGCTCGGGCGCGGGCAACGGCTCGGGATTCGGCGACAGCGTCCGCAGATAGGCGATCACATCGGCCCGCTGCTGACTGGCCTTGATGCCGGTAAAGGTCATGCGGGTGCCGGGCGCGTAGGTCTGCGGGTCGTCCAGCCAGTGGTTCAGCGCGTCATAGGTCCAGGGCTGACCTTTGAACTTCTCCAGCGCGGACGAGTAGCTGAACCCCGCCTCGTGGTCGTGTGGCGCGCCGACGATGCCGTACAGGTTCGGTCCCACGATCGGCTTGCCGCCCTGATTGAAGGAGTGGCACGCGGTGCAGACCGTGTGCACGAACTTGTCGCCGGCTCCGACATCGGCCTTGGCCAGCAACGGCGCGATCGGCGGCAGCTCGACCGGCGCCGGCGCGGCGGTGCCCGACGCGGCAGCCGGCACGCCCTTGATGTCGAGCACCGACTTTTCCAGCGGCGTTTCCGAGACCAGGTTGTCGGCGACCAGCCCGGTGAGGAAGAACACGATCCCGGCGACCAGGACGGCGGCAATCCCCTTGTTGACTTCCATGCTGTCCATGCGGCCCGGAATCCCCCTCGCTCGGCAATGCGGCGCGAACAAACCCGCCGGCCCGCCGTTGCGCGGCGCCGGTCGCGTCCATAAGCTGCGGGCACCATACGGAAACGCCCCTGCACCTTCAACCCGCCCTGGCTGGACCGCATCGCGTGAACCCGATCGTCGTCATTCCCTCGCGCATGGCATCCACCCGCCTGCCCGGCAAGCCGCTGGCCGACATCCACGGCAAACCGATGATCGTACACGTGCTGGACCGCGGGCGGGAGGCGGAGATCGGCCCCGTCGCCGTGGCTTGCGGCGATGCCGAGATTGCCGATGCCGTGCGCGCCAGCGGCGGCATTGCCGTGATGACGGACCCGACACTGCCGCGCGGCTCGGATCGCGTGCATGCCGCGCTCGCCGCGCTGGACCCGCACGGGCGGCACGACGTGGTGGTGAACCTGCAAGGCGACCTGCCGACGATCCCGCCGGTCTATCTGCGCGCGGTGCTGACGCCGCTGGCCGACCCGGGCTTCGACATCGCAACCCTGGTGGCACCCATTCAATCGGAGGAGGAGGCGAACCTGCCGTCCGTCGTGAAAGTCGCCTGTGCGTTCGATCGTGGCCGCGCAGTGTCGCCTGCCCTGTATTTCTCGCGCGCGCCGATCCCGTCGGGCGAGGGGCCGCGCTGGCACCATATCGGCATCTATGCCTTCCGCCGCGCCGCCCTTGCGCGGTTCGTCTCCTTGCCGGAAGCGCCGCTGGAGCGGCGGGAAAGCCTGGAGCAATTGCGTGCCCTTGAAGCCGGCATGCGCATCGCCTGCGCGCGGGTGGAAAGCGCGCCCTACGGCGTTGACACGCCGGACGATCTGGAACGGGCGCGGGCGCTGCTGGCGCCGGCGGGGCGGGCATGAGCGCGGTGATCGCGTTCCAGGGTCAGCCTGGCGCCTATTCCGACCTGGCCTGTCGCATCGCGTATCCGGAGCTGACCACGCTGCCGTGCGAGTCGTTCGAGACCGCGATGGAAGCGGTGCGCGACGGCACCGCGGAGCTGGGAATGTTGCCTTGCGAGAACAGTCTGGCGGGCCGCGTGCCGGACATCCATCATCTGCTGCCCGGCTCCGGATTGTTCGTCATCGGCGAGCATTTCCAGCGCGTGGAACATTGCTTGCTCGCGCTGCGCGGCGCGACGCTGCGCGATCTGAAGCGGGCGCATTCGCACACGGTGGCACTGGGGCAGGTCCGGCACAGCCTGCGCACGCTCGGGCTGACGCCGGTGGTGCAGGCGGACACCGCCGGCGCCGCGCAGCTTGTCGCGGAGTGGGGACGCAAGGAGGAAGCGGCGATCGCGTCCTCGCTGGCGGCGGAGATCTACGGGCTGCAGATCCTGCGGCAGAACATCGAGGACGCCGATCACAACACCACCCGCTTCTACATCATGGCCCGCAAGCCGGTGACGCGCGATCCGGGCGAACCGGATCTGATGACGACGTTCGTGTTCCGGGTAAGAAACGTGCCGGCCGCGCTGTACAAGGCGCTGGGCGGGTTCGCCACCAACGGCGTGAACATGACGAAGTTGGAAAGCTACATGATTGGCGGCCATTTCGTCGCCACCCAGTTCCTGTGCGACGCTGACGGCCATCCGGAGCAACCGGCGTTGCGCCGGGCGCTGGAGGAGCTGGCATTCTTTTCCTCCGAAGTACGGGTGCTGGGGGTGTATCCCGCGGCACCGTTCCGGCTGGCGCAGGGAGCGGGGGAGTAACTACCGGGCCGCCTCAAACACGATCCCCTGATAGATTGCGGCGATCCGCAAAACGATGCCGAGGTCCGCGATCTCGATGACGGCCTCCGGGCCTTCGTGCAGGTTGGGGCCGCAATCGATCAATGCGTCAGGGTAGCGGCCATCACGACCTGCCCTGACTTTGCGGTCCGGCCCTTGGACACGCCATGGCTTGCCGCGCAATTGCGTGCGAATCTCGCCGCGCAAGTTGTTGCTGATCGTATCGTGCCGCGGCGTCTCTCCCGCCATGACGTAGACTTCGCCGTCCACGGGCTCAAAGCGGATCGCTGGTCGGCTTCCCATTCCAGGCAGGCTTCCCAGGTCCAGGTCTCTCGCCGTCGTGCTTCCAACATCCTGCCCTCCTGGCTGCTACCCCAGTGTCCTGACTTTGACGGAACGCCCCCACTGCCATTGCGAGCGCAGCGAAACAGTCCCGGTCAAGGCCGCGCGAGACCGTCCGACCTGGATTGCTTCGCTGCGCTCGCAATGACAGGTGGAACCGGCACCATCCGCCAGGGTCACAACACTGGCACGCAGCGCATAGGCACCGCACACGGACCAACCAATGCGCCAGTCACCGCCCGCGTCGCCCGAGATTGCCGCAGCGCCGGCGCGGTGCAACAGTCCAACCCAGCTTCGGCCGCGCCAGCGCCGGGCATTCGGCAATCGGAGCGGCCGTGGCGGATCGTCGGGATCAGGAACTCGTGCTGTCCGCCGGGACGGTGCCGATCAGGGTCGGCACTGTCGGCGAAGCTATCCTGCGCGTCGCGATTGGTGCTCGTGGCGACGCACCGCCATCCTCCTATCTGCCGGCGCGTCCACCCGCACGCGGCCCGATGGGCGCGCAGCTCGCCGTCGAGGTCGCGGACGGCGTCCTGAGCTTCCGTTCCGCCGACGGCGGTACCCTGTTGCGCTTCGCCATCGACAGCGCGCACATGCACGCCGAAACCGGCCTGCGCTTCGAGGTCGTCGGGGAACAACATTTCTACGGCCTCGGTGAAGGCGGCCAGCAATTCGACCGGCTGGGCATCACGCGGCGGTTTTGGAATTTCCAGGCCAATCGCGGCCAGGGCGCCGACATCGCCATCCCGCTGCTGGTCTCGCAAGCCGGCTACGCCCTGTTCTTTGACAATTCCGCCGCCGCCCATCTGGAGACGGCCGACGTCTACGACGGCACCTGGATCGAGTACAAAACGGCAGCCGCGTCGCTGGACTTCTATGTTATCGGCGGCCGCGACCTGCGTGCCGTGTTTGCCGGTGTCGCGGACCTGCTGGGCCATGCCACCATGCCGCCGCGCTGGGCGCTCGGCTACATGCAGTCGTCGCGGCATTTCGACAGCCCCGACGAGGTGCGTGAACTTGCGCGCAGCTTCCGCGACAAGGGTTGCGCGCAGCTTCCGCGACAAGGGTATTCCATGCGACGCGCTGATCTTTCTCTCGACCTACGGCGACGCCAAGGGGATGAACCGTGGTGTCGGCTTCCTGGAATTCGAACCTGAGCTGTTTGCCGATGCGGGCGCAATGCTCGACGAATTCCATGGCAGCCATTTCCGCGATCAGCTTTGCCCAGGCGTACGGTCAGTTCTTCTATCCCCTCACACTGCTGAGCTCGCAGGACCTGCAACCGGGCACCGTCGGCATCTTCAGTTTCATCGGCGCCGAGGTCGCCGACTGGCACCACGTGATGGCATTCTCCAGTTTGTTCGTGATCCCGCTGCTGGTGATGTTCCTGCTGCTGCAACGGCGGATCGTTTCGGGCCTGACCGCCGGCGCGTTGAAGTGACATGACCGCCTCGATGCAAGCGGTGCCACGGTTTGACTTTGTGCTTTTCCAACCCCTAGAGTCCCGGGCAAGGAGAACATCATGACTGCCCTGCCTGACGGCGCGATCGACTGCGATATCCATCCCGGCGTGCCCGAGTTGAAGCAGCTTCTGCGCTATATGGAACCGTTCTGGCAGGAGTCCTTCGTCGCGCGCGGGCTCGATGGCTTCGACATGATGAGCTATCCGCTCAACGCGCCGATCACCTGCCGTCCCGACTGGCGCCGCAAGGGCCAGCGGCCGGGCAGCAGCCTGTCCGACATGCAGAAGGACGCGCTGGATGCGTTCGGCATCGGCCTCGCGATCTGCAATCCGCTGACCGGCGGCCAGGTGGCGGTCAGCGAGACCATGGGCGCCGCGATTTGCTCTGCGGTCAACGATTGGATCATCGAGCATTGGCTGAACCAGGACCGCCGTTTGCGGGCCTCCATCGTGGTGCCGGCGCAGGCGCCGTATCTCGCGGTGGAAGAGATCGAGCGCCGCGCCCCCGACCAGCGCTTTGTGCAGATCCTGATGCCGGTTGCGTGCGAGATGATGCTCGGCCGCAGCTACTACTGGCCGATCTATGACGCCGCCGTGAAGCACGACCTGCCGATCGGGCTGCACGCCGGCAGCATGTATCGCTATGCGCCAACCTCCACCGGCTGGCCGTCGCACTATGTGCAGGACTACGTCGCCAATTCCAACGTGTTCGAGGACCAGTTGCTGTCGCTGGTCAGCAATGGCATCTTTGTCAAATACCCCAGCCTGCGCGTCGTGCTGATCGAATCCGGCGTGAGCTGGCTGCCCGGCTTCCTGTGGCGCGCGATCAAGACCTGGCGCGGCGTGCGCGCCGAAGTGCCATGGGTGAAGCAGTCGCCCGCCGAGACCATCCGCGACAACGTGCGCCTGACGGTGCAGCCGATCGACGCGCCACCCGATCCCAACACCATCGAACGCCTGATGGAGATGATCGACAGCGACCGCATGCTGTTGTTTGCCTCCGACTATCCGCACTGGCAGTTCGAAGGCGACAAGGTGCTGCCCGACGGGCTGTCGCCCGCGCTGCGCCAGCGGATTCGGATCGATAATCCGCTGGAGACCTATCCGCGTCTCAAGGAGACCGTGCAATGAACGCACCCGTCAACGTGCTGGACCGGCCGGCACAGGCCGCGCAGACCACCGGCATCATCGATTGCGATGTGCATCCGTTCCCGAAGCCCGGCGCGATCGAGCAATACATGTCGGCGCGGTGGCGCAAGCATCTGGCGGAGTACGGCAAGTTCACTTACGGCATCTATGCCGATCGCGGCGCCTACCCGCGCTTCCAGCCGTACCTGTCGCGGCGCGATTCCTTCCCGCCCAATGGCGGCGCCCCCGGTTCGGATGTGGACTTCATCCGCGAGCAATTGCTCGATCGCTACAACATCGCCTATGGCGTGCTCGAGCCCCTGCTCGGCGGCAATGCGTCGCGCAACCTGGATGAGGCGGCGGCGCTGTGCGCGGCGATGAACGACTGGCAGGCCTGTGAATTTACCGATCCCGAGCCGCGGCTGCGCGCCTCCATCCTGGTGCCGCAGGACGATCCGGACGCGGCAGTGAAGGAAATCGACAAGCGCGCCGGCGACTGGCGGTTCTGCCAGGTGCAGCTCGGCTCGAAGACCACCGAACCGCTCGGGCGACGGCGCTATTGGCCGATCTTCGCCGCGGCGCAGGCGAACGGGCTGTCGATCGGGCTGCATGTCGGCGGCACCTTCTCGGCCTCACCCTCCGCCAGCGGCTGGCCGCAATTCTATGTCGAGGAACACCACGGGCTGGTGCACTCGATGCAGAACCAGGCTGCCAGCATGATTTTGGAAGGCGTGTTCGAGGCGTTTCCCGATTTGAAGGTGGTGCTGATCGAGGGCGGCTTCGCCTGGGCACCGACGCTGGGATGGCGGCTCGATGCGCACTGGGCGAAGATGCGCGACGAGGTGCCGCAGGTGAAGCGTCCGCCCTCCGAGTATCTCCGCACCAACTTCTGGTGGGCGACGCAACCGGTGGAGGAGCCGGAACACCCCGAGGACCTGCGCCAGGTGTTCGAATGGATCGGCTGGGACCGCATGGTCTATTCCAGCGACTATCCGCACTGGGATTTCGACGACCCGCACCAGGCGTTCCATTTCCAGATGACGGAGACAGAGAAGCGCCAACTGTTCCGCGACAATGCGCTGAGCGTTTACACGTTCCGTTAGGCTCCGGTGCGATTCGACTGAGTCGATCTTCGGGGCGCCGATCAATCCGCCGGTCAGGTTGCCGATCATTTTGCTCATCAGGTCGATGACAAACTCTCCGCCCGCTGAGAACAAGACGGCCGTAGCGGCTGGTTCGCTGCCTGCACTGTCAGGGGGAGACTGATTGCGCCGGTGCGGGCAGCGATGGAAATTCAGCTCACCACGGATTGCACGGATCGAGGCACGGATATGATTTTCAGCCTCGCGGTGAATCCGGTCGGAGCGCCGGATGCGGGATAACCGCGCGTCCGGTTTGATGAACGGGGAGGGGAAACAGGCGGTTTCGGCGATACCGGGCCTTGCCTCGACTCTACCGTGGGCTGGTCCGCTTTGCGGCATACCGCACTCGCGGCGGGTACTGAGGTAGCTGCAGCGCGCACGGCAGCGTGCCCCTGTCCAGGCAGTACGCGGCCACGGAACCTGCCCTCCCCGTACGGGAGCGGCAGCTTTGTGCCGGAGTGGAGACTTTCTGCTTTTGCTATTGCCGCTCGCTCAGCCAGCCGCGGTCCGCGGCGTAGCGCACCACGTCGACGCGGCTCTTGAACCCCAGCTTCTCCATCGCCCGCGCCTTGTAGGTCTCCACGGTCTTGACGCTGATCGACAGCCGCGAGGAGATCTCCTTGCTGGTATGGCCCTCGGCGACCATATGCAGCACCTCGTTCTCGCGCTCGCTCAGTTCGGGCGGTGCGCCCGGCGGCAGGTTGGGGGCGCTGCGCGTCGCGGTGCCCACCACCTTGCCGGCCACCGCCGGGTCCAGATAGAGCCCGCCCGCCGCCACCGCGTGGATCGCCCGCACCAGCTCCGCGGCCGCGGAGCGCTTGAGCAAGTAGGCGGAGACGCCCGCCTCCAGCAATTGGCGCAGATAGGCGCGGTCTTCATGCACGGTCAGGATGATGACGCGCGTCCCGGGCGCCTCGGTGCGCATCGCCTGCGCCACCTCGAGCCCGTTCAGCCCCGGCATGCCGATATCCAGCACCGCGGCATCCGGCCGCAACTCCTTGGCGAGCTGCAATGCGGTGCGGCCGTCGTGCGCCTCGCCGACGATATCGAGGTCCGAATCAGCGGCTACCAGGGCCTTCATGCCGGCCAGCACGATCGGGTGGTCGTCGGCCATCAGGACGCGCAGCGGCGTCATCGGCTGGCCCGCCTTGCGGATAGGTCCAACAGCAGATGGGGTCTGGCCAGGGTCGTGTCCCTCGTCCTCGCGCGACGCGGAATCGCGTCCGGCAGTTCCGGTCGAAAGAAGCCCCAACGGCGCCCGACCCGAAAGCCGGGTAATTTCTCGGTTCTCCGTCGGGCTTACCCCGTCTTTCGCCCGACGCGTTCGTCGATTACTCACACCGGCACTCGCACATAAAGGGTCGTCCCGACGCCGGGGGCGGACTCCACCTCCAGCGTGCCGTCCACCAGCGCGAGTCGCTCGCGGATGCCCAGCAGCCCCAGACGTAGCGTGTCTTGCTCGCCGCCGTCGACCGTTTCCGCCGGGAAGCCCTTGCCGTCGTCCTCCACGATCAATTGGAGTTGCCGCCCGACCAATTCCAGGATCACCGCGACTTGTCGCGCCTGGGCGTGCCTGACGACGTTGGTCACCGCCTCCTGCAAAGCGCGGTACACCGTGGTCTCCACCGTCTGCGGCAACCGCCGGTCGCCCAGGTTGACCTGGAAATCGAACTCCAGCCGCGAACGTTCGCCCCATTCCTCCAGATACTGCGCGATCGCCGTTTCCAGCCCCAGATCGTCCAGCGCGGTCGGCCGCAACTCCCATGCCAGCCGGTTGGACTCGCAGCCGATGCGAGACGTCAGGTCCCGCAACTTGCCCAGTTCGGCGAGGGCGTCGCTGTCTGTCGCCCAGCGGCGCGCCACCGCGTTCAGCCCGAGCTGCAACGCCGTCAGGTATTGCCCCAGGCTGTCGTGAAGCTCACGGGCGATGCGCTTGCGCTCATTCTCCTGTGCCAGCACGGCCTGTTGCAGCACCCGCTTGCGTTCCTCGCTGGCCCGCAACGCCGCCGCCGCTTGCTCGCGTTCCGCCATGCTGTCGTGCAGGCTGTCGCTCGCCTGGTGCAGCGAGGCGGCGACGGCATCGGCCTCCCGCAGTCCGGTTGGGTACGGCGGGGCGAGCAAACCCTGCCCGACGGCGGCGGCGTAGCTCACCAGCGTATGGATCGGGCCCGAGATGCGATGGGCGATCAGCAGCGCCAGGGCCAATGCCAGCGAGAGCATCCCGGCGCCGACCAGCAGCAGCACCTTGGTCGAGTGGCGCACGGGCGCATACAGCACGTCGAGCGGAATTCCCACCACGATGACCCAGTGCACCGGCTGGACATGGCTGAATGCGACGTAGAGCGGGATGCCCTCGCGCGAGGGGGCGGGGAACCATCCCTCCTCTGCCGCCTGTACCCGCTGCCAGAATGCGGGCGTGGCGGGTAGCCCGACATAGAGCTGCGGATCCCGGTTGCGGGCGACCGTATAGCCGCGGCCGTCATTGATGGTGGCGATCCACCCGGGCGGCAGGTTCTCGCGCATCACCAGCGCCTGGAGGCGCTCCGTCACGTCCAGGCTGGCGACATAGGCGACGTGGCCATCCTGCATCACCGGGACGTTGATGCTGAGGAATGGCGGACGGCCGGCGGTAATGACGGCGCTGGCGGAGATCGAGGACAGTCCGCTGGCCGCCACCTGACGGATCGCGGCAGGGTCCGGAAAGTCCGCCAGATCGCTGCCCTGCGGCCGGGCGGTGTCGAACACCTCCTTGCCATCCGCGGTGCTGAGAATCATGGTCAGACCCTGCGGCCCGAATGTCGCCTTCGCCCGCCCATACAGCGGCGCGACAGCCTCGCGCGATTGCACGCTGCTATTGGTCATCGAGAACAACCGCGCGCGCAGGTTGGCGAGACTTTGCTCGACCGAGCGAGCCGCGGCATGCGTCTTGTCCTGCACCGTGGCGGCGAGCAAGGCTTGCTCATGCTCCGCCGCGCGGATCGCCAGGAAGCCGCTGAAGGCGAGCATCGGCAGCAGCGTGGCCAGGATGAGCGCGAGGATGTGCGTGCGCACGGAGTGCGGGGCAGGCGGGCGGCGTCTTCGGCCTTCGCTCATGATTTCAATGTGTAGCGGTATCGGCCCGCGATAGCCAGCAGCGCGGCGGCGCGATCCGGCGGCATTTGCAACGGGTTGGCCGGCGGCTAAGGTCGCCGTTTCAGGGCGGAGAAGCGGATCATGGCATCGCGTGAGGGCGCCGTTGCGCGCGCATTGGCGTTCTTCGACGGCGACGGATTTCGCGATCGCCTGGCGGGGCTGGTCGCCGTGCCCAGCACCTCGCAGGATCCCGGCCACGAAGCCGACGTGCAGCGCTATCTGGAACATGCCATCGGTCCGTGGCTGGAGCGCCTGGGGTTCAGCGTTTCCGTGCATGCCAACCCGGCGCCCGGCTTTGGCCCGATCCTGACCGCCGAACGCATCGAGGATGCGGCGCGGCCGACCGTGCTGACCTACGGCCATGGCGACACGGTGCGCGGGCTGGAGGACCAGTGGCGAGACGGCCTCGACCCCTGGACCCTGACCGCCGAGGGCGACCGCTGGTACGGTCGCGGCACTGCCGACAACAAGGGCCAGCACGCGCTGAATCTGTCCGCGCTGGAGGCGGTGCTGGAGGAGCGCGGCGGCACGCTGGGCTGCAACGTGAAGCTGGTGCTGGAAACCAGCGAGGAGCGCGGCTCATTGGGGCTGCGCGATTTCGTCGCCGCGCGGAAGGACGCGCTGGCGGCGGATGTGCTGATCGCCAGCGATGGGCCGCGCGTGATGCCTGAGGTGCCCACCATCGCTACCGGCACGCGCGGCACGTTCCATTTCGACCTGGTCGTGGACCTGCGGCCGGGCGGCGTGCACTCCGGCCACTGGGGCGGATTGACCACCGATCCCGCGGTGGTGCTGACCCATGCGCTGGGCACCATCATCGACCGGCACGGGAAAATCCTGGTACGCGACTGGCTGCCGCCGAACGGCGTGCCCGCGAGCGTGCGGTCGGTGCTGGCGGGCTGTCCCTTGGGCGGTGGCGGGGCGGCCGCGACGATCGATGAAGGCTGGGGCGAACCGGGCCTGACCGCCGCCGAAAAGATCTACGGCTGGAACAGTTTCATTGTGCTGGCGATGGTGTCGGGGCGGCCGGAGAACCCGGTGAATGCGGTGGCGCCGAATGCGCGGGCGCATTGCCAGATCCGCTACACCGTGGACACCGATCCCGCGGTGTTTGCCCCCGCTTTGCGCCGCCATCTGGACGCGGCGGGGTTCCCCCAGGTGCGGATCGAGAATGCCGGTATCCGCATGCCCGCCAGTCGCACCGATCCGGCGCATCCCTGGGTGCAATGGACGGTTGCCAGCATGGAACGCACGCTGAGCCGGCATGTGCAGGTGATCCCGAATGCCTCGGGCGGGTTGCCGGGGGACGTATTCGTCGATCATCTCGGCGTGCCGCTGGTGTGGGTGCCGCACAGCTACAACGGCTGCAAGCAGCACGGCCCGGACGAGCATTTGCTGATCGCCCCCGCGCGCGAGGGTATCGCGGCGTTCGCCGGCATCTGGTGGGATCTGGGGGAGCGGGCGCGAAGTGCGGAGGGTTGACCTGGCTGCCATAGCGAGGGCTGCAACGACCGCGTGTCATTGCGAGGAGCGCAGCGGCCGCCTGTCATTGCGAGTTGCCACCGTCCCGGGCGGCCGACCCGCGACTGGATGAAACTGGCGGGACTGGCGTGCGTGGGCAATAGTTGGTGGTTCGCCGGCAGCGAGGTCGGTCTCTCCTTGGTGCAGGATAGCCCGGTTGCGAG
>DATJNA010000315.1:0-2555 GCA_035508435.1 Acetobacteraceae bacterium | reverse complement strand
TGAGCCGCGTCTCGTGATTTGCGAGCTTGGTTTCGGTTGCGCCCTTGAGTGCGTCGACGCTGGAACTGAGCCTGGACACCCGCTCCTCAATCAGCACGACGGTCTTGAGACCTGAGAGGATGCGGTCGGCCAGGCTCATTTGGACACACTGTCCTCCTCACAAGGTTTCGCACCGAAAGCCTCGATAGCGGCCGTTATCGAGTCGGTGGTGGAAATCGCAGCGTCGAGTCTCCGCAGAATAGAAGGGCCCGCGTTCTCAATCGCCATCAGGAAGGCCTCTATCTCCTCGCGGTGCTCATCCAGGTCGTCGTCGCTGATGCGCCGTCGGACGAACTCCGATGTGGTGAGACCTGCCTGCCGAGCGCGCCTCTCCAGGGCTCGCTTCTCGGCCGGCGTCATCTGGACCACCAATCTCGCCGTCGCGCTCATGTCGCAATCTCGCCGTATGTCCATAGCTTGTACATAATGGTCGATCCCGAGCGCAGAATCAAGAACACTGTCCTGTGCGGCCCGGGCTAAATCACCGCTGCCAGTCGGAGGGTTCGGCATCAAGCCGCATCCCGCACAGCGACGCCCAATCGTTTGCCGAATTGGCGGAGACCGTCCGAAAGGTGGGGGTCAGGCGGCTCGGCGAAACGGGCGTCGTGCCCACCGCTCAGCGACAGCATAGTCTCGCTCGAAGGTGCCGTTCGCTACAGCGGTTCGAACCTTCAGCATCATATGTGCCCCGCGCGGCGACCAGCGCATCTGCTGATTCGCACCCATCCGGCGATGAAGCAGCCACTGCACGGTGCTTTCTGTCGGCGCCGTCGATATTGGCTCCGCGTCGTGACGCGCCGCCGCGTAGTCGATGATCAGTGCCGCCTGCCCGGCCACGTAGGTCTCCAAACCACGCAAGAGTGTACCCACCTTGCCCGCGGTTGAACTCGCAGGCGACGCCATGGCGGCGATGACGTCGAGCGCTGCCACGGTATCGCCGATCAGATCAAGTGCCCGCTGCACCTGGCCGTGCCACAGGCGCCAGCGGACGTGTTCCACAGCATCGGCGAAGCGGGCGCCTTCTTGGCGGCCTTCGTTCCTGTCGTCAGGCCAGCCTTTGACTGCTTGGGCGACATGCTGGATGCGCATCGCCAAGTGAAACCAGTCCAGCACATGGTAGGTCGGGCCAATGCTCGCCGCCTCTCCAAGCGACCGCGGCCCGTCGGCGCCATCGCTGAGGATGGTGAACTCCGTACATCGTGTTGCGCCAAGGCGATGCAGCACGCCGCGCAGCTGCTGGATCTGTCGATCGGCCTCGACCGGCACACTGCTGAAGACGATCTGCTCACCATCATCGTTGCTGGCCTGCGCAACAACCACCTCGAAGGTCCGTACCTGATAGCTGCGCACTGCGCGCACATGGCCGGAGTCGATGGACAGCGCGATCGTCTCCGCGTCTGTCGGCGGTGGCAGAGGCGTTGGCGTCACGATCGCCTCGCACTCCAGCCTGGCGCCGACCTGCAACGTCCGACGCTGGATGGTGTCGATCGTCGGGAGATCACCGACCGGGAAAAAGGTGTCCGGCAAAGCGCGAGCGCGGCGGTAGGGCAGCAGGGCGCCGAACTCTGCCAACACGCGCTCATACTCCGGTGTGCAGCAATCCGGCATGATCTCCGTCACCGGAGAGAGGATCGTGCGCAGGGTCACGCTGCATTGGCAGGGCTCAAACCGCGGGGCGCGAACCTCCACCGTACCGAACAACGACCGCAACTGCCGAGGCCGCCGATCCTTAAGCGGCCGCTGTCCCCCACATCGAGGGCAGCGCCGCCGGATCTGGCAGTGCTCCTCGGCCTGCGCCTGAACAAGGTGCGGCTGCAGGCCGGCCAGGACCGCCTTAGCCTCTGCAAGCGACAATCCAAGCGTCGCCGCCGAGCAGCCGGACGTGGTGCTGCCGCCGACGTACACCTCATGCACCTGCTTGGCACCAACTGCGCAGGACAGCTCCACAATGACCCGCCACTGCACCCGGCTTCTCCAATTCCGTGATACGGCCGGTGCTACCCCGGAGCGCAAGAGACCCCCACCTTTCGGACGGTCTCTAGCTTGTTCGGCTGGGTCGTGAGGAAGCCAAAGAGATCAACGGTGACTTCCCCTTCCTTCAATTTCCGTAGTCGCGGTAGGGACGCGCATTGCTGCGCGCCCGCCGCACAGATCCCGGCGTGCGGCTTTCCCGCACCGGGCTCCTGTCTCGGGTGATACCGCTGCACCGTTCGGGGTTTTGGCGACCCATGCAGTTGCGCAGCGAGACCGTGCCGGTAGTTGTGACACGCCAACCCGGCCTTGTATCCGGAGCGTGCGTTCCCAGCCCAGGTACTCCCCTCGACCAGATGCCTTCCCTCCACCCACTCCGCCGCCGATCGCTCGGCTTTGTTCGGAGGCTTCATCGGTACTACGCATCTGTCCGACTTCTCGTGCCCGTGCATCGTCGGCGACGGCTCCTCGCCTTCCCGACGCGGGCCAGGAGCGGGTTTCCGGCCGCCCCTGGTCAGACATGAGACCTCCCAGTTTCCGACGCG
>DATJNA010000314.1:0-14719 GCA_035508435.1 Acetobacteraceae bacterium | reverse complement strand
AGGCAGTGAGCGGACAGCGGACGACCTCCGTTGAACTATCACATCTTGTTGAATCCGGGCGCAATAGCGTAGAGTAAATTCGGCATCTGAACGGACGTAATCGAATCCTACGTGTTGAGAGGAACGCCGGTCGGCTCTGGGTTCGTCGAAGCTAACCTTCCGCAACCGCGTTACCGTCGAAGTAAACGCTGCGGAAGTAGAGGTGGCAAAAATTGCCGCATCTGGAAATTCACCACAGACCAAACCATCGGCAGACATAAAAAGCCCGGCTTTTGGTGAGGCATGCAACGAAACTCAAGAAAACGAGAATGCTGTCGCCGATGTACCGATCTCACCATCGTCTCCTGCTATCCGGCGTCCTGACTTGATGCCAACGTGAATAGCCGGTCGGCAACGGCCTCACGAAACCTGGCTTCGTGGCAGATTGCTATGATTGCAGTTCCTTGGGCTTTCGCATCTCGTACCATGCGTATGACGATCGCGCAGCTCTCCGGATCAAGAGACGCGGTCGGCTCGTCCAGCAGCAGGATCGGATGACGTGCAATAAGGCCGCGCGCCAGGTTTACGCGCTGCTGTTCGCCACCGGAAAATGTGCTCGGTGGGATCGCATGGATACGGGGGGAAATATTGAGTCGAATCAGGAGTGCTCGGGCTTCATCCCGAGCTGCAGCTTGCATCACGCCGCGTGCCAGCAACGCCTCAGCCACCACGTCCAACGCGGAGACCCGAGGAACTGCTCGCAGGAACTGACTAACATAGCCCATCGTCTCGCGGCGGACGGCTAGTACCGTCCGGGGATCAGCCAACACGATGTCGACCATCTCTCCCCTATGACGCACGAGGATCGCACCGCTCTCGGCGCGGTAGTTGCCATACAGACTACGCAAAAGGGTAGTCTTGCCGACGCCGGATGGACCGGACAACACCACGCATTCACCCCCGTGTACCTCCAAGTCGATGCCGGACAAGACGGGCAGTCGTAGGCCCCCACGCAGATGGAGTGTGAAGGTTTTCGTTAGAGCCTCGGTACGCAGCATCACGGTCATGACAGCCACCCCTGGCGACTGAAGCGCGCGACGTATATGGCTGGTAAAGCGGCGTTTCTGTAAGTCACCAACTTGACCAGCACAGCGATACAGCACGGGCCAAGCGGCCTGGGTCCGTTCGGTAGGGACGTGATGACCCATGACCGCATAGTCCCAACTCGATAATTGGGCCTGAAAACGAGACCTTTAAGGGAATCAATGTCAAGATACCAAAGAGTTAGACCTGTTTGGACGATAGATCGATGAATCGGCGGTCTGGCCCGGATGACATTGCAACGCGTCGGGTTCCTCGACTGGGCTGGATCGCGCTCGCACTTGATCGTCAGTGGCTGATTGGCGGTCGCGATGCGCAACGGTCTTCAGGGAATGTTGCCATCGGCCGGCGAGGGTTGAATTATCAGTAGTGGTCAGCACGCTCCCTTGCGCTGCCGCGCTCCTTACACCCATCGGCTCATACCTGGCACAACGGTCGGCCGAGCACAGGGTGAATGGCGGTCCCTCTGCAAGACATCCAGTGACGTAGACCTTGTGATGTCCCTGTACGGCGAAGTTGCGCGGTGAGCGTGACGGAGCAAAACTGTCATACGTTTGGCCCGCTCAAACTTCTGCGAGGACGAGCCACGGGAGGCGCGGAGCCCCCGTGTCCGTTCGTCTACCTGCGTCGGACCGCTCACCTTCAATGGCTCTTGCGTCCAGCGGAAGAGCGGACAAGCTTGCAGCCGCCGAACCGTCAGAGTCATCCACGTCACGTTCGCTGCGCGCACAATAGGGATCATCCGCGTGGGGCCCATTGAGCACTTGGGAGCTGCCCGCCGTTGGTGCAGACACACCCCTTTGATTGAAGCAACTCATTTGCGTTGAGATTGCGCCGGAGGTGCCGCTTACTGCCGTGTCGCTTACTGCCGTTGACACGGCCAAGCTTCGGGTTAGCCTATCGCCGACAGGGAAGGGGTCCCCTGAAACCGCCCTCGGGCTGATGACTCCTGCTGCTCCGACCTGCGGCAGGAGATTCCGTCCTACTCTGCGCCGTGAGTTTGTCCAGTCCGGGACGGACGAGGATCGTATGGCGCACCTGATTCTATCCAGCCGTCTTGAGCTCTTCCGCGCGAGCGAACGGGCACTAGGCAGGCGTACATGACCTTCTATAGCATTCTATTTCCTGCTCCGGCGGATGACACCGCTGCAACCGGCGAGCACTGGGTGGATTATGCGCATGACCTGAACCTAGACCAGGTCGTGCAGAAGATCAGCGGCCGGCGAGAGGAATACCAGCTCGCCACATTGTTCGAACGACCGCTCAGGACGAAGGTAGCCATTCAATATCGCCACGAAGTCGTACGCGATTTAGAGGTTCGTACGGTGCACGACTGCATCGTCAGATTCGCTGAACAGATGCAGCGCATGCGCGGTCAGAATGAGCGAGTGAACAAGCTCTACTACCTGCAGCAGAAGCAACGGTGGTTCGTGCAACTTGTCGCGACGTACTGCCAAGCCATAAAGACCTTGCTGGCAGGACTCGATGACGCGACTTTTGCATCGACCGGGTTGTGCTTGTTGCACGCTTATTTGCAAAGCTATCTAAATTCTGAGTGGTTCCGCACGCTGGAGACTGAGCTCGTGGGCCTGCTTGCTGAACTGGATCGCGTTCCCTACGCCATTCTGATCAAAAATGACTCCTTCAAAGTCCAGCGCTATGAGTCCGAGTCTGATTACAGCGCCGAAGTCTCGGGTGTGTTCGCAAAATTCCGGCAAGGCGACACAAAAGACTACCTCGTCGAGTTTCGCGATACACCAGACATGAACCATATTGAAGCCAAGGTTCTGGAGTTCGTCGCTCTCCTTCACCCGGACGTGTTCGCACGGTTAGCTCGGTTCTGCTCGACGTATGAAAACTACCTTGACCCGCCTCTCGCGCGGTTCGACCGGGAGGTACAGTTCTACCTCGGGTATCTGGATTTCATTGCCCCCATCAAGCGTGCGGGGCTGCCGTTTTGTTACCCGGAGGTCATGCCGGACATCAAGCAGGTGAGCAACATTGACGGCTTCGATTTGGCGCTTGCGGCAAAGTTGGTGACGGCGCATGCGTCCGTCGTCTGTAACAGCTTCAGCTTGGACGGAAAGGAGCGCGTCTTCGTGGTGTCGGGACCGAATCAGGGCGGCAAGACCACCTTCGCCCGCGTATTCGGTCAGTTGCACCACCTCGCGAGCCTCGGCCTGCCAGTGCCGGGGCGCGAGGCCCACCTGTTTTTGCCAGACGCGATCTACACGCATTTTGAGCGAGAGGAAGACATTACCACCCTCCACGGTAAACTGGAAGACGATCTGGTACGTATGCACGCGATCCTGCAGCAGCTAACCTCCGATAGCATTTTGATCGTAAATGAAATATTCAATTCCACTACCTTGCAGGACGCGGTATTCCTCGCCAGCAGGATGATGGAGCAGATCGTCGCGTCGGACTGTTTATGTGTCTGTGTGACGTTCCTCGATGAGTTGGCCTCATTCAGCGACACGATCGTCAGCATGATGAGTACGGTCGACCAGGCAGACGCGACCGTGCGTACCTATAAGGTCGTACGAAGGACGGCGGACGGCAGAGCCTATGCGATCTCGCTGGCCGAGAAATATCGCCTTACTTTTGAGCAACTTCGCGCGCGTATTCCGGCGCCGCTTTCTGCCGAGCGCCCGCGACGGCGAGACCTGGAACCGGGCTCCGCCGTTCGGAAGGTTAGCGCGTCATGAAGGCCAGGTTGATGTACCGCGAGAACGACTTCGACTTGGACCAGCCGGCACCACCGTTGGCACATCATGTGATCCAAGACCTTGAGCTAACGACGCTGTTCTCGGCCATGGCGGCCGGCGACACGTCGTTGGCTGACATTGCCCGCAAAGCAATTATGGCGAGCACTGCCGACGTCGACTCGATCCTGTACCGACAGGCCATTCTGCAGGACTGCCTCGCGCAAGAAGGCGTCGTACGCAGCATGTACGAGCTCGCGGTAGAAACTCTGACCGCCGAACGCAAGAACTACTTCAGCCTCTCGATGCGCTCACCGGGTTGGGTTCTGCACCGCTCGGTGGAAGTGATGGAAATGTTGGCAGGCAAGCTGCGTCGGCTCCGAGCCATCGCGGACCAGCATGCCGGCAGCTTTTCATCCGAGGGATTCCGGACCATGTTCCTCATGCTGCAACGGGAATTAGACGATCAGTACTTCGCGTTAATTCGACAGCACCTAAAGCAGTTGAAGTTCGCACAAGGCACACTGATCAGTGCGCGCCTGGGAGAAGGCAACAAGGGGACCGAATACGTTCTGCGCCAACCGAACCAACCACAGGGCAATTGGTTTCAGCGCATGTTCGCATCCGGTTCGCCCGATTTCACCTTCCGTCTGCATCCACGGGATGAGGCCGGCGCACGGGCGTTATCAGAGCTGCAAGATCGCGGGATCAACCTGGTAGCCAACGCTCTGGCGCAGTCAGTTGAGCATATTGTTGCGTTCTTCAATATGCTACGGATTGAACTGGCATTCTACGTTGGCTGCCTCAACCTACGTGTCGCGCTCGCGCGGCGCGGCGCCCCGTTCTGCTTGCCCGTCCCATGCCCTGCTGACGAAAGGCAACACCAGGCATTGGGAATTTACGATGTCTGCCTTGCGCTAACGATGGATGGGCAGGTGGTGGGCAACGATATTCACGGAGACGGCAAGAACCTGGTTATCATTACGGGAGCAAACCGCGGTGGCAAATCGACCTTTCTGCGCGGCATTGGCTTGGCGCAAATGATGATGCAGTGCGGCATGTTTGTGCCGGCAAACGCGTTCCGTGCCAATGTCGCGGAACGAATCCTGACGCACTACAAGCGAGAGGAGGACGCCACCATGGAAAGCGGCAAGTTCGATGAAGAGCTGCGGCGCATGGATGCGATCGCGGACCATTTGATACCAAACGCTCTGGTATTGTTCAATGAGTCCTTTGCTGCAACCAACGAGCGTGAAGGCTCGGAGATCGCGAGCCAGATCGTCCGTGCGCTCACCGACCAAGGAGTTAAAGTCTTTTTCGTCAGCCACCAGTACGAATTCGCGCGCGTTTTCCACGCGCAGCAGCGGCCGGACATATTGTTCTTGCTCGCCGAGCGGCAGGCGGACGGCACTCGCACTTTCAGGTTGCACGAGGGCGCGCCGCTGCCAACGAGCTTTGGCCAGGACCTCTATCGGCGGATTTTTGCCCCCGCAGCCGGTGCCGAGTGACTATCGCGCCCGCGCAACCTGCGTCACGTCGCGTACCGCGCCACGGGAGGCGCTGGTGGTCAACGCGGCATAGGCTTGCAGGGCAGGTGACACGACGCGTTCGCGCCGCGGCTGCCAGGAGTCGCCTCCGCGCGCGTCCATGCGCAAACGCCGTGCCGCCAATGCTTCGTCCGACAGCGCGACGCGCAGTGAGCGCGCGGGAATGTCGATTTCGATCCGGTCGCCTTCCTCTAGCAGGCCGAGCGCACCGCCTTCTGCCGCTTCCGGCGAGATGTGACACAACGACAAACCGGCACTCCCGCCGGAGAAACGTCCGTCGGTAATCAGCGCACAGCTCTTTGCAAGGCCCTTCGACTTTAGATAGCTCGTGGGATACAGCATCTCCTGCATGCCGGGTCCTCCTTTCGGACCTTCGTAGCGAATCACCACAACGTCGCCGGCCTTCACCTTGTCGCCGAGGATGGCGCTCACGGCAGCTTCCTGACTCTCGAAGATACGTGCAGGTCCGGAGAACACCAGAAAGTCCGGATCCACGCCCGCCGTTTTCACAATTGCGCCTTCCAGCGCAATGTTCCCATAGCATACTGCCAGCCCCCCGTCCCGGCTGAATGCGTGGGCCACGTCACGGATCGTGCCGTTAGCGCGGTCGAGATCGAGTGCGCTGTAGCGTTCCGACTGGCTGAATGCTTCCGTGGTGCGCACACCGCCGGGTGCGGCACGGTAGAAGATGGATGCAGTATCACCCGCTTCGCGCCCTTCCGCACGGATGTCCCAGCGCACAAGGGCATCACCAAGGGTCGCCGTATGCACTGTCGGCACGTCGCGATGGATCAAGCCGGCACGGTCCAGTTCACCCAGGATCGCCATCACGCCGCCGGCAAGGTGTACGTCTTCTAGATGCACATCTGGCTTCGACGGGGCAACCTTGCAGAGATTCGGTACCTCGCGAGACAGCCGGTCGATGTCCGCCATAGTGAACGGTACAGCGCCTTCCTGCGCTGCCGCCAGCAGATGCAGCACGGTATTGGTCGAGCCGCCCATCGCGATGTCGAGCGACATCGCGTTCTCGAACGCGCGCAACGATGCGACACCTCGTGGCAGCGCAGAGGGATCCTCCTGCTCATACCAGCGCCGCGCCAGGTCAACGATCAGCCATCCAGCCTCGACAAACAGCTTCCGTCGATCGGCATGAGTTGCAACAATACTGCCGTTGCCGGGCAGTGAGAGGCCTAACGCCTCGGTCAGGCAGTTCATGGAATTGGCAGTGAACATGCCAGAGCAAGAACCACAGGTGGGACACGCGGAGCGTTCCAGGGCCTGAGTTTCGGCCTCGCTGACGGCGGGGTCAGCAGCGGCAACCATGGCCGTGATCAGGTCGGCACGTTGGATCTGTCCGTCCTTTACCACCTTGCCGGCTTCCATCGGACCGCCGGAGACGAACACGGCTGGGACGTTCAGCCGCATCGCCGCCATCAACATGCCCGGCGTGATCTTGTCGCAGTTGCTGATGCAGACCAGTGCGTCGGCGCAGTGCGCGTTCACCATGTATTCGACGGAATCGGCGATTAGCTCGCGCGAGGGCAGGCTGTACAGCATGCCGCCATGGCCCATGGCGATACCGTCGTCCACGGCGATGGTATTGAATTCCTTGGCCACCCCGCCGGCCGCCGCGATTTCTTTGGCGACGAGCTGGCCAAGGTCCTTGAGGTGCACGTGTCCTGGCACGAACTGGGTGAAGCTGTTAGCGACCGCGATGATCGGTTTGCCGAAGTCGCCATCCTGCATACCGGTAGCGCGCCATAGGCTGCGCGCGCCGGCCATGTTGCGGCCATGAGTGGTGGTGCGGGAACGATATGCTGGCATGGCCGGAATCCTGGTGATCACGGGTTGGGTTATGGTCCGTAGCGCGGGAAGATCCAGGAGGACAACCCTCAGCCCTCCAGGGTCCGGGTACGGCTAATGTACCAGCGGCGGCCTTGCTGAAATGCCAAGCTGCTGCTTCAGTCTCGACATCAAGCTGGCTCGTTGCCGTCCGTAGTGCAGGACTTGAGCCTTTTCGATCGTGACCAACCCGCTTTCCATCATCTCGTCAAGCACGGGGAGGAACTCATTGATTTTGTCCTCGCTATCGACGATTTCGATGACGACGGGGACATCCTGGGTCAAAGGCAGCAGATTCCCTCGATGCAGCTTGCCAGACTGGCCGAAACCCAACGGCCCTCGCAACACCGTCGCGCCCGCCAAATGCAGTTCGCGCGCCTTATCGACAATGCCTAGGTAAAGCGGCCCCATCTTCCAGCGATCTGCGACGCTGGTGAAGATTCGCAGTAGAACGGCATCATGGGGAACTTCCATGGCGTACCCTCCTAGGGCAGCTCCGGTACTTTCATCCACCGACCGTTCCATTCAGCTTGTGTCTTCGTCCGCGGAAAATCAAGACGGCTAAACGTTCGCAGGCTCGGCGGACTTTGCTGCACTGCGGTAAAAGATTGCCTTCACCTTCTCCAGCGTCACCAATCCGCTATCGATCATCCCGTCGATCGCCGGCAGGAATCGGCCAATGTTCTCCTCGCTGTCGATGATCTCGATCACGATCGGCAGATGCGGTCCAGCATCGACATTCAGATCGCACCGCACCATGCGCGATTGACCGAACCCGACGGGAGCGGGGAGGACGGTCGCGCCCGCCATCTTCATTTCCCGCGCCTTCCCCACCAGCACGTGATATAAGGGGTGGCCGTGCAGGCGGTCATTTTCGGCGACGAAAATCCTCAGCAGCGTGGCTTCCGCAATTTCGGGCATCGCTGCCTCCTTCGGTCTTCGTGCAGGAGGAATAATAGCGCTCCTAGCGCCGAACGCCACACGATACATGGATGGAGGGCTGGATGCCGCACGACCCCGATTGTGTATTCTGCCAGATCGTTGCTGACACTGGGAAATGCCTGCTGTTGGCCGAAAACCCGGACGCGTTGGCGTTCATGGATATTCATCCGGCTAACTTAGGGCATTGTCTAGTCATCCCGAAAGGTCACTGGCAGACCGTGCTCTCCATCCCCCCAGATTCATTCGCGGCGGTCGCACGCCTGGTGGTGCGGATTGCTGCCGGCGTGCAGCGGGCCCTGGACCCGCCTGGTTTGAGCCTTGTGCAAGCGAATGGACCCGCCGCAAATCAGACGGTCTCGCATCTGCATGTGCATGTCCTGCCGCGGCGGGACGATGATCGGTTGCTGTTGAACTGGCCGCGTACCGCGGTCAGCGACCATGCAACAATGGCGGCGCTGGCTGCGAAAATCCGCCACCACCTGGATACGGATTGAACGGCCCACCGTGTTGCGCCGCAGCAAATGTCGAAAAATTGGAACTTCACAAAAGCCGATGTTGGGAGTAACGATTCAGCGACCTAGGAGCGGCGCGTGTCAGCAACAGACCGCCCGGGGAGGACGGGGCCATGGAACTCAGCCGACGCGGCTTTATCCGGCTCAGTGGGGCAACGATCGCAGCGTCCAGCATCGGCGCACTTGGCTTCGGCCCTGCCGGCGAGGCCCTGGCCGCTGCGGTACGACCTTTCAAGCTGACCAGCACGACCGAAACACGTAACACGTGCACGTATTGCGCAGTATCGTGCGGAATCCTGATCTATTCGCTTGGGGATCGCTCGAAGAACACCCGATCGAGCGTCATCCACATTGAAGGCGACCCGGACCACCCGGTAAACCGTGGCACGCTTTGCCCGAAGGGCGCGGCACTGCTGGACGTGGTGCACGCGCCCACGCGGGTGAAGTACCCGATGTACCGCGCACCGGGCAGCAAGGAGTTCAAGCGCATCGCCTGGGACGACGCGCTGGATCGCATTGCTCGACTCATGAAGGCCGATCGCGACAAGAACTTCATCGCCAAGAACGACGCCGGAATTACGGTGAATCGCTGGACCTCCACCGGAATGCTGGCGGCATCCGCAAGTTCCAATGAGACGGCTATGCTTACCTGGAAGGTGGTGCGGTCCTTTGGGATGGTCGTTTTCGATAATCAGGCGAGGGTTTGACACGGACCGACGGTAGCCAGTCTGGCTCCAACATTCGGCCGCGGTGCAATGACGAACAGTTGGCAGGATATCAAGAATGCCAACGTTGTTTTGGTAATGGGCGGCAACGCTGCCGAAGCGCATCCTTGTGGCTTCAAATGGGTGGTAGAAGCGAAGCAGCACAATGCCGCCAAGTTGGTGGTGGTCGATCCGCGCTTCAACCGCACAGCGTCGGTCGCGGACCTGTATGCCCCGATTCGCCCAGGAACCGACATCGTGTTTCTGAATGGCGTTATGCGGTACTTGATGCAGAAGGGCGCCATTCAGCGCGAATATGTCAACGCCTACACCAATGCTTCCCTGATCGTGCGCGACGACTTCGGCTTCAGGGAGGGTCTGTTCTCCGGCTTCGAGCCGGACAAGCACGATTACGACCGTGCAAGCTGGCATTACGAACTGGACGATACTGGCTTCGCCAAGTCCGATCCGACGCTGCAGCACCCACGCTGTGTCTATAGCCTGCTGAAGCAGCATGTGGAGCGCTACACGCCGGAGACAGTTGAGAAGATCTGCGGAACGCCGACGGCGAAGTTCCTGGCAGTTTGCGAAGCGATTGCGAGCACTGCGGCTCCGGACAAGGCGCTGACCAGCATGTATGCGTTGGGCTGGACGCAGCATTCGGTCGGCAGCCAGAACATCCGCGCGATGGCCATGATCCAGCTTCTATTGGGTAATATCGGCGTCGCCGGTGGCGGGATGAACGCATTGCGCGGCCATTCCAACATCCAGGGCCTGACTGATATCGGCCTGCTGTCGAACCTGATGCCCGGCTACCTGGTATTGCCGAAGGATGGGGAACCGACCTTCGCCGACTATATGAAGACCCGCACGTTCAAGCCGCTGCGGCCAGGTCAGACAAGCTACTGGCAGAACTACAAGAAGTTCTTCGTCAGCGCGCAGAAGACCATGTTCGGCCCGGCCGCCACGGCGGAAAACGACTGGGCCTATGACTGGCTGCCGAAGCTGGACGTACCAACTTACGACATACTTCGTGCATTCGAGTTGATGCACGAAGGTAAGATGAACGGCTATATTTGCCAGGGCTTCAACCCCCTACAGTCGTTCCCCAACAAACAGAAGCTGCGAGAGTCACTCGCGAAGCTGCGGTTCCTGGTGGTGATGGACCCGCTGGAGACTGAGACGGCACGGTTCTGGGAGAACCACGGCGACAAGAACCCGGTTGATCCCAGCAGGATAGAGACGGAAGTCTTCCTGCTGCCGACCACCTGCTTTGCCGAGGAGGATGGCAGCCTGACCAACTCCGCGCGCTGGCTGCAATGGCACTGGAAGGCCGCCGACCCACCCGGCGAAGCACGCAGCGACATTGCCATCATGTCCGGACTGTTTCACCGCATGCGCGCGATGTATCAGAAGGAAGGCGGGGCGTTCTCCGACGCGATCCAGCACCTGACCTGGAACTACACCAATCCGACCGCCCCCGATCCGTCGGATCTCGCCAAGGAGATCAATGGCAAGGCCCTGGCAGACGTGAAAGATCCAAGCGGTGCCGTGGTAGTGAAAGCCGGACAGCAAGTGCCCAGCTTCGCGTTCCTGCGCGACGACGGCAGCACCGCCTGTGGCTGCTGGATTTACAGCGGCTGCTGGACCGAGGCCGGCAATCAGATGGCGCGGCGCGATGCGACCGATCCGCGCGAGCAGGGCCTGGCACCTAATTGGGCATGGTCGTGGCCGGTGAACCGGCGGATCATGTACAATCGTGCCTCAGCCGATCCGACGGGCAAGCCGTGGAACCCAGAAAAGCCTCTGATCCAGTGGAACGGCACCACATGGGCCGGTATCGACGTGCCCGACTACATCGTGACCAACAAGCCGGAAGCCAATGTTGGGCCGTTCATCATGCTGGCCGAAGGTATGGCCCGGCTGTTCTCGCTCGACCAGTTGCGCGAAGGGCCGTTCCCGGAGCATTACGAGCCGTTCGAAAGCCCGGTGCCAAACCTGCTGCATCCACATGTCGCCACCAATCCGGTGGCCCGCGTATTCCCGAGTGATCGCGCCCAATTCGGAACCGCGGAGAAGTTCCCGATTGTCGCCACCACTTACCGCCTAACCGAGCATTTCCATTTCTGGACCAAGCACGCCAGGATGAACGCAATCCTGCAGCCGGAGGAGTTTGTGGAAATCGGCGAGGCCTTGGCAAAAGAGAAGGGCATCGGCCAGGGCGAATGGGTCAAAGTGTGGTCGAACCGTGGTACCATGGTGGCGAAAGCCTATGTCACCAAGCGGCTGAAGCCCTTTAGCGTAGATGACAAGCCGGTCCATCTCATCGGCGTGCCCATCCATTGGGGCTTTACCGGTCTGGCACGCAAAGGCTTTGGCGCCAACACATTGACACCTTTCGTCGGCGACGCCAATGCGGAAACTCCGGAGTTCAAGGCCTTCCTTGTGAACGTCGAAAAAGCACCGGCGCCAGTGGCCTGAAGGAGAATGCACTATGGCCGACCTTCAGTCGCTTGACATCCACCGCCGCTCTGCGACCGACGAAGTGCCGCCGCAAATCCGCGAGGAAATGCAGGTTGCCAAGCTGATCGACGTGTCGCGTTGCATCGGCTGCAAGGCCTGTCAATCCGCCTGCATGGAATGGAACGATCTGCGCCCGGCAATCGGCGAATTTGAAGGCAGCTACGACAACCCTATGGAACTCGGCCCGGCCGCCTGGACGGTGATGCGTTTCACCGAGTGGGACAACCCGAAGGGCGAATTGGAGTGGCTGATCCGCAAGGACGGCTGCATGCATTGCGAGGACCCGGGCTGCTTGAAAGCCTGCCCGTCGCCCGGCGCCATCGTGCAATACGCGAATGGTATCGTCGATTTCATCAGCGAGAACTGCATCGGCTGCGGCTACTGTATCAGGGGCTGCCCATTTAATATTCCGCGCATCAGCCAGACGGATCGCAAGGCCTATAAGTGCACGCTGTGCAGCGACCGCGTCGCCGTGGGGCAGTCCCCCGCCTGCGCCAAGGCGTGCCCGACCGGCGCGATCATGTTCGGCACCAAGTCCGACATGATCGCCCAGGCAGAGGACCGCATTGTCGACCTGAAATCACGCGGCTTCCAGAATGCCGGGCTCTACGATCCCTCCGGGGTTGGCGGCACGCACGTGATGTACGTGCTGCATCATGCCGACGATCCGCCGCTCTACGCCGGCCTGCCGAAGAACCCGCATATCAGCGCTCTGGTCCAGGTGTGGAAAGGCATTGCCAAGCCGATCGCGTTGGCGGGCATCGCCTTCACAGCCGTTGCCGGGTTCGTACACTGGATGGTGGCAGGGCCGAACGAGGTGCAGCCCGAGGATGATTCGAAGGGCCGTGAGGTGATCGACACGGAGCGCCGCGGATGAGACACCAGCCTCCAGGCACTTTGGCCCGCTACACGGCCGCCGCCCGCATCAACCACTGGATCGGCGCCGGCCTCCTCATTCTGCTCGGTCTCTCTGGCATAAGTCTGTTCCACCCATCGCTTTTCTTTCTCACTGATCTGTTCGGCGGCGGAGTCTACACCCGTGTCATCCATCCCTGGTTCGGCGTGGCATTGCTGATCAGCTTCGCTCTGCTGTTCATTCGTTTCGTCCGGCACAATCTCTGGAGTAGCGACGATACGCGCTGGATGGGTGCTCTGAGCCGTGTGCTGGCCAATGACGAGGAGAGTGCTCCGGAGGTCGGCCGTTATAACGCGGGCCAGAAGATCATATTCTGGCTGATGACTTTGTTGATCCTGATATTGTTCTTCAGCGGCCTCGTGATGTGGGACCGATACTTTTTCAGCTACACCACAATCGAGCAGAAGCGGATCGCTGTCGTCGCCCATGCCGCAGCAGCGTTCGTCATCATATGCATCTGGATCGTGCATGTATATGCGGCCGTGTGGATGCGCGGCTCGGTCCGCGGTATGACTCGGGGCACCGTCACCGCCGGTTGGTCATGGCGGCATCATCGTAAGTGGCTGCGAGAGGTCGCACGCCGATAGTTCGCTGGTCAACAGAGGACGACGGGATAGGTTGGCAGTCGGCAACCCTTCGGGATCGGTCAAGGCGCGCATAGGCGATCCCCTGTCGGGAATCGGCCAGCCGGTTCCAATCATATTGCCCGATCCAGACACGCTCTTCCTCAGGCGGACCGCCCGGTTGCTTGCGCTATCGGCCGGACACCCAATGAAGGCATGGTTGCATTTCGTGGCACAGGTGGCGCGCGCACAACACAATGTGGTGCGAAGCGGCGGATTCGACCAGCACTGGCCCGCCTACGATGCGCGGCCGCCGCTTGCGCCAGAGTTGTTCGCCCCGGGGGAGGTCTTCAACACCCGCTTCCGCTGTTTACTGAGCAACCTGCCCACGGGCGAAATGCCGGATGCGACGCTGGCAGTGCTGCAGGAGCTTCGCTCGCGTGATCCGCTGCCGCTCGCTGCAGTATGGCTTGCCGGCCGCGTGCAAGCGGCAGACACCGGCCCGGCCCTCTTCATCGCCGCGGCATTGCAAGTTATCTTCGCTTGCCGCGCGGCTGCACTTGACGTGGCGCGCGTCAATTTGCTGCCCCAACGCGGATTATGTCCGGTATGCGGCTCCATGCCGGTTGGCGCCATGGTCACCGCGTCTGGGCGTGCTCCCGGCACACGCTATCTGCATTGCGGGCTATGCGCGACTGCCTGGAATCATGTCCGGGCGGTCTGCGTCAACTGCGGGGAATCACGTGGCCTTGTGCTGCGTTCCATCGAAGGCGCCGAGAGCGCGGTCAAGGCCGAAACCTGCTCGGTCTGCCAGGGTTACATCAAGGTGTTCTATCAAGAGCAAGACATGCAGGTGGAACCACTAGGCGACGACCTGGCGTCGCTGGACCTCGACCTGCTGGTCGCAGAGGCGGGCTACGCGCGATTCGGGCCGAATCCACTGGTCCTGACAACCGCCTGACCCACGAGCGCCGTGTCGCAGCACTGGTCGCAGCACTGGATTGACAGGGCGGCGCCCCTCGCGTATAGCGGCACCAGTGGCGATGGAGTCCGCCCCTAACCGCCCTCAGGGCTAATGACTCCTCCTGGCCTCGTACGCGAGCACGGGAGGACTGTGATGGTTAGGGTGGCCCGACTTGGTTACCAAAGTGATGACCACTATCAGCTCTTCCCGCGGGCAGAGGACGGTGGTCGATGATCACCACACGCGACATCATTCTGCAAGTCCTGCAAGTCCTCACCGTGATCTGCCTCGGCCCGCTGCTTCAGGGCATCATCGTGCAGTTCGAGGAACGCGTGCAGCGCGGGCAAGGTCCCGGAATTTTCCAGCCTTATCGTGACCTGTGGAAGCTGTTCCATAAACAAATCGTAGTGCCAGAGACAGC
>DATJNA010000313.1:0-8774 GCA_035508435.1 Acetobacteraceae bacterium | reverse complement strand
TCGATCAGCGCGGTGGCGATGATGGTCAGCGAGCCGCCTTCCTCGATATTGCGCGCCGCGCCGAAGAACCGCTTCGGCCGCTGCAGCGCGTTGGCGTCCACGCCACCGGTCAGCACCTTGCCGGACGACGGCACCACCGTGTTATAGGCGCGCGCCAGCCGCGTGATCGAATCCAGCAGGATCACCACGTCGCGCTTATGCTCTACCAGGCGCTTGGCCTTCTCCAGCACCATCTCGGTCACCTGCACGTGGCGGGTGGCGGGTTCGTCGAACGTGCTGCTGATCACCTCGCCTTTCACCGAGCGGATCATGTCGGTGACTTCCTCGGGCCGCTCGTCGATCAGCAGCACGATCAGGAAGACCTCCGGGTGGTTGGCGGCGATCGCGGTGGCGATGTTCTGCATCATCACGGTCTTGCCGGTGCGCGGCGGCGACACGATCAGGGCCCGCTGGCCTTTGCCGATCGGACAGATCAGGTCGATCACCCGCGGCGTGTAGTCCTTGGTCGGTCCCTTTGCGACGGACTGGAAATTCTCCATTTCCATCTTCAGCCGCTCGTCGGGGTACAGCGGCGTCAGGTTGTCGAAGTTGATCCGGTGCCGCACGGATTCCGGCGGCTCGAAATTCACCGTATCGACCTTCAGAAGGGCAAAGTATCGCTCGCCGTCCTTCGGCGCGCGGATCTGGCCCTCGACGGTGTCGCCGGTGCGCAGGCCGAAGCGGCGCACCTGGCTGGGACTGACATAGATGTCGTCCGGACCGGGCAGGTAGTTGGCTTCCGGGCTGCGCAGGAAGCCGAAACCATCCGGCAGGATTTCCAGCGTGCCTTCGCCATGGATCGCCTGGTCGTTCTCGGCCAAGTTCTTCAGGATCGCGAACATCATGTCCTGCTTGCGCAAGGACGATGCGTTCTCGATCTGCAGCGATTCGGCGTAGCTCAGCAGGTCGGATGGCGACTTGGCTTTAAGTTCGGCGAGGTGCATCGGTAATGCCTCGGGGGTGGTCACGACAGAATGGGACGGGACGCGGGCGGGAAGGCGCGCGGAACCAAGACAAATCTCTCCCGGCGGGGAAAAACTGACTGGTATCCCGTTAAGGAAGGAAATCCGGAGCGGCCGATAGCCGACTCCTGCCTTTGGAGGGTGCGCACAGTTTACCCGTGGCGCTCCCCCGGCGTCAACCGCCACGTAGGTACGCCGCCGCAGGACGTCAAGAGGTCAGAACGGTCAGAACGGTCGGACCACCACCATAATCACGATCAGCAGCATCAGCAGGGTCGGGACCTCGTTGATGGCGCGGTAGAAGCGTTGCGACCGGCGGTTGCGATCGTTGACGAAATCCCGCCGCCAGCGGGAGAGCATGCCGTGGAAGCCGGACAGTGCGATCACTGCGGCCAGCTTCACATGCCACCAGCCCCAGCTCCAATCCAGCACGCCAGGTGTCAGCACCAACAATACGCCGAAGGTCCAGGCCGAGATCATCGCCGGCGTGGCGATCTGCTTCAGCAGCCGGCGCTCCATCACCTTGAAGCGCTCGCTCTCGGCCGAGCCGGGCAGCGTTTCGCAGTGATAGACGTAGAGACGCGGCAGATAGAGCAAGGCTGCCATCCAGGCGATGATCGAGACGATATGGAACGCCTTGATCCAGGCATAGAAGGGCGCCAGGGCAGTGATGGTCATGGCGGGCCGGCCGTCGGTGCGCACGGACAGCCGCGGTAGCGGGACGGGCAGATTCGCGCGCCCGGATGACTGCGAACACCCGGATCAGCCGCAGCCGCATCGCCGACCGCTTTCGCCAAGGCGGCGATGAACGCGACATTCACACCCGGTGTCGGCACCCGAAAATATCCGGGAACGCCGAGACGTTCGGCCAGATGGCGATACTCGATGTCGAGCTCGACCAGCGTCTCGGAATGCTCTGATACGAAGGCGATCGGCACCACCAGCACGGCGGTCTTGTCCCGCGCTGCCCGCTCGACCTCGGCGATCGTGCTCGGCGCGATCCAGCGCTGCGGCGTCGCGCGCGACTGGTAGCAGATCGCCCAATCCACCCCTTGCTCGTCCCACGATGCCAGCACCGCGGCGACGGTTTGCTCCACCTGCCATTGATACGGGTCACCCGCCGCGACGATGGATTCGGGCAGCCCATGGGCGGAAAACAACACGCGCAATGGCACTTCAGCCGGCAGCGCGGATCGCGCGTCGGCGTGCGCCTGCCGCACCAGCGCGGCGACCGCCGCAACGAACGCCGGGTCGGTGGCGTAGCAACAGATCGCATGAGTGGCCACCGCCAGGCCGACCGTCGCCGCGGCCTCGTGCCAATCGGCGAAAGAGCTGCCGGTCGTGGTGGTGGAATATTGCGGATACAGCGGCAGCAGCACGACCTGATCCGGCTGCCAGGCTCGCACTGCGCGGGCAGCGGCCTCGGCAAACGGGTGCCAATAGCGCATGGCGATGAAGCAGCGCACATCCCAATCCGCAAGGGCAGCCTGCAAAGCGCTGGCCTGCGCGCGGGTCAGGTCCAGCAGCGGCGAGCTGCCGCCCAACAGCGTGTAATTCGCCTGCGCCGGACGCAGCCGAAATCCTGCAATCAGACGCGCCAGCAGGCCTCGCACCGGCGGCGGGACACGCAAGATCGCCGGATCACGAAACAGGTTGCGCAGGAACGGTGCCACGGCCGATGGCTGGTCCGGCGCACCCAGATTGAACAGTACCACCGCGAGCCTGCGGCATTGCTCACCCTGCACGCACTTGCTCTGCAAGCTGTGCCACATGTGCGGGCGGCGTCTGCGGCACGATGCCATGCCCAAGGTTGAACACCGCAGGCCAGCCACGGAGTGCGTCCAGCACCGCCGACGCTTCACGCCGCAGCGCGTCGCCGCCGGCCACCAGCGCCATCGGATCCAGATTGCCTTGCAATGCTGTATTGCTCCGCAACAGCGACCGCACCAGGGCGATATCCATGCCGGTGTCCATCCCGACGGCATTCACGCCGGTCGCACTGACGTACTCCTCGATCAGCATGCCTGCGAGCCGTGGAAAGCCGATGACCGGCACCCCAGGATGGAGCTGCCGTAGCGTCGCAACGATATCGCGCGTCGGCCGGATGACATGCTCATGGAACTGGCCGGGGGACAGCACCCCAGCCCAGGAATCGAACAGCATGACGGCCTCGGCTCCGGCGGCAATCTGCGCCGACAGGTACGCGATCGTGGCGGCGCTCACGACGTCCAGCAGGCGGGCAAACAGCGCCGGCTGGTTGAACGCCATCAGGCGCGTGGCGGCGAAGTCGCGCGAGCTGCCGCCCTCCACCATGTAGCAGGCGACGGTGAAGGGTGAACCGGCGAAACCGATCAGGCTGGTATCGCCGAGGCCCTCCGCCACCAGCATCTGCCGGACGCGACGCACCGTCGTGAAAACCGGCTCCAGCCGAGGCAGGAAACCCTTTGTGTCGAGCGACGCTACGCCGGCGGCATCACGCAGCGGCGGCAGAACGGGTCCTTCCCCCGCACGGTAGGCAAGTCCCTGGCCCATCGCCCATGGCAGCAGCAGGATGTCGCTGAACAGGATGGCCGCGTCCAGCCGATAGCGCCGGATCGGCTGCAGCGTGACGTCGGCCGCCAATTCCGGCGTCGTGGCCAAGGCGATGAAGTCCTTCACCCGGGCTCGCACCGCCCGGTATTCCGGCAGGTAGCGCCCCGCCTGACGCATCAGCCATAGCGGCGGCGGCCAAACCGTTTCTCCTGCCAGTACGCGCAGCAGTCGTTTTGCCGAGACGGGAAGCGACTCAGACATAAGAAAAAATCTTTAAGGGATGTTGTTGCAATAGGGCCTGTGGATTGCGTGGTACCCGTCGCCGGCCTGGCTCGCGTGCTTCTGTCCACATCAGCGTCGCTCTGCAACCACTGCCATCGCCTCGCTTTTCCGGCGTTGTCCCGGACCGGCGGAGAACTGCTGCCAGCTATCGCCGTGTCACGCAAGGGAGAGGCTTATCCCCGCATTGCGCCGCGGTCCCCGCTGCTGGGCTGACGGTGCCCTCTATCCCCGCTATTCTCGCCCCTATGGATAATCAGCGCATCAACCTGCACCTGGTATCGGATGCGACCGGCGAGACGCTGAACGCCATCGCGCGCGCCACGACGGTGCAGTTCGAGCATGCCCACATCATTCATCACCGCTGGAGCCTGATCCGCACCCGTTTCCAGCTTCATCGCGTGCTTGAGGGCATCGAGCATGAGCCGGGCCCGGTGCTGACCACCCTGGTCGACCGCGCGCTGCGCAGCGAACTCGAGACCACCTGCCTGCGGTTGAACGTGCCGATGGTAAACGTGCTCGATCCGGTGATGAATGTGTTGCAGGAGTCGATCGGCGAGCAAGCGTCAGCCCGGCCGGGCCGCCAGTATGCATTGAACGCGGATTATTTTCGCCGCATCGATGCGATGCACTACGTGCTTGCACATGATGATGGCCAGGCGGCGGCTGGGCTGGCGGAGGCCGATGTGATTCTGGTGGGTGTGTCGCGCAGCTCGAAGACGCCGACCTGCTTTTACCTCGCCAACCGGGGGATCAAGGCAGCGAACGTGCCTCTGGTCCCGAACCTGCCGCTGCCGCCCGATCTGGAGAATCCGCACTGTCCGGTGGTCGGGCTGACCCTGGAGGCGCCGGCACTGATCGAGATCCGGCGTTTCCGCCTGCGCATGATTGCCGCGGGCACCCCTGCCGCGGCGGTGCGGCAGAGCTCCACCGAGTACGTTGACGAGGAGGCCGTGCGGGCGGAGTTGCTCTGGGCGCGACGGCTGTGCAACAGCCGCGGCTGGCCAGTCATCGATGTGACCCGGCGCTCGATCGAAGAGACGGCGGCGACCGTGCTGCAACTGATGGACGCCTGGCACGAACGTCGTCAGGCATTGCAGTCGCCAACCCCGTCGTGCTGATGTCGCTGGAGGGAGGGTTGCGTGTGGTTCTGCGCCGTCCTCGCCGTGCGCCACAGTTCCAGCCGGCACGCTATCCAATCTGAGATCACCGCCGCTGTGAGATGACCGCTGCGGCGGGATTGCCGTTGTTGCGAGATTGCCGTTGTTGCGAGATTGCCGCTGCCCGATCGGTCAGGGCCGATCAATCAAGACTTGCGGTCACCGCCAAGCTGCGTTAGAGAGGCTGCGATGGCACCGACACGACCCACCGCGCGATTTTGGTACCGCTGGTACAAACCGGCGGCCTAGGATCGTGCATACGTAGCAAGTTCCCCGAAGCCGCCCTGCCAAGGCGGCTTTCGTTTTTCAAGTGCGACATACGCCTAGGCAGAGCGGCCTCCCAACCCCCAAGGAGGTTCGACATGCCGGCATCCAATTTCGATTTTGACGTCATCACGGGGCCGTCCACCGTGCGCCCGGCGCCACCACCGCCGCCGCCGCCACCCTCCCAGCCCAGGCCGTCGCCGTCGCCGTCGCCATCGCAGTGACCCTGTCCGCCATTGCTCTGGGTTGCCGCAACCACGATCTGCCACTGCCCCGGAAGCAGGCGGCAACAGCAGCCTGGTGCTTTACAATACCGGCACGCCGTGTTGTTTCGCCTTGTCTGGCGGCTCGACATGAATGGTGACCGCCACGTGCGGCATCTCTGCTCGTAGCGCCTCCTCGATCCGATCGCAGATTGCGTGCGATTCCGCCACCGTCATGTCGGCTGGCACGACGAGGTGAAAGTCGAGGAAGGTCAGCCGGCCGGCCCGGCGGGTGCGCAGATCGTGCGCCTCCAGCGCGCCCGTGGCGCTGTCGCCCACGAGTTGGCGGATGCGGCCGATCACCTCCGGCCCGGGCGCGGCATCCATCAGTCCGCCAACGGAACTGGAGATCATGCGCATGCCGGACCACAGCACATAGACGCCGGCCGCCGCGGCAATCAGCGAGTCCAGCGGCAGATAGCCGGTCAGCACGGAGACCAGAACGCCGGCGACGATGCCCAGGGACGTCACCACGTCCGACAACAGGTGCCGTCCGTCTGCCTCCAGGGCGGGGGAGTTCAGGCCGCGACCGGCACGCAGCAACGCCAGCGCCCAGCCGCCGTTCAGCACGGTGGCCACGGCGTTGATGCCGATGCCCTCGGACGGCACCTGCAACGGCTCCGGATGCAGCCACGCGTGCCAGGCCTGGTTGAAGATCGACAGGGCGGCGATAACGATCAGCACGCCCTCGATCACGGCGGCGAAGAACTCGGCCTTGCTATGACCGAACGGATGATTGGCGTCGGCGGGTCGAGCGGCCAATCGCACCGACATCAGGACGAGTAGACCGGTTGCGAGGTGCAGAGTGGTCTCCAGCGCGTCGGAATAGAATGCAACGCTGCCGGTGACCCACCAGGCCATGCCCTTCAGCGCCAGCACCAGACAGCCGATGCCGATACTGCCGATCGCGATACGCTCGCCGCTTGCCACGCTGCCGCGTTCCCTGTCCGCTGTCGCGGCTCTAGCAAACCGGGCCGGAGACGTCAGCCTCCGGATTTGATGGCTTTGGCGCTTGCCCGACGCGGCGTTTGTGCCGGATAGAAGGGGCAGAGACCTGTCGGGGGAGACGTGGATGCGCCGTTCGTTCGTGAGCCTTGCCGCCGCCGGTTTGCTGATCAGCCAGCAGGCGGGCGCGGAAATGCAATGCCTGCCGCCGAGTGCCCGGGCCGCGTTCCATGTGCAGGCACTGCGCAGCGAGATGATGGTGCTGGCGACCGGTTGCTCTGACGACGCGCAGTACAATGCGTTCATCGAACGCTACCGCCCGGCGCTGCAGGCAAACGAGCAAGATATCGACGCCTGGTTCAAGCGGAATTTCGGCCGGCGGGCACAGACGGAGCATGACCGCTTCGTCACCGACCTGGCCAACGCCCAATCGAGCGCCGGCACCAGGTTGGGCACGGATTTCTGCCCACACAATGGTGTACTGTTCCAGGAGGTGATGGCGCTGCGGGACGCCGACGAGCTGGCGACCTTCGCCGCCGGGCAAAATCTTGTACCGGCCTCGCTCGATGTTTGCTCCGAGCAAGTAGCCGAGGCGCCGAAGCATCCGGTGCGGCGGGTTGCGAGCAAGCGGCGGTAGCCGGAGCGGACGCAGCCCTCGCCTCGCTCGCGTCGTTCTTCCCCGGCTGTCATCGCGAGGCCGGGAGCGCCACAGCAACCTCGGCCGGCAAGCGGCACGGATCCTTCGAGCGCCATTTGCCCGGGATTGCCCAGGCTCGGATTGCCCAGGCTCGGATTGCCCAGGCTCTCTGGGCCTCGCGCTGACAGCAGGGAAGGGTTGACGCCGCGCTTGCCGCCCGCGCGGCGGCGCAGGATTACCGCGCCACCACGACGTTGACGCGCAGCTCCGGACGACCCGGCAGCAGCCGAACGACAAACGCGTCGTTCCCGACAAATCCCGCGTCCGGTGTGTAGTCGATCCGGGTCGTTGCACCGACCGGGTGTATGTACACATCGCCATGCGCTGGCGATTCGGTCAGCAGGCCAGCGGCGTACGGCTTGCCGTCATCGGTCACGGTGATTGCGCACCACCCGCCGTCGTTGGCCAGCCTCAAATCGGCCGCGGTCTCGTGTCCCGACGCGAGCCGCGGCTTGGGCGAGGTGCAGGTCTTCGCCGCCCCCTGGAAGTCCGAGGCGAACAGGCGCGGGCCGGCCACCTGGGGCGCGGGATTCTCGGCACAGCCCGGCAACAGCGAGCCGACCAGCGCCAGCGCAATCCACATCGCGGCACGCGGCCGTCCGGGAGAAAAAATCCGCAAGCCAAGATCTCCGAATACGCCCCGCAGGCGGTCCGCATATGCCCTGCTGACGGGCAGAAGGGCGCGCCTGTAGCAGATGCCGCCGATTCGGTCAGCCCGCGCCCGGATCACGCAGACGGCATGTCACCCGGCAGCGGTTGGGACAGATCGTTGATCAGCCTTCGCCCGACGCGCCCAGGTGGCCGGCCGCACCGATGCCCGACACGGAGAGGGACGCTGAACAGAGAGCCGCATGGCTCTCGCGGCAGATATGTCAGCCCGCCGCCCCGGTCCGTGAAGTGCCGGATCCGAATGCTCGACTCATCGGCGCGGAACCCGCCGCAGAGCCGCGACAGTCGGTCAACCCGAGGCGATCCGGCCAATTCGGGCACGTAATATGGCCTGGCCGGAATAAGCACGCATCATCAACTGACCGTGAGCGTTGCGGCTATGCTACCAGGGAAGCGCGCCCGCCGAGTCGGCCACGCGGCGGCCAGGACGACGTTGCAGGACGCACACGCCGGGACAGCCGGACGGACGCGCTGCCCGGAGGCCTGGATCGTTCCCGGTCGTGCGAGGGCCGCTCACCATGACGAGACACGCGCTGGCACGGCCAACGCTGCGCCGGTGTCCGATGGCTACAGCTAGATCGCCAAGGCGTAAGCTGGCCGCCGAGGATCGGCGCCCGCGCCGATGAGTCCGGTCGTCGGCTCGGAGACAATCGCCTCCACCGACCCCGCCAGCCACGTCCATTCGGGCCATTCGCGAATCTCGTGCCCGCGCGCGGCGAGAGCGTCCCGCGTGGCCTTGTCGATGCGGGATTCCGCCGCCAGCCGGCCGGGGAAATACTCGAACGGCGCGAACGACGATGGGAACGAGTACGACGCCACGCGCGGCGCCTCGATGGCGCTCTGCGGATCCATGCCGAAATGCAGGATGTTCAGCAGGACCTGTAGCATTGCCTGCGTCTGCACGTCGCCGCCCGGCGTGCCGAACGGCATCACGCCGCCGTCCTCCTTCACCAGCAGCGCCGGG
>DATJNA010000312.1:0-43950 GCA_035508435.1 Acetobacteraceae bacterium | reverse complement strand
GCGGTCAGCAGCAGGAACCAGGGGCTCACCAGCGCGACCAGCAATGCGCTGAGCAAAGTCATGAAGCCCGCGAAAGCCAGCACGGCGCGATCGATCGACATGATCGGGGACCTCCGGATCAGGATGGGTGCGAACCCAGGTGGGCGCGGGTCCAGCGCACGATCGCGTCGGCGTCCATCGCGCCGGCGGTCTGCGCCAGGACGGCGCCATTGCGGAACAAGAACATGGCCGGGATACCGCGCACGCCGAGCCGCGCGGAGACGTTCGGCGCTGCGTCGGCATTGAGCTTGAGCAAGCGGACGTCCGGCTCCAGCGCACCGGCCGCATGCTCGAACTGCGGGGCCATCATGCGGCAAGGGCCGCACCACGGCGCCCACACATCCAGCAGCACCGGGATGTCATTGCCGAGCAAGTGCTGTTCCAATCCGTCTGCGTCCACCGCGGCGGGGTGGGCGTCGAACAGGGGGCGATGACAGTTGCCGCAGTTTGCGGCACCGGCGGAGCGCGCCACCGGCACCCGGTTCCTGGTGCCGCAGGACGGGCAGACGATTTGCGATGATGCGGCCATGACAGCCTCACTCCGCCGCGTGCAGCTTGTGGACGTTCATGCGGCGCAACACGAAATTCTCGAAGAAATGCTCACTCTGGCCGGCGCGCATCTTGCGCAGGTAGTATTTCTCGAACGCCACCTTCGCCAGATGCACCCAGGCGCCCTTGGCAGACCAGTTGACGTTGCGCGGGGGAATCTGCGGCTGTGCCACGAACGCCACGCCGCCGTCGCCAAAATCGGCGAGGCAGATCGCGTTCCAGGTGGCACGCGCGCTCGGTTCCTCGTTGCGCAGCCGGCGGCCGATATTGGTCGCGGTGGCCGTCACCATCGATTCGATCATGAAGCCGGTCTTCGGCGTGCCCACCGGCACTGGGGTGGGACCCACCGGCGGAATCGCGACGCAGACCCCAATGCCGTAGATCTCGGGAAAGGCCGGGTTCGCCTGGTTCTTGTCGATCAGCACGAAGCCACGCGGATTCACCAGCTTGTCCAGGCCGCGGATCGCCGGTACGCCGCGGAACGCCGGCAGCAGCATGGCGAAGCCGAACGGCAGCTCATGCAGCTTGCGGGGCGCGCCGTTGTCATCCATCTCCTCCACGGCCACCGCGTTCGGCGTGACGCGCTGTACCTTGGCATTGGTGACCCAGCCGATATGGCGGCTGCGCAGCTCGCTTTCCAACATGGACTTGGTGTCGCCGACGCCATCGAGGCCGAGATGGCCGATATACGGCTCCGGCGTCACGAAGGTCATTTTCACCCGGTCCCGGATGCGGCGCTTGCGCAGCTCGGTATCCAGGATGAAGGCAAATTCGTAAGCCGGGCCGAAGCAGGAGGCGCCTTGCACAGCGCCGACCACGATCGGACCAGGGTTGTTGCAAAACTCTTCGAATGCCGCACGCGCCCGCACCGCGTGGTCGATATGGCAGATCGATTGGGTGAACCCGTCGGGCCCCAACCCCTCGATTTCGTCGAACGCCAGGTCGGGCCCGGTGGCGATGACGAGGTAGTCGTAGGCAATGCTGGCGCCGTCGTTCATATCGATGCGCCGCGCTGCCGGATCGAGCCGCCGCGCACCTTGGGTCAGATAGCGGATGCCCTTGCGCCGCATGACCTTGCTGAGGTCGGTCTCGATATCGGCACGGTCGCGCCAGCCGACCGCAACCCAGGGGTTGGAGGGGACGAAATGATAGCTGCTGTCCTGGCCGATCAAGGTCAGCCGGTCCTGTGGCCGGAGCCGCCGCTGCAGCTCGTAGGCCGTCAACGTACCTCCCAGGCCGGCGCCCAGTACCACCACGTCCCTCATACGGTTCCCTCCGGTGAGATGTCCGGACGGCGTGCCAGCATCCGCCGGCTGCGCCGATTTCTCCGTTCGTGGCTTGACAATATATACGTAGTATCGTAGATACGCAAGTAGGAAAGTGATTGGCAATGAAACTCGATCCGGACCAGATGGCTGCGGCGGCAGACCAGGCCAGCGAATTGCTGAAAACGCTGGGCAACCGTCACCGGCTGCTGATCCTCTGCCAGTTGACGGAGGGGGAACGCTCGGTCGGCGATCTTGCCGCCTTCCTGGACCTGCGCGATTCCACCGTGTCGCAGCATCTGTCGCTGCTGCGCCGCGATGGTCTGGTGCAGGCGCGGCGCGACGGCCAGACCATCTGGTATTCCATCGCCAGCGTCCCCGCCCGCCGTGTGCTGGAGACGTTGTTCGAATTGTTCTGCAAGCCCGCGCCGATCTGCGGGCCTGCCGCCGGAAAATCTGCGCGCAGGAGGCCAGCCCGGGCCCGCGCCTCATGACCCATCAACCCCTACGGGAGACCCAGATGCAACCGCACTTGCAGGAGATGACGCCCACCGAAGTCCATACGGCGCTGCGCGAGCATCGCATCGTGCTGGTCGACGTGCGCGAGCCGCAGGAATACGTGAATGAACGCATCCACGGCGCCTTGCTGTTTCCGCTCTCCACCTTCGACGCGCAGGCATTGCCGGTCGGCGAACGGCCGGTGGTGCTGCATTGCGGCTCGGGCAAGCGGTCCGCCGTCGCGGTGGCCAGGTGCATGCAGGCCGGGGTGCCGGTCACCCGCCATTTGAAGGGTGGCATCCTGGCGTGGAAGCACGCGCATTACCCGACGGTGAGCCTGGATCCGAACAGCGGCGCGGTGGTGGACCGGCAATAACTCGCGGGAGGTCGCCGACCAGACGCCCGGTCAGGCCAGCGGCGGCCTGACCTGACCGGACAGCCGCCAACCGCACACCGATCTGACCCCGCCTGTCTCTCATGCCCGAGGGGGCAAGGCACGCCATGTCTCGCATCATTCCGCTATTGATCGTCGCTGTGTCGCTGGCTGCGACCGCTCGCGCCGAAACCACCTTCGACGTTCACGGCAGTGACATCGCCGACCAGAAAGCCGCGTTCGCGACGGTCGAAAGTCCGAACCTGGTGCCTGCGCGCACGCGCATCGGCGGCACCATCGCCACCTTGTCGGTGCGCCAGGGAGACCCGGTGCAGCAGGGCCAGGTCATTGCGGTGGTGGCGGACGAGAAACTGCTGCTGCAAATCCGCTCGCTGGATGCGCAGATCGCCGCGCTGCAGTCGCAACTCGCCCAGGCGCAGATCGATTTCAATCGCGCCGACACGTTGGCGCGCTCCGGCGCCGGCTCACGCGCCGACCTCGACAAGGCACGCACCGCGCTGGACGTCGGCACCGCCAATCTGCGCGCCGCCGTCGCGCAGCGCGCCGTTGCCCAACAGAACTCGAATGAAGGCCAGGTGATGGCCCCGGTGTCCGGCCGCGTGATCACGGTGCCGCTGACGCAGGACAGCGTCGTGCTGGCCGGCGACACCGTCGCCACCGTCGGCGAGCAACCCTTCCTGCTGCGGCTGCGCATCCCGGAGCGGCACGCGGTGTTCCTGAAGCCCGGCGATCCGGTACGCCTCGATCCCGGCTGGCTCGGCGCCGCACACGGCACCGACGGCACCATCACCCTGGTCTATCCGCAGATCGAGCAAGGCCGCGTGGTGGCAGATGCCAAGGTGGCTGACCTTGGCAACTACTTTGTCGGCGACCGCGTGCTGGTCTGGATCAATGCCGGCGCACGCCCCGGCCTCGTGATCCCCGACCGCTTCCTGCAAACGCGGTTCGGTCTGGATTACGTGCGCCTGCACCGCCCGGACGGCAGTGTCGTCGAGACGCCGGTGCAGCGGGGCGAGGCGCATCCCACGCCGACAATGCCCGACGGCATCGAAATCCTGTCCGGCGTCCGCGATGGCGATGTGCTGGTGCAGCCCTAAGCAAGGGACGCTGATCCCATGAACTTCGGTCTCTCCGGCCGGCTGACGCGAGCAACGATCCGCTCGCCGCTGACGCCATTGTTCCTGCTGGCCGCGCTCGCCGCCGGCCTCGTCGCGCTGCTGAGCATCCCGCGCGAGGAGGAGCCGCAGATCCGCGTGCCGATGGTCGACATCATGGTGCAGGCCAACGGCCTGAAGGCGCCCGACGCGGTGGAACTGGTGACCAAGCCGCTGGAGGCCATCGTCAAGGCGATCCCCGGCGTAGAGCATGTCTACAGCCAGACGCAGGACGACCAGGCCATGGTCACCGTGCGGTTCGTCGTCGGCACCGACGAGGACGACGCGGTGCTGCGCGTCAACGACAAGATCCGCGCCAATCTCGACAAGATTCCGATCGGCATTCCGGAGCCGCTGGTGGTCGGCCACGGCATCAATGACGTTGCCATCGTGGTGCTGACGCTGTCGCCGCAACCGGAAGCGGCGGCGCGCTGGACCGACCAGGATCTCTATGACCTTGCCCGCAAGCTGCGTTACGAGTTGGCCAAGGTCGACAATATCGGCTCCAGCTACATCGCCGGCACCGGGGCGGAGGAAATCCAGGTCCAGCCCGACCCGGAGAAACTGGCATTGTTCGGCGTCACGTTGCAGCAGTTGGTCGCCAAGGTGCGTGGCGCCAACCAGGAATTCGTTGCCGGATCGCTGCGTGACGCCGGCGTCGCGCGCACGCTGGCCGCCGGCCAGACGCTGCGCGGTGTGCCCGATATCGGCTTGCTGTTGCTCACCACCCGCGATGGCCGGCCGGTGTATGTGCGTGACGTGGCGCAGGTGATGATCGGCCCAAGCCCCGCGGAAGACCGGGTATGGAACCTGACGCCGGGTCACAACGCCTGGGACCGCGTGCCGGCGGTCAGCCTGGCGCTCTCCAAGCGCGCCGGGTCCAATGCCGTGGTGGTCGCCGGCGATATTCTGCGCCGCGTCGACTCGCTGCGCGGCCGGCTGATTCCACCCGACATCCGCGTGCAGGTCACCCGCGACTACGGCAAGACCGCCGACGACAAAGCCAACGAGCTGTTGTTTCATCTCGGCCTGGCGACGGTCTCGATCGTCGTGCTGATCGCGTTGGCGGTCGGCTGGCGTGAGGCCGTGGTGACGCTGGTGGTGATCCCCACCACCATTTTGCTCACCCTGCTCTCCGCCCGCCTGATGGGCTACACCATCAATCGGGTCAGCCTGTTCGCACTGATCTTCGCCATCGGCATCCTGGTGGATGACGCGATCGTGGTGGTCGAGAACATCGCCCGCCACTGGGCGATGCAGGATCGGCGCTCGCGCCGCCGCGCGGCAATCGAGGCGGTGGCGGAAGTCGGCAATCCGACGATCGTCGCCACCCTGACCGTGGTCGCCGCGCTGCTGCCCATGTTGTTCGTTTCGGGACTGATGGGCCCCTACATGGCGCCGATCCCCGCCAATGCTTCGGCCGCCATGCTGTTCTCGTTCTTCGTTGCCATGGTGGTGGCGCCCTGGATGCTATGCCGACTGCAGCCGGAACAATACCCCCCCGGCACACCGCCGGACGACGACGCGGTGGCATTCGTGCCTGCCGCGAGCCCACGCATCGAGCATGAGCTGGCGGTGCATCACGAAGGCCGGCTGGGACGCATCTACCGCGTGGTTGCCACGCCGCTGCTGCGCACGCACACCCGTGCCTGGGTGTTCTTGCTCGGCGTCGGCATTGCCACCGTCGCCGCCTGCGCCATGTTCTACACCGAGGCCGTCACCGTGAAGCTACTGCCGTTCGACGACAAATCCGAACTGGCGGTTGAACTGAACCTGCCCGAAGGCAGCAGCCTGGAGGACACCGAACGCTCGCTGTTGGCCGCTGCCGAGATCGCGGAGCGAGTGCCGGAACTGCGTTCGATCCAGGCCTATGCCGGAACCGCGGCACCATACAATTTCAATGGCCTGGTTCGGCACTACTACCTGCGACAGTCGCCGGAACAAGGCGACCTGCAAATCAACCTGGCAGAGAAGGCAGAACGAAGCCGCAGCAGCCACGCCATCGCCATCGATCTGCGTCAGCGTCTGCGTGCATGGCAGTTGCCCGCAGGCAGCACCTGGCAGGTGGTGGAAGTACCGCCGGGCCCGCCGGTGCTGGCGACGCTGCTGGCCGAAATCTATGGCCCCGATGCCCAGACCCGCCTGGCAGTCGCCCAGCAGGTCAGAGATTTGTTCCGCTCGGTGCCGTACATTGTCGATGTCACCGATTCCTGGGGTCATCCCCGCCCGCGGCTGCGCGTCAGCATCGACCAGGACGAACTTGAATATTTCGGTGTCGAGCAAAGCGACGTGTACGACACCATCCAGGCGCTGTTTGGCGGCATCCCGATCGGCTATTCCCATCGCGGCCCTGAGCGCGACCCGATTGAAATTCGCATCGGCCTGCCCAAGCGCGACCTGAGCTGGGACCAGCGTCTCGCCGCGACCCCGGTGGCCGCCAACACCGTGCCTGGCAACAAGACGGTGGTGGAGCTTGGCCAGGTGGTCCACGTCAGCCGCGAGACCGGCTCGCCGGTGTTGTTCCGCCGTGACGGCCAGTTCGCCGACATGGTCATGGGCGAACTGGCCGGCGCGTTCGAAGCGCCGATCTACGGCATGCTGACCGTGGACAAGCTGGTCGCGCAACACGACTGGGGCAGGCTGCCGCGCCCCGCCATCAGCCTGCGCGGCCAGCGGGAGGACGAATCACGCCCGACGCTGTTATGGGATGGCGAGTGGGAGATCACCTACGTCACCTTTCGCGACATGGGCGCGGCGTTCATGGTGGCGATGCTGGGGATCTACATCCTGGTGGTCGCTCAGTTCCGCAGCTTCAAATTACCCCTGGTGATCCTGACGCCGATCCCGCTGACCTTGATCGGCATCCTGTGCGGCCACTGGTTGTTCGGCGCGCCATTCACCGCGACCTCGATGATCGGTTTCATCGCGCTCGCCGGCATCATCGTGCGCAATTCCATCCTGTTGGTGGATTTCGTGCGCCACGGGTCCCGGCCTGGGCTGACGCTGCGCGACGTGCTGCTGGAAGCCGGCGCGATCCGGTTCAAGCCGATCCTGCTGACCGCGCTGTCTGCCATGATCGGCGCCGCGACCATCCTCACCGACCCGATCTTCCAGGGCCTGGCGATCTCGCTGCTGTTTGGTCTGGCGTCATCAACGCTGCTGACTGTGCTGGTGATCCCCGCGATCTACGTGGTGACGCGCAACGCCAACGAACCATATGTCAGCACGGAGAGCGCATCCGCGCGCGGATGACCGCGTGCTTCGGATGCAGGGGGGGCAAGCGTATCCCGGGTCAGATCACGCACAGTGCCGTCCAGGCGGCAACCAGACCCGCGGCGAGCCCGGCGGCGGTCAGGTAGGAGGATCGCGCTGCCGAAACCGGTGAGGCATGCCGCGGCGATGGGCTCACGCGGGTCATGCGTGCATCGCAAGGCGACGCGCCGCTGGCCGCAAGGGGCGAAACTGCCGTCATGACGGCGGGCGCGACATCGTATGCGACGACCGATTGGTGCATCGTTCACCGATCCGACCATGATGTTGCTGGCCGGCATTCCGCCCAGAAAAGACCGCCGGGAACATTCGGCTTCCCGGCGGCGCCAAGTTTGGGGAGGAAACCGAGGGCTGTTTAGCTCGCGGTCTCGTGATCAAGCAAACAAAAACTCACGAAAACGCGATCACATTTTTCAACGGCTTACGAAATAATTGGCAGCGACTATCCAATCACGCTCGAACCCGCCGCGGCCGGCCGCCTCCGAGGCAAAGGGCCGCTTCCCGACGGCTGCGGCGGCGGGCACTCGCGGCGTCCGGCTGCCAGCCGGTCATGATCGCGCTGTATCGGGCGGCTGGTCTCAAGAACAGGAGGGGAACGTTTGCGGGCACAGGCCCGGCTTCCGTCGCGCGGTGCGGCTCCTCTACCATGGGGCAGGCACGGAGTCGCACCCATGGCGATCGTCATCACGGTGGCCCAGCAGAAGGGTGGCACCGGCAAGACCACGCTTGCCGCCAACCTCGCCGCCGGCCTGGCCCCCACCGCCCGCGTCGCCTTGCTCGACATCGACCCGCAGCGCAGCCTGACGCGCTGGCACGCCCTGCGGGCGGCGCGCGACCCACAGGCACCGAAGCTGACCTTCTCCGACGTCTCCGGCTGGCGGCTCTCGGCGGAGCTGGACCGGCTGAAGCGCGGCCACGACGTGGTGGTGATCGACTCGCCGCCGCAGATCGATACCGACGCCAGGCTGGCGGTGCGAGGCGCCAACCTGGTGCTGGTCCCGGTGCAGCCGAGCCCGCCCGATGTCTGGGCCGCCGAGGGCACGCTCGCGCTGGCGGCCGCTGAACGGCGCGACGTGCGGGTGGTGCTCAACCGTGTGCCGCCCGCCTCGCGCCTGGGCGAAACGGTGCGGGCCGAGCTCGCCGCCCGCAAACTGCCGCTGCTGCGTACGGCGATCGGCAACCGCACCGGCTTCGCCACCGCGTTCGCGGCCGGCCTCGGCGTGACCGAGGCGGCGCCGCGCTCCAGCGCCGCTGCCGAGCTGCGGGCCTTGCTCGAGGAACTCAGGGAGATCACCGAATGAGCGTCTGGTCCTGGCTGCTGGCGCTGCACATCCTGTGCGCCGTCCTCTGGGTCGGCGGCATGTTCTTCGCCTATGTCGTGCTGCGGCCGAGCCTGACCGTGCTGGAGCCGCCGCAACGTCTGCTGCTGCACACGCAGGTGTTTCGCCGCTTCTTCCTGGTGGTGTGGCACGCGATGCCGCTGTTATTGCTCTCCGGTTTCGCCCTGGTGTTCGGCTGGTTTGGCGGCATGGCCAATGTGCCGTGGAACATCCAGGCGATGATGGGCATCGGCATTGTCATGGCGGTGATCTTTGTCGTGCTGGTGTTCGGCCCTTACGCACGCTTTCGCCGTACCACCGACCGCACCCGGATGGTGGCCAATATCGACAGCATCCGCAAACTGATCGGGGTGAACCTGATCCTGGGGCTGATCACGGTGGTGATCGCGGCGCTCAGCCAGTTCTGAGGTCGCGTGGTGTGCCCATCGCGTCGATGCAGTGCCAGATCAGCGTCGCCACAACGTCGCAGGTCGTGCGTCCGTCGAGGTGATGCTCTGCGCCCTTGGTGTCCGGCACGACGAAGCGTGGATCGACCAGGCCATCGGGGCCAAGGAACGGCGTGAAGTTGTCGACGAACCGGAAGCCAAGCCGCCGGCAGGCCGCGCGCAGCCCAGCGTTGAACTGCGCATGAATGTCGGTCCGCCGCCGCAGGTCGGCGATTTCCAGCAGTCGAATGCCGGCCGCCAGTTCCGCCAATGGCAGCGCCGCCTCGCGGTCGGCGATGTCGTCGTTCACGTAGCCCTCGCGCCATGCCGCATCCGACAGCGCCGGTGGAAACACCGAGACCAGGAACACGCGCGACCGGTCCTGCGGGCCGAACAACTTTGTCAGGAAGGCGAGGTAGCGCTCGAGCGTCGCGTCGCAGAACGCGCGGTAGTCGTCGAGGCTCAGGTGGCGCTTGCCGTCCCTGACACGCTGGAAGTGGTAGACAAACTCGATGTCGACCTGGCCGAACAATAACAGGAAGGGCAGGTCGCGGGTGCCCGGCAGGGCATCGATGCACTGCGCCGCGTGGCGCAGACGCGCGCCGTAGCCGGAGTGTGAGGTGGGATTGCCGAGTCCCCGCGCCGAGCCGCCGGTGCACAGTATATGGAGCGGCAGCAGCCAGGCGCCGTCGCGTGCGTCCATCAGGCGGTATTGATTGGAGTGGCTGTCTCCGACGATGACGAAGGGGCGGGCGCCCTGATTCGTCAATGTGCGGAGCACCGGCCATCGTGCGGCGATCTCGGGCGCAAAACGGTCGGGGGCGTTGTGGACCAATTGCGTGCCGAGCGAGCTCAGCAACCTTGCTTTCAGGTCGGCGTCGCGCAACGGCAGCCGGGCGAGCGCGGTCAAGGCGTGTGAGTCGACCGCCACCGGCGCGGATCGCCGCTCGTTCAGGCCGTGCCGGAGGAAATGGGCCAGCAGGTCGGTCGCGTTCAAGCCGAGGGAGGCGAGATCGGCATAGGCGTCGCGATACGCCTCGACGGAGAACCCCGTTCGCAGCAGGGCATCGACGAAATCCTGCGGTGACACGGGTGAGCATTCCGCTGCGATGGCGGAGGGGTCGATCGGGGCAGTCATGGCGTGTCCAGGCACCGGCTTTGCAAGCCACTGTCGCAGCCCGATGCGTTCGACGGCAAGGCCGGCGCGCGGCTCCGGGTCTCGCGCCTTTTATGATCGGGTGCGCGCACGGGTGAATGTCCTGCTGACCCGATCCATTGCCGATCGCGCCGTCCTGCTTCGCCTTGCCGCATCCTGCCTCTGCCAGATGGAGAAGCGCAGTGCCCGATCCGGAGCAGGGCGAGCTGCAATCGCAGCATGTCGATCTGCAATCGAAGCGTATGGAGTGCGCGGAGCACCGCTACCCTGCTGGCTCACGAACGCGTTTGACAGCGGCGGCGACCGCCGCCAATGATCCGTGCTTCCGATGGACCCGCCCCGCAAGGCCGCGGGCGGGTGATCCATTGGAAAACGTCCGGGAGGGTCAGCAATCCCCATGATCTCCGCCCTGCTGCCGAACTACGCGCGCGCCGACCTCGCCTTCGAAAAAGGCGAAGGCGCCTGGTTATGGACGGTGGATGGGCGACGATTCCTCGATTTCGGCTCCGGCATCGCCACCGCGTCGCTTGGCCATGCCCATCCGCACCTGGTGCAGGCGATTGCCGAGCAAGCCGCCAAGGTGATGCACACCTCCAACCTCTACCGCATTCCGCAGGCGGAGCGCCTGGCGGCGCGGCTGGTGGACGCCACCTTCGCGGACAGCGTGTTCTTCTGCAACTCGGGCGCGGAAGCCAACGAGGGCATGATCAAGATGATGCGCCGCGCGATGTCGGATGCCGGCAGGCCCGAGCGCTTCCGCTTCATCTGTTTCGAAGGTGCGTTCCACGGCCGCACGCTGGCCACGCTCGCCGCCACCGGCAACAGCCACTATCTGGAAGGCTTCGGGCCGGTGGTGGATGGTTTCGACCACGTGCCATTCAACAACATGAATGCGGTGCGCGACAAGATCGGCGCCGCCACCTGCGGCATCATCGTCGAGCCGATCCAGGGCGAAGGCGGCGTTCGCTCCGCCGATATGCAGTTCCTGCGCGACCTGCGCGCGGTCTGCGATGAGTACGGCATCATCCTCGGCATGGACGAAGTGCAGTCCGGCATGGGCCGCACCGGCAAGTTGTTCGCCCACGAATGGGCGGGGATCGCGCCGGACGTGATGTCCTCGGCCAAGGGCATCGGCGGTGGCTTCCCACTCGGCGCCGTGCTGGCAAAGGAACCATACGCCAAGGCGCTGGTGCCCGGGACGCATGGCACCACGTTCGGCGGCAATCCGCTGGCATGCGCTGCCGGCAATGCGGTGCTGGACATCATCCTCTCGCCCGGCTTCCTCGAAGGTGTCGAACGCAAGGGCAAGCGGCTGCGCGCGGAACTGGATGAGATCGCCCGCGAGTATCCGCGGGTCTACGAGGATGCGCGCGGCATGGGCCTGTTGCTCGGGATGAAATGTGCCATTCCGGTAGCGCAGGTGCAGGCCGCCTGCGTCGCCGAGGGCCTGGCGGCGATCACGGCCGGCGACAACGTGCTGCGCCTGGCACCGCCGCTGGTGATCACCGACGCAGACATTGATGAGGCGGTCGTGATGCTAAGGCGCGCCACGCGTCGCGTGCTTCCCTCCACCAGCAAGGAAGCCGCGAAATGAGCGCCTCCATCCGGCGCAAGCAGGACGCCGAGGGCGTGTCCGCGGGACAGGGTCCTGGGCCGCGCCACTTCATCGATCTGCGCGATTTCGACGGCGCGACGCTGCGCCAGATGCTGGACGCGGCGGCGAACTACAAGCGCGCGGGCGTCACGTCGCGGCCGCTCGCGGGCAAGACGCTGGCGCTGATCTTCGAGAAGCCATCGACCCGCACGCGCGTCTCGTTCGAAGTCGGCATGCGCCAGCTCGGTGGCGAGGTGGTGGTGTTGTACGCGCAGGACATGCAGAGCGGCCGCGGCGAGACGCCCGCCGATACCGCGCGCGTACTGTCGCGCTATGTCGATGCGATCATGATGCGCACGGATCGCGTCGGGAAATTGCACGAGCTGGCGGCCTACGCGACGGTGCCGGTGATCAACGGCCTGACGGACACGTCGCATCCGTGCCAGCTCATGGCCGATGTGATGACGTTCGAGGAGCATCGTGGCCCGATTGCCGGCCAGGTGGTGGCCTGGTGCGGGGACGGCAACAACGTGGCGCGGAGCTGGATCGAGGCGGCGGTGCGCTTCGGCTTCACCTTGCGCCTGGCGACGCCGGAAGAGCTGCGCCCGCCGGCCGAACTGATTGCATGGGCGCGCGCGCAGGGGGGACGCATCGAACTGACCGACGATCCCGAGGCCGCCGTCGCAGGCGCGCGCTGCGTGGTGACCGATACCTGGGTGTCGATGTCCGACGATCCAAAAGCGCACCGGCATAATTTGCTGGCGCCGTACCGGGTGACGACGGGGCTGATGGCGAAGGCTGCGGCGGACGCGATCTTCATGCACTGCCTGCCGGCCCATCGCGGGGAAGAAGTCACCGCCGAGGTGATCGACGGCCCGCAATCAGTGGTGTTCGACGAGGCGGAGAACCGCTTGCACGCACAGAAGGGCGTACTCGCCTGGGCGCTGGGCGCGGTCCGCTAGGGTCGCTGTCATTACAGCAGTTGTCGTTGCCAGGAGCGGAGCGACGACGCAAGCTCGGTCGCGAAGAACTGTGAACCGTTCGAGTGTCTTTCCGACCGAGATTGCGTCGGCCCTACGGGCCTCGCAATGACGGCAGCGGCTGTGGGCCGTTGCAATGACGGCGGTGGGCCTCGCAATGACAGCGGCAACCGCGGGCCTCGCCATGGCAGTGGCGACTGCGACCGCGCAATGACACCAGCGGCTTACCCCGGTTCGCAAGTCAGATGGACGATCGGCGCACCGATCATCTCCGCGACGATGCTGCGGTGACAGCACGCCGGGTCGCGTTCGAAGCACAGCAGGCAGGTCCGGTGCTCTGCGGCCAGCGCGCTGGCCTGCGCCAGCTCCGCCTGCGCGCGGTCCGACGTCATGTGATCGCGAAAGATCCGTACCATGACCTCCGGATGCCCGGCGCGCACCGCGTCGCGGCCGGGCTTAGGCGTGCCAAGGCCTTGCAGATGCACATAGGCAATTCCCGTTTCGTCGAGGCCCGCCGCGAGCAGCCGCTTGGAAAATCCCGGCTTGCGCGAACGCGGCATGGCCCGCACGTCGATCAACAGCTCGACCTTCGCCGTCGCCAGCGTCGCCAGCACGTCCTGGATCGCGCAGCCTTCATACCCGATCGTCAGCAGTTCCGACTGCAACGGGCGCGCTGCCATCAAATCCGACCGCGATGCGCGCACCGCCATCAATACGGCCGCACCGGCTCGACCCCGCCTTGCACCGCGACGCCCTGCTTCCGCAGGCACGCCTCGGTCGCATCGTGCAGCGCCTTCTCGTAGTCGAATTGATTCTGCGGGTTCGCACCCATTTGCCCCATGCTCTCGATGGTGAGCTGCTTCACCTTGGGGTCGTTATAGGCATCACGGCGGCATTGTGCCTGCGGACTGTTGCCGGTCGGTTCGCCCCAGGTACAGCCAGCAAGCAGCAGCAGCGACAGCAGCCAAACGCCGGGATGCCTCATGCAGCGGCCATCCAGTCCTCGATCAGCCGCCGTGCGATGCTGTCCATGCGTGGCAGCGCGAAATTATGTGCCGCCGGATCGCTGATTTCCTCGCGCGAGAACCAGCGAACGTCCAGCATCTCTTCCGGGTCGATGGTGATGTCGTCGGTCAGGCCCTCGCCGTAGAAGCCCAGCATGATGTTGCCGGGGAATGGCCAGGGCTGACTCGAATGATAATGCACTGCCCCCACCCGGATGCCGGCTTCCTCGAACACCTCGCGGCGCACCGCTTCCTCGAGCGTCTCACCGGGCTCGACGAAGCCGGCCAACGTCGAATACATGCTGGCGCGCGGGAAGCGTTGCGAATGCCCAAGCAAGGCACGGTCGCCGCGCGTCACCAGCATGATCACCGCCGGATCGGTGCGCGGGAAATGCTGTGCCTCGCAGGCGGTGCAAACCATCATGTGCCCGGAGGAGCGCGCGTCGCACACCCCGCCGCAGACGCCGCAGAACCGATGCCGTGTCCGCCAGTGCATCAGGCCGCGGGCATGCGCCAATACCGCCGCTTCCGGGTTCGGCACGCCCCATCCCACCGAGCGGAGGTCGACGAACTGGCCCATCGCCGGCGGCAGCAACGGCAGCGGGTCGTCGGCGGCGCTGACATCCACCGCGAACACGGCTTGTTCGTCCTGGACGCCCAGGAATGCCCATGGCCCGCCTTGCATGCGCAATGTGGCGGCGGCTTCGCCGGAGATGAACACTGCCTCGGGGCTGCCTTCCTCCATGCCGCGCACCAGGTTGCGATTGCGCCAGACCGGCACGAACAACGTATCGGCCTGCGCCAGCCGTTCCTCGATCCACGCCGAATCCTCCCGGCGCGTGGCGATGCGGTCGAGTGGGCTTGATGAATAGACGTTCGGGCGGCTGGCGAGGATCAGTGTCACGGAGGCGATTCCATTGAGTGGCGCCGCGGACCGTGCCACGCTGCACGCACACCGGCAACTCCACACGAGCGCGACCGAAGAGCCGCGAATTCATCTTGCACGACGAGAGATCCGCCGCCGCAACATCTGGTTCACAAGGCCGCGGGTTCGTGGCACGATCGACACCAAACGATGAACACTCCGGTCACGCAGCTTCTGGTGCAGTTTTCGGACGCTCTGGCTGCGCATGTTGCCGCGGCGGCGCCACTGGTCACGGCGATCCGCATTGGCACCAACCGGGTGATATCGGGCATCGTTTGGCGTGCGGACGTTGTGGTCACATCGGACCAGGCGCTGCCGGCGCAGGACAGCTATTCGCTTGCGGTCGCGGCCGGGATGCTGCTGCCGGCGCGTGCCGCACGGCGCGACCCGGCGACCAACCTGGTCTGCCTGAATCTTGACACCCCCGCCGTCACCGTTCCGATCCGAGCCGCGTCGGATCCCGCGGTCGGCTCCCTGGCGCTGGCTTTGGGGGCGGCGGTGGATGGCACTCCGACGGCGCGGCTCACCGCGATCCATCGCATCGTGTATGGCCACGCCAGCCGGTCCGGTGCGCTGGGCGATGCGATCATGCTCGATCTTGCTGGCGCACTGCTGCCGGAGGGTGGCCCGGTGCTCGACATGCGCGGCGGCTTGCTCGGCATGGCCAGCGCGGGGCCGAGTGGCGAGGCGCTGGTAATCCCCTATGCCACGATTGCCCGGTTCCTCGATCCGCTCGGCATGGTGAAGGCTCTGCCGAGTGCGCACCATGTCCGGCGCGGCTGGCTCGGCGTTGCGCTGCAGCCGATCACGGTGCCGGAGTTGCTGCGTTCCATTGCCGGTCAGAACTCCGGGCGCATGGTGGTGGGCGTCACCTCCGGCGGCCCGGCGGAGCATGCGGGGCTGCGATTGGGCGACGTGTTGCTGGCGATCGACGGCCAGAGTGTCAGCGGTCAGCAGGGTCTGCGCGCCTTTATCGGTGCCGACCGGATCGGCAGTGCCATCGAGATTCGGCTGATGCGCGATGGCGCGGTCCGCAATGCGACCCTGATCGTCGCGCCACAGCCGTTGGACTGAGCCGGCTTGGCATTGCCCGCCGAGGCGTGATTTTTCCCGCCGCACGGGCATTTGCTGCGACCGCGAAGGTTGCGTATCGGCCCCAGGCGCCATAATTTTGCCCCCAGCTTCAGTCCACCGCCTTGGGGCGGTCCACCATGGGGACAAGCGCATGAGCGCCAATATCAAAGGGTCCATCACCGTCTCGCTGGGCGGCACCAACCGGTCCGCCACACTGCCGCTGATCGGCGGCACCATCGGCCCCGATGTGTTTGACATCCGAAAACTCTACAGCGAGCTGGGTGTGTTCACCTACGACCCGGGCTACGGCGCGACCGCATCCTGCGAGAGCAAGATCACCTACATCGACGGCGATGTCGGTATCCTGGAGTATCGTGGTTATCCGATCGAGCAATTGGCGGAAAAGTCGAATTTCCTGGAAGTCGCGTATCTGCTGCTGAACGGTGAGCTGCCGGACCACACGCAGCTCAAGGATTTCGAGCTTGGGGTGATGCGGCACACCATGCTGCATGAGCAAATCCGGCAGTTCTACAACGGGTTCCGCCGCGACGCGCATCCGATGGCGATCATGTGCGGCGTGGTGGGTGCGCTGTCGGCGTTCTATCACGACAGTCTCGACATCCACGATCCCGAGAGCAGGCGGATCAGCGCGTTCCGGCTGATTGCCAAGGTGCCGACGATCGCAGCCTGGGCCTTCAAGTATTCGATCGGCCAGCCGTTTATTTATCCGCGCAACGACCTGGGCTACGCGGAGAACTTCCTGCATATGTTCCACGCCGTGCCGGCGGAGGAATACAAGGTCAATCCGGTGCTGGCGCGGGCGATGGACCTGATCATGATCCTGCATGCGGATCATGAGCAAAATGCCTCGACCAGCACGGTGCGACTGGCGGGATCGACGGGTGCCAATCCGTTTGCCTGCATTGCCGCCGGCATTGCCAGCCTGTGGGGCCCCGCTCATGGCGGCGCCAACGAGGCCGTGCTGAAGATGCTGACCCATATCGGCCACGTGAAGAACATCCCGCAGTTCCTGGAGGAGGTGAAGGACCGCAACAACCACGAGATGCTGTGGGGGTTCGGCCATCGTGTTTACAAGAACTACGATCCGCGGGCGCGCATCATCCAGAAGGCCTGCCACGATGTGCTGGCCGAACTGGGCATCAAGGGCGACCCGTTGCTCGACCTCGCGATGGAGCTGGAGAAGATCGCGCTGAATGACAAATACTTCATCGATCGCAAGCTGTATCCGAACGTGGATTTCTATTCGGGCATCATCCTGAAGGCGATGGGCTTCCCCACCAGCATGTTCACCGCCCTGTTCGCGGTGTCCCGCACCGTCGGCTGGGTCAGCCAGTGGCAGGAGATGATGGAGGATCCGGCGCAGCGCATTGGGCGGCCGCGGCAGATCTACACGGGTGCGCCGAAGCGCGATTACGTCCCGCTGACCGAGCGCGGCTGAGCCGCGGCGTCCATCGGAACAAGGCGAGCCGGGCCGGAGAGCGGTCTTCGCCGTTTCTGGTGACGGGTCGTTGGGACGGCTCGCCGGTTGGCTCGACGAAAGGGAGTCGGCGGCCGTGTAGGCAGGGGCGGGGACCGGCCCCCAGCCATGTCTCTTCCACCCACGGCGGGGCAGGTCGGGACGGCCGACCGCCGTGGGGAGGCCGGCCGCCGTCGCATGAAGGGAGAGGCCGCTGTCCGGAGCGGGATCGGCCCAACCAGTTTCGCGATGTGAAATAGGCGGCGAGGTGGATGCCGGGGATAATGTTATCCACAGCCTGTTGATAAGCGAGTTGAGGAACCAACCGGAAGGAATTCAGAAGATTCGAGTTTTTGAGAACCATCGACCTCCCAAGGCGGATTTGCGAGACGCCCGGCGTCGGACCACGTCCCGGTAATTGACGTCGCAATAACGCGAACTACTGAGCCAGGCTCTCGCTGATTCCGATTTTGCGGCCGAATGTGCGGCGCCATCTTGCAATGGTTGCGATTGGGTGGCTATCTCTACACTCGTAGGTTGCAGTTTAAATATTATGGACTACCGGGAGACGCAGATGTCCGAGCGGCAGGCCCTCGACATGCTGGTCAAGGAGCGGCTGAAGCGGTGGCCGCAACGGCCGCCAGGACTGCAAATGCCCCGCCGTGGTCGCCATGTCTGGCTGCGGGGCCGGCCCGGCGACGACCCCGCCGCTTGTCATCCGTTTCTGAAGCTGCCCGGCTGTAGCCGGCTCCGCACTCTGCCGGATGGGCTCTGGCTCAACTTCGGCGGCACGATTGCGGACCCTTATGTGGATATCTTCGTGATAGAAGCCTGCAGCACGCTGCAAAACCTGCTCGACAAGCGCTCCCGCTTCGCGCCAAGCACCCAGTCCCGGCTGGCGGTGTGCCCCGTGCCCTGGCTGCTGGCACCCGCCATGCCGGGCGACACCACGGCACGCTGGCAGGCGATCGGGCTGCTGCTGCGTCCTCCCACCCTGCCTGCCGTGTTTCCGGTGCGGGAGATCCGCGTGCTCTACGGCCTGAAGCAGAAGCACTACGACGGCTTCGCGCGCCATCAACTGCCGCACGGCCACGAATTATTCGCCCCGATGGAGGCGCTGACCGCCGAGGACGGCGACAAGAACCCGGAGCTGCAGGCGCTGCTGCGGCGCACTTCACCGGTGTCGAGTTTCCTGCGGACGCCGTAGCTGCGCGCCGGTGGCGCATTTGCCGGCTCGTGTTGCCCCGTCGCCTCGCGCCGCGCTGCCGCGTCGTCGGCCAACCTTCCAGGCGGCGCAGTGACACTTGAGCCATCGCGTCCGCGTTCGGCGTTCGCCAATTGCCGGTGCTTGTCCCTGCCGTCCTCGTTCAGCGTCCCCGCGTGGGGCTGCAAGACTTGATCGGCTTCCCGGCTTCGGCCCACAACCGGCAGAGAAGCCGCCGCGCTCGGCCGCCAGAAGGGGAACGCATGTCGGAAAATCCGCCGCCCGCCACGGGGCCGCTTGCCGGCGTCCGCGTGATCGACGTCACCAGCGTCGTGCTGGGCCCGTATGCCACGCAGATGCTCGGCGATCTGGGTGCCGACGTGATCAAGGTGGAAAGCCCGCGCGGCGACGACACGCGCTGGATCGGGCCGTCGCGCGAACCAGGCATGGGCAGTTACTTCGCCAACCTGAACCGTAACAAGCGCAGTGTCGTGCTGGACCTGAAGCAGCCAGCGGCCAAGGCCGCGCTACTGCGCCTGATCGCGGCCGCGGATGTGTTCGTGCACAACATGCGTCCCGGCGCGGCGAAACGCCTGGGGTTGGATTATCCCACGCTGGCCGCCGGCACTCCGCGCCTGATTTACGCCAGTGCCTCCGGTTTCCGTCCCGGCAGCACGCGTGCCGAAGCACCGGCCTTCGACGACCTCATCCAGGGCATGAGTGGCCTGGCATCGCTGAACGCCGGTCCGGATGGCGCGCCGCGCTATGCCCCCACGGTGCTGGTCGACAAACTGACCGGCCATATGCTCGCTTCGATGATCGGCATGGCCTTGTTCCATCGCGAACGGACCGGCCGTGGCCAGGCCGTGCACGTGCCGATGCTGGAAACAACGCTCGCATTCCTGCTGGTGGAGCATTTGTACTGGGGCACGCTGGCGGAGCCGGACCGCGGCGTCGGCTATCCGCGCATGCTGACGCCGCATCGCCGTCCCTATCCCACCAAGGACGGCTTCATCAGTGTGATCGCCTCCAGTGACGCACAATACGCCCGCTTGTTGACCGCGCTCGGCCGGGCCGATCTGATCGGGGACCCGCGCTTTGCCACCATGGCGGCGCGCGCCCTGAACATCGACGCGGTACTGGGCGTGCTGACCGAGGGATTGCGCACCCGCACCACCGCCGAGTGGCTGACGATCCTGGCCGAGGCCGACATTCCCTGCGGCAACGCCAACCGCCTCGCGGATTTGTTCGAGGACGACTACCTGCGCGAGACCGGCTTCTTCCAGCCCGCGCGGCATCCGACCGAGGGGCCCGTCTTGCTGCCAGCCATTGCGCCGGCGTTCTCCGCCACCCCGCCCTCGGTGCGGCGGCTGTGGCCTCGATTGGGCGAGCATACAACGGAGGTGCTGCGTGAGGCCGGTGTTGCCGAAGCGGAGATTCAGTCGATCGCCGGCCGCACCGATTGATCGCGTCTCGCGTCACGGCCGCGGAGGCGTATGCTCTCCGCCAGGCCAACGCACCGAGGTCCGCCATGTCCCAGCTTTCGCTTCGCCACGGTATTTTTCTGCCGCCGTTCCACCCGATGGAGGAGAATCCCACCCAGTGCCTCGAGCGCGACCTGGAATTGATGGTCTGGCTCGACAAGCTGGGCTTTCATGAAGCCTGGATCGGCGAGCATCATTCCGCCGGCTGGGAGACGATCAGCTCCCCGGAATTGTTCATCGCCGTCGCCGCCGAGCGCACACGATCGATCCGCTTCGGCACCGGCGTGATCTCGCTGCCCTATCACAACCCGCTGATGACCGCGAACCGCATCATCCAGCTCGACCACATGACGCGCGGCCGGGTGATGTTCGGCGCGGGGCCAGGGCTGTTGGCGTCCGATGCGCTGATGCTGGGCATCGATCCCAACGTGCAGCGCGATCGCATGGCCGAGGCGCTGGATGTGATCCTGCGCCTCTTCAAGGGCGAGATCGTCACCGAAAAGACCGACTGGTACACGTTCGTGAATGCGCGCGCGCATCTGTTGCCCTACACCAGGCCGTATCCGGAAGTGGCCGTGGTGAGCGCGGTGACACCGTCGGGCGGGCGGCTCGCGGGCAAATACGGCCTCAGCATGATCTGCGTCGCCGCGACCAACCCGTTTGGCTACGACGCGCTGGATGCCAACTGGAAGATCGCCAATGACATCGCGGCGGAGCATGGCGGCGGTATGGATCCGGCACGGCTGCGTCTGGTCGGACCGATGCACATCGCGGAGACCCGCGCCAAGGCTTATGAGAATTGCAAATTCGGTTTTGAGCGCTATCTCGGCTACCTGAACAACAACCAGCCGCGGTTTCTGCCGCCGGCCGGTGCCGATCCGGCCGAGTGGTTCGTCGACAACAAGTTCGGCGTGATCGGCACGCCGGACGATGCGATCGCGCTGATCGAGCGCCTGCAGGCGAAGCAGGGTGCGTTTGGCGTGATGCTGCAGCAGGCACACAACTGGGCGGATTGGGATGCGACCAAACGGTCTTACGAACTCTATGCCCGCTACGTGATGCCGCGCTTCTCCGGCGACAACGTGCCGCGGGCGGAGTCGTTCGACTGGTGCACCGCGCATCGCGACGAGCTGGCGGAGAAGCGGTCCACGGCCGCGCGGGCTATGTTCGACAAGCACGAGGCCGAGCAACGGGCGCGGCAGGAAGCGGCGATGGCGCGGCCGGCGAAGGGGCGCGAGGCCTGGTGACCGCACTTGCGGAAGCCGGCCGATCGCCACACCCTGACCGCGTCGATCGCACTGGAGGAGAAGGCGATGATTGCCGATCTGCGTATCTATACCTGCAAGCCCAACAAGATGGCCGAATGGGTGGCGATGTACAAGGAAATGGCATGGCCGCTGCAACAGAAATACCTCGGTCGTTGCCTTGGCTGGTTCACCACGGTGGAAGGCGAGCTGAATACGGTGGTGCATATCTGGGGCTATGAAGACCAGGGCGACCGCGAGCGCCGGCGCAAGGCGATGGCCGCCGATCCCGAATGGCAGAAGTTCCTCGCCGAGGGCTATCGCCGCGAGCTGTTGCTGAAGCAGGAGAACCGCATCATGGCGCCGACGGATTTCTCGCCGGTGAAGTGAGCGACCTGGCAGCTTCTCTCGCGCAATCGGGAGAGCTGCACCCCACTGTCATTGCGAGGACCGCAAGCGAGGCGCGCGGGACGAAGCAACCCTGGTCGAAAGATCGCGCCAGCCATGCGTCCAGGTGACCGACGTTGCTTCGGCGCTCCGCTCCTCGCACTGACAGAACGCGAGGTCTCGCAACGACAAGACGAGAGGAAACGCCATGCCGATCATCGACGCCCAGATCCACCTGTGGGGCAGCGGCCTGCCCAGCAACCTCTCGCATCGCCAGGTGACACATTTTACGCCGGAGGAGGCCATCCCCCTGATGGACGAAGGCGGCGTCGATGCCGCGGTGATCCATCCGCCAGGCTGGGATCCGAAATCTGCCGACATGGCATTTGCCGCCGTCCGCACCTATCCGGGCCGCTTCGCGGTTCTGGGTTCGCTGCCGCTCGACGATGCGCAATCGCGCGAACGCATCGCCACTTGGCGGCAGCAGCCCGGCATGCTGGGCCTGCGCTATACCTTCCTGCACGATCCGGCGAAGCAATGGCTGCATGACGGAAAACTCGAATGGCTGTGGAGCGCGGCGGAAGCCGCCGGCGTGCCGATCGCGATGCTGGCGACCGATTCGCTGGTGGAACTTGGCCGCGTCGCCGAGCGTCATCCCGGGCTGCGCCTGACCATCGACCATCTCGGCGGGCGCGGCGGCCTGACCACGTTGAAGGACCACGCCGCGATGACCCATATGTCGCAGCTCGTCGCGCTGGCGAAGCTGCCCAACGTCGCGGTGAAGGCGACCGGCGCGCCCGGCTATTCCGCCCAACCCTATCCGTTCCCGATCATGCAGGGTTATGTGCGCCAGATTTTCGACGCCTTCGGTCCCCACCGCATGTTCTGGGGCACCGACATCACCAAGATGCCATGCTCGTGGCGGCAATGCGTGACAATGTTCACCGAGGAACTGCCATGGCTGAACGAGCAAGATAAGCGGCTGGTGATGGGGGACGGGTTGTGCGCGTGGTGGGGATGGGATCGGAACCACACGAATTAGACCAACGAGCTGCAACACAGAGGAGACGCCATACCATGGCCCAGGAGCGCAATAGCAAAGGCAAGCCGGTCGCGGTGGTGGTCGGTGCCACATCAAAATGGCAGTCGGACGGCCGCAACACGCTGCTGGCGCATGGCAAGACGCTGGATGACAGCACGCTGCCGGTCGGGGTGCGGTGGGGCGTGGGCGGCGCCATAGCGCAGAAATTCGCGCAAGAGGGATTCTTCACCGTGCTGACCACGCGCCACGCGGCGAACGCCGCCGGCCTCGCCGACGCCATTCGCGCCCACGGCGGCGATGCCGCGATCGTGGAACTCGACCTCGTGTCGCAGGAATCCGTTACCGCAGCCTTCGCCGCCATCCGCCGCGACGCCGGTGATCCGGACGTGTTGATCTACAATGCCGGCTATCTCGAGGGCCGCGACCTGCCGCCGGACAAGGAATTGCTGGAATACATCCCGGTGGAGATGTTCGATACGGCGCACCACATCGCCAGCCGCGGCCCGTTCCTGGTGGCCAAGGAAGTGCTGCCGGCGATGCGCAAGCGCGGCGGCGGGTCGTTCTTCTTTTCTAACAACTCCAAGTCGCTGCGCGGCAAGAAGCGCTATACCGGCGAGTCGCTGTATTATCCCCGCGTCATGATGCGCACGCTGGCGCAGGTGTTGACCGAGGAGTACTCCGAACTCGGCGTGCACGTGGCCAACATCGTGATCGACGGCACCATTGATTCGCCTGGCACCCGAGCGCTGCCGAAGGTGCAGAACCGGCCGGAGCTGGTGATCAACCCGATGAAGATCGCCGAGGCGTTCTGGTACTTGCACACGCAGGACCGCTCCTGCTGGACGCACGAGCTGCAGTTGACCCCGCACTGCACCATGCCGAGCTATTGACGCCCGTCATCGCTGGGGGCGGACCATCGCGAGGAGCGAAGCGACGGCGCCGCAAGTCATGCGGGTTGCCACCGGCCCGACGGCCGAGCCACGGTCGGGCGAAAGCGCCCATCCGGTTAGCGCAGGTTCATGGGCTGGCCGGCGCTGCCCGGCCGATCACAGCGCGGTTTCCCTGCGCAAACCGGATAGGCGCACGGGTGAAACAGCGGCTCCGGAGCGGCAGGGCCGGGGAACTCGTTCGCCTGGTTGCTTCCCAGCAGCGGCGCGACGAAGCAACCGAGGTCGAGCAAAGGCGCGAACCGTCGGTGCGCCAAACCCGCAAGGAAAGGACGGTCGTCGATCGCTTCGCCGATTCCCCGCCACACACGGCAACGCAACTGCCATACTCTCCCCCTCCCTTGCGACCGCGGGACGGAGTAGGGTGCCCGCCGCATGCCGACCGACCTGCCTAACCTGCTGACGTTCTCGCGCATCGCGGCGATCCCGCTGCTGGTTCTGCTGGTGGCACTGCGCCACCCGGTCTCCGACCTCGCCGCCTGCGTGGTGTTCAGCGCCGCCGCCATCACTGACTACTACGACGGCAAACTCGCCCGCAGCCGCCGCCAGCAATCCAATCTCGGCCGCATGCTGGACCCGATCGCCGACAAGCTGCTGGTCGGCGCCGCGCTGATGATGCTGGTGGGCGAAAGCCGGCTGTCCGGCGCGGCCTTGTATCCTGCCATTGTCATCATGCTGCGCGAGATCCTGGTCAGCGGCCTGCGCGAGTACCTTGCCGAGATCCGCATCGGCCTGCCGGTGACGCCGCTCGCCAAATGGAAGACCGGCTTCCAGATGGGGGCGCTGGGCACGTTGCTGGCGGGGGACAGCACCGCCCACCTGCTGCACATCGGCTTCCTGCCCGTGTCGTTGATCGGTGAGGTGATGCTGTGGATCGCCGCCGGCCTGACGCTATGGACCGGCTGGGACTACCTCACCGCCGGCTGGCGCCATGCAATGGTGCCGCGCGATCCGCTGCGGAAGCCCCAACTCCCGACGTGAAGCCAGGCCCGTGTCACCGGAGGCGAAGGTAGGCGATTGAAGGTGCTCGGCATCGTCGGCTGGTCCGGCAGCGGCAAGACCACGCTGATCGAGGCGCTGCTGCCGCTGTTGCGGGCGCGGGAGCTGACCGCCTCCACCGTCAAGCACACCCACCATGGCTTCGACATGGACCGGCCGGGCAAGGACACCTATCGCCATCGCCAGGCCGGCGCGCACGAGGTTCTGGTGGCCTCCAGCCAGCGCTGGGCGCTGCTGCATGAGGTGGTCGGCCCCGAGCCATCGCTCCCCGAGCTGCTGGCGCGGATGCAGCCGGTGGACGTGGTGCTGGTCGAGGGCTTCAAGAGCCACCCCTTCGGCAAACTGGAGGTCTATCGCCCGGTGCTCGGCAAGCCCCCGATCTGGCGGACGCAGCCGGATGTCGCGGCGGTTGCGGCCGATGGCCCGCTCGCGGCCTGCGACCGCACGCTGCTGCCGCTGAACGACGCTGCCGCGGTTATGGAATGGATGGTACAATTTCTCGCGCTTGAGCCGAAGCCCGTGTAAGGGCACATTCCGCGCCGGCCTGGCCGGGGCTGTCCTTACGTCATCCGAGCCAATCATCCGGGCCGCGGCCACGGCCTGCCTTGGAGGACTTCTGTTCATGCGGCGTTTCGCCACGCTTGGCCTCGCTGTGCTGCTGGGGGGCTGCGGCTACAACACCTGGTGGAACCCGCCTTTCACGACCGGGAACCTGCCCTACGCCCCGCAAGGCGAGTCCGAGAACCTGATGCGTGCCAAGGGCAACACCGTCGCGGTTGCGCCGCTGACGCCACAGGCTGGCGACGTCTGGCCCGGGCCGCTGCCGCCGACACCGACGCTGCAGGATCTCGAGCAACAGGGCAACCTGACCCCGGGCATAGAGCAACCGGTGCCTGGCTCGCCGCTGAACATGGGCACCGGGGCGACGTCGGGAGGGCAGGCGCTGCCCGCCCTGCCGCCGGAGGTGACGCACGGCAGCTCGACGCCGCCCGGCTCGAACCAGCCTGGGCTGGCGCCGCTGCCACGGCAGCCGAAGGGGGCATCGCCGCCGACCGAGCTGCCGGCACCGCCAGCGCCGGGACAGGTGGTGCCGCTGGCCAAGGGCGGCCAGGGCGTCACGAGTGGCGGGACCTCCGGCTATCAGACCATGACCCTGCCCGGCGGGGGTACCGCGATCGTGGTTCCGAACGGCAACGGCACCAGCACGGTGATCAAGTCGGACGGCTCGATCGAGACCATCCCCACCCCCAAATAAGGGTCATGGCCGACACCGATGCCCCCCTGAGCGTGCTGTATTTCGCCTGGCTGCGCGAACGCGTCGGCGTGCCGGCAGAGACGCTGGCGCTGCCCTCCGGCGTGCGAACGGTGGCGGACCTGGTGGAGCATCTGGCGGCGCGCGGCCCCGAGCATGCGGCGGCGTTTATCAACCGGCGGTCGGTGCGCTGCGCGGTGAACCAGGAATTCGCACCGGTGACAACGCTGCTGAAACCGGGAGATGAGGTAGCGTTCTTTCCGCCGGTGACGGGCGGCTAGGCCGGCGCGGCCTGTCTATCGCAATGATTGCATTGCGATAGACATTTTGTGTAAATTGCGACTGTCTTGGAGGAAGCGCGCCACGTGCCGCTTCTGGCGGTGACTCAATTAGCTGATTGCAGGTGAATAATGCGGCAAATTGCTTTGATTGTCTTTATTTTGCTACTGCCCGCGACTGCGGCGGCGAACGCAGTACTGGGTATCGGAACGAACGCCGGGCCCAGCAGGCAAGGCTTCGACGAGCGAATTCAGGATCAGGACACGCGCGCCCTACAGCAAATGAAGGGTGCCGTATGTGGGACCGGACCAATCTACGTCGGGACAGTCGATGACCCGATTCTCGTGAAGCCCTTGTTCAATCCCTCCTGCACGATCGCCTCCCCAACGGTCGCGCCATAGCGAGATATCGCCGAGACATCGGGTAGAATGGCCTAGACGCACCGGTTGGGGCGTCCAATCCGGCTTGGCGATCCGATTCCCGTAGCGCGGTTGGCATCATCGCCATGGCACCTGCTCTGCCGGCGCTCGCGCGACCTTGACGCGGTGATCCACGGCGCTACCGGATGACGCACGCAACAGGAGCAGGAGCGCGACAGCCATGGCCACCGTGCGCGTGCAGGAAGCCGATTTCGACGTCTCCGCGGAGATGGCGGCACTGACCGCCGGCCGTACCGATATCGGCGGCATCGGCTGCTTCGTCGGCACCGTGCGCGATGCCGCGGCAGGGCAGCCGATCGCGGCGATGACGCTGGAGCATTACCCGGCCATGACCGAGCGTGCCATCCGCCGCATCACCGCCGAAGCAGAGCAACGCTGGTCCTTGCTTGGCTGCACTGTGGTGCATCGGGTGGGACGGCTGGTGCCGGGCGCGCAGATCGTGCTGGTGCTGGCGGCGGCGTCGCATCGCGGCGAGGCGCTGGAGGCAACCACGTTCCTGATCGACTGGCTCAAGACCAAGGCGCCGTTCTGGAAGCGCGAGGAGTTCTCGGACGGCAGCGGCATCTGGGTGGCAGCGCGCGACAGCGACGACGCTACCGCGGCGCGGTGGAACACAGCGGCGGCGCGGTAGATGACCGGGATACGACCGGATCGGCTTGCGGCGGAAGCGGAATAATACCAGAATAGCGACGATCGCAACGGGGGGCGTCATTGCGCGGGTTGTCGATGCGCACGCACTGTGCGTGCCGTGGCGGCCGCATTGCGATCCCGCCTCTGCCGGGCCCCGGGCGCAGCACTTCTCCTGCTGTCGGGTTTGGCACATGCGCAGGCGCAAACCGATCCGGCTGACGCCAAACGGTTGTCCCCGGCGCCGGTGCATGAGCAAACGCCGAGGCTGCGCGGAGATCCGCGAGACCCGATCACACTGGAGGTGACGCTTGATACGCCGCCTGGGACGGGACCGTTTCCGCTCGCGGTCATGAATCACGGCGCCACCAAGGCAAATGCCGATAACCGCGGCGAACGCTATCATTTCACGTTCTCGGCCTATGACTTCCTGTCACGCGGCTATGCGGTCGCACTGCCGATGATGCGCGGCTTTGCCGGCTCCGGCGGCGGCATCGTGCATCGCGGCTGTGACGTGGCGGCAGTCGGCGCCGCCAATGCGCGCGACATTCGCGCCGTGATCGACGCATTGGCAGCGCGGCCCGAGATCGATACAACGCATCGGACCTTCAGGATCGGGGGGTGGGGCGCGCTGCGAGGCTGCGCTCGATGCGGCGATCAGGGATGAACCAGATCAAGGCAACGCCGATATAGCTCGCGTCCGAGATCGCGGGATGGACGAACGCCAGGGAGATTGCCGCCAGGTACACGATCAGCGAGGCCTTGCCTTTCACATCGCGGCCTATTGCGGTGGCGAGCGCTGACTCCGGGCCCTCGGTGCGGATGATCGTTGACTGGAGGATGAAGTAGGCGATTGCCGCCAGCAACAGCACCACGCCGTAGACCGCGGTTGGCAGCGGCGCGCGATAGTTCCGCCCCAGCCAGGCGGTGACGAACGGCGTCAGCGACAGCCAGAACAGCAGATTCATGTTGGCCCACAGGATCGCGCCGTTGACGCGCCTGACGGTGTGCAACATGTGGTGATGATTGTTCCAATAGATCGCCACGTAAGTGAAACTGAGCACGTAACTCAGGAAGGTCGGCAGCATTGCAAGCAGCGCCGGCCAGTCGGTGCGGGAAGGCGGCTGCAACTCCAGCACCATAATGGTGATGATGATCGCGATCACGCCGTCGCTGAATGCGGTCAGGCGTTCCTTGTTCACGCGAATTCAGCCGAGGACAGCGCGAGGGTCGCGACGCGACGGAGACATGCGGCGTGCATCGGCCTCCTCCGCAAGTGTATTGTTGGTGTTTTCCGATGTTGGCAGGAGCATGCCGGTTGGGGCAAGGAGTTTCAGGGGAGTCCCGTTGCGCGGCTCGCCGACAGGGATTGGTCGGCAGGGGGCTGGTCTTGGCCGGCGCGCGCTGCATTGACATGCCGGGCCGGCGATCGGGCGTTTGCCTTGCCGCCCGCGTCCGGGGTCGGCGGAAGCGCCGCCAGGATGCCGCAGGCGTCGGCGGATTGTCCTGCGTCTGGCGGGCTGTCGCTGGGCCGCGGGTGTTTGATCGCGCCGCGGTCTCAGGCCTTCTCCACCTGGCCGTATTCCAGCTCCACCGGCGTGGAGCGGCCGAAGATCGACACCGAGACCTTCACGCGGCCCTTTTCCTCGTCGACCTCCTCCACAGTGCCGTTGAAGCTGGTGAACGGCCCGTCGGCCACGCGGACTTGCTCGCCGACCTCGAACAGGACGGAGGGGCGCGGACGCTCCACGCCTTCCTGGGTCTGCTTCATGATCCGCTCGGCCTCGCTGTCGCTGATCGGGCTGGGACGGGTCTTGCTGCCCAGGAAGCCGGTGACCTTCGGCGTGTTCTTCACCAGGTGCCAGGCGTCGTCGCTCAGGTCCATCTTCACCAGCACGTAACCGGGGAAGAACTTATGCTCCGCGTTCACCTTCTGCCCGCGGCGCATTTCCACCACTTGCTCTGACGGCACCAGCACTTCGTCGAACTGGTCCGCCAGGCCCTTTTGCGCCGCCTGCTCTTTGATCTGCTGGGCGATTTTTTTCTCAAAGCCGGAATAGACGTGGACGACGTACCAACGCTTCGCCATGATCCTGCAAACCCCTATGAGCCGCCGACGCCGAACAACATGCGCACGGCAAGGCCGATCACCTGATCGACAGCAAAGAAAAAGATAGCGGCGATCGCCACCATCAGGAACACCAGACCGGTGGTGACCATGGTCTCCTTGCGCGTGGGCCAGGTGACCTTGCTCACCTCGCTCCGCACTTCACGCACGAACTTAGCCGGATCGACCGCCACGCTGACGCTGCTCCCCGTAGAAAAGCCTGCGGAATCCGCCGCAACCGGCCGCGCGCCGCTGGCAGGGGTGGCAGGTCTCGAACCCGCAGCCTCCGGTTTTGGAGACCGGCGCTCTAGCCAATTGAGCTACACCCCTGCACGCAGGCGAATCCGCCTTGGCCTGCACGCGGGCAGGCTTGGCGCGGGACAGGGTAAAAAGAATGTGCGGCGCTCAGTGTCAAGGGGCGATGATTCGGCAGGGGGACGCCGCGGCGACATGGATGTGACCATCCAGCGGCCGTGCGATCGCCTTTGCCCAGGCGCCGCCACAATCCGGCCACCGCGCGACCTCCCGCAATACCGAAGTTGCCGAAAGTCACAGCGAAGAGGCGTTCCTCATGGGCCTGATACTGCTGCTCCTCATTATTCTGTTACTGTCCGGCGGCGGCGGATATTACGGCTACCGGTCCGGCTACTACGGTGGCTACCATTACGGTGGCGGCCTTGGCATCGTCCTGCTGGTCCTGCTGTTGCTGGTATTGTTCGGCGGGGTCGGCCATTGGCACTACTGACAGGGAGCGGGCGCGCCGAGCCTGCCGCGCCGCCGCCAGCGATGGCTGGGGCGAGATGTGCCGCGCGATCGGCGACGCCGGCCGGCAGGCGGCTCCGCTGACCGGAACCCAGGACGTGCGCCCTCCGTCCGATCGGTGAGGCCGAACGGCGCCTGGAGGGCATAGCGCCGGGAGCGCGCAAAGGACGCGAATGGGTCACAGGGCCCTGACCGACAAGCCGCCGCCCCAGTCGTGGCGGCGCGCGACGACACGCGCCTCACAGGGACTACGGGTCGCCTTCAAGGGCTGAGGCTCGTCCCACCGTCGTGCCCAGGTGGCGGCGGGACATCAGGAGTGCTTCAGGGTTGAGTGAACGGCGTTCCGGCATCGTACCGCGCCTTCGCGGGAAGTGTGGAGAGTTGCGGCGCGCCTGTGGGATTGACCCATGGCCACGTGTATCCGCTTCCTGCACTAAAGAATGCCGGCTGTTGGCTCAGATACAGCGAGTTCGGCAAGGGGTGAGCGCTGCTGGCCCAGGCTACCGAATTGGTCAGATAGTCAAAATTAGCGTCCCGGTACGCGGTCGCCGCCACGTTAGGATCAGTTAGATAAGGAGGATTGTCGTACCAGCCCAGCAGCCAGATGCTGGGGGTACCTTGAGGTCCAGACTGGTACACCCAGCCGCTTGTGTGCCCCGGCGTTCCCAGGACGTTACCAATCCAACTCATCCAATAGGTGTAGGCCATCGCGCCGGCAGTGCGCAGTGGGCCGTTTCCCCCTGGCAGGTTGTTGGCGTCGTCGATATCGACGCCATCGAGGTAGTCGGTGAACTGCCTGCGGTAGCCGGTTGCATAGTTACGAAAGAACGTATGATATATGGCATTGCCATGGGTATCATCGCTGTCCATGTTGAAGCCGTAGTTGCCCTCGAACAGGATATGATGCGAACCCACCATGTGGCTGCCATTAAGGCCGATCTCCTGCCAGGCATCTGAGCCCAAGATGAAGCCGTCATCCATATAGTTGTAAGCGGCAACCGATCCCGCCCCCGAGGAACGTGCAACCATCACCTTGTTGGCCTGCACCGAAATACTGTTCTCAATCAAGATTTCAGATGACCCGCCCGCGAGGCTGATGGCGTAACCACCGCCACCAGGCACCGGCCAGACGGCCTGATGAACGTAAACCTCCTCAAGCTGGACGCGGAAAGAGTCGTCAATCCCGAACCCATCGTCGAGCCACGCCGTACTCTCAACCTGATACGCCCAGCAGTAGGCGCACCACGCAAACGTTAGGTTGTCATCATCGCCGCCGGATACGGTCAAGCCCTCGACTCCCGCGTTTTCTGTCGGCTGGGTCGCCCAGTAGTAAAGCTGGGCCTGGTGGCTGACCCGGTAGGAAATAGTCACGGGGGTATCGAAGGTAATCGTATTGCCGCTGATCGCCGCGATGCGCTTGATCTCGGCGGTGGGCCGGTCGCAGTTGCTGAACCAGCATCCGGCGGTACCGGCCTGGTCCGGATATTCATCGGCTGCGAAATCATCAAAACTCTGGATAGGATTGTGCTTCATCCACACCACCCGAAAGTCCGGGGAAGCCCAGATCTGCCCATATCCCTCGGGATCGGTCTGCCAGGCTGCGCCGGATGCCTCATCCAGGTAGACGATCTGTCCTACCGAGAACCCAGACGTGCTGGCCACCTGGACCGAGTACGCGCCACCGGCGACATCCGCCGTCAGCGCAGTCGCGGTCTGATTGTTGTTGTACTGCTGCGGTCCGACGAGAATTATCGGCGACGGGTTGGCGCCGGGGGCGTCGCTGCCAAGTTGGGCGCCGTCGGTCCTTTGCAATATCGTCACCCCTGGGCCGGCGCCACGCAGTGTGATCCCCGCGTTGAGCAGGACGAAATTGCCCTCAGCTATGGTGAAGGCTCCTGCTGTGAGCATGACCACTTCGCCAGGCGGACAGACGTTGATGGCGTTCTGGATATCGGTCGTGTCGTCCTGAGCATTCCCGAGGGGGCTCACCGTGGCGCACACCGTGGTCCGGTTCGGGATGCCGCCCACGGATAGCATCCCAGCGGAACGCCAGTTTGCGGATGCGTTCGAAGTGAGCGGCAAGATGGGACTGGCGAGGAGAGCCTCACATGACGAGGTCCTGCCGCCATTCGAGCCGCTACATGTCCAGGTCCACGGACCGGCGCCGATGACGGCCGACGCAGCGCCGGCAGTGCAGAGATCGGCAGTCGGGGCGCTGGTCAGATCCGTTCCACTCGCGGAGCCGCACACACCACTGACTGGCATCTTCGCCGCCCCTGCTGATCCGCTGGCAACTACGGAAAACAGCAGCAGAAGCGGCACACCGCAACGTAAGGACATGGATTTCTCCCGTTGGTAAAGTAACGAGCGGCCTCTGCACCGATCCGTCAGCGGACCGCAGGCAATGTATCGGTTCAAAAACAGTACAGTGTCACATCGAGGAACGAGGCGACCCGGAACTGATCACCTGGCCGTGACCCGCGCTACGCACCTCCGGTTGCTTTTCGTAACCGAGTGCTACATTCTTGAATGCGCGTGCACATTTTAGACCGTCATAATATTTAGACGCCGCTGGCCCTCACTATGTGTCATGTCCGTAACCATTTGATACCAATCGAGATTGTATTCTCGCGCTGAAATCGGATGAGTTCTGCGGCCGGAATTGATGTGGGTGACCGGTCATTGCGCAATTGAATAACCGGCCACCCGCCCGGGCTCACGAATCTCATAGCTGTGTCCGGTGATGTTATTTGAGACGTGTCTGAATGCCCTGACTCAACGCCATGGATTGGCCGGGCGGCTGGATGACGACAGTTGCGGTCCGGCCGGTAACCAGACGCACGCCGGGGGGCACGTGATCGATCGCGATCCGAACCGGCACACGTTGCGCCAGCCTGACCCAACTGAAGGTGGGATTCACATTGGCGAGTAAGTCGGTGCTGCCCTGTCGCTCCCGGTCTGCGATGCCGCCTGCGATGCTCTGCACGTGGCCGTCTATCGTGGCATTCTCGCCGACCAGATAGATGCGAGCCGGATCGCCAATCTTGATACGCGGCAGCTTGGTTTCCTCGAAATAGCCGTCCACGTAAAAGCTGTCGCTGTCGATCAGGGCGAAAAGCGGTCGGCCGGCGTCGACATAATCGCCGGGCCGCATGTCGAAATTGGTGATGAAGCCGTTGACCGGGGCGCGCACCTGGGACCGGGCCAGGTTGAGCCCGGCGAGGTCGCGGCCGGCGAGGGCCTGCTGGTAGGCCGCCTCCGCCTCCTCGGCAGAGGCGCCGCGCTGCTGTTGCGCCTCCTGGGACACCGACAGCGAAGTGAGCTCGCTGTAGCGGTGCGTCTCACGTTCCGCCTCCTGTGCGGCGGCCAATTTGGTATCGACATTGGCTTGGGCATCACGGAGCGCAATCTGGAAGCGCGCCGGGTCGATACGGAATAACACCTGGCCCTGTTTCACTGCCTCGTTGTCGTGCACCAGGACGTCGCTGACCAGGCCGGAGACGTCGGCGGCGACCTGGACCACGTCGGCACGTACGCGGCCGTCGCGGGTCCATGGCGCCTCCAGGTAATAGTACCAAAGCCGCCACCCAATGAGCGCGGCAATGCCCACTGTTATCGCGGTGACTGTGAAGCGCCCCAGCAGCGCGCCAAATCTGGTGACGGCGGAACTCACCGCGCGGCGGTCGGCGATGCGGGCGAGCGACCTCATGGCGTCACCCCGCGCTGGAATACGGCGACCACACCGCCGACCACGATGACCAGCAAGGCCAGGTCGAACAGCGGCCGATGCCAGACAAGGCGATAGAAGCCGAACCAGCGCAGCAGTCGCCGTAATCCGGCGGTCAACGGGAGCGCGGCTGCGACGCACACCAGGAGAGAGGGAACGAAGACACCATAGACGTTCAGTTCGCCGATCATTTGCTCCCCCCAACCATTTGTTGGCTCGGTTCGAGTGCCGCCTCGCTTGAATATGGTGGGGCATTGGGGAAGAGCCCACGCCTGATCCCACTGAGCGGCAGCAACAATTCCCGGGTGATGGTGGCGGGGTCCCGGGTCACCGCGGCAATGGTGCGATCGATCACCGGGAGCAATACGGCATCCGCCTGATCCAGGCTGCGGCGGCGATAGTGCACGGCGATTGCATCCAGCATCGTGCGGACGGCACCGCGGAGCTGGTCCGGCAGGTCGAGCACCTCGCGCTGCAGTCCCATGACGCTAACGCCGACGCGAAGGTCGGCAAGCGCGGATGTGGCGGCCCTGTCGGCCCCCTCGGCGCTGACGGCGAGACGCGGGACCACCAGACTGAGCCGGTCCAGCATGAGCGCAGCAAACGCGCCGAGGCTGGCATGGCTTCTGTTGGCAGCGATATTGGCGATGGCGATGCGGTTACGCAGCAACAATCGCCACGCAGTCCATTCGGCACTGACAGAGCGCACGATGCGGATGATGATCGCAGTGGCGACGAGGCCGGCGATGGCGGCGGTCGCGTTATTGATGTAGCTGGTGAAGTCGGCGTCGTAGCTGCCGGAAAGCGCGAGTTCGGTGGCGGCAATGAAGCTGATCGGACCGCTGGCCCGCGCGGTCGCCGGCATGCCGGAGAGCGCCCCGAGGATCAGGAACACCGGCGCGAACGCGAGCACCAGCATCTCAAAGTCATGCGCCCGCGGCAGCACGGCAAACAGGTAGAACGCGTCGATAACGAGCGCGATGACCGCCGCAGCGAGAAATGCGAGCATACTGGGCGCCGGATCGTCCTGGGCGGCAAAGAAGGCGCAGGCGACGGCCGCCAGGCTCGCCGCTCCGGCGCCCTCCGGCCATGCGGTCGCGATCCAAAACGTCGAAATCAGCCCGATGGCGAGGATGGTTGCCAATACCGAATGCAGGGCCATCACGTGATCACGATGTTGCAGCGTGATGATGGTCTCGCCCTGCGCGAAGGTCAGGTGCGGCAGCTTCCACTCCCCGGTCCTGATCTGCCGCCGCAGTGCCATGATGTCGTGAACCAGGTCGGTGAGTTCGCGCAGCCGCGCCAGCAAGCCGACCAGCACGACGACCTTCCAATCGGCGCTGGCATCGATGTGGGGCTCCAGCGCATCGATGTCGGCATGCAGCGCGGTGGCCTCCGACAATTCCGCGGCGGTCCTGGCGTTGATCCATGCGCTCATGCGGTCGAGCACGGCGCGCAGGCCGGGGGTGATCGCGCCCGCCTGGTTCAGGATCCGGATGCGATCCGCTGCGCCGCTGACCACCGGTAACAGCAAAAGTACGCGCTGGTGAAGGATCGCGACCGGCACCGTCGCGGTCTGCAAATTGGATGTGTCATAGGCAAGATGCGTCGCCAGCATCGCGATCTCGACGGCGTCGCCGGCAACCTTGCGCCGCGCCGCGCCGATTTCGGCGTCTTCCGGGTTCGCCGACAGGACACCCACGGTCCACTCCGCGGCATTCCGGATCCAGATGTCCAATCGTGCGCTCAACGCGGGGCCGAGCGCGACCGGAAAGACAATGCTGCCGATCACCGTGGTGCAGACAATCCCGAGCGTGATCTCCTCGACGCGGGCCAGCACCACGTCCCAGACTGTGGCCGGCGAATCCACGATCGGGAAGCCGATCAGCGCCACGCTGTAGCCGGCGAGGAGGAAGACATAGCTGCGCGGCGTACGGTCGAGTACTGCGAAATAGACGCAACCCCCGATCCACAGGGACAGGGCGGCAATCAAAAGCACGGGCGCATCGGCCAGATTGGGGATGAAGACGAGCGTGGCGACTGCGCCGAGCATCGTCCCGTAGAACCGGTAGGCCGCCTTGGAACGCATCGCGCCGGCGAGCGGCTGGGCAACGATATATGCGGTTGCCATCGCCCAATATGGCCGGTCGAGACCCATGCGCAACGCGATCCACAGCGCCAGCATCGCGCCGGTGAATGTCTTCGCGGAAAATAGCCAGTCGCGCCAGGATGGCTGCATCGTTCTCCCGCCCCCTCTCCGAGCTTGAATACCCGGCCGAACGAACAGGTACACGGTTCCGGAGAGACGCGCAGGCTATCACGGGCACGCGGACCGGGGCAGCGTGGCCTCCGAGCTGTCAACATCCCCGCACAGAAATGTTACCCCACCGCCAGCGTCAACTGGGCGATCTGCACAGGATCAGCAGCGAAGCCAGGAGGCATGCGGCCTCGCGGATCAAAACTTCAATCCAGGCCCGCGGAATGAGCACCGTTGGCCGCGGCGGGCCGCTGTGACAGAAGATCCGGAACGTCGCACGCATCACTTCCGCCAGCGTCACTGTCTTCGTTACTGCCGTCATTACTGCCCTGCATCCTACCCGGCCGCACAGCACACCTGAGCACCCGACCGCCTGGGAACGTCACCGAAGCTCTGGTGCCCTTGCCAGCCGCACTCTCTAATTTTATCGAGGCATCGTGCAAGGCCAGCAAGCGCCGGCAGATGGCCAGACCCAGACCCGTGCCCTCATGGGTGCGACGATGAGTACCGTCGACCTGGTAGAATGGTTCAAAGACATCTTGCAAATACGCTTGGTCGATCCCGATACCCGCATCTGTCACGGTCAATTCCAGGCCGCCATTTGTTGACGATTTCGCCCGTATGCTCACGATACTGTCCCGTGGGCTGAATTTTACCGCATTGTCAATGAGGTTCAAGCAAACTTGCTTCAGCGCCCGACGGTCTACCCAGAGAATGACGCCGTCAAGACCTTCATCTTGCTCGATGCGAACCCCGCGCCGCAATGCGGAGCCTGCCAGCATTCTGACGCACGAGTCCACGACCGATGCAATCGGCACGCGTTCCTCGGACACGCGGTAGCTGCCGAAATCGAGCGTAGCGAGGTCCAGGACGTCATTGATGATCCCCAGAAGGTGCCGACCACTTTCGTGGATGTCCTTGGCGCAACTGAGGTAATTGCCGCCGATTGGACCGAATGCCGCGTCACGGATCAGTTCGGAGAAACCGATAACGCTATGCAGGGGCGTTCGTAATTCATGGCTCATCATTGCCAGGAACTCCGATTTCGCCCGGCTTGCCGCCTCGGCCGCTTCCATTGCCCGGCGCAGCTCGATTTCAGCGACCACCTTGTCGGTCACATCATTGCCTGTCCCGCGATAGCCGATGAACGCTCCATTGGCGTCGAACAGCGGCTTGCCGCTCGTGCTGAGGTAGCGGACCTGGCCGTCCCGGCCGACACAGCGATAGCGAAAGTCGCGAAACTCCCGACGGGCTTGGAGATCGGCTTGGTGGCTGGCCCAGCATTGCGCCTCGAGCCCATCCTGAGGATCGGCGAATTCCCGTCTTGTTATGCCGAGGAATCCGCCGCTGGCCGCGAGTGACTGGAGGGCGGGCACCCCTGAACCCCAGGTGAAGCGCAGATCGGCATCCTGTTCCCAGAACCAATCGGACGCGAGTTCGGCAAAGTCGCGAAGCCGCCGCTCGCTGTCGCGCAGGGCGATCTGGATGCGCTTCAACTCGGTGATGTCAATCCGCAGGCAGGCCAGGCCACCGCTGCGCATCCGGCGCTCGGAGACCAGGAGCCAGCGCCCGTCGTGGCACTGGTTCTGCATCTCGCCGGTCGCCGCGCCATGAATCCGCAATGCATTGGCGACCCATTCATCCTCACGGCCGACGCCGTCGGGAAAGTAGCCCGATGCCAGATTGGCGCGCACCAAGGTTTCGTAAGCTACGCCCGGAATCATCAGCGGGGCGCAGGCTGGATACAGCCGGCGGTACGCCTCGTTGCAGAGGACCAGACAATCGTCGCGGTCATAGATGGCGAAGCCTTCGGACAGACTGTCCAGGGCGTCACGCAGCAGGGTCTCGGCCTTCTCCGCCCGTTCCAACGCCGCGACAATCGCGGTCTCGTTGGTGGCGATCCCGCGGTAGCCACGAAAATGCCCATCGCGAGCGAACACCGGCTTGCCGCTGACAGCGAAATGACGCACCTCCCCGCTCGGCAGCAAGGCTGTGTAGCGAAACCCGCGGAACGGCCGATGTTCGTCCAGGTCACGCCGATGCTGCCGCCATTTTTCGTCCTGTGCCGCGGCAGCGCCGGCCAGTTCCCAACGCGTGAGACCAATCGTGCTCGCCGGACTGAGGCCCGTCGCTTCGATGTATGCGTCGACTGCCAGGTGGGTGAACCGGTGATCGGCGTCGGTCTCCCAAATCCAGTCGCCGCTGACTTCGGCAACGTCCTGCCATCGTTGCTCGCTGTCACGCAACCGCTGCTCCCGCAGGGCAAGGGCGGCTTCGAGCGCGGACCGCTGCCGCAGGAGTTGTGTTTCCCTGCGGCTGCATCGCCGGAGCTGGATGACGGATGCCGCCAGCAGTCCGCTCAGCAGCAGCGCAACCAGCGTCACGAGGGTTTCCGGCCCGCCCGGGCCGGGGAACTTCGTGGCCGTGATTGGCGCGACCGACAGGAAGGCCGCCGACCCCGATCCCGCCAGGAACAACGCGCCGCCGCTCAGAATTCCCCGGATCAGTCGCGCACGGTCCCACCCCACATGGTCCGCGGGGTCGTGACGCAGGCATTCGTGTTGCGTGGAGGCGGGCTGAGGCATTCAGCTTGCCGGTCTGCTGAGGGGCACCATGCACTCTTTAAGCGACCGATGGTATCGCAAATGTTGCAGGGCCGCGCTTGCCTTTTGTCACAACTGCTGCGCCGCGCCGTCGGCAGATCGTTGTGGTTTGTCCTGACGCCGGTCAATGGTCTCTCTTGGCAGTGACTCTGTCGGAAGCATGGGCGGCTCGGTGGTCCGCGGCCCCGGCCGGTGCCGGCGCGAGGTTCGGAGCGTGCGCCATCCTGCTCAACGGCATGGGTCGGCGGCCGGCGCCCGATGGCCCTCGCATGGCGGTCGATGCCGCGGGCGCAGAGGTGCCCTGCGCGGCCATCCGATAGCTTTGCTCTGCACCCACCCCACCTGGGCGCGGTGTTGCATCCGGCCACCCGTCGAGCCCTCGGAGACCACCCGAACAGGAGAAGGTGCGATGAAGCCAGCGATGATTGCCGCAGCGGCTGCAGTTATGGTCAGCATGGGTGTCGCGAGCGCCGCCTCGTCCGATAGTAACAGCAGTCATGACCATGCGCGGAACCAGCAGTGGGCTCAGGCGACACCTGGCTACAGCATTGGGACCGGCGTGGCGCATGTCGGTGACGGTTCCGATCCCGGGTACTATGCGCCCGGCTACAGCGGCGGAACCGGTGCCGCACGCATTGGCGACGGGTCCGATCCAGGGTACCTGGCGACGCAGCGTTACCTGCAGAACTCGCCGGGCCGTGGCGGTGCCGACGGTTGAGGCCCCGGCGATTCGGCAGCAAACAGCCGCGGCGATCCGAACGCCACTGCTTCTGGTCGCGGTGTGAGTTAGTCTCTGGCCTGCTCGCGCTTGTAGAGCATCGGAAGGGGACTGGTCGCGAGAACGCGACGTGCGCCCACCGCAGCCTGACACACGGGTAGTGGTCTTGTACGGCGTACAACAAGGCGGGGCGGGTGTTGCGGTGCGCGTCGTTTGCCGGTCCTATGATCTGCCCCGGTTGAGCGCCGACCAGAATTGGGGTGAAATCCAACCAGAGAGAACAGTACTGACGGGGATAGGCGCCAAGCCGCGGCCGGGGCCGAGGCGTGGACCGACAGCCGGGACGGGGAACAAGAATGTCGAGGAGGAGAAGCCATGCCGTTTTATCAACGAGGTGACGTCCGGATCCGCTATGAGGAGATGGGCTCCGGGTTTCCGCTTTTGGTTACCCCGGGGGGAGGCCTGAACTCCCGCGTCGCCAACTGGCAGACCGCGGTGTTCAACGCACCGGAGGCATTCAAGAACGACTTCCGCTGCATCACCATGGACCAGCGCAACGCCAATGGCGGCGAATCGACCGGGCCGGTGCCGGTGGATAACCCGTGGGATGCGTTCGCTGACGACCAACTCGGGCTGATGGATCACCTGGGCATCCGGCAGTTCTTCTACATGGGCTACTGCATCGGCGGTTGCTTTGCCGGGAAACTGATGCAGCGGGCACCGGACCGCGTGGTTGCCTCGGTGTTTTGCCAGAGCGTCGGGTATCGGCCGGAGGACCCGGCCGTGATGTACCGGCACAGCAAGGAAAACTGGGTGCCGGACTTCATGAAGCGCAGGCCGGATGTGTCGATGGACACGCTCGAGAAGTACCTGCACAACCTTTACGAGGTTCAGCCCGATTTCCTGTACAGCGTGTCGCGCGAGTTCATCAGGAATTGCCGGACACCGATGCTGGTGCTGCCGGATGATATTCCATCGCATCCGCTACAGACGTCGATCGACGTCGCCTCGCTGGCGCCCAATGCCGAGATCACGGTGTACCCGTGGAAGGAGCCGGAGGAGTTGAAGCAGCGCACGATCGAGCGGGTGCGGCGGTTTTTGCAGGCGAACGTGCCGATGCGGGCGGCGGCGGAGTAGGTTGGGGAGGCGAGCCGGGCGGGGCAGGGTTGGCTGTCGCAGTCAGGCCTTGGGACCCCGGCCGTTTCCCGGCATACCGCTAAGCTCTTGCAAGGATTGGCGGACCCGACACGATTCGAACGTGCGACCTTCGCCTTCGGAGGGCAATTCTGACGGCTTGCTGGGGTTTGACCGGGGTTGCTGGTGTGCCCGTAACTCACTGTAATGCTCAGTTCTTGCTTGATCGAGCTTGTCCGAGATTGCGCCGATCTGCGCGTTCGTGTTACCCATATGTTACCCGCAATCCCGTGGGTAACAGAAGCAGCGCACGTCATGGCCGAGCGAACGCGAATTGGGCTTCGGGAGGTCCGGAGCCTGGAGCTGAACCAGGAAATCTGGGATGCCGCCGTGCCAGGCTTCGGTGCACGCCGGCGCACTGGCGACCGCGTGGCTTACATCGTGATGTATCGCACCGAAGACGGCCGGCAGCGCCGCTTCACCATCGGCCCGCATGGTGCCCCCTGGACGCCGGAAAGTGCCCGTGCCGAAGCGCGGCGTATCTTGGGGAAGGTCGCCGGCGGTGCCGACCCGGCGATTGAGAAGCAAGCCAAGCGCAAGGCTGAAACCGTTGCCCAGCTCTGTGATGCATATTGGGCCGATGCCGAAGCAGGAAACCTGCTTACCAGACACCGCAAACCGAAGAAGGCGCTGACACTGCGGTCGGACAAAGGGCGCATCGACAAGCACGTCAGGCCGCTGCTGGGGCAGATGAAGGTCGCGGCGGTCACCCGCGCCGATGTGGAAGCGTTCATGCAAGCCGTAGCGGAAGGCAAGACAGCCGGACGGACGAAGACAAGCAAGAAGCGCGGACTGTCGAACGTCCGCGGTGGGCGTGGCACCGCTTCCCGAACCGTGGGGCTGCTTGGCGCCATCTTCACCTATGCGGTCCGGCATGGGATAAGACCCGACAACCCGGTGCACGGCGTTATGCGCCCGGCGGACGGACGGCGTGAGCGGCGGCTGTCGGATGAAGAATATGCCATGCTCGGTGCGGCACTGCGCGAAGCAACGGCACAACAGGTCTGGCCTTCTGCTATTGCAGTCGCGAGGTTCCTCGCCCTGACCGGCTGGCGCAGCGGCGAGGCGTTGGGACTGCGCTGGGAAGAGGTCGATCTCGCACGACGCACCGCCATCCTTGCTGACAGCAAGGCCGGGCGCTCACTGCGTCCGCTGTCACATGCTGCCTGCGACGTGTTGCGCGGCATCGCGTCCACCGGCGACCTGGTGTTCCCACCGACGCGCGGCGACGGCATCATGAGCGGCTTTCGTAAGCTGTGGGATCGGATCGCCAAGCTGGGCGAACTACCGTCTGACCTGACCCCACACGTCCTGCGACACAGCTACGCGAGCCTCGCCTCCGACCTGGGATACTCAGAACCGACGATCGCTGCGCTGGTAGGTCACAAGGGACACACCGTGACTTCGCGTTACGTGCATGCCGCCGACTCCGTGCTGCTGGCCGCCGCCGATTCGGTCGCCCGCCGGACAGCCGAATTGATGGGCGACCTGCCAAAGCCGGGTGTCGTCGCATCGCTCCCGGCGGAGCGAGCTGCGTGACGGATGTGCAACAATGGCAACTGGCAAGACATGCGACTGCGGCGTTGGCGGGTGCTGCGACATACCGCAGGACTATCCAGGTGTCTTGCCTCCGCCATGATCGCAGTGCGTGACAAATCCCCATGCGCGGTGATCCGCGACATGTCTCAGTTGATCGTCCGGGCGCGTCTCGCAAATTGGTTTGCCGCCAACACCGAGAGTTCAGGGGCGCCGCGCGCTCAGCTACCAGACCAGCGATTAGCATTAAATGGCTTCTGGTGGAACTGCATTCGTATCCACCCAGCTTCGGTCGTCGTTGAATGCTTGCCTCAACCTGCAGATCCGCTGATGCACCTGGCAAGTTACGACCCCAGCCATACTGATCTCGTAGAGCAGTTGAAAGCCATTATTCATACCTTTCGGGATGTCGCTGTGCGTCAGGTCGCTGGCCGGATTGTTGAAGCACTGGTGGCTCGCAGGATCGGCATGAGCGGTATCCGAACTCCCCGTTTGGTGCACAAGGGTAAGCGAGAAACTGTTCCGAATGAGGTCCTGAGCGGCCGCAGGTGGCAACTGGCGTGCGACGACAGGCTTATCATGAGTGATACGACCGAGACATTTGAAGAGTTGCAGATCAGTTTTTTGGGAGGCATACCCGTTGGCACGATTGTAGCGTGCGCCGAAGCCGAAGCTCGGCGATTCATGCAGGACACCGGTCTTCGCATCAAAACAGACCATCTCATCGAGCACTGCTGTCGTGCTACTGGGTGCAAGGTGCGCGAGGCGCAGGCTGCGATTAAGAGTCTGCCATCTGAAATTCGGCGCAGCCGAGGACAGAGGGACACGGCAGACCGTTTGAAGGGCAACGAATAGGCAGCGCAGGTGACCGACGTGCCCGGCGTGCGGCCGACCTATAAGGTGCCAGGGCAGCCTCGATCTCCGTTGTGAGGCGGTCATGGGAGCATCTCCTAGCCATCATCGGTCTTGACCCCGATACCGTAGGCCCGGCTGCGGCGTTGCCGGCTCGACCATAGATCTAGCGGATCAAGGCAGTTCCTACATCGCCCGTGTCTGATCTTGTTTGGTGTTTGATGTTGGTCGAACCCTTGATTGTGTGATCCATAGGCACCCATCGCAACCGCCGGTGAACGATTGCTGGCAAGCCCTCTGGAGGGATCGATGGCTGCTCCTGTGCCCGATAACCCGGACGCACTTCTTCGCCGCAGTGCCGTCGCTGCGGCCCTGAACGCTGCTGGATACCCCACTACTGACAAAACGCTTGCGACCAAAGCCACACGCGGCGGGGGCCCGCCGTACCGGCTATTCGGTCGCATTCCGTTGTATCGCTGGGGCGACGCTTTGGCCTGGGCCGAAAGTCGTACAAGTCTGCCCCGTCGGAGCACATCGGAAGCCGACCACCCTTCCAAAGTCGCTTAAGTAGCGTCGCGGTAACGCGGAATTATCAGCGGGACTCAGAGCCAGTAGTGAACCCTTGAAAGTCGCGAACGGCCTGCATCTCCAATGCAATCCGCAGACCGAAACGGAGGGCAAGATGACCCTGTACACGTATGTCCGGCCGCCTGGCATCCGCGCGTCAGCTGGGAGGGGATGCGATTCCGTGGAATTCTCCGAGGCCCGCAAGTTAATGCTCGCTGGCTTTGTCGCCTGGTTGCGTGAGCGTCCCCCAAAAGAAGACGTAGCCGGGGAAATAAAGGCAACTATCACCGCGATGTCGCATATTGCGGCCCTTCTCAATGCCGAATGATGCCTCAACGCCCAGCGCACCGCTGTTCGCCACATCACTGCGTCAGCCTCCAGCAAATTTGGAGGCCGAAATGGCGCTTCTTGGTGCATTGCTCCACAACTGTCAGCGGCGGTGAAGAAGCGCGCGTAACCGGCGGCGAGCATCGGCCGGCGCTGTGGCTGGGGGTGCGACAGCCCGGCTTTGAGAGCGGGTCAGATGATGGCTGGTCGCGCAGGCGGTGCTTGAGCCGGCGTAGACGGCAGCCGCCAGC
>DATJNA010000311.1:0-13303 GCA_035508435.1 Acetobacteraceae bacterium | reverse complement strand
GATCACGCGCGGACGGCCGGGCCGTTGATCCATCATGCGCTCGGGCGGCGGCGGCACGTAATGGCCGACCGCGCGCGGCTGATAGGGATCGGAAATGTCGAAGGCGCGAACGCCTGCGTTGTACCAGGTCGCGAAGACCAGGCTCGAGCTTTGGAACGAGCCGGGCCGGTTCTCGTGCAGGTTATGCGGGCCGAACTGGCCGCCCATCTTGATGTAGTCCTGATCCGACGGCGTCGGCATGGTGGCGATGCTGACCGGATTGCTCTTCTCGCGGATGTCGAACACCCAGGTGTATTTCAGCGGCTGCTGGTCGATGTTCAGCGTCGCCTCGTCCAACACCACCAGCAGGTTTCGATCGTGCAATGGCACCGCGTTGTGGGTGCCGCCGCCGAACGGTGGGCACAGGTTGCGGTGCGCGATCAGCCTGGGCGCCGACTTGTCCTTCAGGTCGAGAATCGTCAGCCCCCCGTCACGCCACGAGCCATAGGCGAAGTCGTCCACCACGATCGCATGATGCAGTGCGTAGCGACTGGTCCAGGTCGGCGTTTCTCCTGCTGCGACATTCTGTCCGGGGATCCACCAGCGTCCGCATTCCACCGGCCTGGTCGGATCCTTCATGTCGATCACGATCAGGATGTGGTCGGTGAACCCGTCCAGCAGCGCGGACGCATAGGCATAGCGGCCACCGACCCACCAGATGCGGTGCAGGCCAAGGCCTTCGACTTCCAGAAAGCCGATCTTGCGCGGATTGGCCGGGTCCGAGATGTCAAACACGTTCATGCCGGCGGCGTAATCCTCGCCGCGGCGGCCGAAACGGCTGCTGTCCACCCTGTTGGAACCACCATAGTATTCCTGCGCCGAGAGCAAGGCACGCTGATCGGCCTCCTGGATGTGCAGCAGCAGATCGTCGGCGGCCTGGAGGTGCATCGAGACCGAATTCGGATGCGTCGGCACGAAATTCACTGGCTTGGGATTCCGCGGATCGCGCACGTCGGTCACCATCACGCCGCGGCTGACCCTTGTGCCGACATAGGCGTGGCCGCGCGCCACCATCACCTGCACGCCGTCGCCGCGCCCACCCTGGTCGGTATAGCCGACGAAGTCCACGTTGCGCGCGCCTTCCGGGATGATCATGGACTTGCCTCCGTTTGGTTTCGGCGAGCATACTACTTCCGGTTGAGGGAGGATATGAGCCATGCCGACCTATGTCATGCTGGCCAACTGGACCGAGCAAGGCGTCCGCTCCATCGACGACAGCCCAAAGCGGGTTGATGCCGCACGCAGGTCCCTCGAGGAGATGGGCGGCGGATTCCGATCGCTGTTCATGACGATGGGCGACTACGACCTGATCATCACCTATGACGCACCGGACGATGCGGTGGCGGCGCGCTTCACGTTGCTGCTTGGGAAGCTGGGCAATGTGCGCACCAAGACACTGAAGGCGTTCCCGGAAGAGGCGTACCGGCAGATCATGAATTCGCTGCGGTAGCGGATGCGGCCGCCCGGCGAGGCTGATTTGCGACCGGTCGTGGGTTATCTGCATGGCGGCGGGACCGGAGCGTCGGCGCCACACAAGACCGGCGTTACGCCAAAACAAGGCTACGGTGCGGCAATAAAAGGCTAGGGTGCGGCAATAAAAGCCTACGGTGCGGCAATAAAAGCCTACGGTGCGGCAATAAAAGCCTACGGTGTTGCCGCGATCGAGATCCAGCGCCCAGTGATCATCCGAACGATGGCGCAACATGGTCTCGCAGACCAATGTTCGCATACGGCGTGCCCGCTTGACCGCGATTGCCCTGGCGTTGAGCGTTTCGCAACGACGGCCTGCGGGGTGTTACCCGCTCGCCTCCTCGGCATCCTCGCCTTCCGCCCCCAATCCTTCGGCTTCTCGCCGCAGGCGGTGGAAGCTGCGCACGCTGAACGGCAGCATGCCCAGATAGATCAAGCCCGCCGCCGCCAGGGCGGCCCACGGATCGGCCATCAGCACGGCGGCGAAAATGCCCGTGCCCAGCAGCAGCGGCAGCACATACTCCGACGGGATCTTGAAATTCTTGAAGCTCCAGACCGGCAGGGTGGAGACCAGCAACAGCGCCGTCCCGGCCAGCACCACGGCGCAGAACAATGGATACTGTGCCACGTCGAGCACCCAGCCCCAGCCGAGCGACTTGGCTTCCAGCCCGAGGAACAGGGGGAACAATGCCAGGCCGGCGCCGGCGGGGGCGGGCACGCCGGTGAAGAAATTGTAGGCGTAGGCCGGCTTCGGCGCCCCATCGAGCGACGCATTGAATCGCGCCAGCCGCAGCGCCATGCAGACGGCGAACATCAGGCAGGGCGTGTAGCCGAACGCCCCGGCGCGTTGCAGCGACCAGAGGTAGATCGTGAACGCCGGTGCCACGCCGAAGCTGAGGAAATCGGCCAGGCTGTCGAACTCGGCGCCGAACCGGGAGGTCGCCTTCAGCAGACGCGCCAGCCGCCCGTCTATGCCGTCGAGCCCCCCGGCCACGGTGATGGCGACCGCCGCGGCGCCGAACCGCCCGTCCAACGCGAACCGCATCGAGGTCAGCCCGGCGCACAGCCCGAGCAAGGTGAGCAAGTTGGGGACAATGCGGTTGAAGGAGGGGCCATGGTAGCGCGGCCTGGCGCGCAACCGCCGCCGGCGCAGCCGCTGGATCGCCGAGACGCGCGGCGGACCGTTCCATTCCGGCCGGGAGGCGGGCGGCATGGGGCTAGTGGCTCCCGCTCTTGCCGGCGACCGGAATGCCTCCGCCCATCGTCACGCTTTCGCCCAGCGCTGCGCTGATCGTCATGCTGGCTTGTATCACGGCCCCAGCTCCGCGATCACGCTCTCGCCACCCACCATCGTCTGTCCTTCCACCACCAATGGCCGCACGCCCTCCGGCAGATAGAGATCGGTCCGGCTGCCGAAGCGGATCAGGCCGAAGCGGGCGCCGGCATGCACCGCGTCGCCCTCGCGCAGGGTGCACAGGATCCGGCGCGCGATCATGCCGGCGATCTGCACCACCGCGATCTCCCGCCCATCCGGTAAACGCAACGCGACGGCGTTGCGTTCGTTCGCCTCGCTCGCCTTGTCCAGGCTGGCGTTGATGAATGCCCCGTGGCGATAGGCGATGCGCGTCACCGTGCCGTCCGCCGGCACACGGTTCACGTGCACGTTCAGCACCGACAGGAAGATGGAGACGCGCCAGCGCGGCGCGGCACCCAGGCCCAGTTCGACCGGCGGCGTGCCGGGGACCACCGATGAGATGCGGCCGTCGGCCGGTGCCACGATCACGCCCGGACGGCCTGGCGCCACGCGCGCCGGGTCGCGAAAAAAGAACAGACAGAACAACGAGAACAGCAGGGCGGGCCAGAACAACCAGTGGCTGAGCAACAGGCCAAGCAGCATCACGACGACGCCGGCCACAAGGAACGGCCAGGCCGCCGGGTGCGGCGGCGGCAAGGCGTCACGAAGATCATCGGCCAAGGACATTGGCGGTGGTTTATGAATGGTTCACCAAGTCGCGGCAAGCTGTGCGGCGAACCACACCAGGAGGTCCGCCATGCCGTTCGATGCTCCGTTCATCCTTGGCCCATTCGCGGTCGATGCGATGGGCCGGTTGTCCCCGTGTAGCGGGACTGCCTTGCCTGGCTTCCTGTTCCGTTGGCGAGGCAGAATGATCCGGGCCAAATTCACCCAGGACGGGGCGGGTGAGTGCCGACTCCTGCTGAACACGACACTGGGTCGCGTCCCGAGCACTGCCGGGACAGACAACCCGCGCCTGCGGCCAGACAGCTTCCAGGCGCTGCGTGCCCTGCCGCGGTCGCTGCCCGGCCGCTGGCGCGTCGCATTGCTGCCCGACCATCGCGTGCGCCTGGACGCCGACGCCGAGATCGTGCCCAACACCGCCACCGAGCTGCTGGTGGAGCTGACGCGGTTTTTGCTCGAGTTGGCGCCCTATCTGGACGTGCTGGATGAGGCCGGCATCGCCGCCGCCGGCGAGGCAGGCAGCGTGAACACCTGACCCGGATAGATCAGGTTGGGATCACGGATCTGCTGACGGTTGGCCTGGAAGATCACCAGGTAGCGCATGCCCGCACCGTAGGTGCCGCGCGCGATCGTCCACAGGTTCTGGCCGGCGCGAATCTCCACCCATCCCGCCGGAAGCTGCATGGCCGTCATTTGCTCGCGGGCAAACGGGCGCTCGAGGCGAGCGATGACCTTGCCGTCCGGCGTGAGCTGGTCGAGCCGCAGGCCGTGATTGCCCGGCGCCAGGCCGTCGCGTGCCGCCAGGCTCCATTGGCCATGCTCGTCGGCGACCGTGCCGCCCACCGGACGGTTGTCGATATAAAGGCGCACCGCGGCGCCTGGCGCGGCAGTGCCGGAAAACCGCACGGTCCCCTGATCGTCGTACTCCATCGCCCCAATCGTGAGCTGGGCACCGCTCCCCGCTTCCCCGGCGGGGGGCGGGCCAGTGAGCACGCTGGGGGCGGCGTTCGGCCCGGTCAGCACCGCCATCGCCGGCGGATTTTGCGCGGCCGCAGCAGCCGGGGGCACCACCAGCACCACGGAACGATCGCCCTTGGTTTCGGTGCCGTTCGGCGCTTGCTCCGCCAGGGTCAGCTCTCGCGAGCCGGGAGGCAGCGGAGCCGAGGGTGTGAACACCCAGTCACCGTGTTGATCGGCCTGGACCTGGCCGATCTGCTTGCCGGCGTCGGAGATGGTGACCTTGCTGCCCGGCGCCGCGCGTCCGGCCATGACGGCTTCGCCTTGCGGATTGATGCGGACCACGTCCAAGCTGGGCTTGGTGACCGGCGGTGCGGTCGGAGGCGTTGGCTTCGCTGCGACCTGTGCCGGCGCGGTCGGCGGCGGGGGCGCCTCGGGAACGCTGCGTTGGTGCAATATGATCCCCGCCATCACGGCGAGGACAACGGCACCGATCGCCACCACCAGCATGGGGCGCAATCCGGTCGCGCGCGTCTCCGGCAGGTCCGAGGCCATGATGCGCCGCAAGGTAGAAGGTTTTCCCCGGCAAGAAAACCGGCGCAAACGCAATGGTTGGCGTTTTCATGTCGGCGACCGCCGGATGTCCGGTTGTAATCCTGCGCTACGGCGCTGGGTGACAACGCCGGCCCGGGAAGCGCCCGGATGGGTCATAATGTCTGACTGGAAAGCGCCGGGACGGGGTCGCAACACTGGCCTGACCAGCGCCGGGATGGGTCGCAACGCTTGCCTGGCAAGCGCCGGGATGGGTCGCAACGCTTGCCTCGGCAGCACCGCTATCGGTTACCGCGCCCCTCTCGAACGCGCTGGCATTGGTTAACAGTGCTTTGATTGCTCTGCCGGCGCGACAGCCGCAGCAATCTCCGCTCCCGCCAAGCGGCGGCTGGGTCGGCCGCGCGGAAGCGGCGTCAGTGGGTGCTGGCGGGCGGGATGGCGCGGCCAGGAACCACGCGCTGCACCATTCTGGTGCCGGCCCAAACCTCGATGCCGGGAACGTCGCATTGCAGATCGGCCGCCGCGGTCATCGCCTCGGCGTCGTCGGCGCAACGGATGACGCGATAATCGCAGGTGCGATCCGCCGTATCCAGCAGATAGATGCGATATTCCATGTCGTTTCTCCCGGTGCGGTATCCATGTCCGGCATGCCAGGCGAAATCCCCCGGCCCGAGCGCTGGCAAATCAACTTCCGCATGCGCCGAGCAATGAGTCCAAACAACACTTCGTAATTGTCCGCCGTGACAGAGTTGTTGACGGGCGAGGCCAGTCGTCGCAAGGCGCTCTGGACAGCCTGGCGTGGTCCGGGCCAAGTCCAGTACCGGTTGTGGCGGAGTCAGTGCATCGGTGTACGTTCTGCGGCGTGTCTGGGACGCCCCTGTCAGGCTGTTTCATTGGGCTGTCGTGGCGCTGGTGGCGGCGCTGTGGCTGACCCAGTACGAGAACTGGATGCCGCAGCACCTGCTGTGCGGCTATGCCATGGCGGCATTGCTCCTGTTCCGCCTGGCCTGGGGCGTTCTCGGCAGCGACACCGCACGGTTCGCGCGCTTCATCAGAAGCCCATGCGCCGCGGTTCGCTACCTGGCACATCTCCGCCGTCGGCCGCCGGATATCGAGGTCGGCCACAACCCCGCCGGCGGCTGGATGGTCCTGCTGATGCTGGCATTGCTCGCGGCGCAGGTTGGCACCGGGCTCTGCGCCAACGACCAGATCTCGGTGCAAGGGCCGCTCGCGGACGTGGTGGGTCCGGATACCAGCGACTGGCTGAGCCACATCCACGCGGTCAATTTCCGCCTGATCGAGGCGGCGATCGCGCTGCACTTGCTCGCGATCCTGGTCCACCGCCTGCTGGGCCATCGGCTCGTGGGACCGATGATCACCGGCCGCAAGCGGCTGCCCGCGGACGCGCCATCCCTCCGCATGGCCAGCCCACTGCTCGCGCTGGCATTGCTGTGTGTCGCAACGGCGCTGGTGTGGTTCGTGGTGTTCTGGTTCTCGGATTAGACCGGCGAGCAGGCACCTTCCTTACCGGCAACCTTGCGCTGGGCGCATGGATCGATATCAGAATGTTCTGTCTCCCGCCGTGCGGTTGAGTTCAGAACCACATCCCCTTGTTCACCACGTTCCGCAGGTTGCGCCCCGCGGCGAACGCACGGCAGTTCTCGACAATGATCTCGAACCGCCGATCGTTCAGATACGGCCCATATCCCGCCATGTGCGGCGTCAGCAGCACGTTCGGCATTGCCCACAGCGGATGCTCTGCCGGCAGCGGCTCTTGCTCATAAACATCCAGCGCTGCCCCGGCGATTTCCCGCGCCCGCAGCGCCGCCACCAGATCGTCCAGTTTCGTCGTCATCCCGCGGCCGATATTGATGAAGAACGCCGACCGCTGCATCCGCTGGAACCGGGCGCGATTGAAGAAGCCTTCGGTCGCCGGCGTGTGCGGCACCGTCAGCACGACGAAATCCGCGCGCGCCAGCAGCGTGTCCAGTGCCTCGGGCTTATGCAGCTCGGCCACGCCCGGAGGCACATCGGTCCGCCGCGCATCGGTTGCCAGCACCGTCATGCCGAACGCCGCCGCCAGGCGCGCCGTCTCCGCGCCGATGCCGCCGACACCGACAATCAGCATGGTCGCATCGGGCAGATGCACGACCCCCAGATCCTCGCCGGGCTTCTTCCATTCGTGACGAAGCTGCTGCGGGATGAACACCTGCAATCCGCGTGCGAAGGCGAGCACGAAAGCCATGATGTGCGCGCTGATATGGTCGTTGTAGATCTCGCGGAAATTCGTCACGGTCACATCGTGCGCGATCAGCTCGGGATAGTAATAACCCGCCGGCGGCGCGGCCTGCGGTGCCTGCAGCCAGCGCAGCTTCGCGGCCTTCGCCAGCAACTCGCGCGGCAGTGTGCCGAATACCGCCTCGGCATCGCCGATCTCGCGCGCCGCCGTGTCCGCATCCTCCGCCACCACTACGCGCACCTCCGGCACTTGCTCCGCCAGCTTCGCAGCCCAGCCGCGGGTGATCGCGGACTGCGGCGGCAGCATCACGAACTTGAAACGGTTGGGCGTCGGCATGGCAGTCTCCTCTTGGCATTGGGCACGCCGAGAGGATACCGTGCCGCCGGTGTGCGAGGGAAATCAGCCCACACAAATGCGGAGACCAGCATCTCGATGGCGCCGGAACATCGACCGCGCGGTCGCGCAAGCCCGGGTCTCGGGCAGGGCCGGTTGATCCGCACCGGCATCGAGCGCGCGCTGCGTCATGTTCGCCACGATCCGCTGCAGATTCCTGCCCTGATCTGGAAAAACCTCTGCTATCCGTTTACCGCCGAGGCCACCGAGCTGCGCTACGACCGGGCGATGGGCATCGATACGGCCGGCGTGATAGAGGCGGACCAGCTCGGCCATGGCGCCGGCGCCAAATGCTATCACGCGACGCCGCCGGGAATCGCCGAATTCATGATCGCACAGGTCGCGCCGCGCGCCAGGGATTTTACCTTCGTCGATGTCGGCTCCGGCAAGGGCCGCGTCTTGCTCTTGGCGGCGCGGCATCCGTTTCGTAAGGTTATCGGTGTGGAACTGTCCGAGCAACTCTGCCGGATCGCGCGTCAGAATATACGCAGTGCGGCGCATCGGTTGAATTGCATCGCGCCGATCGAGATTGTTCACCTCGATGCCAGGAACTTCGTGCTGCCGACCGGCAACTGTGTACTGTTCTTGTACAGTCCGTTTCTGAACGAGGTCGCGGACCCGGTGATCAACAATGTTGTACAGTCGTTCGAAGCCGAACCGCGCGAGATTGCTGTTCTGTATTACTCGGACGTGTTTCCCGCGCGATTATCGCTGCCACCTTTCGTGACGCGAGAGCTGCCGGCGCAACCGCGGGATCGCCGGTATCGCTACCGGCGCTTCGACCTTCGCGCCGTCATGTTCTTGCTTGCGCCCGAGCGGGGACACGCGCTCGCCGGGTCGGCCTGATTGGGCCAGGTCACGACCGAGCCGGTGGGCGCCGGCCCGATGGTGGGCGCAGCCGGTCCCGCGCCGGGCGAAGCGAGCAATGGATCGGTCGGTTGGCGGATGCTCTGGCGCATCACGCCAAACCCGACCCGCGCGCTGTCAGGCACCGACATCCATGGTCAGGCACCGACATCCATGGCCAGGCGGCGACATCCATGGCGAGGCACCGACATCCATGGCCAGGCGGCGACATCCATGGCCAGGCGGCGACGGACATGGCGAGGCGGCGACATCCATGGCGCCCCCCGGCTGGCGCGGGTATGACGCAAGTGTTCGCATCAGATCAGCAACAGGGATCTTGGGATGACCCAGCGTTACCGCGTCGGATTCGATATTGGCGGCACGTTCACCGATTTCATCTTGCTCGACACAAAGCAAAGCGAGATCCGCCTGCACAAGTGCCTGACCACCCCGCACGATCCGTCCGTCGGCGCCTTGCAGGGCCTGGGCGAGCTGCTGTCGGCGGCCGGTCTCACCTTCGCCGATATCGGCGACGCAGTGCATGGCACCACGCTGGTCACCAACACGCTGATCGAGCGTACCGGCGCGCGCCTTGGCCTGATCACCACGCGCGGCTTCCGCGACATTCTCGAGATGGGCACCGAGCAACGCTACGACATCTACGACTTGTTCCTGCAATTCCCCGACCCGTTGGTGCCGCGGCGTCACCGGCTGGAGGTGACCGAACGGCTGGATCGCGACGGCAACGTGCTGACCCCGCTGGATGCCGCCGAGGTGCGTGCGACCGCGCTGCGCCTGCGTGCCGAGGGCGCCGAGGCGATCGCGATCTGCTTCCTGCACGCCTATCGCAATCCCGTGCATGAGCGCGCGGCGGCGGAGATCGTCCGCGCCACCTGTCCCGAGCTTGCGGTGTCGATTTCTTCCGACGTGGTGGCGGAACTTTGGGAATACCAGCGCTGTGCCACCACCTGCGCCAACGCCTATGTGCAGCCGCTGATGGCGCGCTACCTGGCGCAGCTCGAGCGCGAGCTGCGGGCACGCGGCTGCCGCGGCGAACTCAGAATGATGCACTCGGCCGGCGGCCTGCTGTCCTTGGAGACCGCGCGCGCCTTCCCGATCCGCATGCTGGAAAGCGGGCCGGCCGGCGGCGGCCTGGCCACCGCGTTCTTCGGCGCCGCGGCGGGCAAGGCCGACGTGATCTCCTTCGACATGGGCGGCACCACGGCGAAGGCCTGCCTGATCGAGAACGGCCGCGCCGAGATTTCTCCCATGATGGAAGCGGCGCGGGTGCACCGGTTCAAGAAGGGCTCGGGCCTGCCGATCAAGGCGCCGGTCATCGACATGATCGAGATCGGTGCCGGCGGCGGTTCCATCGCCGCGATCGACGAAGTCGGGCTGCTGCGCGTCGGCCCGCGTTCCGCCGGCGCCGATCCGGGCCCTGCGTGCTATGCGCGCGGCGGCAACGAGCCCACGGTGACCGACGCCAACCTGGTGCTGGGCTACTACGACCCCGGTTTCTTCCTTGGCGGCCGCATGGCGCTGGACCGCACCGCCGCCGAGACCGCGCTGGCCGGCGTCGGCGCGAAGCTTGGATTGACCGCGATCGAGACCGCGGCCGGCATCCATCGCCTGGTCACGGAAAACATGGCCGCGGCGGCACGCATCCATATCGTGGAGAAGGGCAAGGACCCGCGCCGTTACGCCATGGTCGGCTTCGGTGGCGCCGGCCCGGCGCATGCCGCAGAAGTGGCGCGCATCCTGGGTGTGCGGGAAGTGCTGATTCCGCCCGCATCGGGGGCGGCATCGGCGCTGGGATTCCTCGCCGCGACGCTGTCGTTCGAGCAAGTGCGCAGCCATCCGGTGCGGCTCGACGCGCCTGATGCAGCCGAAACGTTCGCCGCCGCGCTGCGCGAGCTGGAGCAACAGGCGAGGGCGCGGCTGGTTGCAGCGGGCGTGGCACGGCATGATCTGGTTGTGGAACGTTCCGCCGACATGCGGTTGGAGGGCCAGATGCACGAGATCAACGTGCCACTGCCCGACGGCGCCATCACCGTCGCCACGCTGCCCGCGATCCGCGCCGCGTTCGCGACGGCGTATGCCGCGCGCTATACGTCGGTCTATGGCGGCGTCGGCGTGCAGGCGATTTCGTTCCGTGTGCGCTGCCGCGGGCCTCTGCCGGTGCTGTCGCTGACCGAGGCCGGCGCGCAGGCGGCCGGCAACGCCCTGAAGAGCACGCGGCCGGCCTGGTTCGGCGATGCGTTTGTCGATACCCCGGTCTATGACCGCTATGCGTTGTCGCGCGACGCCGCGATCGCAGGCCCCGCCATCATCGAGGAACGCGAAGCCACCACGGTGGTTTTGCCGGGTGATCGCGTTACCGTCGATGCCAGTGGGGCATTGCGCATCGCGATCGGGCTGCCCGCCGCACCCGCCGCGCGCATCACCGCCGAGACGCCGCTGCAGCAGGGGGCGGCACTGATCGAAGCCGATCCGGTGTCGCTGGAAATCATGTGGAGCCGCCTGGTCACGGTGGTCGAGGAGATGTGGCAGACCATCTGCCGCACCGCCTTCAGCCTGATCGTCTCGGAGGCGCAGGACTTCGCCTGCGACCTGCTGGACGCATCCGGTGAGTCGCTGGCGCATTCGCCGCGCGCCATGCCGGTGTTCAACGTCACCCTGCCGCGCGCCGTGAAGGCGATGCTGGCGAAATTTCCGGCGCATACGCTGCAGCCGGGCGACGTGTTGATCACCAACGATCCCTGGCTCTGCGCCGGGCACTTGTTCGATATCGCGGTGGTGACGCCGGTGTTTCGCAACGGGGCGTTGGTGGCGCTGACCGGCACCGTCGGCCATGTCGGCGACATCGGGGGAACCAAGGATTCGCTGCGCGCGCGAGAGATCTACGAGGAAGGCATTCAGATTCCGCCAATGATGCTGTACCGCGCGGGCGTGCCGAACGACGACCTGCTGACCCTGATCGCCGAGAACGTGCGCAAGAGCGAGGAGGTGCTGGGCGACGTCCATTCCTTCGTCGCCGCCAATGCGCTGGGTGCGGAACGGCTGCTGGCGTTCATGGACGAATACGGCATGCATGATCTGCGTGCGTTGGCGCAAGTGGTGCAGGGGCGCGCCGAGGCCGCGATCCGCGGCGCCATCCGTGCGCTGCCGGATGGCGAGTACCACTCGGAGATCTGGAACAATCCGCTCGGCGAGACGCTGCGCTATCCGCTCAAGATCACCGTGCAGGGCGACGAAATCGAGCTCGATTTCGCCGGTGCGCCGCCGCAACTGCCGCAAGGCGGACTGAACTGCACGTTCAGCTACACCGAGGCCCATGCCACCTATCCGATGAAGTGCTTGCTCTCGCCGGAGGTGCGCGGCAACGCCGGCTGCTATCGCCCGTTCACGGTGAAGGTGCCCGCCGCCAGCGTGCTGAACTGCGACAAGCCCGCGTCGGTGAACCTGCGCACCCGCGTCGGCTGGTATCTGGCGCCGAACATTTTTCGTGCGCTGGCGGGCGCCGCGCCGGACCGCGTGCAGGCGGCAACGGGGCTGCCGGTTGCGGTCAACGTCTATGGTCGCACCGCGGCAGGTGCCGTGTATGCCGACCATTTCTTCATGGGGGCGGGGCAGGGCGGGTCGGCGCATGGCGACGGCAAGTCCGCGCTGCTGTATCCGACTTCCGCGGCCAACACCTCGGTGGAGCTGATGGAAACCCGCGCGCCGGTGCTGGTGCTGGAAAAAGGTTTCGTCACCGATTCCGGCGGCCCCGGCAAGCATCGCGGCGGCTGCGGTGTGCGGACTCGACTGCGCAAGCTATACGACGACGGACTGCCGACGCTGACTTCCGTCTATCCGGAAGGCGTCGGCGTGATCGTGGACGGGCTGCATGGCGGGCGCCATGGCGGCGGCGTGCACGGGTGGGTGGTTGATCCCGCGGGCAATATCCTGCGGGACTGCGGGACCGGCGAGTTGGTTACGTTGACGCGCGCCGACCAGATCGTCGAGGTGCAGCTCGCCGGCGGCGCGGGCTATGGCGATGCACGTGCACGGTCGAACCTGCTGGTGGCGCAGGATGTGGCAAATGGGATCGTGTCGCCGGAAGCCGCAATGCGCGATTACGGCGCCGACCTGACGGCAGGCAAAGCGGCGGAGTGATCCGCACGACCTGTCATTGCCAGGAGCCACGACCTGTCGGAGGAGCCACGACCCGTCCGAGGAGCCACGCCCAGTCATTGCGAGGAGCGTAGCGACGAAGCAATCCCGGTCGGGTGGACGCGCGGACAGTGGGCCACGCAACCAGGATTGCTTCGGCCTTGCGGCCTCGCCATGACACAAGCGCCATCCTCGCCATGACACAAGGCGCCATGCTGGCGATGACACACGCGGGCGGCGCCGCGGTGACAGACCGGCGCGGCAACGACCGGAATCGTTAGTGGCGGAACTGCGGGATCACCCCCTGGCACATCATCTGCAACGAGTTCATCACCCGCTGCGGCGGAATCCGCATGCCGCAGTTCAGCTCGGCCAGAATCCCCGACAACCCCAGCTCCTGCTGCAATTGCGCCAACCGGTCCGCGACCATCGCCGGCGTGCCGACGATCACCTTGCTGCGCAGCACTTCGTCCCAGGCGATCTGCTGCAGCCGCTGGCCGCGCTCGGCGCGGTTCTCGATCGCGCGGGTGCCCTCCTGGGTCGCCGATGCCTCGATCCGCTGGCCGAGATAGCGGTAGAAATACATGATGCTCTCTTCCGGCTCCGACAGCGCCTGCGCCTCGGTGGCGGCGACGTAGACCGGCACACGCAAGAACACCTTGCCGTTGCCGGGA
>DATJNA010000310.1:0-26950 GCA_035508435.1 Acetobacteraceae bacterium | reverse complement strand
CCCCCCCGCCGGCCGGTGGGGCAAGCGCCACGGCAAAGGTTGACGCGATGCCCCGCCCGGTCCGTACTCGCGCCGACCGAGGGGAGGCAATCGTCATGATCCTGCAAGACCAGGTCGCCATCGTGACCGGCGCGGGCCAGGGCATCGGCCGCGCCTGCGCCCTGGCGCTGGCAGAGGCCGGCGCGCATGTGGTCGCAGCCGACATCAACGGACCGAATGCCGAGGCGGCGGCGGATGCCGCGGCCGCGTTCCAGCGCCGCTCGCTCGGCCTCGCCATCGACGTGGGCGACCTGGCCCAGATCGACCACATGGTGCGCCAGGCCATGCACACCTTCGGCCGGATCGACATCCTGGTGAACAACGCCGGCGTCACCCGCCGTGCCGACATCATGGAACTGACCGAGCAAGATTGGGACCGCATCCATCGGGTGAATGCGAAGGGCGTGTTCTTCTGCCTGCAACGCGTGGCACGCGAGATGATTCTCCCCCGCGGCGGCCGCATCATCAACATCGCTTCGATCGCAGGGAAGGGCTATGCCGGTACGTCGAACGCCGCCTATGCCGCGAGCAAGGGCGCGGTGATCAGCCTGACGCGCACCGCGGCCCAGCAGCTTGCACGCTACAACATCAACGTGAATGCGATCTGCCCCGGCGTGACGCGCAGTGCGTTGTCGGAGGATAATCTGAGGGTGCGTGCAACGCAGGAAGGTGTGACGGTGGAAGAGATGGAACGCCGCCGCGCCGCCGCCATCCCGCTGCAACGCGTCAACGATCCGGAGGATATTGCCGCGATGGCGGTATTTCTCGCCTCGCCAGGCGCGCGCAACATCACGGGGCAGAGCTACAACGTGGACGGCGGGCTGATCCCGGAGTGACGGAGGAAACGCGTTATGATCATCGATTGCCACGGCCATTACACCACCTCGCCGCGCCAGCATGAGGCGTGGCGACAGGAGCAAATTGCGGCGCACCAGGACGGGCGGGCGGCACCGCCTCGGCCGGCGATCAGCGACGACGAGATCCGCGCCAGCATCGAGAACGGCCAGTTGAAGGTGCAGCAGGAACGCGGCACCGACCTGACGATCTTCTCGCCGCGCGCGGCCGGCATGGGCCACCATCTCGGCGATGCCGCCACCAGTGAGGCCTGGGCCACCGCCTGCAACGAGCTGATCCACCGCGTCTGCACCCTGTTCCCGCGCAACTTCGTCGGCGTGTGCATGCTGCCGCAGAGCGCCCGCGTGTCGCCGAAGAACTGCATCGCCGAACTGGAGCGCTGCGTGACTCAATACGGCTTCGTCGGCTGCAATTTGAATCCAGATCCGTCCGGCGGCTTCTGGCAGGACCCGCCGCTGGGCGACCGCTATTGGTACCCGATCTATGAAAAGATGGTGGAACTCGACGTGCCGGCGATGATCCATGTCAGCCAGGCATGCAATCCGGCGTTCCACACCACGGGCTCGCACTACCTCAACGGCGACACCGCCGCCTTCATGCAGTGCCTCACCTCGGATTTGTTCAAGAATTTTCCCACATTGAAATTGATCATCCCGCATGGCGGCGGGGCGGTGCCGTACCACTGGGGGCGCTTCCGAGGCATCGCGCAGGACATGAAGCTGCCACCGCTCTCCGAATTGCTGCTGCGTAACATATTCTTCGACACCTGCGTCTACCACCTGCCCGGCCAGGAGTTGCTCGCCAAGGTCATCCCGGCCGAGAACATCCTGTTTGCCTCCGAGATGATCGGCGCGGTCCGCGGGATTGATCCGGAAACAGGCCACCCCTACGACGACACCAAGCGCTATGTCGAGCAATTGCCGTTGCCGGCGGCGGACAAGCAGAAGATCTACGAGGACAACGCGCGGCGGGTCTATTCGCGGCTGTCGTCACGGCTGGCCGCTACGGCGCGGTAGCGCCCGCAGGCCACAGAGCAGCGTCGCGCGGGCGACAGGGGCAGCGTCGCCCGAGCAACGGGGCGGCATCGCACGGGGGACAGGGGCGGCGTCACCCGAGCAACGGGGCAGCGTCGCGTGGGCCTTCGACGCACAGCGTCATCCGGTATCCCTTTCCTGGCAGCCTGCCAGGAGCAGGGTGCCGAGAGACGAATAGGCTTGATATGTTCGATTCGCCTAAATTAACGCCTATTTGTGCCTGTTTTATAATCTATCTGCTACACAATCTTGTGTGATTGCTATGATTTTGCTTAATCCATAGCCATGATGGCAGCCACGCACGATGGCTGCATTGCTCACGTCCGCTCCCACTCATGGATCGTCTCCCGATCCGCGCCGATCCGGCGCGCTCGTCTCTAACGCGTTCATATCATTGTCAAATCGCAATCCCCGCCCGCCCGCGTTGCTTGGATAGGCGGGTAGCACCCGCGCGGGACGCGCACCCACCGGCCCGGCGGGCATACGCTCGGCTGCCCATGGCATGGGCATTGCACGGTGCTTTCACCAGGATTGACCTCGCAGGGACCGGACCAGCATGGCAGCACTGGCATCGTCAGTGCCTCAGCATGGCAAGCGCTTCAGGGCGGCACGCGGCGAACGTGTCCGATCATGCGAGGCACCGGGCCGATGATCGAAATTCCCGCCGAACCATATCCCTTCGCCTTCGCCCCCCATCAGGTCGCATTGCTGATCATCGACATGCAGCGCGACTTCCTGGAGCCCGGCGGCTTCGGCGAGATGCTGGGCAACGACGTCTCCCAGCTTCGCCGCACCATTGAACCCAACCGCCGCTTGCTCACCGCCTGGCGCGCCGCCGGCCTGCCGGTGCTGCACACACGCGAGGGCCACCGCCCCGACCTGTCGGATCTGCCACCCGCCAAGAAGGTCCGCGGCCGTAGCGCCACCGTCATCGGCGATCCCGGCCCGATGGGCCGCATCCTGGTGCGCGGCGAACCCGGCCACGACATCATTCCCGAACTCTATCCCGCCCCTGGCGAGCCGGTGATCGACAAGCCGGGCAAGGGCGCATTCTTCGCCACCGACCTGCCCGCCATCCTGCGGAACCGTGACATCACGCAACTCGTTGTCACCGGCGTCACCACGGAGGTGTGCGTCAACACCACAGTCCGTGAGGCGAACGACCGCGGCTACGAATGTTTCGTGCCGGCAGACTGCGTCGGTTCGTATTTCCCCGAATTCCAGGAGATCGGCCTGAAGATGATCAAGGCGCAGGGCGGCATCTTCGGCTGGGTCGGCCGCAGCGGCGACCTGATCGAGGCGCTGCGAGCGATGTCCGCTTGACGCTGCACAACGACGGAGGGGTGGGATGAGCGACAGGACGGCGTTCAAGCCGAAGCTCTGGGTCAACGGCGACTGGAACGCGTTGTTCGGCTTCGGCACCAACATCCTGGTCAACGTACTGGTGCTGACCGGATTGCTCCGCTTCGTGCTGAAGATGCCGGATGCGATGGTGTTCGGCCGCATCCTGCCGGCGCTCGGTCTGATGCTGTGCCTGAGCACCTGCTACTACGCCTGGCTCGCCTATCGGCTGGCGAAGCGCACCGGCCGCACCGATGTCTGCGCGCTGCCGTCCGGCATCAGCGTGCCGCACATGTTCGTCGTCACCTTTGTGGTGATGCTGCCAATCCTGATCAAGACGCATGATCCGGTAGAGGCATGGGAAGCCGGCCTGACCTGGGTGTTCGTACAGAGTTTTGTGCTGATGGCAGGCGGCTTCATTGGTCCCTATGTCCGCAAGATTACCCCCCGAGCCGCCTTGCTCGGGTCGCTCGCCGGCATCTCCATCACTTTCATCTCGATGAGTCCGGCCGCGCAGGTGTTCTCGACGCCCGTGATCGGCGTGGTGTGCTTCGCCGTGATCCTTGCCAACTGGTTCGGTGGAGTAAAATATTTCGGCGGCGTGCCGGGCGGACTGGTGGCGATCTTCGCCGGCACCATCATCGCCTGGGCCTCCAACATGTTCGGCCTGGATTATGGCGGGCTGACCGTCACCAAGCTGTTGGGTTCGGTGTCCAATTTCGGCTTCTCCTTCCCTATCCCCGCAGTGGGCCACGTATTCGGCGGCTTCAAATATCTCGGCATCATCCTGGTCACCGCCATTCCGTTCGGCATCTATGACCTGATCGAAGCTTTGGACAACGTCGAAAGCGCTGCCGCCGCTGGCGACTCCTTCCCTACCACACGCGTGCTGACGGCGGACGGCGTGATCAGCCTGATCGGCTGCTTGCTCGGCAATCCGTTCATCAACGCGGTCTATATCGGCCATCCCGGCTGGAAGGCGATGGGCGGGCGCGTGGGCTATTCCATGGTGACCGGCATCATCGTGCTGATCTTGACGTGGTTCGGCATCATCTCCCTGATGATGGCCGTCATCCCCGTCGTCGCCATCCTGCCGATCCTGCTGTATATCGGTATGCTGATAGGTTCGCAGGCGTTCCAGGAATCGCCGCACCGCCATGCACCGGCGATCGTGCTGGCGCTGCTGCCGCAGTTGGCAGCATGGGGCAAGACGCAGATCGACAACGCATTGGGGGCCGCCGGCACCAGCGCGCACGAGCTTGGCTTTGCCAAACTGGCGCAGGTGGGTGTGCTGTATCGGGGGCTGGAAACGCTCGGTGGTGGCGCCACGCTCGCCGGCATCATCCTGGGCGCGATCACGGTATTCATCATCGACCGCCAGTTCGAAAAGGCCGCCGCGTTCTCACTCGCCGGCACGATCCTGACGTTCTTCGGCTTCATCCACGGCGAGGCGATCGGCATCGGCAGTTCCCCGGAAGTCGCGGTCGGCTATCTCGCGGTCGCCGGCGTGTTGTTCGTCCTGGCAAGGTACGCGGAGTTCCATCCATTGCCCGCGGACACCGTCCATCAACCGGCGGAGTAACGACGCGGCAACTCCCGTGCCGCACGTGTGAGATACCGGTCGGGTCGCCCAACACCACGTACATCCCCTGTGCGTCTGCCGCCTCCCAGCCCATACTGGGGATCAGCCGCATCGCCAGGGAGGCTCGTTCATGCTCGCGCTGGTCAACACCCCCAATGGCTCGGCCCCGGTCGAACTACGCGAGGTCGCCGAGCCGACGCTCGGTCCGCACGACGCGTTGGTGGGCGTGCGGGCCTTCTCGCTGAACCGTGGCGAGCTGCGATCGTTCCGTAACAATGAGGAAGGCTGGATTCCAGGCCAGGACGTCAGCGGCATCGTGCTGCAATCCGCTGCCGACGGCAGCGGACCACTGCCCGGCACGCGCGTCGTTGCGCTGACCGACGAATCCGGCTGGGCGGAACATGTCGCTGTCCCTGGGCACCGCATGGCGGTGCTGCCCGACAGCGTCAGCTTCGCGGCGGCGGCGACTTTGCCGGTGGCCGGACTGACGGCGCTGCGCACGCTGCGGCATGGGGCGCCGTTGCTGGGCAAGCGCGTTCTGATCACCGGTGCGGCCGGCGGCGTCGGACATCTCGCCGTGCAGCTCGCCGCCCGATCCGGCGCGCGCGTCACTGCCGTGGTGGGTCGGCCGGAACGCGGGGCCGGCCTGTTGGAACTGGGCGCGTCCGAAGTGGTGGTGGGAATCGACCAGGCGCTCGGCCCCTTCGGTTTGATTTTGGAATCCACCGGCGGCGCGTCGCTGGCGACGGCCCTGCGCCTGGTGGCGGCGAAAGGCGCCGTGGTGGTCTACGGCAATTCTTCCGGCGAACCCACGAGCATCAGCTTTGCCGACTTCCGCGGCGGACAGAACGCACGGCTGCAAAGCTTCTTCTATTTCACCTCCGGTCCGGAAGAACAATTCGCCCCCGACCTCGCGTTGCTTGTGTCGCTGATCGCCGACAGGTCGCTGACGCCGCAGACGGGTCCGGAGCGAAGCTGGCGCGAGACCGCGCACGTCGCCGAGGATCTGCGGGAACGGCGCGTCGGCGGCAAGGCGGTGTTCCGCGTGGAAGTGTAGCGATGACAGGGGCCATATCGAGCCTTGCACTGACCATCTACGCCGCCGGCGTCAGTTCCTGCTGCACCACGCCCAGCAGCCTCGCCTGCAAGGCAGGGTCCGCCTCGAGCGTCTTGGCACTGCCTTCGTACGCGACGCGCCCGTTCACCAGGACATAGGCGCGGTCGACGATCGGCAGCACGGTTTCCGCGTGATGCTCCACGATGATCATGCTGACCCGCCCACGCAGGCGCACCAGCGCGTCCATCACTTCCTTCACCACGCTCGGCGCGAGGCCTTCGAACGGCTCGTCGAGCAAGATCAGCCGCGCCGGCACCATCAGCGCGCGGGCGATGGCAAGCATCTGCCGTTCGCCGCCCGAAAGGCTTTCCGCTTTCGAACGTTGCAGGATGCGCAGCTTGGGGAACAGCGTGAAGATTTCTTCGAGCGTTGCGCCGCCGGGACGCGCCGCGATGCGCAGGTTGTCCAGCGTGGTCAAATTGGGAAACAGCCGCCGCCCTTCGGGCACCAGTGAGATGCCGCGCTGATTGATGGCATAGGGCGGCGCGTTGGCGATGTCGCTGCCATCGAGCAAGATGCGGCCGCCCCCGGCGCGCACCGTGCCGGTGATCGCGCGCAATGCCGTGGTCTTGCCGACGCCGTTGCGGCCGAGCAATGCCACCGCCTCACCCTCATGCACCACCAGGTCGATATCTTCGAGCACCGTGCTGCCGGCATAGCCGGCGCGCAAATGCTCCAACTGCAGGATGGGCTTATGGGCGGCGGCCTCGCGCGCTTCTGCATCGGAGGGCGGCAGCGGGGTAACGATGCGATCCGTGCCGAGATACGCGGTAATGACCTCCGGATTGCTTGCGACATCCGCAGGCTTGCCGTCGGCGATGACGCGGCCCTGGTGCAACACGGTAATGCGGTCGGATAGTGCGAGCACGCGGTCGATGTCATGTTCTATCAGGAGAACGGCATGGGAATCGGCAAGCCGGCGGATCAGTCTGCCCACCACCTCGCGGTCGGCCTCGGCCAGCCCCGCAAGCGGCTCATCCAGCAACAGCAGCCGCGCATCCGTCGCGAGTGATATCGCGATCTCCAGCAGGCGTTGCTCACCATGCGAGAGGTTGGCGCAAGGTTCGGCGGCGCGGTCGGCCAACCCCACAGCATGCAGCAATGACCAGGTCCGCGCGTTGATGTCCTCCATCGCGTGGGCGTCGCACCACACATGCAGCGCGCGGCGGTCCTGCGCCTGCACCGCAACGCGGACATTCTCGAACGCGGTCAACGTGCGGAACACGCTGAGGATCTGGAAGGAACGGCTGAGCCCGAGCCTGATACGCCGGTGCACCGGCAGTCGAATGATGTCGCGACCGCCGAACTGGATGCTGCCGGCATCGGCGCGCAGCAGTCCCGTGAGCAAGTTGAAGAACGTGGTTTTCCCTGCGCCGTTGGGGCCGATCAGGCTGTGCAGGCGATAGGGAAAGACCTCCAGGTTTACCCCGCCTGCCACGACCAGAGAGCCGAATCGCTTGTGCAGGCCTTGGACTTTCAGCACCGGCACGTCGCCATCCAGTGCCGCGCCGGCGCCGCGGAATGGGGCGATCTGTGCCGGCCGCGGCGGGATGCCGCGCCGCGTCAGCGTCCAGTCGTCGCGGCCCACCAGGCGCAGCGCAAGGCCCTGGATGCCTTCCGGCGATGCCAGCGCGAACAACACGACGACGGGCGCAAACATCAGCCACCAGCTTTCGGTGACGGCGGAGAGCCGGTCCTGCAGCAGGATGAACGCGATGGCGCCCCAGAGCGGGCCAAGGAAATGGTGCACGCCGCCCAGCACCGTCATCAGCAGCGCGTCGCCGGCGTGCTGCCAACCAAGATTGTCCGCATAGGCGCCGCGCAGCATGCAGGCAAGCAGCGCGCCGGAGTAGCCTACGACGCCGCCCATGATCACGAAGGCCTTGAATTTGATATAGAACGTATCGTAGCCAAGGCTGCGGGCACGCTGCTCGTTGTCGCGCAGCGCTTGCAGCACGCGACCAAAGGGGGCATGCGCGATCCGCCACAGCAATCCCATGCCGCCGGCGACCGTCGCCACGGTGAAGGCATGAAACGCCCAGTCGCTGTGCAGCAGCGGACGGGGCACGCCTTGCAGCCCGTTCTCACCACCGGTCAGCGACGTCCACTTATAGGCGATCTCAAAGGCGATTTGTGAAAAGGCGAGGGTGAGCAAGGAGAAATACAGGCCACGCCGGCGCAGGATGATCAGTGCGATGGCGGCGGCGAGTACCAGTGAGAAGGCGACGGCGAAGATTAGCGCCTCAATCTCGTTGCCGAGAAAGCTGCGCAGCGAAATTGCGACCGCGTAGCTGGCACAGCCGAAGAATACCGATGCGCCGAACGGCACCAGTCCGGTGTAGCCGACCAGCAGGTTCACGCCGGCGCCGTACAATGTGTAGATCGCGATCTGGGTGATCAGGCTGACCGGCGCGCCGATCGCATTCCAGGCGACGGTAAGGCCGATCAGGACCAGCAGCACCCACGGGACGGGATGGCGCAACGCGGCGGTCATTCGAACCGTTCCCAGCGCTCGCCGAGCAATCCGCGCGGGCGCAGCAGCAGGATGATCGCCATGAACACGTACATCACCGCGTTGGCGGCGTCCGGTTGGAACTGGATGGTCAGCGCGGTCACCACGCCCACGAGCAAACCTGCGATCACCGCACCGGCGAAGGAGCCAAGGCCGCCGATCACCACCACGACGAAGGCTGGCATGATGGCGTTCTCCGACATCGACGGGATCACCGTCCATAATGGCGCGGCCAGCACGCCGGCAATGCCGGCCAGCGCGCAGCCGAGGCCGAACACGGCGGTGAGCACGCGCGGCAGGCGGATGCCGAGCAAGCCCACCATTTCCGGGTCGCGCGATGCGGCGCGCAGGATGCGGCCGAACGGTGTGAATTGCAGGAAGGCCCACAGGCCGGCAAGCAAGGCCATGGTCATGACGAAGACCGCGAGGCGGTATTTGGTGATCAGCAGCGGCCCCCAAAGATAGATGCCGGTGAAAATCGGCGGCTGGTCGAACGGCTGGCCGATACCGCCGTAGATCAGGCGCAGCAGTGCCTCGATCATCAGGGCAAGCGCGAAGGTGACGATCAGGCTGATCAGCGGCTCCTTGTCGTAGAGTCGGTGGATCAGCGTGCGTTCCACCGCCATGCCGACGGCGCCCACCAGCAACGGCGCGGCCAGCACCGCCGGCCATCCGAACTGCTGATACAGCGTCAGGGCGAAATAGGCACCGAGCGCGAAGAAGCCGCCATGGGCGAAGTTCACGATGCCGAGCAAGCCGAAGATGATGGAGAGGCCAATGGCAATCAGTACATAGAGGCCACCGAGCACGAGCCCGGTGGCCACCTGCGAAAGAATGACGTCGAGCATCGCGCCGTCAGGCCATATGGCAGCCATTCGCCTCGGGCGAACCGAACACCTTGTCGAGGTCGGCGGCGTTCTGCGGCACCACCCCCTTGACGTCGAAATAGTCCCATTTATCGGTGATCTTCGGCTTCACTTGTACCACCAGGTTCTTGAGCAACATTTGGTGGTCGCCCTTGCGCCAGTAGTACGGGTTGTCGGCCGTGCCGCCCTTCCAGCTCTCCAAGGCAGCAATGATCGCGGCCGGTTCGGTGGAGTTCGCTTGATCGATGGATTCGAACAGGGACTTGCCGGCGATCCAGCCCATCCAGGCCTTGTCGGCGGCGGGTTTGCCGTACTTCTTCAGGTACGCGGCGGCCATGGCCTTCTCTTCGGGCGGATTGGTCGGGTTGTTGTACCACCATAGCGACGTATAGAGGCCGGCTGCCGCTTCCGGACCAACCGCCCAGATATCGGTATCGCCGATCGCAATCTCACAAATCGGAATCTTGCCTTTCATCCCCATCTCGTTCCACTGCTTGAGGAAGGTGGAAAGATCGCCGGCGGGCACGCCGCCCAGGATCATGTCCGGTTGGGCCTGGCGGATCTTGAGGATGAACGAACTGTAGTCCGGCGTATTCAACGGCACACTGTCGTCGCCGACGATGGTGCCGCCGGCGTTCTTCAGAATCTCCTTGAAAGACTTCGCGATGTCCTGACCGAACGCGTAATTGGCGGTGATGAAATACCATTTCTTGCCGTAGCCCATGATATACGGCGCGAACATCGTTGCCTGGGTAGCAACCGGCGTGTTCAGACGGAACGTGTAGCGGTTGCAGTTGGCACCGTTGATCGCGGTGGCGGCGGCATTATTGCAGACGAAGGGTATCTTGAGTTGCGCGGCGGTGGCTTGCTCGGCGAGCGCGTCAGAGCTGAGCGAGCCGCCGAGGATCGCGACAACCTTGTTCTCCTGCACCAGGCGCTGCATGTTCTGCTGCGAGCCTTGCGGCGTGGGTTCGTCCAGCCATACCAGTTCCGCCGGCTGACCCATGAGCTTGTTGCCATGCCCCTCGAGCGCGAGATAGGTGCCGTTGGCGAGGTATTCGGTTTGCGCGGCGATATCGCCGGTCTTGGCCAGAAGCAAGCCGATCTTGACGGGTTCGGCGGCCGTCGCGTTGCCAAGGAACGGGCGCGCAAGCGGTGTGGCAGCGGCGAGCGATGCGGCTTGCAATATGTTGCGTCGTCGCAACATAGGCCGGGGTAGTTCTGGGCCCCGCTGCTGCTGCGGGGGTGTGTCTCGTTCCGTCATACGTTTTCCTCCTGGTGGGCGTCGAGCACGCGACAGCATGCGCGGTATCCTGGCCGATCAGGTGTGGGCCATACCGTAGCCGCGCTACGCGAGCAATCCTGTCAAATGCATATCCGGGCGGTGCTGCGCCTGTGCTGCCATGCGCACCGCGGCGTTCGCCGCACCGTATTGGCGATAGTTGCCGCATCGCTGGACTATTTCAAAGAAGAAGCGATCATCGAAGGCCGCGGTATAGGCGTGCAGGTATTCGCCTTCGTCGTCGCGGTCGTAGAGGACATTGGCCTGGGCGAGTTGTGCGATACGCTCGTCGTCAAGCCCCCATTTTGCGGCAACATCATCATAATAGTTGGCAGGGATCGGCAAAAATCTTGCACCATGCGCCGCCAATTGCGGCACGGCATGCAATATGTCGTTTGTCGCGAGCGCGATGTGGTGCACACCCGCACCGGCGAAGGTGGTAATGAAACGGCCTGTCGCCGTCTGCCGGCTTTCCGAGATGTTCAGCGGCAGGCGAATGCTGCCCTCGGGGCTGACCATGGTGCGGCTGCGCACCAGTCCATAGGGATCGGCGATTTCCCAAAGCTGCTGCGGCTCGAAGCCCAATACGGCACGATAGAACAGTACGAAATTGTCCATACGGCCGACCGGCAGGGCCTGGGCGACGTGGTCCACGCGATGGAGCAATGCAGGGAGCGCGGCGTCGGATTGCAGCCGGAAATCGTCCTCATAGATCGTGCGGTCGGAGGGATCCGGTTGCACCAGATAGATCAACGTGCCGTCGGGAGCTCGCAGCGCGGGGATGCGGCGCTCGCCTGGGCCGATGCGCTCGCGCCATTCCGGGCATAGCAATGCGTCGGCCCGCTGGACGGCGCGCGCCGCATTATCGACGCGGAACGCCACGGCGCAGACCGCCGGTCCATGCAACTGAAAATGTTCTGCTGCCGCACTATCCTGCTCCGCATTCAAAATCAGGTTGATATCGCCTTGTTGAAACATCTCGACTGATTTCGAGCGATGGCGGCCGACGCAGCGGAAGCCGATGTTGCGCAGCGCCTCACCGAGGCGAACACCGGTATCACCGTCCACGGCGAATTCGAGAAATTCCACGCCATCGAACTTCGGCGGTGGCGGCAGCGCGGTGGCATCGGCTTCCGCTTCCACAAGACGAAGCGACCGCAGGCCGTCGCGCGCGATCAGCCGTGCCGGCGCCGCACGGAATTCGTCGTTGAAGATTTCAAGCGACAGCGGACCGCGGTAGCCTGCGGCAATCACGGCGCGGACAAAATTCGCAACCGGCAATCTGCCCTGCCCCGGGAAATTACGGAAGTGCCTGCTCCAGGAGAGCACGTCCATGGACAGTTCCGGCGCATCTGCGAGTTGCACAAAAAAAAGTTTGTTGGCAGGCAGCGCGGCTATGCCGGCAGGATCGTCGCCGAGTGCCAGTGTGTGGAAACTGTCAACAATCAGCCCGAGCGCGGGGTGATCGGCCGCACGCACAATCTCCCAGGCCTGGCGCCATCGGTTGACGTGCCTGCCCCAGGCCAAAGCCTCATAACCCACACGCAGGCCGCGACGAAGGGCTCTATCCGCCATCTCATGCAGATCGGCAGCAGCCCGTCGCGGGTCGTTGATGGCGGCAGGTTGAACATTGCTGCAGACCAGCACCAGCTTGGTCCCCAGCGCCTGCATGACGTCGAACTTTCGTTCGGCGCGGTCTAGGTTTCGCTGCCGCTGGAGCTCCGGCATCGCCTCGAAATCGCGGAACGGCTGGAAGATGTAGATGGCGAGGCCGAGGTTTTCGGCTATGGCGCGCACGTCTTCGGGGGAGCCGTCGTAGGTGAGAAGGTCATTTTCGAAGATCTCAACGCCGTCGAAGCCGATGGCAGCGGCAGCTTCGAGTTTCTCCGGCAAGGTGCCGCTGAGGGAGACGGTGGCGATCGACTTGGGCAAGGGGGAGGCAAGATTCATGCGTATGGCGGGCTCCTTCCCCGGCATGCGGTCTCCGGCGCGGGTGGCAATCGTGCCGGGAAGCGGGCCATTGACGTGCATTAACTAGTTAGTTAATAGGCCGGCGCGCTCACCGGTTCAAGCAATAAGATCGCCAGACCGCACCAACCGCTGCTCCCACGGCACCGCGCCAACGGACAAGGCCCCAGCAATGACCAATCCCGCGCTGAACACGACCCTACTGCTTGGCCTGATCGGCGCCGGCATCCAGGCGTCGCGCGCCCCCGCATTGCACGAGCGCGAAGGCGAGGCACAAGGATTTCGCACGATTTATCGACTGATCGATCTGGAGCAACTGGGGCTCGGACCGGAAGCACTGCCAAAATTGTTGAGCGCTGCCGAATGGATGGGCTTCAGTGGCCTCAACATCACACACCCGTGCAAGCAGACGGTGCTGCCCCTGCTGCATGAAGTGTCGCCGGATGCGGCGGCGATCGGAGCTGTCAACACGGTGCTGCTGCGGGACGGCAAACGCATCGGTCACAACACCGACTGCTGGGGTTTTGTCGAGAACTTCCGGCGTGGACTGCCCGGCGCAAGGCTCGAGCATGTCGTCCAGTTGGGCGCAGGCGGCGCGGGAGCGGCTGTCGCGCGAGGCGCGCTGCTGTCCGGAGTCCGCAGATTGACCATCTTCGACATCGAAGTGGAACGGGCACGACAATTGGCGATACGGTTCAATTCCCAGTTTGGTGAAGCGCGGGCCGAGGCCGGCTTCGATCTCGCGCGAGCAATGGCAGCCGCCGATGGCGTCATCAACACAACGCCGGTCGGCATGGCCGGCCATCCCGGGCTGCCCTTGCCCGCCGCGCTGTTGCGGCCGGCCCTGTGGGTCGCCGAGATCATCTACTTCCCGCTGGAGACCGCACTGCTGCGCACCGCGCGCGATATTGGTTGCCGCACGTTGGACGGCGGTGGCATGGCGGTCTTCCAGGCGGTGCGGGCGTTTCACCTGTTCTCGGGCGTCGTGCCAGATGCGGCGCGGATGCGCCACCACTTCCAGGCAACCGGCGCCGCCACTTTGTCCGCCTAGCCCGAATGCATCGGGCTTCTTTTCAGCACCCTGCCCTCACCATCGAAGGGTTCCGGATACGCTGGCGACGCCAATTCCAGCAGGCCCAGAATCGCGTCACAGATCATGCGCTTATGCCGCTTCCGCAGCTTCGCCGCGCCGAGGTCCTGCCCGAACAATGCGCCGAATGTGTGCCGGTTGGAGACGCGAAAAAAGCAGAACGCGCTGATCAGCATGTGCAGGTCGACCGGACCGATACCAGAACGGAATGCTCCTGCCTGACAGCCTCGACGGAGGATCGCATCCAGTTGCTCGATCACGCTGGTATTGAGATTGCGCAGCCGCTCGGATTTTGCGAGGTGCCGCCCGTGATGGATGTTCTCAATGCTCACCATCCGGACGAAGTCGGGATGAGCCTCCTGATAGTCGAAAGTGAATTCAATCAGCCGCCGCACCGCATCGGCCGGCGTCAATCGATCGAGGTCAAGCTCCTGCTCCATCCGACGGATGTCGCCATACACCTGCTCCAGGGCGGCGAGGTACAGTCCCTCCTTGCTACCGAAATAATAGTAGATCATCCGCTTGTTGGTGTTCATGCGGGCGGCGATGGTATCAATCCGCGCGCCGCTTAGCCCGTTCGCCGCAAATTCCTCGCGAGCTGCCACCAGGATCTCCTGGCGGGTCCGCGCCGCATCCGGTTTGCGGCCATTTCGGGAAGGCCGGCTGCGCCGGGCTGGTTCTGTCACGGACACGGTATGTCGTCCTAGTCGGCGATGGGGTCCAAGGTGAGGAGTGTACTCACCAGATAGTTAATAAAAGATGAGACTATCTGGTTAGTCCACCTTGTTGCCCGCCGGCGGGCACGTTCCTGGCCACCTCCCGTCGCATAATCACACGAACGGCTGCCGGGTGCAGGGCAATGCCCCGGCCGCTCTGATTCATCATCCGCCTGAGACCGCGGAGGCGGCCGGCGCTACGGGTCTCTGTCGCAGGACCTTCTGGCAACTGCCCAGGCGACCGGGGAAGCCTGCTGTGACGCGAGCGGCGCCGGCCAACGCCGCCGCGCCCCGCTGCGCTCACCGCTTTGTTTCGGCCAAGGCATCCTCTGCTTCAGCCTGACCAACCCGCGAGTACAGCCAGGCGCGAAATCCGACCGCTATCGCAGCACCGCTTCGGTCTTCCGCTCGATCAGCGCGAAGTCGATTTCCGCCGCCAGACCCGGCCCCGTGGGAGCGTGCATCATGCCGTCGCGATCGATCTCCAGCTCCTTCGCCATGCCGTACTTGTGTGCGCCGTCCGGCAACAGCACCTCGAACATCGTAGTGTTGCGGATCGCCATAGAGAGATGCAGGTTCGCCAGATTGTTCAGCGAATTGCCGGAGTGATGGATTTCATATTTCAGCCCGAACGCCTCCGCCAGGTGCGCGGTCTTCAACATCGTGGTCAGGCCGCCCTTGTTCGGAATGTCGCCGCGCAGATAGTCGGTAGCTTTCTCGGTCAGCCAGATCGGATAGGTATCAAGCCCGCCTGCCGGGAATTCCGTCGCCAGGATCGGAATGTCCAGCTTCTGCCGCAGCTTCGCATAGTTGTAGATGTCCTCATCGGACAGCGGATCTTCGTACCAATAATACCCCATCTCCTCGATGGCGCGCCCGACGCGCAATGCGTCCGTGTAGCCGTAGCTCCAGGTGGAATCGAGCATCAGGCGGAAATCGTCGCCCACCGCCTTGCGTACCGCGGCGCACACCTTGATGTCGGTCTCCGGATCGCGCGGCGGATGGATTTTGTAGGCACGCCAGCCATTCGCCTTGAAGCTGTGGGCCTGGTCCACATAGGCGCCGATGTCCGGCAGGACCTGCGAACTGGCATAGGCCATGATCGACTTGCGGCAAGTTCCCATCACCGCATGCACCGGCAGCCCGGCGATCTTGCCGGCGAGGTCCCACAGCGCGGTATCCACCGCACCGATCGTGCGGTAGCTGACGGCGCGGTTGATCAGCCGCATGCCGCCATGGATGCGTTCGCGTTCAAGCGGATCCTGGCCGGTCAGCATCGGCTTCAGCGATCGGATGAGCTGCGGACCATCCATCGACGCGGGATTGGTCGCCGAGCCAAGGAAGGCATGCCCCTCCAATCCCGCATCGGTACGGATACGCAACAGGCCCAGATTGCTGTTCCCGGCCGTGGCCGTGCCAGTGTGGTAGTTGGTGGGCGGGATATTGTCCCAGGTGAAGATGGTCAGTGTAACGTCGTCGATTTTCATAGGTCCCCTCCCGGGCGCACAGCGTCACGCCGCATCACTGTCGTAGCGCAGCCCGCCGCGACGGCAGGCAAGAGCGCGCCACGGCATCAAATCGGGTCTGCACCGGGCGCATCCACGGAGTCAGGCTCGCTATCGCTCGATTGCTGTGCAAGTATCGAGCCCGCAGCCCGATACCGCGTTACATCGCAGCCCGATGCTGCGTCACATCAAGGAACGATGCGTGCCGTCGCAGCGCGGCTTGTTGCCGCTGTGCTTGCAGCCGCAGAAGCTGACGGTGCCGGATTCCTCCGCCTTGAATTCCATCGGTGTGAAGCCGGTGCCCTTGTGCGACCCGTCGCAGAACGGCTGGTTGCCGCTCTTGCCGCAGGCACACCACCAATAGGATTTGCCGGCCTCGACGTCTACTTTGAACGAGCCCTTCTGGGCGATCACCGGCAATGATTCGGACATGGCATGCTCCCCCTTCCTGTTGCACTCAAACCGGATCGAAGCCGTAGTCACGGCGCGCCGCGGCGGCGCTAACGTAGCCGTCCAGCAGGTCCTCGGCCAGAGCCGTTCGGTCGCGTTCCGCGGGCGGACCGTAGCCGCCGGAGCCGGGCGCTTCGACCACCACACGAGACTCCGCGGGCGCAACGAACCCGCCTTTGCTGTTAAGGCGCCGCGCATTGCCACGCGGTGGGATCAACATCAGTCGTGCGGCGCCACCCGAGCGACCGCCGCCGAGGCCGAACGGCGGCGTCACCGTACGCTCGCAGCAGACCGCGGCGTGGGCGTCGCATTGCAGCACGCGCCAGACACGGCGCACGCCAAGCCCGCCCCGGAATTTCCCAGCCCCGCCGCTATCCGGCACCAGCGCGTATTCCTCGACCCGGAGGGGGAAACTCATTTCCAGGATCTCGATCGGCGTATTGCTCATGTTGGACACCGTGCTGGCGACGGCGTTGATGCCGTCCTTCGCCGGCCGTGCCCCGAAGCCGCCCTTCACCGATTCATAACTGACGAAACGCTCGCAGGAACGATAGTCGACACCGCCGAAGGTGATCACCGCGGAAGTGCCTTGCGATGCCGCCATGACGGTGTGTGGCGTGATGGCATACATCGCCGCCATCACCATGTCGGCGATGCGGTGCGACATTTCATGGTTGGCATAGACCACCGGCGAGGGATGCTGCGCGTTGGCGACGCAGCCTGGCGGCGCGGTGACGGTGACCGGCCGCCAGCAACCGGAATTCGGCGGGATCAGGCTTTTCGGATCAACAATCATTTTCAGGGCGCAGAACACGCCGGACGCGGTCACGGTCAGCGGCGCGTTCATCGGGCCGGGAACAGCGGGATCGGAGCCGCTGAAATCGGCGGTGATGCTGTCGCCATGCTTGGTGACGCGCAGCTTGACGGTGAAGGTGGCATCATCGGTCTCGCCGTCGGCAATGACGCCGTCGCCGTCGAAGATGTCGCTGAACTCCGCCTCGCCATCCGGCAGCGCGCGCAACGCGGCACGCATCATCGTTTCGGAATAGTCCAGCACCTCCTGCATGATCTGCAACAGCGTTTCGGTGCCATATTTGGCCGCCAACTCCGACAGCCGCAGGGCAGCACGGGTGTTGGCCGCGACCTGGGCACGCAGATCGCCCAGACGCTCGGTCGGGGTACGGACGTTGGCAAAGATGATCGCCTCGATGCCGGGGTCGGGCTGGCCATCGCGATAGAGCCGTACCGGCGGCAGGCGCAGGCCTTCGCCATAGATTTCTGTCACGGCACCATAACTGCCGGGAGTGGCACTGCCGATATCCGGCCAATGTGCGCGCACGCAGCCGAACCCAAGCAATCGGCCGTCATGGAAAGCCGGGGCGATGACGTTCACATCCGGCAAATGGGAGCCGCCGTGGTAAGGATCGTTATGGATGAACACGTCACCGGGTGCCACATTGGGGAAAGCGCGCACGATGGCGCGCACCGCATCGGGCATCGAGCCGAGATGGATGGGCAGGTCGGGTCCTTGCGCTACCATGTTCCCGAGCGTGTCGAAGATGCCGCAAGAATAGTCGCCGGCAACCTTAAGCAGCGGCGAATACGCCGTCTTGGCGAGGACGATCTTCATTTCCTCAGCCGCAGCATGGAGCGCGTTCTTCACCACCTCGAAGCGGGCAGGATCGGTGCGCAGGGCGTTCATCATGCGATACCTTCAACCTTGCAGGCGCTGCGTGGTGTGCCTGATGGTGGTGTCATCACGCTTCATGCTCGCATCATCCGGATGCAGCCGAACTCGTCGATTCGCGCGATCCATTGCGGCGGCACGACCGTGGTAGAGTCGAGTGCCTCGATGATCGTGGGGCCCATGAGGCTCTCCCCCGGCAACAGGCCCAGCCGCCAATGTACTGGCGTCGGCACGAAGCCGCCGCCGGAGAACCACACGTCGCGTTCGCGCACCCGCCGACTGTCCGGATCCGCTGCTTGTGCCATGCGCAGCGGCGGCTGCCTTCCCAGGGCGGTGACGCGCAGGTTCACCAGTTGCACCGGCTCCGCCCGGTTGGCATGGCCGTAAGTCTGCGCGTGCCTGGCGTGAAAAGCCTCCGCCAGTGCGTCGAGCATGGATCGGTTAATGGGTCCCTCGATTAACGAAACAGTTAGTTCATAGGCCTGCCGGCGATAGCGCAGATCCGCCCGCCGCAGCACCGACCGGTGTTGCGGAGGCACCTGCGCAGCATCCAGCATGACGATGGCCTCGGCCTCCATCGCCGCCACCGTCTCCGCCACGCGCGGCGGATCGACCTCCGACAGGCTCGCGTACAGCGAGCGCGCGTAGTCCCGTCGCAGATCGCTCGCTACCAACCCGAGGGCAGAAAACGCACCAGGTGCCGGCGGAATGATCACCTCGGGAATTTGCAGTTCCTCCGCCAGAGCGGCAGCATGCACCGGCCCGGCGCCGCCGAACGCGATCAGGCTGAACTCCTGCGGATCATGGCCGCGCTCCACCGAAACGATGCGCAGAGCCTGCGCCATGTTGGCGTTCACTACCTCCGCGATGCGCGCCGCCGCATCCGCGACGGACAGACCGAGCGGCGACGCCACGGCATCGACGATCGCCCGTTCCGCCGCCGCAAGATCGATCGGCAATGCGCCGTCCAGCAGCGTCTCGCGGTCCAGCCAGCCCAATACGATGTCGGCATCCGTCACGGTCGGTCGCGCGCCGCCCGCGCCATAGGCGGCCGGGCCGGGATCGGCGCCGGCACTCTGCGGCCCCACCTTGAGTGCGCCGCCGGGATCGATCCACGCAATGGAGCCACCCCCGGCGCTGACCTCCGCCAGGTCGATCACCGGCACGCGAATCGGATGGCCGGTACCATGCATCCAACGCTTCGCATTCGCCGCACCGCCGACTTCGTACTCCGCCGTCACCGAGACTTCGCCGCCAACGATGACGCTGGCTTTTGCGGTCGTACCGCCCATATCAAATGAGATCAGGTTCGCTCGCCCGAGTTGGCGACCCGCCAGGGATGCGGCGATCACGCCGGCGGCGGGGCCCGATTCCACCACCCCAGCAGGCAGGCGCAGCGCTTCGGCAACGTCGAACACGCCACCCGAAGAGCCCATCACGTGTAACGAAGGCAATCCGAGTCGCGACGCTGCCGCCTGCAGCCGGTCGAGGTAGGACCGCAGCAGCGGCCCGACATAGGCACACACCGCCGTGGTGCTGGCACGTTCGAATTCACGAATCTCCGGCAGCACTTCGCAGGAAAGGTACACCGCCACGTCCGGTAGTGCGGCGCGCAAAGCCGCGCCTATGCGGCGTTCGTGCGCGTCGTTCACAAACGAAAACAACAACGCGACGGCCACGGTTTGCAGATCCGCGGCGCGGATGGCCTCGATCAATTGCGGCAATTCGTCTTCAACGAGCGGCGTCACGATCGCGCCCTGAGCGTCGATGCGCTCGGTGATTTCAAATCGGTGGCGGCGCGGCACCAGCACCGCAGGTGGATCCTGCAAAAGGTCGTAGAGATCAGGACGGGAGGAGCGGCGAAGCTCCAGAATGTCACGAAAGCCGCGCGTTGCGATGAAGCCGGCGCGGGCCCCCTTCTTCTCCAGCAGCGCGTTGGTCACCACTGTGGTGGCGTGCGAGAGCAGGGTCACGGATGCCGGATCGATCGCGTTGTCGCGTAATCCCTGCGCGATGCCGTCAATCACCGCCTGGCCGAAGTCATGCGGCGTGGTCAGGACTTTCGCGATGGCGATGCGGCCGGTATCGGTCTCGACCATCGCCACGTCGGTGAAGGTGCCGCCGATATCAATGCCGATCCGCCATGACATCCGACACAACCTCCCCCACCGAGACCGCCGCACCTGTACTGAACGCGCGGCATGGGCGCAATGAGGCCCCGCTTCGGCACCACGAGGCCTGGCTCGCGCGCCACGAGGCGCGGCTTGAGCGCAACGCCCCACCCCGGCACAGTCGGCCGCGACATGCCCCACCCATCCGATTCCGACAGCGTCCGCAAGCTGATGCTGTTCTTTGCCGTCGTCTACACCGTGGAGGGCATCGGTCAGGCCAAGGTCGGCATTGTCTGGCAGCCGCTGACCTGGTTCCTGAAGACGCAACATGGCTGGACCGCGCTGCAGATCGCGGCGTCACTCGCGGTACTGGACGTGCCATGGGTGGTGAAGCCGCTGTACGGCCTGGTCTCCGACTTCGTACCGCTTTTCGGTTATCGCCGGCGCAGCTACCTGCTGCTGTCAAATCTTGCCGCCGTCATCGCCTTTGCCGCGGTCACGCGGGTCACGAAGCCCGGCCCGATCGTCTTCGCGCTGTTGCTGACGGCGATCGCGATGGCGATCTCCAGCACGTTGTGCGGTGCGCTGTTGGTGGAAAACGGCCAACGCCACGACGCGAGCGCCGCCTTCGTCAATCAGCAATGGCTGTGGTTCAACGGCGCGGTCGCCGCCACGTCGCTGTTGGGCGGCGCGTTGATCGAATGGTTCTCGCCCACCGGTGCATTGCACGTCGCGGCGGTGATTGCAGGCGTGGCACCGATCGCGGTACTGATCTGCCTGCGGCTGGTAACCGAACCCCACGCCGGCATCGACCAGGCCGCATTGCGGCAGCGGCTACAGGCCTTGTTCGACACGTTCCGCTCGAGCACGCTCTGGCTGGTGGCCATATTCCTATTCTGTTATTATTTCAGTCCTGGCTTCGGCACGCCGTTGTACTTCCACATGACCGACCACCTTCACTTCTCGCAGGCGTTGATCGGTGCGCTATCAGCGGTCAGCGCGGCTGGTTGGGTGGCGGGCGGCCTGGCCTATCGCTGGTTCCTCGCCGGCATGCGCACGCGCCGGCTGCTTCAGCTCTCCATCGTGCTCGGCACCCTGGCCACGCTCGCATATCTGCTCATGCTCGGTCCGGTCAGCGGCGTCATCGTGTATTTCCTCGCCGGAATGGCAGGCATGATCGCCAATGTCGCCACTCTGACCCTGGCGGCGGAACATTGCCCAGCCAACGCCGAGGGCTTCGCCTTCGCGGCACTGATGTCGGTGATCAATCTTGCGACCCCGCTGGCCGACGCCAGTGGCGCATTCCTCTACGAGCATGTATTCGCCAACCATCTCGCGCCCTTGATCATCCTGTCGGCAGCAGCCACCGCATTCGTGCTGGTGCTGATCCCGTTTTTCGGCATCACAGGCCAAGCCAGCGAACAACGACACCGCGAATTACGTACCGCCAACGTTCAGAGCGATCGGCAGGACACGTGACCAGACAGCCCAGGTGCGTTCGCAGCGCGGCGTCCCCCAATCCGGCGCTGCCCTGTGCCGGCACTCTCCCCCGCACCGGCGAACCACGGTATAGTTCACCAGCAAACACCAGGGAGGGTTCCCATGCATTTCGGCGCGTCGATGTTCCTCACCGACTACTCGATGGCCCCCGGCGAGCTCGCCCAGGCACTGGAGGCGCGCGGATTCGAATCAGTCTGGGCGCCGGAGCATTCGCATATTCCCACTTCCCGGCGCTCGCCGTTCCCCGGCGGCGGCGAACTGCCGAAGCAGTATTATGACGCGATGGACCCGTTCGTGACGCTGCCAATGGCTGCGGCGGCAACGAAGACTCTCAAGATCGGCACCGGCGTCTGTCTGGTGAACCAGCGCGACACCATCCAAACCGCGAAACTTGTCGCCTCCATCGATCAGGTTTCCGGCGGCCGTTTCTTGTTCGGCATCGGCATCGGCTGGAATGCCGAGGAAATGGAAGACCACGGCACCGATTTCTCCAGCCGCGCCAAGCTGGTGCGTGAGCGAATCGAGGCGATGAAGCTGATCTGGACCAAGACCAAGGCAGAATACCACGGCGAGTTGGTCAACTTCCCGGAAATGATGGCCTGGCCGAAATGCGTGCAGAAGCCGCACGCGCCGGTCATCGTCGGTGGCGCATTCCCGCAGGCGGCGCGCCGCGCGGTGCGTTATGGCGAGGGTTGGATCCCTCTCGCCGGCCGCATTGGCGGCGGTAACGACGTGTTCACCACCGTGCCGAAGTTCCGCCAGATGCTGAAGGATGCCGGCCGTTCCGAAGAGTCCTGCCCGATCACGTTGTTCGGATGTTCCGAGGACGTCGATCTGCTGAAGCGCTATCGGGACCTGGGATGCGAGCGCGCCTGCGTCAGCCTGCCGGCCGCGAAAGCCGATCAGGTGCTGCCGACCCTGGATCGTTGGGCTGGGCTGATCCGCCAGGTGAACTCCTGAGCGGGTCTTCCCATTCCGCGTAGACGCGGGTGAATTCAGCGCCAAGCAGGAAGATCTGGACCGAGTAGTAGATCCAGAACAGGGCGGCGATGACGGAACCGGCAGCGCCATAACCGGAAATGGTGGCGCTGCCGCCGATATAGGCGCCGATCGCCACCTTGCCGAGCGTGATCAACAGCGCGGTCACTGCCGCTCCGGCGGCGACGTCACGCCAGTCGAGATCACGGTCCGGCAGAACCTTGTACACCGCGGCGATCAGCGCTGACAGCAACATCAGCGACACGACGAAGTTCACTGCGCCCAGCAACGCCGGCGGCATCGGCATGACACCGTCCATCCTGTGTTGCAGGCCGGATATCAAGGCGCTGAGCACCAGCGAAACGATCAGCACCAGCGCCAGCACCAATACCAATGCGAGGCTCAGCAGCCGGGAGCGCAGCAACTGGCGCATCGTGCTGCCCTTCGGCTCCGCCCGCCAGATGGCATTCAGCGCCGTTTGCAATTCGCCGAACACGCCGGTCGCCGTCAGCAACAGCGAGACGACGCCGATCACTGTGGCTGTGATGCCCTCGCCGTGGTTGCCAGCGCTCTTGACCGCACTTTGCAGGAAACCTGCAGTGCGCTCCCCCATCACAGCGCTCAGCTTGTCCAGCAACGCGCCACGCGCCGCCGCATCGCCATAAATGAAGCCTGCCAGGGCTGTTATGATCAACAGGATCGGTCCGACCGCCAACACCGCGTAAAACGCAATCGCCGCACCTTTGCTCAGCGCGCCATCCTCAAGGAATGCAACGATGCTGCGTTTGGTAAGCTGCCAGACCGCGCCCGGGCGCATCGGCGGGCGGCGACCTAATGGCGGCGCTTTGCGCGTTCCAACTCCTCGCGCGGCAGTGGCTTGTCGCCACCCGGTGGAATTGGCCCGCTGCCGCCCGAACTGCTTTCGTTGTCGACTGAAATTCCGGCTGACGTGCCGGACCGGCTGATCCGCCCACTTTCGTCAATCGGTTCGCTGTTGTCTGGTTCTCTCGGTTCGTTGTGGTCTGGTCGCACATTCTGCTTGTGCATTGGTCTGGCCCCGCGTCGCCTGCCGATTTGAAACGCAAGGGTGCCGTCACGGTTGCGTCACGCCATAGCCGCGGCCGATCGGGCTCTCGAAACCGCAACTCCCAATCAGTCGAAGCCCAGAAAACCGGGACTTTCTGACAGCGGCCGCGCTGCCCGCAGCTTCGCCAGATCCGGCACGGGCCGCGCGGTGCGCGGGTCGCCGGACAACAGCGATTCAAGCGCGGCAGCGACCGAGAGAACGTAAGCATCGCCGCCCCGCGGACCGACGATCTGCAAACCGAACGGCATGCCGTTCCGGTCGCACCCCACCGGCAGCGACACCGCGGGATGGCTGGGCAGCGTCACGGCGTATGCCAGCGCGAGCCAATGGAAATAGGTGCGTGTCGGCTTGCCGTCGATCTGGGCCGGAAACAATTCCCGCCACGGACGCGGGCTGATGGTGATGGAAGGACTCAGGATCACGTCGTAGTGCTGGAAGAACGTCTGCCAGCGGCGGTACAGCGCCGTTTGCAGCGCGTCGGCGCGCGCCACATCGGCGGCGGTGTAGCGCAGACCCTCCTCGATATTGGCGCGCACATTGGGGCCGACCTCCTGCGGCCGAGTGCGCACCTTCTCAAGATGCGCGGCCAGCATTGCAATGGCGCGCGCGACCTCGAACGCCTCGTCGGCCCCGCCGCAGTCCGGCGTTGCGTCATCGGCGCGCGCGAAGACGTGGCGGAACAATGCGGACTTCTCGGTAAAGACCTCGGCAATGTGACGCTCCGTGGGCGCGAAACCGAAATCCGGCGTCAGCGCGACCCGCAGGCGCGCGAGATCGATCGGTGCCGGCACCGCGAAATCCTCCGGCCGGTGCACTGCGCGTCCGTGCACCGTGGTGGCGAGCGGATCGCATGCATCGTCGCCAGCAATGGCGGACAGCAGCAGGCAAACATCGGGCACGGTGCGGGCCATCGGACCGAGCACCGGCAGGTTGTTCCACCCCACCACGCGCTTGTCGCTGGGCACCAGGCCGGGCGTCGGCCGAAAGCCGACGATAGCGGAGAACGCGGCGGGATTGCGCAATGATCCGCCAGTGTCGGAGCCGGTGCACAGCGGCACCATGCCAGTGGCCAGCGCCACGGCCGATCCTCCGGACGACCCCGCCGCCGACTTCTGCGGATCGAATGGATTACCGGTCGCGCCATAGACGGCATTGCGCGTGTTCGCGCCGGCGCCGAATTCCGGAGTGTTGGTCTTGCCAACGACAATCGCGCCAGCCGCGCGTGCCTTCGCAACGATGCGTTCGTCGCGCTCCGGCATGTGGTCGCGGAAGATCACGCTGCCGAAGGTCGTCGGCAGACCCGCGGCATCCTCCAGGTCCTTGATGCCGATCGGCAGCCCATGCAATGCGGGCAGCGCATCGCCGCGCGCGACTGCGTCATCGGCGTCGCGGGCGGCCGCGCGAGCGCCGGCGAAATCGCGCGCGGGGATCGCGTTCACCGCGTGGTCGATCGCCTCGATGCGGGCAATGCAGCTTTCCAGCAGTTCGGTGGCGGTGAGGCGCTTCTGCCCGATCAGGCGGCGGGCTTCGACGGCGGTCAGGTCGCAGGGTTCGGTCATGCAAGTGTTCGCGGTTGGAGTGTGTCCTGGCAGCATAGGATGACGATGCGGCGGGGCAACCGCCAGTTTGCTCCCGGCTGGCCTGCGTCAGCTCCGCGTCGCGCTCAGCTGTACAGGGCCGTCAACTGGTCCGGGCTCATCGTGTAGAGCTGGGCGCGGGTGAATGCCGCCGTGCCTTGCTGGCGCACGGCGGCGAGCTGCGCGGGGGTCAGTCCGGCGATCTGGTCGGCCGATAATGCGTCCTGGGTTGTCGCGACCAGCGCCGCGAAGGTCTGTGGCGCGAGGGAGCCGACTTGCTCTGGTGACAAAGCGGCTGCCTGGTCTGCCGACAGCGCCGCACCGTCCGCTGCTGGCAACGCTGCCAATTGTCCATCCGAGAACTGAGCGAGCTGCGCAGGCGCCAGGTTCCCGATCTGCGTTGCGGTGAAGGTCGCCGCCTGGTCGGTCGACAGAGCGACAACGTCGGGGGTGGACAGCGCCAGCAGCTCGGGTGCCGTCAGCGCCGCGATCTGCGCTGGCGTCAGCGCGGCGATTTGCGTCGGCGAGAAAGCGGCCATGGCGGAATATGGCAGGCCCGCGAGGCTCGCCGGAGCGATCGCCGCCGCGGCACCTGGCGACAGCGCGTTGATCTGTGCGGCGGTAAAGCCGCCCAGTTGTGCCGCAGTCAACACGCCCACCCGCGTGTCCATGCGGCTGATCGTTGCCGGCGGCAGCGCGGTAATGCCGGCCGGGGAAAGGCCGGCGAGCTGCGCGTCGCTCAGGCTGTCGAAATCGCTGTCGCTGATCGCCGTGGCCTGCGCTCCGGTAAAGCCGCCCAACTGCTGCGGCGTCAGCACCAGCACCCGATCGCCGAGCGAGGCGATGTCCAGGGCCGGAACAGCGGCCGGTGCGATGGCGGCGAGCTGGGAGTCGGAGAGGTCGGCAATCTGCGCGGACGACAGCGCAGCGACCTGGGCCGTTGTCAGGCCGGCGATTCCGGAAGTGGTCAGGCCGGCGAGTGGATCGCTATCGAATTGCCCCAGCGCGGCTGTGGACAGCCCGCTCAATGCAGCCGCGGACAGTGCGCCAAGTTGCGTACTGCTCAGGCCCGCGGTCACGTCGGGAGGCAGCGCCGCGAGCTGGGTAGCGCTCAGTGCGGCAAGCTGCGGCGGCGTGAAGGCGGCGAACTGCGTTGCCGACAGCGCTCCGATATTGGCCGTCCCGAGCTGCCCGACCTGGGCCGCGGTCATTGTGGCAAGCTGGAGAGTGTTCAGCGCGCTGGTGGCGTCGCTGCTCAGGTCGGGGATCGCCGCCGGCTTCAGGCTGGCCAGTTGCAGCCCGCTGAGCGCCGCGACGGCCTCCGGCGTCGCCCCAGCGAGCTGGGTCGCGGATAGCACGCCAAGCTGGGCGCCGAGCAAGCCAGCGAACAACAACGGCGGGAACGCCCCGATCTGGCTGGCGGTCAGAGCAGCGATCTGACTGCCGGTGAAGGCACTGATCTGGCCGGGATCCAGCGCGCCGATTTGCGCCGTGGTGAGGCCGACCAGCGCGGCCGGTGCGATCGCCGCCAGCTTCTGATTGGTCAGGCCCACCACCAATTGCTCTGGCGACAGCGCGGCAAGCTGGGTGGCACTGAAGGCGCGCACCTGGGCGACGGTCAGCGCGTCCAACTGCGCCTGGCTGAGCACGGCG
>DATJNA010000309.1:0-15838 GCA_035508435.1 Acetobacteraceae bacterium | reverse complement strand
CGCGGCGGCGACGTCCGCCGCGACGCCGAATCGCCGCGCGGCACGGTGTGGCTGCACGGCCTGCACGCCACTGCCGCGGCGCTGTCCAATCCGATGCGCCGGCTGCGCCGGTTGCTGCTGACCGAGGAAGCCGAGGCGGCGCTCGCCGAACGCCTGCCGCCGCCCTGGCCGCTGGCGGCAGAGAAGGTGGAGCGGGGGCGGCTGGACCAATTGCTCGGCCGCGACATCGTGCACCAGGGCGCGGCGCTGCTGGCGGATCCGCTGGCGACGCCCAGCCTGCAGACCGCGCTGGAGCGCGCCGGGCCGCTGGTGGTGCTGGACCAGGTGACCGATCCGCGGAACGTCGGGGCGATTCTGCGCTCGGCGGCGTCGTTCGGCGCTGCCGCGGTGATCACGCAGGATCGCAACGCGCCGGAGGAGACCGGGGCGCTGGCCAAGGCGGCGTCCGGCGCGCTGGAGACGTTGCCGCTGCTTCGCGCGGTCAACATCGCCCGCACGCTGATCGCGCTGAAGGCAGCCAATGTCTGGGTGGTCGGCCTGGATGCCGGCGGCGGCACATTGTCCGGCACGGCGCTCGGCGGGCGGCGGGTCGCGCTGGTGCTGGGCGCCGAGGGCAGCGGGCTGCGGCGCCTCACGCGCGACACCTGCGACGAGATCGCCGGCTTCGCGATGCAGGGCGCGGTGGGCAGCCTGAATGTCGCCGCCGCGGCAGCCGTCGCGTTGTATGAACTCACCCGCCGGGAGGAAAAGGCGCAGCCATGAGCGAGTACGATCCGCAGCGGGCCGCGGCGGCGTTGCACGAGGCCCGGCAGGGCCGCCGCCTGGTCGAACCGCTGCCGCACGCCATCGCCCCGCAGACCGAGCGCGAGGGCGCCGCGGTGCAATACGCGCTGTGGCGGCGGCATGGGCCGAGTGCGCCCGCCGGGTTCAAGATCGGCGCCACCGCGAAGCGCATGCAGGAATATCTCGGGCTCAGCGGGCCAGCGGCCGGCTTCATGGCCACCGGCGGCCTGCACCGCAGCGGCGCCACGCTGCGCTTCGCCGACTTCCAGCGTCCTGGGGTGGAGTGCGAACTGGCGGTGCGGCTGGCGCGCGACCTGCCGTTTGGCGCCTGCCCCATGGAGCAAGCTGCGGCGGCAGTGGGCGAGCTGGTCGCCGGGATCGAGCTGGTGGAGAACCGCTATACCGATCTGGCACAGGTCGGCACCGCGACGATGATCGGCGATCAGGTCTATCACGCCGCGGCTGTGATCGGCGAACCGGGCAGCGGCGACTGGCGCGAGCTCGACATCGCTGCGCTGCGCGGGCGGCTCATTGTCGATGGCCATGAGCGCGACTCCGGCGTGGGCGCCGACCTGATGGGGCATCCGCTGAATTGCCTGGCCTGGCTGGCGGGCTCCTCGGTGGCGGAGGCGTTCGGCGGGTTGAAGGCGGGGCAGGTGGTGATGCTGGGCAGCGTCACGCCGCCGATCTGGCTGACCGGTCCTGCGCGGGTGACGGTGGAGTTCGCGCCGCTGCCACCGGTCCAGTTGGCGCTGGCCTAGGCCGCCAGAGGGCGGTGACCGTAGCTGCCAGACGAGGCTGACCCGGGCTGCCAGGTGAGGCTGGCCTGGGCCGCCGCAGTGCGCTCGGCCAGGCCGCGGCATGACACTGGCCTCAGCGTCTGCGGATGCGGCTGGCCTTGGCTGCCTGAGACAGTCCGCTAAGCCGCGGACCGGCCGCGAGGGCCATTGTGCGGCCGCGGGCGGCCGCTTCGCCCACGCACGCACCAGTTCAGCAACGCGACGAGGGCCACGCTCAGCGACAGGGCGATGACGACGTAAAGGACGAAGATCAGGTCCTCTTCTCCGTCCACGCCGCTGATGCCGATGAGGTCTTCGAGCCAGACCCAGGTGCCGGTCGAGATGGCCGCGTTGGTTGCCGCCGTCGTCGCGGCATTTTGGCTGAAGAAGTACACCAGGCCAGAGGTCAGCAACACGACCAGCCCGGCATTGATGGCCGACTTGAGCAATGTCCTCATTTGCCGGTCACCGTCACGGTGCCATAATACCGTATCTTGGTTCCGGGGATGTAGGTCACCGGCTGGCCCAGCAGGTATTTCGACAGTGCGTCGAAGTCCATGGTGCTGGTGAGCGTGATGCAGCCTTCGCTCAGGCGCAGGCGGCCGACCGGATGCAAGCGGAAATTGCCGCGCCGGATCCCCTGAACGAAGGTAAAGTCGCTCAGCGTTCCCTTGGCGTAGAGCGCGAACCAATGCTCGCGCTCGCTGCCGCTGATCAGGTCGTGGATTTCGGCCTCCAGCCAGGGAAAGCGTCCGCCGACCGGGCGATCGACGATGTAGTACATGCCGGGCGGGATGGGGCCGACATTGGCGACCGCCGCCTTCCCAGGATTGTTCCGCCCGTCCATGTCGCCCGAGAACGCCTGGTACTTCTGGCTGCCGCAGATCAGGGCACTGAACGGCTGATTGTTCAGGTTGAATGTGCATTCCGGCAGGTCCGGCATAGATCCATTCCGTTCTGGCGACGGGGAAGGCGGTCGTCTCAGGTGCGGCGGAATTTGCCGTGACCCGGAAGCGGCTGCAACATGGTTTTGCTCTGGTAAACAGCCAGGGGTTCTGGTAACGTTCGGTTAACCAGTGTCGGAGGCATCGCTTCCCGCCTGGCACCATTGCCCGCCAAAACGGCGCTTCCCGCAGGAGGCTTCTCCATGCCCGCCGATTGGCACGCGCTGTCCGATCAGACCCAGCTTATTCTGGCCCGCGCCGCGCTGCATCGCGCCGCTCAGACCATTGCCGACCAGGCCGAACTGCTGGCCGAGGAAATCGAAGCCGGCGCCCTGGTCGACCCGGGCGGCGCCGACGCCTTGCGTTTGCTCGCCGCCGTGGTACGCGGTGCCCAGGAAGACCCGTTCGCCGTGGCGGGTCACTGCTGAACGCAGCATCATCCCGGAGGCACCGCCATGCCGGATCATCTGCCGCCGTCCGTTGACACTCTGGTTATCGACATGGTGCACCGCTTCGCGCAGGAGCGGCTGGCACCCGAGGCCGCCGCGCGTGAGAAGGCAGGCCGCATCGAGCCGGAGGTGATCCGCGAGCTGGGCGAGCTGGGCGTGTTCGGCGCCACCACGCCGGAGCGCTGGGGCGGGTCGGAGATCGATCCGGTGACCTACGCGCTCGTCCTGGAGGAAATCGCCGCCGGCGACGGCGCGGTCTCCACCATGGTGTCGGTGCACAACTCGCCCACCTGCATCGTGATCGACCACTACGGCACCGACGCGCAGAAGGAACGCTGGCTGCGGCCGCTGGCTTCGGGCGAAGCGGTGGGGTCGTTCTGCCTCACCGAGCCGCAGGCGGGGTCGGATGCTTCGAATTTGCGCACGCGGGCTGTGCGGAAGTGCGACCGCTACGTGATCAATGGCGCCAAGCAGTTCATCAGCAACGCCGCGCTGCCAGGTTCGGCGGTGCTGTTTGCGGTGACCGATCCATCGGCGGGGAAGAAGGGCCTGTCCTGCTTCGTGGTGGACAAGGCGACGCCCGGGTTCACTGTGGCGCGATTGGAAGAAAAGCTGGGGCAGAAGGCATCGGACACCTGTGCCTTGTCGTTCGACGATATGGAGGTGCCGGAAGATCAGCGGATCGGCGCGGAAGGCGAGGGCTATCGCATCGCCTTGTCCACGCTCGAGAGCGGGCGCATCGGCATCGCGGCGCAGAGCGTGGGGATGGCGCGCGCGGCGCTGGACTATGCGGTGCAGTACGCCAAGGAGCGCAAGGCGTTCGGCGGGCGGATCATCGACTTCCAGGCGGTGGGCTTTCGGCTGGTGGATGCCAAAACGCGACTGGAGGCGGCGCGGCAGATGACGCTGCATGCCGCACGGCTGAAGGCCGAGGGTCGTCCCGCGATCGAGGCCGCGTGCATGGCCAAACTGTTCGCATCCGAAATGGCCGAGGCGGTCTGCACCACGGCGATCCAGACGCTGGGGGGATACGGCTACCTCGCGGACTATCCGGTGGAACGGATCTATCGGGATGTGCGGGTGTGCCAGATCTATGAAGGCACCTCGGACGTGCAGAAGCTGATCTTGCAGCGGATGCTGTGAGCGTGGCCGAACGACGATTGCCCGTGCGGATGGCCTGATCGTCAATCCGGTCCGGAGCGGAGTGGCGGCATGGCCGAGCCTACCAGCGGTGCGGCACGCGGCGCCGTTTCAAGGGAGTCACGACGGCAGCCTGTTACCAATATAGTCAAGAATCCGGTCCGGCATCTTCATCTGTTCCCATGCGCCGACGCCAGCCGTTACCGCCAACGGCCACAGCACCACCATACTGACCGCACCAACCGCAGCCTTGTCGATCCACTTCCCGGCGCCGACGTCCACCGTCAACGTGTTGTCTGACGTGCCGAGGACGATGTTGAGTGAAGTGGACATGCCTACGAAGTCCCGCCAAGCGCCGCGCTTCTTGATCTGCAGCAGCGTTGCCTCGTTTTCCGTGGCCATTTGCTGCACGTCGAACTTCTGTGCGTCCAGCCAGTTCTTCAGGTCGGCGACGACGCGTGCGGCCTCGGCGGGCGAGCAAGTATAGCGACGGCCCTTGCGGGTTGGCATGGTCGGCCGCTGTGAGGTCAATGATAGCGGCGGGAGCAGCGACGGCGCAGCCGCCAGGATCTGCTGCGGCAGTGCAGCACCGCACGCACTGCAAAATCGGGCGTGCCCATCGATGCTGGCGTGGCACGTCGGACACACAACCAGCCCAGAGGCCGTTCGCGCGTTGCTGTCTTCCCGCTCAACCACGGCCGGCATCGCGCTATGATCGCCAGCCATGGTGCTTTCCCGCAGCGGGCCGGGTCCCTGGTCGTCCAGCGTCTTCAATGCCGTATCGATCCGCGAGGCTATCCTCGCCAACAAATCATCGCGGCGCCTCAAGCGGAGCAATAGATCGCGGATTTCTGCCGTGGGTCGACGATCCTGGACCGCACCGTCGAGTTCGAACAGGAGCGTGATCTGATCCTGCGCGGTCAGCGGGTCCGGAGATTCGATGCGCTCCAACAGAGTTCCGAGATAGGAGGTTGGAACGGGCGGCGGCGGCGGCAGGCTATCGGGCAACGGCGGTGCGGGTGCTGCCATGTTGATTGATTTGACGAGCGCAAATGCCGCGTTCTTATCGTGTCGGCGATAGTCTATCGCCTGGATATCGTTGAAGGGCGCGGGCAGCAGGTTGGTGCTGATGCCGTCGCCGACCAGCACCGGGAGCACGGTCTTGTTCAGCGGCAGCACGTACGCCAACTCACTCCGGCAGGCCTCGGATTCCCGTGACGCGCTCGATAAGGCAAAAATAAAGATGTCGCATTCGCGAATTCTTGCTAGAATATTGTCCCACCAACGCTGTCCCCCAGCCAGAGAATTGTCGTGCCATACATCAATGCCGACAGCTCGCATATCCTGGATCAGCTGCGTCACAACATCAACATTACTACGACTGTAGCTGACGAATACTCGTTTCATGACAGCTCCCTGCTTGGACTGAGGCAGCGGCGTCTCCCAATAAGCGACGAATGTAGCAGGAGTTAGATGATACGCTGCCACTCGGGTCAAGGGAAGTGCGCAAATGCGGCATGGGTGGCGTCGGGAGCCTGTGGCGCACCATCCCGCGCGGGTCGTGCGCGAGAGTTCCCCGGTTTGACCGGTCGCGCGGCATTGCGGCCGTAGTGATATATTTGTGGTTGATCGACAGGATCCGCCGGCTCGACGAGCCGCGCAGGCCCGCCGAGACGGTCGGGCAGTGCGTCGGCAGGTCCATCGAAATAAAGTGCACGAATGTTGATGTCGGCGCTAAGGCAGCAAGGTTCGGTTCACCGACACGGCTGTAAGCGTCATCGCCGAACGCGACCGCAAAGATCATGCGCTTCATGATGTCCGATCGATTTTATAAGAAGGATCCCGCTCCTTGGGTCAATACGATACCAAAAATTGCGCCGTCGCCCAGGCCACGCGCAGCACCGGATGGTCATTCTGGCGGGCGGCATATTCGAGCGCCGCGGCGACGTCTCTGTCCACTTGGGAATCGCGGACGTACGATAGGCGCGGCTAGTCCACCGCCAGCAACTGCTCAAGCGTCCATGGGCAGGCGGAAGGGATTGGCCCCGGCGGCGAGCCGTCAATCTCCCTTGGCAGGCGACGCAGCGCCTGTGAATACAGGTGATCGAGGTCGATGCGTTGTCGCATGGCGGGAGTGTACCGGTCTGCCGCTTCCTGGCGGAAACCAAGGTCTTCATCCTGCCATCCGGCGACATGAGACGACCGCGGCCACGCCATGATCTTCAGCCGATGGATCATCGCCTGCCGCAGCAATGACTGAACGGCGTGAACTTGCTCGCGCCCCACGCTCTCGATCTCCTCGGCGATGTTGGGCCAGTCCAGCTCGGCATCGTTCACCAGTTCGCCGGCCGCCCGGCGTCGCAGCAGCTCCGCCTGCCGGTCCGACCACACCACGATATCGGTGTCGTAGTCGTTCATGTTGGTATCTCAACTCTCTGCCGCGCAATCTCCTGCCTGCATCATAGCCTGCCAGCGAGCTATCCCGCCACTGTTCCGGGATACCGCGAGTGTTAAGGCAACGTGCCGGATCCGAACCCCGCCTGCGCCACCAAATCCTCCGCCGCACCCGCAGCACTCGGCGATGTCCCGCAGCATCACTGCGCTTCGCCCCCCGCATGCCATTCTCAATCTGCGCGATATGTGCCTGCGACACGCCGATCCCGTCGGCGAGGGCCTGCTGCCTCACGCTGCGATGCCGGCGCCAGAACGCCAGCGGCGTCTTCGCAACGAGGTAAGCAGCCGTCGCAGCTTCCGATAGCGTCTCCATGGCGCCGGACGCCACCGCCAGTATCGCAGTCGCGTGTCCGCGCGCGTCGAGCAGATCATGGTATTTAGCCTGGGGTAGCAATGCCATGTCTTCGCCGTCGCGCTTCGTGTCGTTGCGATTGTCATCGGGCGCCATCGTCAGTCGGCGATTCTTGCATATGCGGCGATGGCGATCCGGCCGACTCTCGCACCGGAAACAGCCGGATTGTTATCCAGACGCGGTCGAAGCTTCGACCAACACCCTTTACCATTCCTTCACCCAACCGGCGCACTCTCCCTACCCCAGCATCCAAGCGCAGCGATGCCAGCCCAGCCCACCACCGTCGCCCTACCCACCCCGCCGCGCCGCAACGCCTGTGCGTCGTGTATGCTCTTTGTCTGCACCGCGCTGATCATTGCCACCTTGATCGCCGCCGACATTGCCCTGCTGCTGAGCCTGCGCGAATCCGCCCTGCGCAACAGCGAGGCCAACCTGCGCAACATCAGCCTCGCCCTAGCCGAGCAAGCCGACCGCGCCTTGCAGGGGTTCGATCTCGTGCTCACCAGCATGGCGGGGTCCGTCACTGCGTCGGACGCCGACAACACCATCGACTTCCCCCGCAAGATGGCCGCGGAGTCCATCCACGCCATGCTGCGCGAGAAGCTGGTCGGATTGCCGTATATCAACGCCGTCACCATGATCGACAGCAACGGCAACCTGATCAATTTCTCCCGCTATTGGCCGATCCCCAAGGTGAACGTCGCCGACCGCGACTATTTCGCCGTCCTGCACGCCGATCCGACGCTGCGGCAGTTCGTCAGCGTGCCGGTGCAGAACAGGGGCGACAATGTTTGGACGGTCTATCTGGCCCGCCGCGCCCCCAGCCGCGACGGCAGCTTCACCGGCTTGCTGCTGGGCGCGATCGAGCTGCGCTGGTTCGAAGATTTCTACCGCAGCGTCTCGCTTGGCCGCGGCGAGGCGATCTCGCTGATGCGGCTGGATGGCGTGGAGCTCGTGCGCTATCCGCACGCCGAGGTGGTCGGCATGCGCTTTCCCGCGGGCGGACCGCGTGCCCTGCAAGGCGGCAGCGTCGGCGTGATCCGCGATGTCAGCCCGGTGGATGGCGCGTTTCGCATCAAGGCCGCGGCCAGGCTCGCCAATTTCCCCCTGTTCGTGCTGGCGACGCAGACCGAGACGGTGGTGCTGCAAGAGTGGCGCCGCGTCGCCTGGGTGCTGAGCGTCGTTACCGCCGGCGGGGTCATCGCGATCCTGCTCGCCGCACTCGCGATCGGCCATTGGTGGCGCCAACAGCAGAGCCTGGGAGAGGCCCGGGCAGAGCATGCGGAGGCGTTGCAGGCGCGCGCCCTGGCCGAGGCCGAGCTGGCGCGCGAGCGAGAGCATGTCGCCGAGGCCGAGAACCACGCCAAGTCCGGCTTCCTCGCGATGATGAGCCACGAGATTCGCACGCCGATGAATGCGGTGCTGGGCCTCGCGGGCAGCCTCGCCGACGCGCCGCTGACGCCGGCTCAGCACGAAGTGGTCGCGACGATCCGCAGCTCCGGCGACAGCCTGCTGCGCATTCTCAACGACATCCTGGATTTCTCGAAGCTCGACGCCGGGCGGATGATGTTCGAGCATGCGCCGTTCTCGCCGGCGACACTGACGCACAGCGCACTCAGCGTGTTGGGGCCGCGGGCGAGAGCCAAGGGGCTGGCGATGACCGCCGACACCGATCCGGCATTGCCGCCCGGATTGCTCGGCGATGCCGGACGCATCCGCCAGGTGCTGCTGAACCTCGCGTCAAACGCGGTGAAGTTCACCGAAACGGGCAGCGTCGCCATTCAAGCGCAGTGCGTCGGCCGTGAAGGCGACGCGGTCACGGTCGAATGGTCGGTGCGCGATACCGGCATCGGCATCCCGCCGGAGCGCATCGGCCAACTGTTCCGCGAGTTCATGCAGGCGGACAGTTCGATCGCCCGGCGCTTCGGCGGCTCGGGGCTGGGCCTGGCGATCAGCAAGCGGCTGGTCGAGCAAATGGGCGGCAGCATCGGCGTCGAATCGGCACCCGGTGTTGGCACCACATTCCGCGTCCGGCTGACGCTGCCGGTCGCCGATGCGCCAGTCGAACCGGCGCCGCAGCAGATCGACGCAACGGCGGCGTTGCAGGCGTTGCTCGCCGCGCTCGGGCGGCCGTTGCGGGTGTTGTTCGCCGAGGACAACCCCACCAACCAGTTTGTTGCCTTGCAGATGCTGAAGCCGTTGCGCGTGCATGTGGACGTGGTGGGAGACGGGCTGGAGGCGGTCGATGCCGCATCCAGCTTCGCCTATGATCTGATCTTCATGGACATGCGCATGCCCGAGATGGACGGGCTTGCGGCGACCAGGCTGATCCGCAGGCGCGGCGGCAGCCCGGCGCGCGTGCCGATCATCGCCCTGACGGCAAACGCGTTCCCCGAAGACGTGAAGGCCTGCATGGACGCAGGCATGAACTTGTTCGTCACCAAGCCGGTCAGCAAGGAGGTATTGTTCTCCGCCATCCTGCAGGCGCTGTCCCTGGCGCCGGCCCCGGGCAGCGTCGCGTCGGCGGCAGTGGCGCAGCCGGCACCGCCCCCGTTCGACGCCGCCGCGCTGCGGGCGCTCGCGGCGGATATTGGCGAGGATGGCGTGGGGGAAATGCTTGAAGTGTTCCAGCGGGAAACGCGGCTGCGGCTGCAACGGATGGCGGCGCCCGGGATACCGCCAGTCGCGCTGATGCGCGAGGCGCATACGGTGAAGGGTGCGGCCGGCGCCGTCTGTGCGCCGCTGCTGCGCCGCCGGGCCGAGGCGATCGAGACAGCGCTGCGCAACGGCGGATCGATGCCATCGGATGCGCTCGCGGGACTGGAGGATGCGTTTGCGGCCTTCACCGCCGAGGTCGAAGCCAGTGGCATCGGCAGGCCGGTGCTGGCGTAGGGGCCCGTCTCACCTGGACCGCGGGCAACACGTTCTTGCGCCCGCCATGTCACTGCGAGGTGCGAAGCGCTGAAGCAACCTCGGTCGAGGCGCGGTACGAACGGTCCGGACGCCTTTTTGACCGAGGTTGTTTCGGCCCTGGCGGACCTCGCAGTGACAGGGAAGGGGGGCGTGCCCGGCTCTGTGCCACTGCCGGCCGCGTGGCCTATCGTGTGGCGGAACCATACGGACCCGCGTGCATGGACCGCGACCTGATCGGCTACGGGGCGAACCCGCCCAACCCGCATTGGCCCGGCGAGGCGCGTCTCGCGCTCAACTTCGTGTTGAATTTCGAGGAAGGCTCAGAGCCGTCGGTGCCGGACGGCGATCCCGCCTCGGAATGGGGCCTCACCGAGAACGGCGGCGTCAACCCCAACGTGCCCGGCCGCGACCTCTCGGCCGAGGGTATGTTCGCCTACGGCAGCCGCGTCGGCTTGTGGCGCATCCTGCGCTTGTTCGCAGAGCGTGCGCTGCCGTTGACAGTGTTCGGCTGTGCCCTGGCGCTGGAACGCCATCCGCCGGCGGCCGCCGCGATCCGTGCCGCCGGTTTCGACGTCTGCTGTCATGGCTGGCGGTGGGAGAAGCATTACGAGCTGACCGAGGCCGAGGAACGTGCGCGCATCGCCCGCGCGATCGGGTCGCTCACACAGACCATGGGCGAGCGGCCGCTGGGGTGGTATTGCCGCCACGGACCGAGCGTGAATACGCGCCGCCTGCTGGTGGAGCATGGCGGCTTCCTCTACGATTCCGATGCCTACGATGACGAGCTGCCGTACTGGACCACAGTGCTCGGCCAGCCGCATCTGGTGGTGCCCTATTCGCTCTCCACCAACGATTCAAAATTCGGGCGCGGCACGTTCGCGACCGGCGACGATTTCTACGCCTATTGCCGTGACGCGTTCGACTTCCTGTATCGCGAGGGCCGTACGCAGCCGCGCATGCTGTCGATCGGCCTGCACCAGCGGCTGATCGGCCACCCCGCCCGCGCCGCCGGGCTTGAGCGCTTGCTTGATCATGTCGGCCGGTTCGCCGGCGTGTGGGTCACGCGCCGGCTGGATATCGCCCGGCATTGGATCGCAACGCATCCGCCGCCGGATCAGGGCGCGGCAGGCGGCTGATGGGAGCCTGCCATGCCACCCTTGCTGCCAGACTGATGCGGGCCTGACAGGCGGCTGAAGGAAGCCTGCCAGATCAGCCTCTTTGCTCGAGTGATGCGGTGCGGCACGCAATTGATGGTGGCCTTGGTCGGCGGCCGGCGGCCGGCGTGCCATCGCCGATCGCTCGTCCGCTGCGGTGAGTGCGCTCATCGCGCCGCGCCCAGTGCGCTCATCGCGCCGCGCCCAGTGCGCTCATCGCGCCACGCTGAGTGCGCCTGTCGCGCCGCGCTGAGTGCGCCCATCGTGCCGCGCTGCGCGGGACGGATCAGCCGGGTGCCGCTGGGCCCGGCCCGGGAGGGTTCGGTGCGATCGGTGCGGCGACGGAAGTAATCTGGGCCGATTGCTCCGCCACGTCGCCGACGGCATAGGCCTCGAACGTGCCGGTACGAGAATCGAACCGCCACTTGTACAGCCGCTGCACGCCCCTGCCCCACAAATCGACGAATTCGATGCCAAGCACGAACCACCATGTCGATCTGCCGGATACGAATGCTTCATAGTCCCGTTGCGTCATCCGCAGGTTCAACGGGTGCAGGCGAGCCTGCAACCGGGGGGTTGCATCGCCCGGGCGGATGACGCTCGCGAGTGCGATGCTGATCGGTGTCAGGTCGGCACCGTGCGGCACTGAGCCATCATCGACCCTCGACAGCTCGGCGCCGATGCTGCGCAGCAGCGCTGGCGTGCGGCCATAATTGTGGACCTGGAATGTAATCATCGGCTCCAGCGAAAGGCGTCCGACATCGGCGCTGCTGTAGATCCGTGTGGGCGAGATGCGGAGCAACGCTTGCTCGAGGTTATGGGTCCAGACCGGAAACAGGTACGGGCGTTCGACAATGGAGATCTGCTGCTTTGCCGCATCGGCTTGCTCGAGTGACGCCTGCGCGCTTTGCTCCGCGGCCGCGGCATTTTTTTCCGCGGCAACCGCACTTTGGCTCATTGCGACGGCGACATTCCGCATCTCGTCTGCGGCCCGCCGTGATTCAACGACCTGACCGGCCGCGGCGTCGGCAGCTTTGGTGGCCTGGCGGGTTGCCTGGATCGCGTCCCGCCAGAGACGCGCGGTGAACAACCATAATCCCGCTGTCGCAACGAACAGCAGGAAGGTGAAAGTGGCGGTCCACCATTCGGGCACATGGTACCACGGCCGTGCCGTGTCAGGTTCGCCGTGAACACCCTGGTCGGCGGCAGGTTGCGGCGGGCGTCCGGATGCAGTTGCCTGCGCCGCGTCATCGGCTGGTGAATCGCCGGCCCTGGCTGGCGCCCCGCGCGGTGAGGATGGCGGTGCCAGCTCGGCCTGGGCCCGCAGATATTGCGCGGAGCCATAGACCCCCAGATTGGCGGCCAGCAGGGCCAGCAGCAGCACGGTCGCGGCCAGCCACACTGCCTCGCGCCGGCCGCAGCGCCGCGCCTGCGGCGGGGAAGCCGCCGGTTGTTCGTCAGCATTGACAACGACCTCGTTCGATTCGGTCATCGAACCTCGCCTGTCGATCACGCAGCGCAAGCAGCCAACACAAGAACTCTATCTCATGCGGCGAACGACCAGGTCGACGCTGGCGAGCGCAGGAATGATCGCCTTGACCGCGCTGCGGTCGAGCTCCCGCCACTTGTCGGCCAGATCGCGCCAGGGCACCAGGAAGGGGTTGCTCCGCCGGGCGACGTCGCGCCGACCCAGCCGCCACTGGGCGCGGAGCCGTTCCGCGTTGTACCGCTCGTGCTCCATCTCTGCCAGTTGCTCGACCTCGTCGTCGGCGAATTGTGCCACTGGGAGCACGTCCTCGCGTGGCGCGGCGATGTAGCAGTTCACTGCGCGTAGCTTGCGCGGAATGTCATCGGCTTGCAGGCGATTGGACTCCTTCAGGTCCTCACGCAGGACGTCCCAGTTCTGCTGTGCTGCGTCGCTGCTGAGTCTTTCGCGTTCCGCGTCGTCGTCGGCGAGCGCCAGGCGTGCCGTGCGATAGGCGCTGTGCAGGACGCGGCCGAGTTTCTCGCGCAGGTCGTCCGGCATGCGCTCGCCCTGCACGAGCTGCAGGAATTCGTCCGCGGGGACGTGCAAACTCAACTGGCTCGCCGGCGGCAGTGCGGCGGGCGAGAATGTTCGTGCGCCGGACAGCGTGCTCATCTCTACGATCGCCTGCATCGACCGGACGCCGTAGTTGTAATGCGGCACGTTCAGGAACGCGTTCAGCACGCCGGCATGAATGTCGATTCGCTCCTCGCGCGGCTCGGGGCGCGTCAGTCCCGGCTCGCGGCGTGTCAGGCCCGGCTCGAGCAACAGCATCGAGCGCAGCAGGAAGCCACGCCGGATCGGAAAGGTTACATCATCAGGTCCCTGCGGATCGGGCCCCAGGACATCCACCTTCACACGCAGACGGCTGATGAAATCCGGTCCTTTGGCGGCGTTGAACGCAAGGCGTTGCGCGTCGTCGCTGGCCGCCGACAGTGGCGCGCTGAAATGCGCGAAGCTCGGGTGGATGCCGCCAGCGAAGATGAACACCGCGCGGCCGATCGGGTGCGGACGACCGTTCTCGAGGAACATTCCATCCTGCATCGGCGTCAGGAAGAAGCGCAGCCAGCCGTGGTCGGTTTGAAACGGGCTGTCGAATTCGTCAAAGAACACGATCGGCACGCTGCCTGACAAAGCACTATCTCGCACCAGATGGAACGCGATGTTCAGGTCGGCGATGGCCGCGAACTGCGAGAGGTTGAATTCCAGGAACTCGAGTTTGCCGGCATTGCCGCTGCGCGCGGCCTCGGCTTCCGCCACCTGCTTCACGGTGAACGACTTGCCCGTGCCGGGCGGGCCGAACACGCCGATCGATAGCGGCCTGCTGCGCGGTCTTGTGAGGTACTCGTGCAGGGCATTGCCGGTGGCTCGGAATGCCTCGATCTCCTGGCGGTCGGCGGTCACCACTTTATTGATCCGTGCCACCGGCGTCTGGCCCAACGCGACCTCCGGTCCGTGCGTCACCAACCGGCGCGCGGCATCCGCTGGGTCTCCCATGGTATCTTCCAGGATCAGCCAGCGGTTGTGCGCGATGATCCAGTCGGATGGCACCGGCACCGCGGCGATCCTGGTGTCGCCGGCTTCGGCGTCGTGCACGGCCCGCCGCGGGTAGTCGGGCACCCCGTCAACGTCCGGAACGAATCCGGTTCTTGCGAGGTGGCGCGCGGCGGTCATGCCGCAGCGGATCGCGGTGCCGATATCGTCGCTGCTGCCCGAGGCCAAGGTCGTCACCAGACCGGCGGTGAATGCCGCCGTCATGCCAACCATCGCCCCGGGGAGGGCGGCCAGGTCATCGCCCTCGATTTCGTCGGGGTAGAAATACAGCGTCGGTTGCTCACCGCTCAGGCCGCGATGGTGCATGACACCCTGGGTGTCAAAGCGGACGATCAGATCGGCGCACGTGACCAGCGTATCCAGCCGGCCGTTGGAAGCGAGTTGGCGGACGAAGTCCTCCGCTGTGCGTTCCCAGGACAGGCGGCGGCTGAGCGACACACCCTCGGCGCGCAGGTCGTCGGCATTGACCACCACGGCGAGGCGCGACGGGTCGGGCATGCCGTCGTCGCCGGGCGGCCCCTTGCGCACCGCGTCCCACAGCGGCCCACTCGCCAGCGGGCGCGCCATCTTGACGATCAGGCGGCGCGGTCGGGCGCGTGCGAGCATGTCCGCCCAGGCGGCGGGCGTGTCGCGAAACCCATTGCCGGCGTCATCGAGAACGAGCAGGCCGGCGCCATCCACTGGTGCGGTCATCGGCGGTTGGATCGGATTGCAACCCGCGGGGCCGCAAAACCCTCGCAGCCGTTCCACGCGCCACTGAGCGGCGGGACCAGAAGCGGGATCGGGCCTCGAGCGCGGGTGGACCGGCGCAAGGTCGATGATGGAGTGGAGCGATTCGTCCGGCCCGCGCAGGTGCAGATCGGCTACTGACTGGCTGATGACCGGGCCCTTGGACGCGGCGGTGACCAGATCCGCCAGCAGCAAGGAACCGCCGCGCCGGGCGACCATGCGCGTGCCCTCGCGCTGTCGCCAATTCACCGGCGCGGCATGGTCCGGCGCCTGCGGCCATGCCAGCCAGTCGATCGATGCATCGCCAGCAACGATGATCGTGTGCGCCGTCATGCAGCGGGATGTCCTCTGCGGCCAAGGCTCGACGACCAGCCTGCCGTTTCTGTAGCGCAAAGTCGAGCGTTCTGCCCGGCCGGCGTTGTGGCGGCCGGTGCGGGTGCCCTGCATCGGCGCATGGCGCCGCGGCTGCGCCCGTCATTGCCATGCCGAGCCTTGTCCAGCAGGCTGGCCGAATGCAGTGCGAGATTTGCTCCATGTCCTTCACCTTCGGCCCCGAAGTCATGCTCGACCGGCCGGCCTATATCGATCCCACCGCTCGCATGTTCGGCCGCGTCAGCGCCGGCGAGGGCAGCAGCTTCTGGCCCTATTGCGTGATTCGCGCCGAGGGTGCCGCGGTGTGCATCGGCCGCGCCTGCAACATCCAGGACGGCGCGGTGATCCATGTCGGCGGCGGCCGCGGCACGACGATCGGCGACTATTGCTCCATCGCCCATCGTGCCGTGGTGCACGGGGCAGAGATCGGCGACGACTGCCTCGTGGGCATCGGCGCGGTGGTGATGGACGGCGCCAAGGTGGGGCGCCGCTGCGTGATCGGTGCGATGGCGCTGGTGCCGCCAGGCATGGATGTGCCGGATGGCTCGGTTGTCACCGGCGTGCCCGGCAAGATCACCGCGACGCGCGATAATTTTCAGGCGACGCGGCGCAATGCGCTGATCTACCACCGCAATGCTTTGGCCTATGCCGAAGGGCGGCACGATGCGTGGCGCGGCGAGGCGTTCGCGC
>DATJNA010000308.1:0-13403 GCA_035508435.1 Acetobacteraceae bacterium | reverse complement strand
AAACTGGCGCTGTACCATGGCACGGTATGGGCCTCCTGGGACCCAACCGCGCCCGACTTTCTCGACTACATGGGCGACGCGATCGAGCACCTCGACCACGTGGTGGACTGCCGCGACGGCCGCCCCGGTGGCGCCGAGGTCATCGGCATCCACAAATGGATCTTCCCCACGAACTGGAAGTTCGCCGCCGAGAACTTCCTCGGCGACACCTACCACAACCCATCACACCGCTCAGTCGACATGATCGGCATGGGACCCAGCGGCGCACGCGGCGCCTCCAGCCGTCGCGACAACGAATACTCCGGCGGCCAGCGCTTCTGGGTTGGTTTCCCCCAAGGCCACGGCATGACCGGTGCGCTGATGCCCGAGCACACCGAATATGTCTCCACCTACCAGCACCACCCCATCGTTGATGAGTACTTCCGCCATTGCTTCCACGAACGGAAGCGGCGTCTCGGCGAACGCGCGCGCAACATGGCGCTTGTCGGCACGTTCTTCCCCAACGCCTCGTACCACGCCCGCCAGCCGCGTGGCATCTGCGTATGGCATCCGCATTCGCCGACGGAAACCGAGGGCTGGCGCTTCTTCCTGGTCGATGCCGATGCGCCGGCCGAGGTGAAGGATGTGCTGCGGCAATTCTATATGCGCTATTCCGGCCCGGCGGGCATGACAGAGCAAGACGACATGGAGAACTGGCTGTATGCGACGGCAGCGAGCAAGGGCACGATCGCGCGGCGCCATCCGTTCAATTACCAGATGTCGATGGGCGCATATCGCACCGGCGATCCGATCCGCGGCGACGTGTCGTTGCAGATCACCGAGCATACGCCCCGCAATTTCTACCGCGTGTATGCGGCGTATCTGAACCGGGCGGGGTGGGACACGCTGACCGGCCGTGATCGTGAGGCGATGCGGGCGGCCGCGGAGTAGGGGGGACGGCCTTGGTAAGGGAGCAGCGACGATATTGATAAGGGGGCGATCGTGTCATTGGACGCCATGCACGCTGTCACGTACGCCGTCATTGCGATGACCGCCAGCGAAGCGATGACCGCCAGCGAAGCGTGGCGGGTGGCATCGTTCCGCTTCACCACGCAACGCTCGCGGGTGTTGCAATGACAATATATCGCAATAAAATGGCATGGCAACGATATGGTACCATATGGCAACGATATGGTACCATAATGAAGAAAATCGTAACGGCGATATATCGCAATGACAGCGTGCAACGGTGACAATGCAGGGTGGCAACCAAGGGAGGTTCGGCGATGACCGCCAGTCAGGCCACGGATCGGGCAATCGACCTGGAGCATGGTACGATCAGCCGAGAGATCTTTGTCTCTCCCGACTACTATCGCGCCGAGCTGGAGAAACTCTTCACCCGCGCCTGGCTGTTCGTCGGGCACGAAAGCCAGATCCCCAACCCGAACGATTTCTTCGTCTCCCGCATGGGCGAGGAATCCGTGATCCTGTGCCGCGACCCACAAGGCAAGGTGCACGTGTTCCTGAACTCCTGCCGCCACCGCGGCATGAAGGTGTGCCGTTATGAACAAGGCAACACCCCCCTGTTCGTATGTCCATACCATTCCTGGAGCTACACCACCGACGGCAAGCTGCAAGGCGTGCCGCTGTATCGTTCGCTCTATGAAGGCACGCTGAACCGCGATCAGTGGCCGCTGATCGAGGTGCCGCGGCTGGCGTTGTATCGCGGAAGTATCTGGGCATCGTGGGATCCCCAGGCGCCGTCCTTCGAATCCTATCTCGGCAGCGCACTGGAACACCTGGACCAGGTGCTGGATTGCCGCGACGGGCGGCCGGGTGGCGCGGAAGTGATCGGCATCCACAAATGGGTGTTCCCGTCCAACTGGAAATTCGCCGCCGAGAATTTTCTGGGCGACAGCTACCACAATCCGTCGCACCGTTCGGTGGACATGGTCGGCATCGGGCCGTCCGGCCAGCGCGGGCAATCCAGCCGGCGCGACAACGAATATACCGGCGGCCAGCGCTTCTGGGTGGGGCATCCCGCCGGGCACGGCATGACCGGCGCACTGATGCCGGAAAGCACGGAATACGTTGCGACCTATTTGCAGCATCCCGCGGTGGACGAGTACTTCCGCCACTGTTTCTACGAACGCAAGCGCAGGCTGGGGGAGCAGGCGCGGCTGCTGCCTCTGGTGGGCACGATCTTTCCCAATGCGGCCTATCATGGACGTCAGCCGCGCTCGATCTGCGTGTGGCACCCGCACAGCCCCACCGAGACCGAGGGCTGGCGCTTCTTCCTGGTCGATGCCGATGCGCCGGCGGAAGTCAAGGACGTGCTGCGCCGCTATTACATGCGTTATTCCGGTCCCGCCGGGATGACGGAGCAAGATGATATGGAGAACTGGCTGTACGCGACCGCGGCGAGCAAGGGGACGATCGCGCGCCGTTATCCGTTGAACTACCAGATGTCGATGGGCGCGTACCGGACGGACGATCCGATCCCCGGCGATGTGTCATTACAAATAACAGAGCAGATGGCACGGAATTTCTATCGGGTGTACGCGGGGTATCTGGATGGCGGCGACTGGGATGCACTGATCGGGCCGGACCGCGCGCCCCTGCGGGCCGCCGCGGAATAGCGCCCACGCCAACGACGCATACCACCCGGCCGACTCCAAATAGCGCCCACGCCAACGGCGCATACCGCCGCCGCCAACTACACGGCTGCGGATTTCGTCAGCGCGTCCAGTGCCTTCAGCCGCCGCACCAGCGCCGGCATCGCGCGCAGCGGGATCATGTTCGGGCCGTCGCTCGGCGCATGGTCCGGATCGGGGTGCGTCTCGATGAACACCGCCGCCACACCCACCGCCAGCGCCGCGCGCGCCAGCACCGGGGCGAATTCCCGCTCGCCGCCGGACGACGCACCCTGCCCGCCGGGCTGCTGCACCGAGTGCGTCGCGTCGAACACCACCGGATAGCCGGTGCGCGCCATGATCGGCAGCGAGCGCATGTCGCTGACCAGCATGTTGTAGCCGAAGCTCGCGCCGCGCTCGCACAGCAGGATGTTGTGGTTGCCGGTGCCCGCGATCTTGGCAGCGACATGCTGCATGTCCCACGGCGCCAGGAACTGCCCCTTCTTCACGTTGATCGCGCGCCCGGTCTCGCCCGCGGCCAGCAACAGATCGGTCTGGCGGCAGAGGAAGGCGGGGATTTGCAGCACGTCTACCGCCTCGGCCGCGGGCGCACATTGTTCCGGGGCGTGCACGTCGGTCAGCGTGGGCAGGCCGGTCGCCGCGCGCACCTCGTCCAGGATCGCCAGCCCCTGCGCCATGCCCACGCCGCGCGCCGCCGCCGCACTGGTGCGATTCGCCTTGTCGTAGCTGGATTTATAGATCACGCGCACGCCGGTGGCGTCGGACAGGTCGCGCAGCGCCGATGCCACTTCCAGCGCATGGCCGCGCGACTCGATCTGGCAGGGGCCGGCGATCAGCACGAACGGGCGTTCGTTGCCGATCGCGATGCTGCCAACTTCCACGATGCGCTGTGCTTCGCTTCCCATGCAGTTTGTCCCCTCTGTCGACGCATCCGCAGTATAGCCGAAGCTGGACCGGCGCACCGCGAGGATTGTCCGCGCCGCCCGCATCGCCCCGGCGCTGCGCCCGTCTCGCTGCTGGCGGCGGCGCCGGATGGCGCGTGCGGTCCGCCGGTTTCGGTGCATCGGCTGGTACAGGCGGTGATGCGCGGTAGGCCGGCCGCGAAGGGAGCAACCAAGGACACGCTGAACCAGGCGATTGTGCGCCTGCGGGTCATGTTCCCGTACGCCTACAACGACGCCGCCGTTTGGCCGCGGTGCCGTCAATTGTTGCCACACCAAGCCGCCGTCACGGCGCATTTCGCAGCCGCTGACGACACGACGGATGATCGCGGCATTGCTCGATCTTGCCGGCAGCTTCCTCGAAGGCACCAGCGAGGCGGCGGGGGCACTGCCGCTCAATCGGGGCGCAGCCGGATCGGCCGCTCGCAGCCCGACGCCCTTGATCACGTCGCCATTTCGGCCTGCATCTTCTCGCGCAGGATCCGGCTGATCTCGTTCTGATAACCAGGCCCCTTTCGGCGCAGCCAATCCAGCACGGTCAACAACCGGCAGAGCGACCCTCGATCGGACCCCACGCAACCTTCGGAGTCCACAGCCAGCCCCGTTCCCAAGACGGCATTGACATAACATCTAACTAACGCCATATCGGCCCAGCCTGTGTCCAGCAACCATCGTGACCCGCTGCCATGAACGACGAACCAGTGTTTCCCATCCGTGATTACGACCAGCACGTCGAGACCGAGGCCTACCACGTCCTCGTCGCCACCCTCCGCGCCGCGCTGCCCCCGCTGCCGGGCCTGGCGCCAGAGAAGCTCGCCGTGCGCGAGCGGGCCGCCATCGCCGCGGCTGCCGCCCTGGTTCCCGCCAACGTCTACGAGGCCAACCTCGCCGCCCGTTCGGTCGCCGCGGGCGCATTTCATGACGCCTGGATGATCGAGGCCGGGCGCTGCGCCAACAACCCGATCAAGGCCGAGCAAGCCCGGCGTTGGGCCGTCAGCATGGGGCGCGAGTCGCGCGGGTTCCTGTCGGCCCTGATGCGCGCGCAAACGATCCGCAGGCGCCGCGAGTCGAGCCCCGCCGCGATGGACCAGGCGGCCCGAACGCAACATGCCGTTCTTGGCATGATGCGGCTCAGCCTGGAGATGCAAAACCCAGTCGCCGCCGTGCAGCAGGCAGCGCCCACCGCCGCTGTTCAACCGCACCAGTCGGATAGTTTGGCGACATTGCAGGCGGGTGCGGCGCCCCAGCCCGCGCTGCCAGAGCGGCAAGAGCCCGCCGCCCAGCCGCTGCCGACGCCTAGTCGTTCCGCACCACCCGCCGCTCGCCCGCGTCCGGCGCCGACTCGCGCATCCGAGCAATTCCCTGGCCTGTCCGGGCAATCGACCCGCGCGCCCGCGCCCCCCACCCTCGGGTCCGAGCCGCCGCACAGCGACCTCGCCGCCGCGGCGGAGCGCTACGCCATGGTGTATCCACGCCGCGCCAGGGCGATCCGCCAACATGGCGGCTTGCCGCCGAACGCCGATTTTGGCCGGCCGGAGGACGGTCTGCTGCAGGCCCTCCTCAGCAGCACTCACCCGGCCGTGACGGCGTTGGATCTGCCCGCCACCGGCTGAGGCCCGGCCAAGGCAAGCGCGCAAACGTACGCCGACTGCCCTCGCGGCGGGGTTCATTTCATGCACGGCCACATACCGCGCCCGACGCAACGCACCGGTCATGCTGCATCGTTTCTCATCGACGTGCGACAAAGCCTCACGGCAGACCCGGGAATACTGCTGCAAACCAACGATTTGCACCGCAAACAGACGCATCCCGCCGCAATCGGACCGGACGCCGATGAGACTGAAGCGCTGCTCCGGCGCGATGGCGGTACCACCGCCGAGTCGACCCTTGTCTCATGCAACGCGACAAAATCTCGCAGCAACCCAATCGAGACGCGCGCGAGACAGTCGTCGCCAGTCGTTGTAGCAGCAATATACAGATGACACCCCTGAGCGAGATTTTGCACCTGGGGGTGTCATTTCAATCTTGCGCGGTGACAGTCGTCGCCAGTCGCCGCCTGTCAGCCAACAATACCGCGCACCCCGCCACGCCCCGATTGTCACCCCACGCTGTCCCCCGCTCCCGATCCAAGCTACAGGACGAATATGCCAGACGCCGAGCTGCCCGCCGACCGACTGCTGTTCGAGGCCGTCATCGTTCCCCACCGCAGCCTGACCCCGCGCGGTCTCGCCATCTTGCTCGCCGCCATCACCGGCATGGTCGGCCTGACCGCACTTCGCTTTTGGCTGATTGGCGCCTGGCCGGTGGCCGCATTCTCCGTCGTCGAAGTCGGGCTCGCCATGTGGCTGATCCGGCTCAACGTGCTCAGCGCCCGAGCCAGCGAACTGGTACTGCTGTCGGAAGACGGCCTGCGCATCATCCGTACCGACCCGCGCGGCCGCCGCCAGGAGCGCAGCCTCAGCTCCGCCTGGCTGAACGTGGTGGTGGAGGAAACCCCCGGCCGGGTGCCGCGCGTCATTCTCGCGGCACGCAACGCCAGAGAAGAAATTGGCACCGTGCTCGGGGAGGCGCAGAAACGCGACCTCGCCTCGGCGCTCAGCGCGGCACTCTACCGCGCCCGCAACCCGGTGTTCGAGAATTCACAACTGCGCGAGGAATGATCGAATCAGGCCTCGGCCGGGCCCATCGACTTGATCAGTTCGAACACCCGCTTGCGCACCGCCGGGTCGGTGATGCGGTAATAGGCCCGCACCAGCTCCAGCGTCTCCCGCCGGCTCAGCGTATCGTCGCCAAACCCGTCCGACGCCTTGTCGGTGAACCCGCCCAGCCGCCGGTTCATCGGCGGCTCCAAAGTATTGGCCAGGCTATCCGGCAGATCATCGAAGAAGAAGCTGATCGGAACGTCGAGCACGCGAGACAGATCGAACAATCGCGAGGCGCCAACTCGATTCACGCCGCGCTCATATTTCTGCACCTGCTGGAAGGTCAGGCCCAACGCCTCACCCAACCGCTCCTGCGACATGCCCAGCAAGGTGCGCCGCAAGCGAATGCGAGAACCTACATGCACATCGATCGGGCTCGGTCGACCTTCACGATCTGTTCCTGTTATCTGCTCGGCGCGAGACATCCGCGCGTCCCCTTTCGCTTCATCCCATAGCGGTACACTCATGGCCCACCATCTGCAACCGTGTTGGATTTCCCGTCGGATTCGGGGGTGGTTGTAGTCTGACAACCGCGAATTGTCAAGCGTCCGGATAATTTTTCGCGATGCGGGCAGATCATCGAAAATAATCTAAGTTTCTAGCTAAATCTGCGTGCTCTCTCACATACGCGGGCGTTCCGGCGGGCGCGCGAACAACCCCAGCATCAAAACGACCGTCGAGAACAGGAAGGGGATGGCCAGGCCGAAGCGGGCGAACAAGGTGGGGGGCAGGGCAGGGGGCAATGGGACGACCAGAACATCGGGGGTCGCGCGAGGGATTTGGGCCAACTCGTGGCCGCGCGCGTCGAACGCGGTGGTGATGCCGGTATTGGCGGCGCGCAGCAGCGGCAGGCCTTCTTCAACCGCCCGCATCCGGGCGGCCTCCATGTGCTGGCGCGGGCCGCTGGAATCGCCGAACCAGGCGTCGTTCGTGATATTGACCAGCCAGGCAGGGCGCTGGTTCGGATCCACGACCTGGCCCGGGAAGATCGCCTCATAGCAGATCAGAGGACCGACCGGCGGCAGGCCCGGGACCTGCAGCGTGCGCGGGCCGGGACCGCGCGCGAAGCCGCCGCCCGGCACCACCTGGATGCCGACCGGGAACCAGTCCGGCTGGTATTCGCCGAACGGCACCAAGTGCCACTTGTCATAGACGCCCGCAACGGTGGCGCTATCGGTCAGAGCGAACAAGCTGTTGCGCGGCCGCTCGTTGCGGTCGAAGCGGACCGAGCCGATCAGGGCGGGGGCGCCGCCGGTCGCCTGCAAGATGATCTGGCGGGCGCGCGGATCCTGTGCCAGCAGGCCGGGAAAGGCCGTCTCGGGCCACACCACCGCCGCGGGGCCGGGGCCGGCGCGCGCCATGCCTCGGCGGGTCAGGTCGAGGTAGCGCTCGAAGATGGCAACACGCAGCGACAGGTCGAATTTCTGCCCCTCGGCCACATTGCCCTGGACCAGGACGACCTTGATGCCGGTAGGCGGCGGGGTCGGCAGGCGCAGGCGGACGAGGCCGGCGCCTGCCCAGGCGGCCACCACCGCCACACCGGCCAGCATCCAACGGCGCCCCAGCGCCGGGGTAAGAGCCAGCAGCACCGTCGCCAGCGTCATGCCATGGATGCTGACCCACGCGGCGGGCTGGATGAACACGTCGCCGGGTTGGCCAGGGAACTCCCACACGCTGCCGAGCAGGTTCCAGGGAAAGCCGGTGGCGACGAACTGGCGGGCGAGGTCGGCCAGCACCCAGGCGCCGGCGAGCGCGCAGGCGCGCGGCCAGCCGGCGCGGGCGAAGCGTGCCACCCAGGCGGCAGCCGCGACGAACAAGGCCAGGGTGGCGGCCAGGGCAGGGACGGCAATCGGGACGAACCACCAGAAGCGGGCGGCCTCGATCAGGATCGCCTCGGTGATCCAGTAGAGGCCGATCAGGTTCAGGCCGAAGCCGAACCACCAGCCACGCCGCGCGGCGATCAGTGCTCGGGGGGCGGCGTCGATCAGGGCCAACAGGCCAGGAAAGGCCAGCAGCAGAACGGGAAGCAGGTAGAGCGGCGGCAGCGCCAGCGCGGCGAGCGCGCCCAATGCGAGCGCGGAGAGATCGGCGCGAAAGCCACGCAAGCTGGCAAGGCGAGCGCGCCAGAGGGGCAGGGCGGTGCCTACAAATTGGAGGAGGGGCGAGAGCAAAAGACTCCTTCGTCCGTTGCCGCAAGGGGTAGGGGATAGCGGGCGCCACGGCCATCCACTGCCTGGGAAGCCGCCTCGCCCCAACCCCCTGCCGCGCGGGCAGGGGGAGGCTCGTCCCTCATGCTCGCCTCGCGTCCTTGCCGCCGCGCTATTCCAGGGCGTCGCGTAACTGCCGCTCGTAGTGACGGTAGTACTTGTCGGTGACCAGGTCGGTCTTCACCACCACGGCGACGTCGGTGGTATTGAACTGCCGGTCGATCACCGCGCCGTCACCGACGAACCCGCCGAGCCGCAGGTAGCCTTTGATCAAGGGCGGCATCTGCGCCAGGGCCCGCCGCGCATCCACTGTCCCCGGCCGCAGCCGCCGCATCTCGACGAACCGATGCGGCAGGGCGCGCGGACGCAGCGCCGGCGGGGCGAGGTGGTTCAGGTAGAGGTAGGTGAGTTCAGTCGCCAGCGCGTCGGGATCGGTGCCGGGCAGGCTGGCACAGCCGAACATCAGGTCGATCTGGTAATGGAACACATAGGCCGCGATACCGCGCCATAGCAGTTGCATCGCGACCCGGTTGCGGTAGGCGGCGTCCACGCAGGAGCGCCCGAGCTCCAGGATGCGGCCGGGAAAATCCAGGATCGGTGCGATGTCGTACTCGTCGGCGGAATAGAACCGGCCAAGCTGCGCCGCGGCTTCCCGCTTGATCAGGCGGTAGGTGGCGATGACCCCCGCGGCGCCGGCGTCGATCGCGTGGTCCACCACAATCAGATGGTCGGCGACAGCATCGAAGCGGTCGCGGTCACGGCTGGTGCGGGCGGTGTCGGCATTGGCGCTCGCGCCCAGTTCGCCGTAGAAAACGCGGTAGCGCAGCGCCTGCACGGCGTCGATCTCGGCCGCCGAGCCGGCGATGCGGACGCCAAGGTTGCCGGCCCGCAATTCCGGGAACGGCAGGTCCGGGGCCACGGTCGCGGCGAGTCGTTGCTCGATGGTCACCGCGGCACCCCGTCTCCGGCCGCCTCGGTCTCGCCGTGGAGCATGGACATCGCGGCACGACCCGGCTTGCCGTGGGGCGCGGATGCCTGGATCGGCGCCACCAGCCGCGCCGGTGTCGGCGAGCGCCGGCCAAACAGCTCCAGGCGCAGCGAGACGATGTCAAACCCCAGGCGTTTCGCGATCTCCCGCATCAATTGCTCATGCTCGGCATCCTGGAACTCGATGACCTTGCCGGTCTCGACATCGATCAGGTGGTAGTGGTGGCCATGCTCGGTCGGCTCGTAACGGGCGCGGCCGCCGCCGAAGTCGCGGCGCTCGAGGATGCCCTTCTCCTCCAGCAGGCGCACCGTTCGATACACCGTGGCAATCGAGATGTGCGAATCGAGCGCGGCGGCACGGCGGTAGAGCTCCTCGACGTCGGGGTGGTCGGCGGCTTCGGACAGCACCCGGGCGATGACCCGCCGCTGTCCGGTCATCTTCAGGCCCCGTTCGATGCACAGGCGCTCAATGCGCGATTCCATCCGGTCCCTTGCGATTCCGTTGCGCCAGCCGATGCTGCGTGGTCACCCTGTGCCACATGGTGGAGAGACGCAAGGGCCAACCTGTGTGGCGCGGCAACCCTCGGTCGCGTAGCCGATCCGGCGCCTCTCTCCAATGGGGCGGACATGACAGTGTCGTGTCAGACGGCCGACGAGGCCGCCTGATCGGGACGAAGCGCCAGTCGCCGTCAGCGGCTTCGTGGCTTGGTGCCGAGGCCGCTTTGCTTGGCCAGCGACGAGCGATGCTTGGCATAGTTCGGCGCGACCATCGGGTAATCCGGCGGCAGGCCCCAACGCTCGCGATACTGATCCGGGGTCATACTATAGGCCGTTTTGAGGTGCCGCTTCAGCATCTTCAGCTTCTGCCCGTCTTCCAGACAGACGATGTAGTCGTCGAACACGGATTTCCGGGGCGAGACTGCGGGTTGCGGCCGATCAGCCGGGGCCGATTGCTTGCCGACGCCGGCGAGCGTCTTGTAGACTTCCTGAATCAACGGGGGCAGACCGTCCGGCGGCACCGAATTGTTTGACACGTGGGCAGCCACGATTTGCGCGGTCAATCCAAGTACACTCAAGTCCGCCACATTTTCAGCCATTGGACCCCCCTTCCCCAGCGGAAGACTGTTGTCATATGTGGTTGAGTGCGGCTATTTCGCAACGGTTATTTGGCGCGAACGGAGGCCAACAGTATCATGACATCAGCGCAAGGTGCGGATCATGTGCTGGACATTACTGGTGAGGTTTGTCCGATGACCTTCGTGCGCACCCGGCTCGCGCTGGATCGCATGGCGCCGGGCAGCGTGTTGCTGGTCAGGCTGCGCGGCGACGAACCGCTGCGCAACGTCCCCCGCACCGCCGCCGAACAAGGCCACCAGGTGCTGTCGGTGGCAACCGGCGCGGACGGTGTCTCGGAAATCAGGCTGCGCCGCGGCGGCTAATGGCCGCTGTTGCCGCGGCGGCTAATGGCCGCTGCTATGGTTCAGCCCGCAACCGGCTGCGCAGCAATTCGCCTTGCCCCTCCAACACGGGATAGGCGGCGGCGCCGATCAAGTGACTGTTGATCCGCTTCAACTCACGCAGCAAATCGAGATCTATGCCGCTCTTCGTGCCGTCCCCATCGGCGCCGCGAAGCCCGGCGAAGTGCGCGGCGGTGGCGGCGGCCTCCAGCTCGCGAAACGCCTCCTTCTCCGCGACAAGCTGACGGGCCGCGCGCGCGTCTTCGCTCATGAACACAGCGGCGGCGCTGCGCACAGTGTTGGCCAGGCGGTTCAGCAGCTTCGACGTCTCGGCTTGCTCGAGCGCCGAGAGCGGCCTGCCCCGCTTCAGCCGCCGCGCCACTGCCGCCATGACGGCATGGTCCAGCACGTCGCCGGCGGTTTCCAGGTTGGTGGTAAAGGTCAGGATGGCAGAGACGCGGCGCGTGTCCGCTTCGTTCACCGCCTCGACGTCGAGAGATGTGAGGTACGCCTTGATGGCTGCGTTCAGCTTGTCCAACACGGCGTCCTGCCGGCGCACCTCCGAGATGCGGCCGCGATCGGTGCTGATCATCGCCTGCGCGGCATTGCTCAGCATGGTCTCCAGCGCATCTGCCATGCGCAACGCCTCCCGTGCCGCCGCGGCAACCGCGATCGGTGGTGACTCCTGCGCGGCAGGCTCCAGATAGCGGGGCTGCGACGGATCACCCGCCTCGACGCGCGCAGGCAGCAGCTTTCGCAGCAGCGCCGCCCAGGGCCGGAGCAAGGGCAGGCACAATGCCGCCAGCACGAGATTGAAGCCGGTGTGGAAGTCGGCGACCTCGCGCACCGGGTCCGGATCGATGTGCACCACCAGCGGCCCGATGCAGGGCAGCAGGATCAGTGCCAGGACGCAGCCGACCAGGCGGTTCAGCAAATTGCCGACGGGCAGGCGGCGGGCGACGGGATCGTCGCCGGCGACTCCTTCCAGCACCGGGTTGATCGCGGTGCCAAGGTTGGCGCCCAGGACCAGCGCGAACGCCGCGTCCGGTGGCACCACGCCTTTCGCGGCGAGCGACATGACCAGCAGCACGATCGCGACCGAGGAATGCGCTGCCCAGGTCAGTCCGGCCGCGAGCAAGACGTCCATGGCCGGCTGGGTCGCCACGGCGCCGAGCAACATGCGCAGGCTGGGCGTATCCTCGTAGGGCGTCACCAGCGTCAGCAGCCGCGCCAGCGCCATCAGCATCAGGCCCAGGCCGATGGCGACTCGTCCCAAGTCACGCGGGCGCGTGGATTGGGCGCGGCGGAACATCAGCACGCCAAGCAGGATGAGAACCGGCGCGACGTCGGAGACGTCGAAGGAGAAAGCCTGCACGATCAGCGTGGTGCCGACATTGGCGCCGAGCATCACTGCCAGTGCCGGCTGGAGCGCCACTGCCCCGCCCGCCGCGAATCCCGCCACCATCAATCCCGTCGCCGTACTGCTCTGGAGGATCGCGGTCACGCCCAGCCCGGCGCCGAACGCCGCGAGGCGATTGTTCAACGCCGTGCCGAGCCAGCGCCGCAGATTGGGGCCGAAGGCGCGCTGGATGCCGGTCTGCACCATGTGCACGCCCCAGAGCAGCAGCGCGACAGAACCGGCCAGATCCAGCAGTGTCCAGGTCATGCGGGAATCCTGTGGGGCCTGGGGCGTCGACGGTCAATCTGCCAAATACCAAGCCGGCGTCCGGAATTGGCTCAGCACTTACCGGCCCGCCCCTATCACCCATTCTGGCGCGGCGTCTTTGTATTCACTGTGGTGATCGCTTACTGCTACCCGCACCCGTTTCCACACTGCGTTGTCCAGACCCGCGTCGCAACCTCGACGCCTTTGTACCGGTGATCTCAATCCGGTTGACCGGCTTGATCCGGCCATATCTCAGCCCGTTAGCCCCTCCAGGCTTGGGGCTCGGCCCCCGCGCAGCGACCGCTTGACGGCATTGCGCTGGCCCCTGGCATTGGCAAGCGTGACGTCCCGATAGGGCCCGAACGATAGCTGGGTCTCCTTGCGCCGGTACTCTTAGCGCGTGCGCCATAGCTTGCTGCCGGCTGGCGTGACCTGAAAGCTTATGGGCCAGCCTGGTCAGTCAGCCTGCAGGGCTTATCGGCTGGCTGAGCCGCTCGAACTGCACCAGCAGTCAGCACGTGTAGCGCCTGGTGGCGATGCCCGGTTTCAGCCGAGTCGGCGCCCGGAGGTTGATCCGGAATTGCGCGAGATGCGTGAGGATGGACCGCGATGCGCAGTGATGATTGGCGACTATTTTTCGCGTCACTTCAATCGTTTAGGGCCATATCATGTAATAGGGGCAAAACCCCGGGCACGGATGGTGGCAACAGTTAGCGAGGACCGTATCGGCATCGGGCCAGCGTGGTGATGAGTCGCAAAAGCCACACCGCAGCCAGGATCGACCGGCTGGACGATTTTCCCGATTCGCAA
>DATJNA010000307.1:0-4965 GCA_035508435.1 Acetobacteraceae bacterium | reverse complement strand
GCCCGGTGCGTCAGGCAATTCATCCCCGGGGCCAGTAAGCATCCTCCAGGGAGCTGGCTCTGCCGGGATCGTGGTCTCGGTATCTGGCGCCCACCTGCACAGCAGGCCTTGGGAGGGTGAGACGCCAACGGCCATGGCGGCTCCGCACAGTATTTCCCCCGATCTGATCGAAGCGAAGCGCGCGCTGCGCCAGCGCATGCTGGCGGCGCGCGAGGCGTGGGACCCCGCAGCCGCCGGTCTGGCGCTGATGCGCGTGGTGCTGCAACAAGCGCCGCCACCGTCGGACGCGGTGCTGTCAGGCTTCTGGCCGATCGGCAAGGAAATCGACATTCGCCCGCTGCTGCACGCGCTGCACGAGCGCGGCCACACCATAGTGCTGCCGGTGACGCCGAAACGTGGCAACCCGCTGAGCTTCCGCCGCTGGCGCCCCGGCGATCTGCTGGAACCCGAGCGATTCGGCACGTTCCGGCCGGTGGGGGAGGCGGCGGTGCCGGATTTCCTGCTGGTGCCGCTGCTGGCGTTCGATCGGCGCGGCCATCGCGTCGGCTACGGCGCCGGCTTCTACGATCGCACGCTCGCCGCGCTGCCCGCCCGGCGCTATGCCTTGGGCGTCGCCTATGCCGCGCAGGAACTGCCGGAGGTGCCCGCCGGCCCCGCCGATATCCGCCTGGACGCGGTGGCGACCGATCGTGCCCTCATCCCCTGCCAGGAGTTCTGAATGCGGATCCTGTTCATTGGCGACGTGGTGGGCCGCACCGGCCGCGAGGCCGTGGGTGCGGCGCTGCCGCGGCTGCGCGAGGCGCTGCGCATCGACCTTGCAATCGTGAACGCCGAGAACGCCTCGCACGGCTTCGGCCTCGGCCCCGACATGGCGGCCGCCTTGTTCGCCGCGGGAGCAGACGTGGTCACGCTCGGCAACCACGCCTGGGACCGCAAGGAGATCATCCCCTTTATCGCCGATCACCCGCGCCTGCTGCGGCCGCTGAACTACCCGCCCGGCACGCCCGGCGGCGGGGTCTACATGGCGGAAGTGCGAGGGGGCCGGCGCGCTCTAGTGCTCCAGGCGATGGGCCGGCTGTTCATGGACCCGCTGGATTGCCCGTTCCGTGGCACCGCCGAGGTGCTGTCGCGCCACCGGCTGGGTGGCACCGTGGCGGCGATCTTCGTCGATTTCCACGCCGAGGCGTCGAGCGAGAAGATGGCGTTCGCGCATTTCCTCGACGGCCAGGTTTCCGCGGTGGTGGGCACGCACACCCACTGTCCCTCGGCCGATGCCCAGATTCTGCCGGGCGGCACCGCCTTCCAGTCGGATGCCGGGATGTCGGGCGACTACGACAGCGTGATCGGCATGCTGAAGGCGCCCGCCACCCTGCAGTTCTGGCGCAAAATGAAGGGCGAGAAGCTGAACCCGGCCGAGGGCGACGCAACGATCTGCGGCGTATTCGTGGAGACCGACGACGCGACGGGCCTGGCGCGCCGCATCGAGCCGGTGCGGATCGGCGGGCGGCTGGCACCGGCGATGCCGGTGGGTTAGTGGGGCGCTACATTTTATTGGACGCGCGCAAGGCGAAGATCAGCAATCGTCGCATTCGAGATGTGCCTTCAAAAATCGCTCGGCTTCCTCGCGCGTGGGGAATTCGGCCAATATTTTGTAATCCGGTGTATGCTCCGCGGAGTCCGGAGACCGGAGAACAACGAAGCCGCCATTGGTGCTATCTTCCTTGACGATCTCTGTCAGATCGGCGCTTTCGTGTGGTTGTATGTCGGATGCGCCGCACGCTGGACACTCGTCATTGCAGGTCGCCGACCACTTGTCTTTCCAGGCAAAGCCGCAACGGCCACACTCATAATAATTGAGGAACCACGCCATGTTCAACCCATTCCATTGCCAAATGTCAGGAGCTGACCGCAAGCTTGTAGATACCCCTGCCAACGAATTCAAGATATCCATTGTCGCGTAGGACTTGCAATTTTTGCCGAATCTTGGCCTTCACGTGCTGATTATCGGGGTATGCATCGCTCAGCTTTTTCTCAAAGCCGTATACGTCGTCGAGCGAGAACTCCGTCCTTCCAATCCTCTCAATGCAACGCATGATGTGTACCAGCCATCCTTTCGATTTTTGATCTCGTTGGCTGCGAAGAAACAGCGTCTTGTGCCACTGGTTCAGTACACTTTGCCTGGATTGTACCACGCCGGACTTTACAACACGGATTAGCCCGGTCGACGGGATTCCTTGGATCGCAATGCGGCATCCGATCCAACCGGCACGTCTTGCGGTAGGCCGAAGTGGAGGTCTTTGCTCGATCAAATCTGCGGTCACGAAATGCTTCGGAACGATCACAAGGTCGGTGACCATCAATTGCTGCTCATCGTAATTGAGCAGGAACATATTTGGGTTTGCGTTCCCATGCACCCGTTCAAGCATCACCCGATATGCACCGTCGTCGATTTTGGTGACGAACGGCATCGCTTGCTCTTCAGTTCATAATTCTGTTTGCAAGTTGAGCAATGGAAGTCGCCCACTCGGCTGTTATTGCGGTACCTGACCAACGGAGAAGAACCGCAGTTCGGACAGTAACCTTGCTCGGCGAGCCACGGTTCAGTCAGTACCCGAGCCCGCTGCAGACCGCTACGATAGGTGGCGGCGAGACCCGGCTGAAAATGCAGGTCCATCCTTGATCCCCCGAATGCTATCTGGTTGGAACAACATGCCTATATTATGACCAAACTGCCAGACGCTAAAACACAGGGCCGCCGAACGCACAGGCGTGCGGCGCATCGCCAGGTGCGGTCGAGATTGAGGCGCCGCCATGCGGCATTTTCGTGGAAATGGCGGCACAGCCGGGTTGGCGAAATGGATTGAGCCGGCGCATCCCGGCGGACGCCTGGCGCCGGCGATGCCAGCTGGCTCAGCGGGGGTTGACTTGGCGGCTGACTTCTGTTATCTATTATAACAGATTCTGTTTGGGTTCATTCATGTCAGGCAATTACAGTTCCGACCGTCCCTTCGGACGCGATACCGTCAAAATCGGCGCGGTCTTCGTCCCCGAGGCGGCCAAGCACCAGATTTCCACCGGCGAGGTAAAGGCCAGGTTGGGCTACGGCCCGGTAAAGATTCCCGCGGTCTTTGTCGCGCCCGGCGAGGCACCGCCGGGCTACCCCTACGTCAATGTCGGCCCGGTCGAATTCAGATTGGACGCGACCGATCAGACGCAATCGGCGGAAGATTCGACGCCGCCAGCAGCGCCAGCGGAGCCCTCGCCGCCGCCGAAAGCCCGACCGGTCCTGCCACCCAACCCGGCGCGCACGCTGGCAGGCGGCGATCCCGCACCGGCACGAATGACTGGCTGGCCATGGGCAAATGCAGCCAGCGCCTGGCGCAACGGTCCGTTGCATGCCGGTGCGGCGATAAGCCCCCCGCCGACCTCCGCCGCCAATGCCGGCGTCCCGGCGAGTGCGGATGCAACAACCGGAGCGACCGCACGCTCGCCTGCCGCGACGTCTGCCGCAACGGCCAGCGACGACGACCCTGCGGCGGCCGATCCGACTCAGCCAGGGACGGATGACACCACCACTGCCGAGGACCTGGACACCCGCGATGGGATCGCCGATGACAACGGTTAGAGCTTCCGACGCGCCCCCAGCCGACACTCCCCCGGCGGCGGCACCACCGGGCGACATCGCCAATCCCTCGGCCGCTCGCAATCCCGCGCCGTCTCGCGGCTTTAAGCTGCATAGTGTGTCGATGCGTTCGGGCCCGCCCGAATTGCACGCCAGGCTCGCCGCCAATGCCCCACCCCCGAGGCTCGCGATTCATGGCACCCCGCCTGATGGGCAGCCGCTGCCCTCTGTGCCGGCTCAGCAGGCAGCCGCAGATCCCACGCCGCGCCCACAACCCGCCAACCGCGATTGGCCGGCATTCACCTCCTGGCAGCGCCCGCGCGAGGCCGCCGCAGTGGGCCCGTCAGTGGACCCGTCGTCCCTGCCAATCCTGCCGCGCACCCGCTATCGACCGGAGGCTGGGCAGGCCGATCAACTCGGCATCGATCCGCCGCCTATTCCGGCCGTGGCCCAGCGCCTGCGGCGGCGACTTCCGGGCGGCGCGCCTGGCCCCACGCGTGCCCTCACGCCGTTCCAGGCGATGGATCAGGCAGTGCGGCTACGGCTGTGGCAGCCGTTCGTGACCCGTCGCCCCAAGCCGCCGCCGTCCTCCGGCTGACCGAGCGCGGCTACGCGGTCGCACCACCATCAACCGCCAGCGCGACACCATTCACGAACGAAGCCTCGTCGGAGATCAGGAACAACGCGGCATTGGCGATCTCCTCCGGCTGCGCGACGCGTCGCATGGGATTCAGCCCGCCGCGCTTCACGACCAATGTCTCCGGCGTCTCGCCGGGCGGCATCTGGCTGTCAGGCCGGGCAACAAACACGCGCAGCATCGGCGTATCGGTGGTGCCGGGGCACACCGCGTTCACACGGATCTTCTCGTGCCCGTAGCGCTTCGCCAGCCCCTTCACCAGGCCGACCACACCGAACTTGGCGATGTTGTAGACCGGGCTGTATGGCGATCCGGCCAGACCCGAGGTTGACGCGGTGAACAGCAGCGCGCCGCCGCCGCGGGCGCGGAGTTCGGGCACTGCGGCTTCGGTGGTGACCAGCACGGTGCGCACGTTCAGCGTCATCGCGAGGTCGAAATCGTGCCAGTCGATGCCCTCGATCGAGGCCGGTCCAGGCGTGCCGACATGGTTCCACACAAAATCGAGTCCGCCGAACCGGCGCGCGGTCTGGCGCACGATGTCGCGGGAGAAATCGTCGCTCGTCAGGTCGCCGACCAGGGCGATCGCCTTGCCGCCGGCATCGGTGATCTGCCGCACGACCGCGTTGGCCGCGTCGCCGTTCAGGTCCACCACGCCGACCGCCGCCCCTTCCCCTGCGAACCGCAGCGCGCCGGCGCGGCCCATGCC
>DATJNA010000306.1:0-14586 GCA_035508435.1 Acetobacteraceae bacterium | reverse complement strand
CTGAAGATGAAATTGCCCAAGAGTTGCTCGACGTTGATTGCTCCCTGGGTAATGGTCACGGTCTGGCCCGGCTGCAACATCGCTTCGTCGCCGCCGGGGGACAAAGACAGGTAATTGCCGCCGAGCAGGCTCTCGCTGGTGATCGTGGCGCTGCTGTCCTTGGGCAGTTTCACGTCGTCGGCGACGGTGAAGCCGACCACCGCCTGGTAGGTCTTCGGATCCAGTGAGGTGCTGGCCACGCTGCCCACCTTCACCCCCGCCAAGCGCACGTCGCTGCCCACGGTCAGTCCGCCGATATGGTCGAATTTTGCGTAGAGCTGATAGCCGCCGGCGGGCGAGCGGCCGGAATGGGCGATGGCATAGGCGAGGAACCCGGCGGCGACCAGCAGCACCACGGCGCCGGTCAGCACCTCGGCGAGATTGCGACGCGGCATGAGGCGCGGTCCGCTAGCTGCCCGGCGTCCAGGCTTCGTAGTCGCCGGTGGCGCGTTCGCGACGCCCGCCCTCGTAGTCCGAGCCCGGCGGCCGGTAGGACAGCGGCGTGCCGGTCAGATTGGGCAGGTGCGGCTTCTGCCACGGCCGCCGATGCTCCGCCGGCAGCGGCGCGTCGGTGGTGTAGTGCAGCCAGGCGTGCCATTCCGGCGGCACCACGGAGGCCTCGGGCGGCCCGGCATAGACGACCCAGCGGCGCAGCCGGGTGCCCGGACGCGCCCGCTTTTCGGCATAGTAGATGTTGCCCGCGGCGTCGGTGCCCACCTGACGCCCGCGCAGCTTGGTGAACAACCAGGTTCCGATGTTCATGGGTGGGCCATATACGCAGACATTCCGGTTTGGTCCACCGGGCAAGGCAGCGCGGCAGAAACGCTGAAGCGGCGTTGTGTCCGGCGGTGCGGCCGAGCCCCTCGAACCATAATGACAGGGGCAGACCCCAGCATTTTGTGGCCTGACTTTCAGTGCCACCACAAAATGCCCCTTCTCGCTATGAGGCTCCAGTTGTATCGTCCGAGCATGCGCAACAAACCGCCTGTGCTCGCGCCCTGGCGCGGCATCCGGATGCGGCGAACCGCTTGCGGCGTCGATCCGGACGAACCGGCCCGGTTGGTGACCCTGCCGGCCGCCTGGGAAGAGTCCGCTGCGGCGGGGCTCGCGGAACTCGCGCCGGGTAGCGGGCCGGTGGCGTTGCCCGCTGCGGCCGAGGCCTGGATCGGGCCGATCGCCTCGCGCGCCGCCGCCCTCGGCATCTCGCTGCCGCTGGGCGAGCGCCTGCACCAATTGCTCTGCGCGCGCCGCGGGGCGCCCTCGGCCGCCGTCTGGCAAGCGACGCCCGATCCCGCGCCGGGGTTTGTGCTGAACCTGCCCGCGTTCGTCGACCCGTCCGAGGGCTTCGACGCCGCAGGCTTCGCCGAAGCCGCCGAGACCGCCTGCCTCGCACTTGCGCTGGCGATGCCGACCGCGCGGAGGATCGGCGTCGGCATGGCTGATCTCGCCGGATTGCTCGCGGCGCTGCGGATTGATTACGCCGCCGATGAGGCGCGCGACGTCGCCCGTGCGCTGGCCGTGATCCTGCGTGGCCGCGCGGATGCTGCCTCGGCGCGGGCACCTGGCGTGGGGCCGGTGATGGTGAGGAGTGGTGCCGACGCGCTGGCGGGTTGCCCCGCGCCGCCCGGTCGCACGGTGGTGGCTGGCCTCGCCGCAGCGGCCCGGACCGCGTACCAGGCCGCCATGGCGGCCGGCCCGCCGCGCCACCTCGCCACCACGGCCATTGCCCCGCCCGGCCCGGCCGACGCCTTGCTCGGCGTGGAGACTGGCGGCATCGCGCCGGCCTTCTCGCCGCTCGGTCCGTCGGGACGGCTGACCCGAGCGGCATACGCCTGGCTGGCGTCGCGCGGATTGACCCCGGAGGAGGCGTTGGCGATGGCGCTCACCGGCGCCTCGCCATTCCCGGTTGCCACCCAGGCCGCCCATGGCGGGATGCACGATGCGGTAGCCTTGTTCATGCACGCGATGCCGCCGCGCCCGCTCGATGCGCGGCAGGCGCCGGGCGTTGGCCAGCGCCGCGACCTGCCGGCGCGGCGCAGCGGCTACACGCAGAAGGCGGCGGTGGGCGGCCACAGGCTCTATCTGCGCACCGGCGAATACGCCGACGGGACGCTGGGCGAAATCTTTTGTGCCCTGCACAAGGAAGGCGCCGCATTCCGCGGCCTGATGGACAATTTCGCTGTCGCGATCAGCCTGGGACTGCAGCACGGCGTGCCGCTGGAGGCGTTCGTCGAGGCCTTCACCTTCACGCGCTTCGGCCCTGCCGGCGCGGTGGAGGGCGATCCGGCGGTGCACACCGCGACCTCGCTGCTGGATTACGTGTTCCGCCACCTCGCGGCGAACTATCTGGGACGCTGCGACATGCCGGAGGCCGAGCTGGAGGCGCCGGACACGGTTGGCAACGGCGCGCGCGACCGCTCGCCATTGTTGCCGTTGGACCTCCCCGCCGACGCCTCGCCGCGGGCACGCAGGCGCGGGTTCCGCGTCGTCGGCGACGGCGGCTGAGCGCCACCGCGCCGTCGCCATGCGGCGTGTCGCCGCCCCGCTTATTGCAACGGCACCGAGCCGGTGTAGCGGATGATGTCGAGCCCGCCGGTCAGCCGGTCGTTGGCATAGATCAAACCATGCTCGTCGACATAGACATCGTTGATCTGGATGCTGTGCGTCGCATTGCCGGGCGGCGCGGCATCCACCAGGAAGCCGATCTCGACCGGCGCGTGCGGGTTGGCAATCGAATAAGCCCGCACGCCGCCGGCGAAGAAGCTGCCGACCACGGTCTGGGTGAGATGCGCGGCCGTCGCGTCGGGCCGGTTCTGGTGGATGTTATGCGCGCCGAACCGGCCGCCAACCTTGCATAGCGCGGCGAAATCCGCCGGCGGCGGCAGCGCCGCCAGCACATAGGGATGGCGCTCGTCGCCGAGGTCCCACACCCAGTCGCGCTTCGGCCAATCCTTGCAGTGGGGCTGGGTGGCCTCCTCGGTCTGGATCGCCAGGTGGCGGGACGGAATCATCAGCACCGTATGGGCAAAGCCTTGGTCCTGTGACACCCAGGAGCGATGCGCGACCAGCTTCGGATGCGCCTTGTCGGTCGTGTCCAGGATCACCCAGCCGCCGTCGATCCAGCCGACATAGACGCGATTGGGCTCGCCCGCGGCGATGGTGGGCGTGTGCATGCGGATGCCGGTGTCGAATGTCTGTACGCGCGGCGGCGGCGGGGCAGCGTCGCCCACGCGCGTGCCGGGCATCCACCAGCGACCCGTCTCCTTCGGATGCCGCGGATCGCTGAGATCGACGATCATCAGGAACTGATCGTCCTTCTGATTGTGGGGGGTGAAATCGCGGGCACCGGTGGAGAGATACGCGTACCGACCGTCGGCGTACCAAAGGTAGTGCACGCCGCGCGAGTGCGGACGGGACGTGTCGAAATGCGACAGCTTCGTCGGGTGCGCGGGGTCGGCGACGTCGTAGACATCCATGCCGGCGCCCGGCTGGCCGGGCGCCTCGATCTGGTGCGCCACCGCCAGCGTGGTGCCGGACAGGCCCAGCGAATTGCAGCGCAGATGCGGGCCGTCGACGGGAATCTGCGTCACCACCTTGGGATCTTCCGGTTTGGTCACGTCGATGATGCTGACGCAGATCGGCGCCGATTCGTGGGCCAGGAACAGGATGCGGCGGCCGTCGGGATATTGGTGCAGGGCGAGGCCCTCGCCGCCTTTGCCGGCACCGTTGCGGTCGCTGTGGCCAACCAGAACCATGTTGCTGGCCTCGGCGACCTTGGGCAGCGGATCGGCGTGGCCGGCGAACGTGGCAACCAGCAGCGTGACGGCGGCGAGGCAGGGGAGGCGCATGGGGTTTCTCTGTCCAGCGGGACATTCTGGCGGTCCGGTGCGGGCGGGACGCTAAGAGCGCCGCGGCTGCCGGGTCAATGTTGGCGGGGCGTTACAAGCCAACCGGCCGCGGTTGTCCTCACGATGAACGCAATCATGGAGGTGAGCTGCGGTCGAATTCGAGCGTGCTGGGCCGGGCAACCCTTGTCGTGGTACTCGCGATCCGGACGTGTAACGGATCGCGGTTCTCGGAATGACCTGAAGGCGTCCGCACAGTTGCCTGGCGCTTTGAATCCCGTTACGCCGCTGCGCGGCGGGAAATGGCCATGCGAGCGACGGTGCATCGAGCGATCAGCCTGGGCATCGGCGCCGCGGCGGTGCTGGCTGCCTCGGGTTGCGACCTTGGCCCCGATTACCATCGCCCAACGCTCGACATTCCGGCCGCTTACCGAGCCGCCACAGGCAGCGCCGTGACGGCATGGCCCGCCACCGACTGGTGGCGCGGCTTCAACTCGCCCGAGCTGAACTCGCTCATCGCGCAGGCCCGGCGCGAGAATTTCGACTTGCTCGCGGCGATCGCGCGCGTCCGGCAGGCGGACGCGCAGGTGCGCATCGCCGGCGCGCCGCTGCTGCCGTCGCTGAATGCGACCGCCGACGCGAACTGGACGCAGGAGAGCCTCGCCAATTTCGGCCGCACCGGCCGCGGCAGCACCGGCAACCTCGACCTGCGCGATTACTCTGCGGGGCTGAATGCCTCATATGTCGTGGATTTCTGGGGCAAGACATTGGCCGCGCGCCAGGCCGCGGTGGCGAACGCCATGTTCAGCCGGTTCGACCAGCAGACGGTCGCGCTGACGGTGGTGACCAGTGTCGCCAGCACCTGGTTCAATGCTCTCGGCTTTGCAGACCAGCTCACTGTGGCGCAACAGAACCTGGCGGACTCGGAGCAAACGCTGGCGGTGATTCAGGGACGGCTGGCGGCGGGCACCGCGAGCGCATTGGACGTGGCGCAGCAGGCGGCGCTGGTGGCGGGCGTGCGTGCCTCGATCCCCAGCCTGCGCAGCCAGATGGAGCAACAGATCATTGGGCTCGGCATTCTGGTGGGGAAGCCGCCGGAGGCGGTGACCGTGCGGCCCGGTACGCTCATCGCGCTGTCGCTGCCCGATGTGGCGCCCGGGCTGCCTGCCGCATTGCTGGCGCGGCGACCGGATGTGGCCAGCGCCGAGGCGCAGCTCATTGCCGCGAATTTCGAGGTAAAATCGGCGCGGGCGGCGTTCTTCCCACAGGTGCAGCTCACCGGCTCGGCCGGCTTCGAGAGCTCGGCGCTCGGTCTGTTGTTCGGCCCCGGCGCGTTCCTCACCACTGCGGCGGCCGTGGTGACGCAGCCGATCTTCGAGGGCGGTGCGCTGCGCGGACAGTTGGAGCAAGCCAAGGGACGCCGGGCCGAGTTGCTCGCCGATTACCGGAAGGCGGTGGTGCAAGCCTTCACCGATGTGGACAACGCCCTGGTGGCCTGGCGCTACGCGACCGAGCAAGAGGCGCTGCAACGCGTGGCGGTGGCGACGGCGCGGCGGGCAGCGGAGATCGCGCGCGTGCAGATGGCGGCCGGTACCGCCGACGTCACCACCGTGCTGACCGCCGAGACCACGTTCTATGCCGATGAAGCGACACTGGTGCAGGTGCGTTTGGCGCGTGTCCAGGCGTTGCTGAGTCTGTATAAGGCGCTGGGCGGCGGCTGGGCGCAGCCGCCCGGGCCGGTGCCGGACCAGTTTCCAGGCCTGTCGCCAGGCGCCGTGCCGGGCAGCGTGGCGCTGCCGATCGGGGGTAATGTGCAGTGACCGGCTGCGGGAGCCCGTCATGGACTCGCTGACGCGCGAACCCGCCGCCCTGTCGGCACGCGGCCGCTCACGGCCGTGGCTGATGACGGCGCTGTGCCTGCTGGTGGTCGCGGCCATTGCCGGGGCGGTGTGGTTCTGGCCGCCGGGAACCATCAAGAAGGCCAATACCAATCCGATGGCCGGCCAACCGATCCCGGTGGTCGCGGCCACGGCCACGCGGCGCGACGTGCCGATCTATCTCGACGGGCTGGGGACGGTGCAGGCGTTCTATACCGTCACGATCCATACCATGGTGGATGGTCCACTGGTCGCGGTGGATTTCAAGGAAGGTCAGGACGTGGGCAAGGGGGCCGTGCTGGCGCAGGTGGATTCGCGCATCTACCAGGCAGCGCTGGACCAGGCGGTCGCAAAGAAGGCGCAGGATGAGGCGCAGCTCGCGAACGCCCGGGTGGACCTGGTGCGCTATCAGAAGCTGGTGGCGACCAACTACACCACCGCGCAGACCGCCGACACGCAGAAGGCGCTGGTGGCGCAGCTCGAAGCCCAGGTGCGCGGTGACCAGGCGCAGATCGACACGGCGCGGACGCAGTTGAGCTACTGCACGATCGTCTCGCCGATCGACGGGCGCACCGGCATTCGCCAGGTGGATCCCGGCAATATCGTGCATGCGACCGACACGATGGGTCTGGTGGTGGTCACACAGTTGCAGCCGATCTCGGTGGTGTTCTCGCTGCCGCAGCAGGCGCTGCCGGCGGTGGCGCGGGCGATGCAGCGCAGCGAGGCGAAAGTGCTCGCCTATCCGGAGGATGCCGCCGGCGGGCGCGGCCAGGCGCTGGATGCCGGCGTGCTGACGGTGCTGGACAACCAGGTCGATCCGACCACCGGAACGATCAAGCTGAAGGCGACCTTTCCCAATCGCAACCACCTGCTGTGGCCGGGCGGGTTCGTCGCCATGCGGCTCCAGGTGGAGACGGCGCACGACGCGCTGGTGGTGCCGCCCGCGGCGATCCAGCGCGGGCCGAACGGGCCCTATGTGTTCGTCATCGATCATGGCAAGGCGAAACGGCAGGAGGTGACGCTGGGCGCGGAGGACGAGCAAGCCTCGATCGTCACCGCCGGGCTGATGGCGGGGGAGACGGTGGTGATCGAGGGGGCGTCGCGGTTGTCGGACGGAACCAAGGTCAGCGTGGCAACGCCGTCACCGGCCGAGACTCAGGCACCGGAGATGCCGAGCGCGCCCGGGACCCGTCCGCGCAAGAGCGGCTGAGGCACCCACCGGCGGCGGGTGACGTTTGGACGACTCCCGGGCGCTGTGCCTTCCCAATCGGCGGCGTCTGGGGCAGTGCTCGGCGCCACCGACGTACCGCAGGAAAGGATGGGCCGGCATGAGCACTGACCCTGTCGCATCGATCGCCGCGTTGCTGGAGGAAAAGGGCAGCTGCCGCTACGGCCTGGCCGCGGTCAGTCAGTTGCAGCATGCATTGCAGTCGGCGCTGCTGGCAGAGCAATCGGGCGCCGACGCGGCGCTGATCACCGCGGCACTGCTGCACGACATCGGCCACATGGTGCACGGCCTGGGTGAGGACCCCGCCGCCGAGGGCGTCGACGACCGGCATGAGGAGTTGGGACGCGCCTATCTCGCGGCCTTGTTCGGGCCGGAGGTGACCGAGCCGGTGCGGCTGCACGTTGCCGCCAAGCGGTATCTGTGCGGGACCGAGTCGGACTATTTCGCCAGGCTGTCGCCGGACAGCGTACGTAGCCTGGCGCTGCAAGGCGGGCCGATGCCGCCGGATCAGGCAGCGGCGTTCGCTGCGCGACCACACGCCGAGGCTGCGGTGCGGCTGCGGCGATTCGATGAGGCGGCGAAGCTGCCCGGACTCGACACGCCCGGGGTGGCGCATTTCCTGCCGTATGTGCGCGCATGCCTGCGGGATGGCGCCGCGGGGTGAGGCGCGGTTTCTCATGCCATCCCGATCCAGCCAACCTCCGTCTCGTTCTCCAGCTTCGCCAGCCGCGCGAACACGCCGCCGGCCGCATCGCCCAGGCGCGTCCGTGTCATCGTCACGAACCGCTCGCGCAACTCGTCGCGGCTGAGCGGGCGGGCGGGCGTGCCGTTGTATTCCGCCACTTCGCGGGTGAACGTCCGGCCGTCGCGCAGCACCACGGTGACGACCGCGGCCCCACCGATGCCCTGCGACGAATCCCCCGCTACTACCGACACCCGTCCGCACAGGTCGCGGATCGCCGCATCGGACAGCATCGACGCGTCGAACGAAGCCGGATCGCGTGGATCGCGGAAGCACGCGAGCGCCACGCAGAACGGAATGGAATACTGCGCCATCATCACGTCGCGCGGCTCACGGATGTTGTTGACCGTCGCCATCCGCTCGTTGCCCACCACCGTCACTTGCTCTACCGCGCCACCGGCAAAGCCTTGCTCTGCCTGTAGCTCCAGGATCGCCTGCACCGCGGTATGCGCGGTCATGTGCACGGGGAAGCGCTTCAGGCAGAGATGCATGGTGGCGTAGTCGCTGCCCAGGCCCCGCGTCAGGTCGGCCATGTCCCATTCGGGGCAGAACACCTTCAGGAAGCCGGCCTCGCCCTCTAATACGCTGCGCGGGCCGGTGAAGCCGTCGGCGGCGAGGCTCGCGGCCAGCACGCCGCTTTCCGACGCGCGGCCCAGATGCAGCCGCTTTACCATCGCACCGGTGCCGGAGCGGGCGAATTCCATCAGCCCGCCCGCCAGCGATCCGGCAATGCCGAGCGCGTTGGTCATATGGTCCGCATCGAGCCCCAGCAGATGCCCTGCCGCCACCGCCGCGCCGAACGGACCGGTGGTGCCGGGCGCATGAAAGCCGCGGCGTTCGTTGCTGTGTTTGGTGGCGTGGCCGATGCGGTACATCACCTCGAATCCCGCCACCACGGCGGCGATCAGCGCGCGCCCGCCGCTGCCTTGCTGCTGCGCCACCGCGAGGCCCGGCGGCAGCAGCGTGCCGCCCGGATGCACGCCGGCGCCCGGCTTCGTCAGGTTGTCGGATTCGAAGGCATGGGCGAACGCGCCGTTCGCCAGCGCCGCCGCCGGTGCCTGCACCGCCGGCCCGTCGACCCCGAGAATCCGGCAACGCCCGCCGGTGCCGATCCGCTGCGCATACCGCGCGATGATCTGGCTCCAGGGCAGCGTGCTGCCCTGCGTCACCACCGCGACCGTGTCGATGATGCAGTCCTTGGCGCGTTCCACCACCGGCGAGGGAATGTCCTCATAGCGCAGGCCGGCGGCATACTCGGCAAGACGGACAGTTTCGTTGGCCATTGCTATGCCTCACACCGCCATGTAGCCGCCATCGACGTTATAGCATGCGCCGCTGACATAGGACGCGCGGTCGCTGCACAGCCAGACCACCATTTCGGCGATCTCCTCCGGCTTGCCCATGCGATGGAACGGCACCATCGCCAGCAATTCCTCGCCGCGGCGGCGCATCGTGTCCTCGGTCATCCTGGTCTCGATATAGCCGGGACACACTGCATTCACCCGGATGTTCGCGCTGGCGTATTCCAGCGCCGCGGTCTTGGTGAGGCCCAGCACGCCGTGCTTGGCTGCGACATAGGCCGACGAGGTCCGCAGCCCGACCAGCCCGGCGATCGAGCCGGTGTTGACCATCACCCCGCCGCCTTGCTCCAGCATTTGCGGGATCTCGTGCTTCATGCACAGCCAGACGCCCTTCAGATTCACCGCGATCATGCGGTCGAAGGAGTCGTCGGCCCATTCGTGTGTCTTCTTGCCCGCCGCATCCACCTGGAAGCCGGCAATGCCCGCGTTGTTGAAGGCGCAATCCAGCCGGCCATAGGCGGCGACCACCGCCGCGATCATCGCCTGCACCTGGGTTGCATCGGTGACGTCGGTGGTCAGCGACATCGCCTGGCCGCCCGCCTCGTTCACCAGCGCCACGGTCTGTTGCGCGCTCTCGGTCACGGCGTCGGCCACCGCCACCCGTGCCCCTTCACGCGCGAAGGCGAGAGCCGTGGCGCGGCCAATGCCGCCACCCCCGCCGGTGATCAGCGCCGACTTGCCCGCGAGCAATCCTGGCATGGTTGCCTCCTCCCTGTTTGGCATGACGCCCGGATCGCGGGCCTCCGACACGCGGCAAGCATAGAGCGTGGCTGCGCTACCCGTCGATCCGCGCCGCATGCCGGCTCGTGCCGCATGCCGGCCGCCTGGATGCGCCGCCGGCTCTACCCGCGGGTACGCTTTCCTTCCCGCCTTGCGCGCGCTAACATGCGGCCGCTACAGGGAACTGGCTGCTGGGACATGCGCGAAGAAATCCTCGCCTATAAGCGCGAACGGATCATCGAAGAGGCGGTCAAACTGTTCTATGCCCGCGGCTTCACCGCCACCACGCTGGACGACATCGCCGCCGAGCTCGGCGTGACGAAGCCCTTCATCTACACGCATTTCCGCAGCAAGGTGGAACTGCTGGCGGCGCTGTGCACGCCAACCATCGAGATGTCGCTCGCCGCGGTGGAGAACGCCGCGCAGCGGCCCGGCAGCCCCACCGAACGCCTGCACCGCGCCATCGTCGACTTCACCCACGTGATCCTGTCGCGCCAGGCCAACATCGCGATCTTCTTCCGCGAGGAAAAGAGCCTGGCGCCGGAAGCGCTGGCGGAGATCAACACGTTGCGCCGCCAGTTCGACCGCGTGCTGTCGCAGTTGCTGGCCGAGGGCAACGCGGCCGGCGAGTTCCACATCGCCGACGTGAACCTCGCCGCGCTGGCGCTCGGCGGCATGATCAGTTGGGCCTATACCTGGCATCGCCCCAGCGGCAGGCTGAAGCTGGAAGAGTTGTGCAACCGCATGGCGGACCTCGCGCTGCAGATGGTAGGGGCAGAGCATGCCGCGACCGCCACGACGGTCGCCTGACGGAGCCACGGTTTTCGGCGGCGAGACATTCTTGCGCCGGCCAGGGATATTGCCCCGGCAAGGGATATTGCACCGGCCTGCGGTCTGATAAGCCGCGCCGCGTTGCACGGCGCGCGGTCCGAGAGCCGCGTCGCACGGCGTGCGGTCCGCCGGGCCACGCCGCGTTGCACGGCGCGCGGTCCGGCAAGACACGCTATGTCGCGTTGCCATGCTTTCAGGGCGACTCCCGACCGTAACCATGAACGCGTTCCTGACTTCTCCGACGCGCAACCTGATCGGCGGCGTATTGTTCGTGTTGACGGTCGGCGCCCTGGCCGTCGCCGGCTACATGTCGCAAGGCTGGAGCAGTGGCGACGCGCTGTATATGGTCGTGCTGACAGTGTTCACGGTCGGCTATGACGAAGTCCACCCGATCGCGACACTGCCGTTGCGTGCGATCACCATGGGGCTGATCGTTACCGGCTGCACCGGCATGATCTTCGTCACCGGCGCACTGGTGCAGTTCATCACGCTGTCGGGCATTCAGCAGGCCCTGGGCCACAAATACATGAGCCGCCAGATCGACCAGTTGCGCAACCACGTCATCATCTGCGGCTTCGGCCGCACCGGCACCATGCTGGCACGCGAACTGCAAGCCGGCGGGGCGGCGTTCGTCGTGCTGGAACGCGATCCCGACCGCATCGAGGAGGCGCGCGGGCTCGACTATCTCTGTTTGCACGGCGATGCCACGGAAGAAGACACCCTGCGCCATGCCGGCATCGAACGGGCGCGCGCGCTTGCCACCGTGCTGCCGGAAGACGCCATCAACGTCTATATCACGCTCACGGCGCGCAGCCTCAACAAGACCATGATGATCGTGGCGCGTGGCGAATTGCCTTCGACCATATCGAAGCTGCAATACGCCGGCGCCACCGAGGTGGTGCTGCCGGCGCATATCGGCGCGGAGCGGATCGCCGAGCTGATCCTGTATCCCGAGGCGGCAAACGCGATGCGGGACGAGCGCATCGGCGGGATGGAGAAGCAACTGCACGACCTGGGCCTCGAACTCGAACTGGTGGTTGCCGAGCAAGGCAGCGCGTTTGCCGGACGCACCGTGGCGGAGATCGAGCATGAGGTGGGGCCGGCGTTCTTCGTGGTCGCCATCGACCGCCCGGCGAGCGGCATGATCGCCCGCCCCGCCGGTTCGACCACGATCGAACCGGCGGACGGCGTGGTGATCCTCGGCCGCGCCAACCGCGCCGAGGCGTTGCGCGGCTTCCAGGCCGGCGGCTGACCCGGCCGGTCTGGCGCCACTGCTATCCGTCGCCTGGTGTTACACCGCGTCCCAGTTGAACACTTCGCCGGAACGGTCGAGCGGCATGAACGCCGGCCGCATCGCGGGAATCGCGATCTCGCCGATCGCCTCCGGCGTCCAGCCCTCCGGCTTGGCGACGATGCGGATCGGCCGCGGGCTCGAGAACAGGATGACCTCGTTCAGGCGGGTGCCGAACACCTGGCCGGTGACGCCCTTGGCCGCATCGGACGACAAATACACTGCCATCGGCGCGTTCTTGTCCGGCGTCATCTGCTGGATCTTCGCTAGCCGCGCCTGTTGCTCCGGCGTGGTGGCGGGAATCGAGCTGGTCATCCGGCTCCAGGCGAACGGCGCGATGCAGTTGGAGCGCACGTTGTAGCGCGCCATGTCGAGCGCGATGGATTTCGACAGCGCGGTGATGCCGAGCTTCGCCGCGGAGTAGTTGGCCTGGCCGAAATTGCCGATCAGTCCGGAGGTGGAGCTGATATGCACGAAGCTGCCGCTCTCCTGCTTGCGGTAATGCTCCGCCGCGGCGCGCGAGACGAAAAAGCTGCCGTTCAGGTGCACCCCGATCACCGACAGCCAGTCGTCTTCCGTCATCCGGTGGAAGATCACGTCGCGCAGGATGCCGGCATTGTTCACCACCGCGTCGATCTTGCCGAAATGGTCGAGCGCCGCCTGGATGATCTTGCGCGCGCTGCCCCACGCCGCCACGGACTCGGTGCAGATTTCCGCCGCACCGCCCTGTTGCTCGATGAGCTGCTTGGTCTGCTGCGCCGGCGTGGCGGAGCTGCCCTCGCCGCCGAGCGAGGCACCGATATCGGCGACGATGACCTTGGCGCCGGCCTTGGCCATCATGATCGCGATCTCGCGCCCGATGCCGCCGCCCGCGCCGGTCACCACGGCGACCTTGCCTTCCATCATCCCTGCCACGTTGTTTCTCCATGAAGCCGAACCTACCGGCGGGTATTAGGGCGGAGGTGGGGGGTTGTGAAGCCGGCGGCGGGGGACCTGTCATCGGCGGCGGGGGACGGCGCGGGACCGGCGGCGGGGGACGGCGGCGGGGGACCGGTCTCACCGGCGTCTCGTTTCGTCGCCGGCGAGACGGGTTGAAAGCGCGCGACGTGGCAGCGAGCGGACGGCGCCGGGACGCTGCGTCTGCCCGCGGCAGCGCCCGCCCGGCAAGGTCCCGGCGGCACCGCGGCAGACTTCACAATCCTGGAAGCTGCGACAACGGGACCAGGCCATGCTCTGGCCCGGTGCGCCACGCGCTGCGAAATCGTGGCGTGGATCAGGGTAATCGTGGCGTGGATCAGGGCAGTCGTGGCGTGAACCAGGGCAATCGTGGCGTCGATCAGGGCGGCCCGGTCGCGGCCGCCGCAACCGCCAGGCCCGGCGTTGCCGCCGCACCGGGCGGGGCTTGCGCCGGCGCCGGCGCGAGCGGAATGGGCGGCGTCTCGCCGATGCAGCAGCCGAGCACGCGCCGGATGCCCTCGCGGGTTCGTTCCGGCCATCCCAGGCTCAGGTTCCGGCCGCGCTCCTGCTTGTCGAATGCGCGCGTGCGGCGGCTGATCTCCCGCATGAGTTGGGGCGGGCTGCCGCCATACCGGCGGATGGCGTCGAACAACCGGCGCCAGAACGGCCCGGCGCACAGCGATGGCGCAATGCCGAGATCGCGGCAGATCAGCACCAGGCTGCGCCCGACATGGGCGCGGCGGACCTCCGCCTCGATTTGCTCCATGCTCGGCATGTTCTGAAACGTCAGCGGTTGTGCCCTGGCGAGGCGGTCGGCCAGCCGCGCCTCGTCCCGGCGGGCGGCAACTTGCCGCGCGGCCGCCTCCTGCTCTTTCGTTAGTTGTACTGGCGGCAGTGGCGAGGCCACGTGATCCGCCGGCGGCTTGCGGCGGGCCGGCGCGCGCGGCGCCACGATCGCCAGGTCGAAGCCCCGCCTGCCGCGGGCCCGCAGCATCCTGTCCAGCGCCTGGCAGCGCATCATGCCGCGATACAGGTGCGCCAGGATGGTGTTGACCGCACTGGTGCCGAAGAACTGCGCGATGCTGCGGAAGCCGCGCACCACGGCGCGGGATTGCAGCGTGTCGTAGAGCTGGCGGGCGTGGGAGTTGAGGATCGCGACCACGGTGAGGAACTCGACGACGCGGAAGCGCTCGGCCGCGTCCGGGCGATCCGCTCGGGCATCGGGCGGGGTGGCAAGGCCGGCAGTGAGGTCGGGTGCGTATGCGTCGCTCATGTTTGTAGTAATAACAGACGCCATGGAGGATGGCAAGGAATTTATTCTCTGGCCGCGCGGCGGGGCACGGCGGGGCACGGCGGGGCGCGGCGGGGTGTGTCGGCATCGGCGGATGCCTGGGCCGGCCTGAATCGCAGCGGACCGGCGCGGGCCGACGGGATTCGAGTGATCGCGGCGCCAGTCACACACGAGCCACCACCGGACCCGCCGGTGGCGATAGCGCTGCCGTCTCGCCTGAACTGCCACCTGGGCTCGATTCCGCGCGGCGATGGCCGCGCTTCGCGGAACTCAATCGCTTCACCCGGCCTGGGTTCGGCGTGCGGCCAATTCCAGGTCGCAGGGGGCGATGGCATTACGGGATGCCGCCGCAGACTTTGTTCGGGCAACTTCGCCAGGGCATTCTCCGGCGGCAAACGGAACGC
>DATJNA010000305.1:0-14604 GCA_035508435.1 Acetobacteraceae bacterium | reverse complement strand
CTCCCGAGCGGGGCGAAGCGTTGCTGGCCTGCCCCGGCGCCGCCACGGCCGTCAGCGATGCGGTAGGTGCCCGCCGCGTGCCAGGCCATGCGGATCATCAGCCCGCCATAGTGACCGAAATCGGCCGGCCACCAGTCCTGCGATTCGGTCATCAGGGCGGTCAGGTCCTTGATCACCGCGTTGAGGTCGAGACTCTTGAATTCCTTGGCGTAGTCGAACGCCTCGCCGAGAGGATTGGACAGCTCGGAGCGCTGGTGGAGGAGCTGGAGGTTCAGTTGGTTTGGCCACCAGTCCCGATTGGTCCTGCCACCCGAGTGCATAACCGGGCACTTGCCCACTTTCACGTCTGTCGTTCCGTCCATGGTTCTCTCCGTTTCGTGCGACGACCCGTCGTCGCGCACCGTGACTGCCCTCGGGCACGGTCCGGCTGCTTGGTCGGCACGATGAAACTGTGCCAAGCGCTCCGCCGGCCCGGGTCGCGTTGGCAGGCGGACACTCCATCTGGGGGTCGGCGACAGCGCGCCGACACTCGTGGCTGGGTCTTGGCTCCCGGTTTTTTTCGCCCTCAGGGCGATTGGGGCTTGCACTCCCTAGCCGACCGGCGATGATAGACACAAGCCCATCAACTCAATTGGCCTGATAGAGGATAGCTATCACGCCGGCAAGGCTGACCAGATGAACATTCGCGACCTCCGCTACCTGCTCGCCGTGGCCGAGCATGGGCATTTCGGCCGTGCCGCCGAGGCTTGCGACGTGAGCCAGCCGACGCTGTCGGTGCAGCTCCGCAAGCTCGAGCAATTGCTCGGCGTCACGTTGTTCGAGCGCACCAGCAAAGTGGTGACGCCGACGCCGGCTTGCGATCAATTGATCGGGCATGTCCGGGCCGCAGTAGCGGAGGCGGACGCCGTTCTTGCGGTGGCGCGCAACCTGCGCGACCCGCTGGCCGGTCGGCTGCGGCTGGGCATCATCCCGACGCTGGCCCCCTACCTGCTGCCGCTGGTGTTTGCGCCGCTGCGGGCAGCGCTGCCCGCCCTGGAACTCGAGCCGTGGGAGGACCAGACCGCGGCCTTGCTCAAACGGCTGCAAGGGCATGACCTGGATGCCGCGCTGCTGGCGACCGAAGTGATCGGGCCGGACCTGGAAAGCCGGCCGCTGTTCGACGAGCCGTTCCTGGCGGCGCTGCCGCCAGAGCATCCGCTGGCGGCGCGCAACATGGTGGCGGAGGCCGACCTGGCCGAGGACATCCTGGTGCTGGCGGACGGTCATTGCCTGCGCGACCAGGCGCTGGAGGCGTGCGGAAGCAACGGAGCGCTGAACGGGACGCTGCGTGCGACCAGCCTCTCGACTTTGCTCAACATGGTGGCCGCCGGTTATGGGACGACACTGATCCCGGCGCTGGCGGCCGGGGCGGCGCAGGATGCCGGGATCGTGCTGCGGCCGTTGGCGGCGCGGGTGGGGCGGACGGTGCGGCTCGCCTGGCGGTCCCGTTTTCCGCGGCGTGCGGCGTTGGAGGCGGTGGGCGATGTCATTGCCGCGCGGCTGCACGGTTTCGCCGAGGGCGCGGCGGCGGGGACGATTTAGAACGAACTGCAAAGAAGTTGACCCGGTGCGGACATTACGGAACCACCGATGCACCCAGCGCGGCTGAGGCTCGCCGCCACCAAATCGCGAACACCGCGGCAAAGCGGCCGCGATTTTCCTGGGCATGAGAGCGTCTCGATGGATCCGGTCGCTACGCGACATCCACGTGCACCGGCATTGCCAATTATCGAGATAGTCGTTGGCTGAGTATTGCCGTCGTTGAGATGGCCACGCAGCCGTCAACAGCTCCGAAGCATCCGCGTGCATCTGAGGCGAACGCATTTTGTGGTGCCCGCGGCACCAAAGGCCCGGAATACTTCCCAACCCGATCGGGGCTCGCGGCGAAGCAAAGCTTGCCGCAGATACACGCCGATGCACGCGGATGCTTTCGTGCTTTCGTGCTGTCGGCGTCTTCGAGGCCATTTCAAGCATCGCCGCAACAATTCTCGTGAGCCGTGACGATGTCGACGATTGGTAGCAAAGATGGACGTGACTTTGGCTGCGGCGGAGGTAGCAAGCCTGGCACAGCGGGAGGGAGCCGTGCGGCCACTCCAGCCCGGATCCAATCCATGTGCACCGGTGTGCATCTGTGGTTCCATTCCTCTGCCCGCCCCTCTGCCCGCCCCTGTCATGGCCGCCGCGCTGCGGCTAACATCCCGGCCGCAGCAGCCCGGCTTTCGTCCCATGCCCCAACCCCGCCGCATGCACCTGGTCGCCTACCTCCTGGCGGGACCAACCGCGCATCACCATGGCGCCTGGCGGCACCCGGAAGCGGACCTCGCCGTGTTCACCCCGCAATGGCACGAACATATCGCCCGCGTTCTGGAAGCCGGCAAATTCGATAGCCTGTTCTTTGCCGATATTCTTGGATTGTACGATCTGTACGGCGGCAGCTTCGCATCCATCCTGCGCTGTGGCGGACAGATGGGATTGCTCGACCCGATCCCGTTGCTCTCGATCATGTCGCGCGTCACCAGCCATATTGGGTTGGGTGCGACGGTGTCTTCCACTTTCTACCCGCCCTATCACCTGGCTCGCGCGCTGGGTACGCTGGACCTGTTGTCCGGCGGGCGCGTCGCCTGGAATGTTGTGGCCTCGCACGGTCACCTGGAGGCGCAGAACTTTGGCGCCGACCAGTTGCCGCCGCGCGAATCCCGATACGACTACGCCGACGAAGTGGTAGAGGCCGTCTGTCGTCTTTGGGAGAGTTGGGACGCGGACGCTCTGGTGCTGGACAAGCAACGCGGCGTCTATGCCGATCCGGACAAGGTGCACTATGTCAACTATCGCGGCCGCTGGATCAAGACACGCGGCCCGCTGACGGTGCCACGCTCGCCGCAGGGACGGCCGGTGATCATGCAGGCGGGATCCTCGCCGCGCGGCCGTGATTTCGCCGCGCGCTGGGGCGAGCTGGTGTTCACCCTGCAACACAGCAAGGCCGACATGCAGGCGTTCTATCGCGACGTGAAAGTACGAGTGGTGCAGCAGGGACGCCGGCCGGACGAGTGCGTGATCCTGCCATCGGTCGATCCGATCATCGGCGAGACGGACGCGATTGCCCGGGAACGCCAGGCTTATGTGAACGAGCTGGTGCAGACGGAAGCCGGCATGGCACAGATGTCGGGCCATATCGGTGTCGATCTGTCGCGCTTTCCACCGGACCAGCCGCTGGCCGACATGCAACTGGAAGCTGGATCGCGCGGCTCGCTCGACGTGGTGCTGCAAGGGACGCAGGCGCAGGGGCTGACGCTGGGCGAAGCGGCCCGGCGGTTCGCCACCAGCGAGCTGTGCCCGCAGATCGTCGGATCGCCGGAAAGCGTCGCGGATCAGTTGCAGGAGTTGTTCCAGGCGGAGGCGTGCGACGGGTTTATTCTCACACCGACGCTGATGCCGGGGATGTACGAGCAATTCTGCCGCGCGGTGGTGCCCGAGCTGCAACGGCGGGGACTGTTCCGGCGGGAGTACGCGGGAACGACATTGCGGGCGCACCTGAGCGACTGACAGGCTCCGTCACGAAGTTGCAACAAAGGCAGACTCCCCTCCCCTTGCGGGAGCGGGTTGGGGGGAGGGTGAGCACGATCGCGGTCCTCGGTTGGACGCACTTTTCGCAGAGATCCCCCTCCCGCAAGGGGAGGGGTGTCTATTTGTGTATCTCACCCGAGATACGCGCGCTGCACGCGTTCGTCGTCCAGCAGGTCAGCCCCCTTCCCGCTCAAAATGATCCGCCCGCTTTCCAGCACATAGCCATAATCCGCAATCGACAGCGCCAGCAGCGCATTTTGCTCTACCAACAGAATCGTCACGCCCTGCGCGTTGATCGTCGCGATCGTTTCGAACACCTGCTCCACCACCATCGGCGCGAGGCCCATGCTCGGCTCGTCCATCAGCAGCGCCCGCGGGCGCGCCATCAAGGCGCGCGCCGTCGCCACCATCTGTTGCTCGCCACCGGATAGCGTGCCCGCAAGCTGGTTCCAGCGCTCCTTCAAACGCGGGAACAGGGCGCCCATGCGGTCCTTGTCCTCGGCGATGCCGGCGCGGTCGCGACGTGCGAACGCGCCCATTTCCAAATTCTCGCGCACCGTCAGCCGGCCGAACACGCGCCGGCCCTCCGGCACCTGCGCCACGCCCAGCGCGGCGATCCGATGCGCTGGCAGATCATTCAATCGTTCACCCGCCAATCTGATCTCACCGTGCCGAGGATGCAGCAGTCCGCTGACCGTTTTCAGCGTGGTGGATTTGCCGGCGCCGTTGCCGCCGACCAGCGTGACGATCTGACCCTCCCGTACCTCCAGCGAAATGCCCTTTAGCGCCTGGATCTTGTCGTAGAACACCTGGATGTCGTCGATCTCGAGCAATGCGGCCATGGTTCAGCCCGCCGCCCCTGAGATATGTTCCGCCGCGTGCCGCCGCGCCACCGCGGGAACGCCCTTGCGCGTTCCGAGATAGGCCTCGATCACCGCGGGATCCGCCTGCACTTCCGCTGGCGTACCCTCGGCGATTTTCACCCCGTGATCCAGCACGCTCACCCGGTCGGACATTGTCATTACGACCCGCATCTGATGCTCGATCAGAATGATAGTACTGCCGAATGTATCGCGAACAGTACGAATGAACTCCATCATGTCGGAGGTCTCGCGTGGGTTCATTCCCGCGGTCGGTTCGTCCAGCATCAGCAGGCTCGGTTTGGTTGCCAGCGCGCGGCCGATCTCCAGCCGGCGTTGCTCGCCATAGGCGAGGTTGCGCGCCAGCATATCCCCGCGCCCGCGCAAGCCGACGAAAGCCAGCAGACGCGAGGCTTCCTCATGCGCGCGCTTTTCGTCCTCGCGAGTGGCGCGGGTGTTGAACGCTGCGCCCCACCAGGTGGAGCGCAGATGCAAATGCATCCCCACCAACAGGTTCTCGATCGCGGTGATGTTGCGGAACAAGCGGATGTTCTGATAGGTGCGGCTGATGCCCGCCGCCGCCACGCGGTCCGGCGTATAGCCATCCATCTGCTCGCCGCGGAACAACACCGAGCCAGACGTCGCCTGCTGATTTTGCGTGATCAGATTGAACAAGGTGGTTTTGCCGGCGCCGTTGGGACCGATGATGCTGTGGATCGCCTGCGCCGCCACTGCGAGGTCCACGTCCGATACCGCGCGCAGCCCGCCGAAATGCTTGGTCAGCTTGTCGGTGATCAGGATCGGCGCGTCTGCCATCACGATCAGTCCGCTGCCATGACGATTGATTCGCGTTCGGTTTCGGGCATGGCGTCGTCGGCGTGCAGCTCGCGGCGGCGCGTCGGTGACGGCCACAGGCCTTCCGGACGGATCCGCATCATGATCACCAGCGCCGCGCCATAGAACAGATAGCGGTACTCACCGAATTCGCGGAGCAATTCGGGAAGGCCGATCAACACCGCGGCGCCGACCACCACACCGGGCAGGCTGCCCATGCCGCCGACGATGATCAGCGCCAGCACATTGATCGAAATCAGAAGCTGGAAACTGCTCGGATAGATCGCGCCGAGCATGGTGGCGAAGATCGAACCCGCCAGTCCCGCGAACGCCGCGCCCAGGCCATAGGCGAGCAATTTGACCTTCACCAGGTTAACGCCGAGCGCCTGAGCCACGTCCTCATCGTCGCGCAAGGCCATCCAGGCGCGGCCGAGGCGCGAGTTCTCCAGCCGCCACGCAAACCAGGCGGCCAGCATCGCCGCGGCCAGCGTCACGTAGAAGAGTTGCACCGGGTCGTTCAGCACATAGGGGCCGATGGCGGGGCGTGGGATCTGTAGTACGCCCTGCGCGCCGCCCAGCAATGGCGCGGCGAAATCCGATGACACCAGCACGCGCACGATCTCGCCCAGGCCCATGGTGGCGACGGCGAGGTAGTCGCCACGCACGCCCAATACCGGCATGCCGAAAGCGACGCCGACCATCACCGCCATCAGCACCGAGATCGGCATTGCCTCCCAGATCGTCAGGCTGGGAATCACGGTGTACGACGCCAGCGCATGCGAGCTGTCGGCGGTGAGGATCGCGGTAGTATAGGCGCCGACGGCGAAGAACGCGACGAAGCCGAGGTCCAGCAAGCCGGCGAGTCCGACCTCTAGGTTCAGCCCCATTCCCATCAAGATATAGAGTCCGACCAGCATCATTACTTGGCCGATATAGCTACCCGCGGCCAATGGAAACACGATCAGCGCGGCCAGCATGATTGCCATGTTTATCGCCCGGCGGCGGCGCATGGCGTCGGGGGCGCTGTTGGTGTTGGCGGTGGTGCGCGCGCGGATCTGCCCGATGCCGGCGCCTGCCAGTACGCCGGCGATCAGCAGGATGGCCGCGCCCTGCGGCGTCAGGCCCTCCCAGGTGTAGAGCCAGTCCTGGACGCTGGCGGTCCAGTCGTTGGCCTGCATCATGATCTGGATGAGTTCCTGGAACACGCCGGCGATCGCCACGGCGGTGCAGCCCCAGACCAGGGCATGGCGTACTCGCGCGGGCGTCCACGACAGCACGCAGCCCAGGGCACCGAACAACGCGCCGCCAGCCACCAGGGATGCGAGGCCGATTGCCGGGGGCAGGCTGAAGGTCAGCATGTGCAGCAGGTCGGGTGACAGCGCGATGAACATCCAGCGGAGATCGATGCACAGCATCACCTCGACCAGCGCCGCCAGCGGCAGAGCGGCGACCAAACCAGCCAGCGCAGCGCCGAGGATCGTGGCGATGTACCGCGGCCGGCGCCGGGCGGCCAAGGCGCCAGCGCCGAGGCCGATCGCCGCCAGCGTCCCCTGGCCCAGCGACAGCGCGCCGACGATGACCCAGCGCTGGTTCAGCATCGGCAGCAGGCCGACGACCGCGAGGTGCAGGGCAACGACGCCGAAGATGATGCCGAGAAGCACGGCGCTGCGGAGTTGGGTCATGGGGCAGTGCGGCGGCACCGGCACCGCTGAGCGGTCGATTTCCGCATCCCTGTCATTGCGAGATCCGTGTCACTGCAAGATCCGTGTCATTGCGAGATCCGTGTCATTGCGAGATCCGTGTCATTGCAAGATCCGTGTCGTTGCGAGCGAAGTGAAGCAATCTTGGTCGGTTAGTACCCGCGTCGCATCCGGACGGGATTGCTTCGCCTCGCTGGCAATGACGTAACGGGAGAATCGCTTCGCCTCGCTCGCAATGACGGAACGGGAGAATCGCTTCGCTTCGCTCGCAATGGTGGGACAGGGGGGTTGCCCCGCTTCGCTCGCGATGACACTCGCTCGCGATGACGGGAAACGACATTGCCCTACGCCCGCTGCTTTGCCAGGCGCTCGCCCAGCAATCCGTTGGGACGGAATATCAGCACCATGATCAGCAGCGTGAACGCGATCACATCACGCAGTTGGTAAGGCGCGGTGATGCCAATGCCGTCAAAGAACAGGGCCGGGCCGACCGACTCGACGATGCCCAGGAAGAAGCCGCCGATCATCGCGCCGGGCACGTTGCCGATGCCGCCCAGTACCGCGGCACCGAACGCTTTGATGCCGGGGGTGAAGCCCATGTAGAAATACACCTGCTTGAACACGAAGGCGTAGAACACACCGGCAATTCCCGCCATCGCCCCACCCAGCGCGAAGGTGAACACTATTACCCGGTCCACATCGATGCCCATCAGCGCGGCGGTGTCGGTATCCTCGGCCACCGCACGCATCGCGGTGCCCATGCGGGTGTGGTGCACGATTGCGTACAGCACCGCCATGGAGACGATCGCGCACGCCACAACGAGTACATCGGTCTTGGGAAGCGGATAGCCGAGGATGACGAAATCCGCCGGTTGCCAATGCAGGTCCGGATAGGCCTTGATGCTGCTGCCGAACATGCCGCGGAAGGTTTGCTCCAGGAAAAACGACACGCCGATGGCGCAAATCAGCGGCGCCAGCCCGCGGACGTGGCGGAACGGGCGATAGGCGAGACGCTCGGTCAGCACGGCGATGCTGGTGGAGACGGCAACCGACACCAACAGCGTGAGCAAGATTGCCGCGACCGGATTGGCGGCCAGCAGCCCGGAGTGGTCGGTGGCGGTGGCGACGAAATAGCCGGCGAAGGCGCCGGTCATCATGATGTCGCCGTGCGCGAAATTGATCAGCCGCAGCACGCCGTAGACCATGGTGTAGCCCAGCGCCACCTGTGCGTAGATGCTGCCCAGCGTCACGCCGAACACCAGGAAGTCGAGCCACTCGGTGATGCCGTAGCGCGAGCGGATCAGCGTGCCGATGGTGCCGCCGATCACCACCGCCAGCACGGAGATGCGCATCGCCCACAACGCGATATCGACGAAGTTCATCCGGGCGATGGCACGAAAGGCGGATGGCTTCGGCTGAACGAGGACGCTCACGGGCGGGCCTTGGTGACATCGGGAGCGGGATGAAGACCCAGTGTCCCGCGGATCATTGCGCAGCCGCGGCCCAGCGCCGTTGCGAGGCCCGTCGGGCCGAAGCAAGCCCAATCGGGTTTAAGCCCCGAGGGTTGTTTTCCCCCTCCCGACCGAGGTTGCTTCGTCCCGCCACAGTTCGCTCGTGGTTCTCGCAATGACATGGGGGGCGCTACGACATTGGGGCCGCCGTGACAAAAGCCGTTACGGATAAATGCGCTTCGGGTTCACGCCGATCTTGAAGGTCGAGGGATCGGCGTTGGTGTATTGATAGACCGCCGGCTTGAACTGGGCGCATTCGCCGTATTGGTCGCAGCCGATCGGGCCGCTGACGCCCTCGAACTTCGTCGCGAAAACCGCGTCGCGCAGCGCCTTGCGGCCGATGTACATCGTGCCGTCCTTCTCCACCACCGCGACCTTCTTGATCGCCATGACGGCCATGGTCGCCGCGTCATAGGCGTTGGCGTGGTAGCCGGAGATCGGCGCCTCGCCGAACATTTGCTTGTACTCGTCCACCATCTTGGGATAGCCCTTGCCCATCGAATCGGGCGAGACGTCGGGATAGGTGATGCGGAAGCCGACGACCTGCTGTCCCACCGCCTGGATCAGATCGGGCGCCATCAGCGCGCCGCCGCCGATCAGCGGCGTCTTCTCGAGGCCTGGAATGGTCGGCGCCTGGCGCACGATCTGGGCAGCCGCCGCCACGAAAATGGGCATGTAGATCGCATCCGGCTTCTCGGTCGCGATGCGGGTCAGCACCGGGTGCATGTCGACGTCGGTCGGCGCGACCGCCTCGGTCGACAGCACCTTGCCGCCGAGCGCCTCGAAATTCTTCGCCATCACCGCGGCGAGCTGCTGCGCGTAAGGGCTGCCGTCGTGGATCGCCACCACCTTGCGCGCGCCCAACTGCTTATAGAGCCAGTTCGCATCCGCCTTGCCTTGCTCGCTGTCGCTGAAGATGGTGCGGACGAAGCCGTCATACTCGGGCTTGCGATCGGGTGCGGTCAGCGCCGGCGCGGTGGCGGCGGTGCCGATATCGGTGATGCCGGCGCGCCACAGGATCGGCGCGGCGGGCGTCGCGGCACTGGAGCAAGCGGGGCCGAGCACGATGACGATGTTCGGATTGGCGGCGAGCTTGGTGGCCGCCGTCTGGCCGCCCTCGGCGTTGCAGCCGTCATCCTCGACGCTGAACTTGATGGGATGGCCGTCGATCGCGTTGCCATGGTCCTTGAAGGATATCTCGGCGCCGCGCATGGAATCGGTGCCCAGCGCGGTGTCCGGGCCTGAGATCACCCAGTAGCCGCCAATCTGGATCGGCGCGCCCTTGGGAATGCGGATGACGCCGAGCGGATCGGAGACTGGTCCGACTTTGACAGCGTGGGCTGGTGCCGCGCCGAAGCAAGGCAGCAGCAGGCAGAACGCGACGGCCGCCAGGCCGCGCCAGCGCGCCGGTGAATTGGCGGACGACGGGTGTCCTGGACTGGACGACCAGGCATGGATGCGGCGGATCGGACTGCGCATGCGATTACCTCCCCAGGAACGGCCGTTATCGGCATTGCAATAGTCGTACCGCCGTTTTGGCGGTTTGAATAGCGGGTTTCCGATGCCGCCGCGTCGGGCGGCGTATCGGGCTTGACCATCGGTGGGAATTTGCCGAACCTCAAGAGACCGAGAGGTGACCGCGGCGTATGGCATTGACCCGGATTCGAAGGCTGCGCCGCCGGGCTGACGCGACGGTGACGGCAGGAGTGACACGGGCATGCCCTTCAATCGCGATGAAGAGCAGTGGGTTCGGGACAGGGCCTATTTCATCTGGGAGCGTGAAGGGCGCCCGGAGGGCCGCGCATTCGACCATTGGGTGCGGGCGAGGCGGGAATCATTCCGCGCGCGGCGCGGAGTGGCGGAAGACCCAACGCCGGATGAAGAGCGGATCCTGGTGGGCCGCCACGACGTGAACATACCCGCGCTGCTGACGCGCGACGTGCCCGGGGGTTAGTTTCGCCAGACGGGCTCATTGCGAGACCCGCAGGGCCAAGCAATCCGGGTCGAACCGGCGCACGGAAGTTCGAGCGTTTGCTCGAATGAAGTTGCTTCGGCCCTGCGGGCCTCGCAACGACGGGAGGGCGCGGGCGTGCTCATCCCGTCGGGACGCGGCCGCGTTTCAGCATCAGATCAGCCGCTTCGCAGGCCGGCATGGCTTCGCGAATTCCCAATTCCTCAGCGACGCCGTTGGCAACGCTGATGATCCCCTCGCGATAGATGCTGCGCGCATTGCCCAACTCGGCGCTGAGATGGGAGACGGCGGCGCAGGCGATACCCATATCTTGCAGGATCTGGAGCCCGGCGATCGCCATTTGCGCGCTGCCGAAGCCGCCATCGCTGCCGATCACGCCGCGCGGCAGGATGCGATGGTTGTACATGTGCACGGTCATCGTGGTGTCCACCGGGGTGCCGACGCAGAACACGTCGCGCGCCCGGTCGCCGCGCGGCAGGCCCATGCTCCAGCAGCCGTAGATGCCGCCGTCCTCGCCGGATTGCAGCAGGAAGTCGGTGTCGCCCTCGGGGTTGGCGAGATGGCGCGGCATGCCGTCCGGTGCCCGCAACATCAATTGCGCGGCCTCCTGCGTGGTCAGTCCGGGTTGCACGGCCAACGCCGCCGCGGTGGTGTTGACCCGACTGATCACGCCGTCATCCCAGACCGAGCGCCCGACGCACATCTCGGCGCTGAAGACGCTGACGGCGGCGGCGGGCACGTGCACGCTGTCGGCGAGCGCCAGCCCGCCCACGCCTGAGTCATTGCGCCCGATGCCCGCGTCGATGGCAATCACGCCGCGCAGACCGCGATTGAGCAATCCCACGGTTGGCGGCGCGGCGAGATAGGCGGCATGCACCAGCACATCGCGCGGCGCGTCGATCGGCACCGCCGATTGCGCCACCAGCGAGGGCGAGTCGATCACCACGACATTGCCGTCACTGCCCGTGATGCCGTGGAACGCGCGGTTGCCGAATTCGAGCGGCGGCACGCCGCCGGGGGCACGCAGGATGCGGGGCATCAGGCCAGCACCGCGGAAATGATCACCTGGGCATAGGCGTAGGGGTATTCGTCGGTCATCGTCAGCGCCACCATGGCGCGCATGCCGGCGGGCGTGATCGCGGCGAGACGCTCGGCCGCGCCGCCGGTCATGTCCAGTGTTGGCTGGCCGCCGGGCAGGTTCACGACGCCCAGGTTGCTGAACCAGACGCCATTGCGAAATCCGGTGCCGAGCGCCTTCGCGCCCGCCTCCTTGGCGGCAAAACGCTTGGCGAAGGTGGCGGCGCGGATGGCCTCGGTGCGCCGCATCGCCCTGGCACGCTCCACCTCGGTGAACACGCGTTGCAGGAACCGCTCGCCATGGCGCTGCATCGCCGACTCGATGCGGCGGATGTCAACGATGTCGGAGCCCAGACCGAGAATCATGGTCTTCAGTCTTCAGCTGTCTTTCGTCGGCGACAAGTGGCCAGGCGCCCGGAAGTCACGCATTTGAAGTGCAGACCGCGGGGCTATCCGCCTGACCGCTAATATCGGACGACTGGCGACTGACAGCCGACGATTGCTCATGCCTTGGCCCGCTCGACGTCCTTGATGCCGCTGACCCCGCGCAATCCGGCGATCACCTTGGACAGATGCGACACGTCGCGCACCTCGACATCAACCAGCGCCTCCATGAAATCCTGCTGACGGTTGACGATCTTCAAATTGGCAATCGCGCCTTCCTGCTTGGCGATTGCATTCGCCAGGTTGGCCAGGGTCGAATCGTCGTTGCCAGAAATCACGCTGATCCGCGCGGTGTGTCCCGGCTGGTGCTTGCCGTGCGTATTGACCTTCGACAGTACTTCGTAGTTCCAGTCCACGTCGATGAAGCGCTCCGGCGTGGCGGCGAAGCCTTCCAGCGTCTGGCACTCGCGCGCATGGATCGTCACGCCCTTGCCGGTGGCGATGATGCCGACGATCTCGTCGCCCGGTACCGGGTGGCAGCAGCCGGCGAAATGATACGCCATGCCGGGCACCAGGCCGGTGATCGGCATCCCGGGGTCTGGCCGCACGCCCAATCGCCCGCGCGGCGGCAGCCCCGGGATCATGCGCGGCGCACGCGGTGATTGCCGCAGCTCGGGATAGGCCGCGTGCACGACGTCGCGCGCGCCGATATTGCCATTGCCGACGGCGATGTAGAGGTCGGGCAAGCTCGGCAGCTTCAGCGCCTTCAGCGCCGGTTCCAGCGCCTTTTCCGACCCATCGACGCCGGCCGAGCGGAACGCCTTGGTCAGTTCCGACCGGCCGAGGTTGATATGCTCCTCGCGCTGCTGCTGGTGCACGAAGCGACGGATGCGGCTGCGCGCCTTGCCGGTGACGACGAACCGCTCCCACTGCGGCGAGGGCGTGCCGCCGCGCGCGGTCATGATCTCGACCTGGTCGCCGTTCTGCAACTGATAGCGCAGCGGCATCAGCCTGCCGTTCACCTTGGCGCCGACGCAGCTATCGCCCACCTGGCTGTGCACGGAATAGGCGAAATCGACCGGCGTGGCGCCACGCGGCAACTGCACGAGCAATCCCTTCGGTGTGAAACAGAACACCTGGTCGTCGTACAGCTCGAGCTTGGTGTTCTCCAGGAATTCGTCGGGCGCGGTGGAATCCTCGAGGATGTCGAGCAAGTCCTGCACCCAGCGGAATTTCTGCAGCTCCTTGCCGTCGAATTTCGCGTCGCGGGACTTGTACATCCAATGGGCGGCGACGCCGTTCTCGGCGATCTCGCTCATCTCCATGGTGCGGATCTGGATCTCGATCTTCTGGTTGCGCGGCTCGCGCAGCGTGACGCCGGTGTGCAGACCCTGATAGCCGTTCGATTTCGGCGTGGAAATGTAGTCCTTGAACCGGCCGGCGATCACCGGATAGGCCGAGTGCACCGCGCCCAGTGCCGCGTAACAGGCCTCCCGCGTCGGCACCAGAATGCGGAACGCCATGATGTCGGACAATTGCTCGAAGGCGACGTTGCGGCGATGCATCTTCTCCCAGATGGAGAACGGCGATTTCTCCCGGCCGGTGACTTCGACCGTGGTGATGCCGGCCTCCTCGCAGACGCGGCGCAGGTCGCGCTTCACCTCCTCGATCACGTCGGCACCCTGGCCGCGCAAAAAGTTCAGCCGCGCCTGGATGGTGGCAAAGGCTTCCGGCTCCAGCTCGCGGAACGACAGCGTCTGCAGCTCGGTTTTGACCGTGTCCATGCCGATGCGCTCGGCCAGCGGCGCGTAGATCTCCATGGTCTCGCGCGCGATGCGGCGGCGGCGTTCGGCCTCACGCACGAAATGCAGCGTGCGCATGTTGTGCAGCCGGTCGGCGAGCTTCACCAGCAGGACGCGGATGTCCTTGCTCATCGCCAGCACCAGCTTGCGGAAATTTTCCGCCTGCTTGGTGCGGTCCGACTGCAGCTCCAGCCTGGTCAGCTTGGTGACGCCATCGACCAGCGTGGCAATCTCATGCCCGAAGCGCTTGTCGAGTTCGGGCAGCTTGACCGGGGTGTCCTCGATCACGTCGTGGAGCAAGCCGGTGGCGATCGAGGCGGTGTCCAGCCGATAGCCGGCCAGGATGTCGGCCACCGCCAGCGGGTGGGTGATATAAGGATCGCCGTTGTCGCGCCGCTGCGTGCCGTGGGCATGCTCGGCCACGGCATAGGCGTCATCGATCAGTTCGGTATCGGCCTTCGGGTCATAGGCATGGACCTTGGCGGCGAGTGCCGCGACCAGCCGATGGTCGGGCGGCGCGATCGCCGCGACCGCGCCCTGCGCTACCCCATCGGGCGCGTAGCTGGGGGACGGCATGGGCCGTGACGTCGGACCCGGTGTGCCCCCCTCCGGCATGGCGGCCTACCTGTTGCGGCCGCCGAGTTCCGCCTCGATGGCCGCTTCCATGTCTTCGGCGGACATGTCCTCGTTCTCCACCGGGAGGCCGGCGGCCTCCTCCTCGGCGGTGACGTCCTGGAGGCCGAAGATGTTCTGGTCGGTGGGGATGAGGTCCAACACCTCCTCGTCGGCCGGCTCGGGCTCCGGCGCGCGCGACAGCGACTTGACCAGGTCGCCCTGGATGCGGTCCAGGTCGATGGTCTC
>DATJNA010000304.1:0-6042 GCA_035508435.1 Acetobacteraceae bacterium | reverse complement strand
TCGATCTGCGCCATGTCTGCCTTAAACTTGCGGACCTGGCGCTCCAGATCTGCCGCTGCCTTAGTGAGTTCAGCACGTTTCTCAAGTAGAGCCGTGACGATCGCTCCGATTTCCATATCCAGCCTCTCTGCTGAAAGTTGCAGCGTAGGACGTAGGAAATCCCCGGCACCCTTCCAGGATCAGGATTTTTGTGTTTGCGCCATAACACCGCGAAGCCGCGATGCCGGGCAGTCGCGTCGCCGTTGATCCTGCCGTCATGATGGGCAAGCCGTGCATTCGGGGCACGCGCATTACGGTGGAACTGATCCTGCGCAAGCTGGGTGCCGGCCGCTCGTTTTCGGAGATATTGGAAGCCTGCGCACAACTCACGCCAGAGGATTTGCCGGCGGCACTGGCGTTCGCGACGCGCTCGCGCCGGACAGTGACTGGATTGTCTGCCATGACCTGGGATCTCACACGGAGTCGGTTTCCCGCGTCTGGTTCGATCGTCACGCGGAACTCAGGTGCGCGGGCGAGGTCGGAGGTCAATTGGCAAACGATGACGGATGCGTGGCCAGCGGGGAATGCGCCGGTTTGCACAATATGGCCCGCTTATGAAACCCCAAGCGCAGCTTCCCGCAGGTCAGGCGGCCTGCTTCGCCAACATCCCCTGCGCCACCAGCTCCTCGGCGATCTGCACCGCGTTCAGCGCCGCGCCCTTGCGCAGGTTGTCGGACGCGCACCAGAACGACAGCCCGTTCGCCACGGTCGGGTCCTTGCGGATGCGGCTGACATACACGGCGTCCTCGCCGGCGCATTCCAACTGAGTGACGTAGCCGCCGTCCTCGCGCACATCCACCACTTCCACGCCGGGCGCCGCGCGCAGCGCCGCGCGCGCCTCGCCGGGGCTCACCGGTTGCTCGAACTCCACATTCACCGCCTCGCCGTGGCCGATGAACACCGGGACCCGCACGCAGGTCGCGTGCACCGCGATCGCCGGATCGAGGATCTTCTGCGTCTCCACCACCATCTTCCACTCTTCCTTGGTGGAGCCGTCATCCATGAAGCGGTCGATATGCGGGATACAGTTGAACGCGATCTCCTTGGTGAATTGCTCCGGCTTCTCTTGCTCATGCACGAACACCTTGCGGGTGTGGGCGTAGAGCTCGTCCATCGCCTCCTTCCCCGCGCCGGACACCGATTGGTAGGTCGCCACCACCACGCGCTTGATCTTCCATTCGTCGTGCAGCGGCTTCAGTGCCACCACCAACTGGATGGTGGAGCAATTCGGGTTGGCGATGATCCGGCGCTTGGAGAACAAGCGCAGCGCCTGCGGGTTCACCTCCGGCACCACCAGCGGAACGTCGGGGTCCATGCGGAACTGGCTGGTATTGTCGATCACCACGCAGCCGGCCTCCGCCGCGCGCGGCGCGTGCACGGCGGAGATCGACGCCCCGGGCGAGAACAACCCGATGTCCCAGCCGTGGAAATCGAACGTCTCGAGGTTCCTCACCTTCAGCACCGCCTTGTCACCGAACGACACTTCCTGCCCGGCGGACCGGCCCGAGGCGACCGCCGCCACCTCTGTCACCGGAAACCCCCGCTCATGCAGCGTCTTCAGCATCTCGCGCCCGACTGCTCCCGTGGCACCGACGACCGCGACCCGGTAGCCCATGATGGTGTCTCCTGCTGGACCAACCGCGCCACTTAGCGACCACAACCGGCGCGAGCAAGCGCAACGTCACCATGGCCGGCATGCACCGCGGCATCGCCCGGACCCGGCCCCGACCAGGCCGCATCGGGCGCGAGAACCGGTCCCGGCCCCGACCAGGCCGCATCGGGTGCGTAAACCGGTCCCGACCCTGACCAGGCCGCATCGGGCGCGTAAACCGGTCCCGACCCTGACCAGGCCGCATCGGGCGCGTGAACCGATCCCCGCCCGGACCAGGCCGCATCGGGCGCGTGAACCGATCCTGGCCCGGACCAGGCCGCATCGGGCGCCGGGAGGTGTGGCCGGACACCTTCCGTAACGTGCCGATGCAACGCATTGCGGATAGGTTCGGCGACGCTTGGGACCATCAGCAGGGGACAGGTCGCCATCCGCCGGATCACGACGCGAGCAACGACCGCAGCAGACCCACCGGAGAGACATGATGCCAACCGCCCGCGGTAGCGTCCGGACCTACGCGATGTCCGTGCTGTTGGCATGGGTGCTGGGGATCGCGCTGCCCTGCCGGCCTCAGGCCATGGAAATCGCCGTCTGGGGCGACCAGCTTGTCCTGTCCGGTCCGGTCGTGGACGGCGATTTTGCGCGAGTCCAGTCGATGTTGGCACGATCGCCCGCGGTGACGACCGTGATCCTGCGCGACTCCCCGGGCGGCGACGCCAGGACCGGCTATCAATTGGGCGAGGAATTCCGCGCCCGACATTTCCGCACCGCCGTGTCCGGGTATTGCTTTTCCTCCTGCTCTCGCATGTTCCTCGGGGGCGCGGTGCGGCTGTTTACCGACGATTCAGCGCCCGACGCCACTGAGGTCGGCCTGCATGGCCATTACGACAGCCATGGCCGGCTGGCATCGGCCGCCGTCAGGCAATTTGGCCTCAAGGACTGGATCATCCGCTTCTCTGACGGCAAGGCGGATCCGGCCCTGGTCGAGCGCTGGATCAACATCCCGGTCAATCGCGGCATGATCCACTTCTTCAACCCGGCCCTGGTGCGGCATGACGGCGTATCCACCTTCATGTGCCAAGGACCGAACCCGCCGGGCAAGACGGTGTTCGACTGTGAACCGATCGCCAAGACCGCGATCGATCTTGGCATAGCCACGTCAACCGATCGGATCAGCAGCAACGATTTCGTAGCGGCACGGCGAATCTTGCCGAAGTCACCGGCGCCGTCGGGTTATGCGACGGTCGGGAATGTCGATAAGGTGCCGCTCGCGACGCCGCAAGGCCGCAACGAATATCGCCGGTTTCTCGCCGCCCCGTTGCCGCGGGCATTCGCGATCGCCCCCGATCAACAGCACTGGGCGTGGAATTCCGGCATCGCCGACGCCATGCTGACGGCGCTGGTACGCTGCGCCGGGCGCGCGGGACAGCAATGCCGGATCTATGCGTTTGACGACACGGTCATCTGGACCGGGCCCTAGCGCAAGCACCCTTCCCTTTCGGCGCCTGGCGTCAGTCGCGTCAATCGGCGTTGCCACCCGATCGCGCAGTGCCGGAGAGGCCGATCAACTTCTGCCGCGCCGCATCGGGGATGGCGACCGGGCGCTGCGAGCCACGCTCGACAAAGACGTGCACGAAGTATCCCTCGGCCGCCGCGGCATCCTCATCGTTGCGGAACACGCCCACTGCGTAGCGCACGGAGCTGCGCCCGATCGTCTCGACCCGCACCCCCACCGTGACCCGGTCGGGGAAGCTGAGCGAGCTGTGATAGCGGCACATCACTTCGGCGACCACGCAGTGCACCGGGCCGTCGAGCAAGCCCACCACTTGCTCGCTCATCTCGTAATACGTGATGGCGGTGTCGAAATACGAAAAGTAGTTCACGTTGTTCACGTGCTGGAACACGTCATTGTCCATCCAGCGCGTGGTGATGGCGTGGAACCAGCGGTAGTCGCTCCGCCGGCCCGGCGGTTGGCGCATGCTCATGGCTGCCGGCCGCGACGCGATGTCACGCGATGGGGCAGCCGACGATGTGCTGGCGATAGGCGGGGCGCTCACACAGCCGGTCGTACCAGGCGCGCAGATGCGGCAGTGACGGACGGTCGAAATCCATGTTGAACCAGCGATGGGCGTGCACGCCCCAGGGGATGTCGGCCAGCGTGAACTCCGGCCCGGCGATATAGGCGTGCCGCGCGAGCTGCTGCTCGACCAGCCCATATGCCTGGGCCGCATCCGCCACGCCCTGCGCGATCGCCCCGGCGTCCCGCTTCTCCGGCGGTGTCCGCACCAGCCCCCAGAACACCACGCCCATCGGCCGGTTCAGCGCGGTCTGCTGCGCGTCCATCCAGCGGTCGACGTTGGCGCGCGCCTGCGCATTGACCGGCCATAACGGCGAGTCCGGTGCATACGCGGTGCCGAGGTAGCGCAGGATCGCATTGCTCTCCCACAGCGTGAAACTGTCCTCTTGCAGGGTCGGCACCAGTCCGGTCGGGTTCATCGCCCGGTAGCCCGCGGTATCGGTCTTGCCAAAAGAGCCGCCGACATCGATGCGCTCGAACGGCAGGCCGAGCTCGCCCAGCCCCCATAGCACCTTCATCACATTGCTCGACGTCGCCCGTCCCCAAACGATCCGCTGCATCATCAGCCTCCGTCCCCACGCATGGCGGCGGACCGTAGGCCAGCGCGCGACGGGCGACAACGGAGCAGGCGGGACACTCGTTCCGGCCGCCGCTATGCTACGTGACGGGCACAACCGGGAGGCTTGCGCCGTGGCCGACGAAACTGTCCTGCACATCGGCGAGAACTCGCCGGAGCACGTCGCCTACCGGCTGATGCGTGAGATCGCCGAGGTGGAAAGGATTGCCATCCATGCCGGCGAGCTGGACCCGAAATGGACGCGTGCCGGCCGGGCCTGGATCCTGAATACCTACCAGGAATGTCTCTATGCGGTGAAGAACCCGCGCCGGCCGGCGCATCTTGGGTCGTAGGTCTGCGCGCGAGTTTTGACGGGGTGCCGGGGGGCGGTTGTTTGTGCCCGCCCCCCTGCAACGGTTTTGTTCAGGCAGAGCGGCGGTTCGTATCCGGGCAGGCGCCATGGGTGGGTTTGCGACGGTCAGCTTCCTGGTCCGCCTGCCCGGATAGCCGTCGTTCGGATCTCGGTGGTGTTCGGTCGCATCCGAAACGTCCGCTCATGGTCGGCACCGACACGCGCAGCTCACACGCCTCATGGCATCGCCTGGAAAAGGGCAAGATTGCGCAGCGAGGTGACGACGGCATCCACCGCGAGGCCGGCCTGCAAAACGGCGAAAATCCAGCCCACCACCCGAAAACTTATCATTCCGACACATGCGATCAGCGGCCGGGCAAGGAGCATCCCGGTCAGATTGAGCAGCATAACAAGAAGCAGGACCCCGATCATGGCGGTGAACAGCTTCGAATCGCCTTGGGCAAGGTCCGCAAAGAACAGAATCGCGGTGACGCCCCAGGGGCTGACGATGGTCGGAATGGCCAGTGGCGTCACCGCCGGCTGCGTCTGTGGCACGAGCTGCGGCGACATTGGGGGGCGATTGAACTGCCCAATTACTTCGCGCGATGCGAGGAAGAGGAGAATTCCTCCCGCGATCCGCACGTCGTCTCGCGAGATGCGCCACGACGCGGCGACCCCGGTCATGACCAGGGCGATCAACAGGGACGCGGCGGTTGCGACCGCGGCGCCCTTAAACGCGAGCGCGCGCACCTCCGCCGGCGCCCGGTCCTGGGTCATCGCGAAGAATGCCGGCACAGTCTTCATCGGCCCCAAGGTCAGCATGAAGATCGTGAAGATGAATGCCGGCGTGATCATCATGCGATTCCTTCCGCTGCGCTCGCATTGGCGGCCCCAGGGCGTGGCTGTTCGGTACGGGGTTGCCGCAGACCCGCTACGACCATGCGCAGCAGCGCATCGATCAGCTCATCGACCGAAAGATCGGGCCGCGGGATTCTGTCTATCATGAACATCGTAAGGCCGTGCGCAGCCGACCAGGGGGAGAGTGCGGCGAGGGCAAGCGCCTTTGGGTCGTCGGGCGAGACGGCGAACGCGCCGGAGCGGGCGCCGTATAGAATCACCTCCTCGAGTACCGCCCTGGCGTCCGCGCCCGCCGCGCGGGCGACGGCAGGGCGGGCCGCGGAGCCCGCGCCGGATAGTGCGGGGCCGAACATCAGCCGATAGAGCGCGGGATTTTCCAGCCCAAGACGCATATAGGTCCGCAGGATTGCGGCAAGGCGCGCCTCCGCGCCGTGGATGCCGGCCATCGCCCGCAGCAAGCCGTCGCGCAGGCGCTCGAAGCCGACGGCCGCAATGGCGGCGAGCAGGTCGAGTTTTTCGGAGAAGTGATTGTAGGGCGCGCGATGGCTCAC
>DATJNA010000303.1:0-33551 GCA_035508435.1 Acetobacteraceae bacterium | reverse complement strand
GTATCGTCATTATTGGCGGGCATGGCAGATTCTGTCCGGACGTTGAGACTGGCGTCAGCACCCAATCTCTACGCGATTCCAGCGGTTTGTACCATGCCCGTCAGCGAATCCCTGCTATGCGGTGAATAAGATGGGCTAGCGGGCGCTCCGTGCCAAAGGGCTGGACCCGTCGCAATGCCCCTCTCACCGCAGCCCAAAGCGGATCTGCGCCATCTCCGACAGGCTTCAGTTCGTGCCCATCAAGCCAGTTTGCAACAGCGGTTTGCACCGCGGCGGGCAAGAAATGGAGGGATCCAAGCGAATCTACAATCCGGTCTTGACCGCCACCCTCAACGAGCCCCTGTAGACGGGTTGACATCCCCGACCGGAACGCCCGCCTTTGTTCAACCGACCACGGCCGCCCTCCATCGGGTTTCGCCTGCATATACGCGGGCGGGTCGCGGACCATCCTGCCGCTCAACGGTTTGGCTGCACGAAGAAAAAGCCGCCACGCCGTCCCAGGTACTTCTGAGATCAAGGCATCGACTGCCTTTAAGCACTGTTCGGCTGTGGCAAATGTATATGGATCGCCGGGCCCCAGCAGTATCTCACACAGGCTGCTAAAGGGCCGGTTGGCCCACCGCCCTCCCGGGTCGATTGCATCAAGTCGACCTAGGCTCACAATGCACTGCGCCAGATATTCCGCATCCCATGCCAAGCGCTCCAGCGCCCAGAGAAGCTCAGCGTGGCGGCACTCGCCGGTAAGACCAGCCTCACCACCACCATCAGTCAAGAGACTACGTGCTTCGTCTGAATGGTCGGAGACGAATACTTCGACAGCAGAAAGAAATGCCTCTGGCGCGGCCTCCGCAAGGACTGGAAGCACGTCGCCGATAGATGCCCATGCCTGCCAACCGCCCAATTCAGAAAAGATACGTTGGACGATCGAGTGGACGAACCCTGGACATGTTCCAAACGGGACAGATAGCCGAAGCAGCTCGCCGTGTTGGGCGACTATGGCGAGCGAGATCGCCAATCCCTCGCGGAGCCAACCCGAGTGGGGCCGCTCCTTGCCGTAGGTGGCGGCCATCCATTGCTTGTCGTCAGGCAGCTCGTACTTAGGGTCCTGGATCGGCAGGACTCCAACCACAACGTCACCCAACTTCTCGAGGTCGTCATCTCGGATAAACTCCGCCAACAGATACCAAGCGTCGAGCGGAGCGGTCAGACGCCAAACCTTGGCCGCGCTTCGGAAGGGTGGATCGTCTCCCGCGCAAAGGCGTCGCACAGCCACTATTATGGCGTCATAACTGCCGACCCGGGAGAGCCGACTCAGAACGTCGCGGTCGAGCAGTTGCGGCGGTGCTGGGCCAAACGGCCCATCTTGCATGGGCCTGAGCTCCTCGGTCCAGGCGCCAGCCAGTATGGCCGGAACGAGTAGTTCACCCTGCCCTGGGACTGCCCATGGCGGTCGGCGGATCGCATCGACTGCGGAGCGGCGCCGGTGCAACACGGCCACGCTTCGCCCACACTCAGCCACGATGCCAACCGCTTCCTCTCGCGGCAGGGATGTCTCAATTAAAGCCTTCTCCAATGCTAGACGGTCTACGCGGGGCAGCCGAGTTGGCCCCGCACGCCGGGAGGCCAAGGTTCGGCCGACAGCCAGATATAGATGATGCCCGCCTTGCAGCGCAGCACCGGCCGCTGACTGCGCCACGTCAGGATACGCGGCGATCACCAACGGAACCGACCAGGCTGACACGGCGCGAAAAGCATCTTCTGTGGTGGCCGTCACACAGCGCGATAACAGCGCTTCCTGAGTGGCTTCCGGCCATTGGGTCGCTGCGGCACGTAGAAAGGCGATGGCCTCGTGCGGTGCATCGGCCTGGATTTCCAACTTATCCGGTCCGTTCTCGAACCAGCGCTTAGTCCGCTCAACTTCCTCTTCGCGACCTCCCAGTAGCATTGCCGGTGTCATGACAGGTCGGGTTGCCTCGGCCCATTCGTCCCACCACTCCTCCAGACCTGTAAGCCCAGTTGAAGGTGCCAAACGGAGGTGCCGAGCCAGCCAAAGTGCTACAGCAGGGGCGCTTTCAAGCCACTGCTCCAGGTCGCCAACCGCGATGACACGGACGTCATGCCAGTGTTTCTCTGCACGTCTGTCGCGCTCCCATTGGTGTCGTTTGGGCCATGCGCGTGGTGTGACAAACACGTAGTTTGTGAGGGCCGGCTCAAGATCGAGTGGATCCTGAATCCTCTTCGCATAGTCATCATCGGCTTTGGTTACTGCCGACTTATTACTGCCGATTTCCCAGCCGGAAAGACCGTCCGGCACGAACGAACTACGTGACATGCAGGTGAGGCGGCCATCCCAACCCTCGTCCGACACCGAATCGCCGCCAGGGAAGTCGATCCGCTCGATGTGCGAAGCTGTGGCTTGGACCAGCCTACGTACCAGGATCGGCAGCGTTTCCTGACAGTCGCGCCTCTCGCGGTTCGCCCAATCTGTGATGTGACCGGCGGTGACTATTCGCATGAAACGTTACCGTATTGGTGTGGGACGAGGTGGACGCACCAATGCCCAGCCCGTTGGTGGTCCTGCCACCATCATGCGGCACGCGGCTGAACGTCCCGAGCGATCGCCACGCCGCTTTCCTGTCTGGCCTTGGTCAGATCATGCATCGCCTGGAGGTTCACCCAAAACTCCGGACTGGTGCCGAAGAAGCGAGCCAGCCGCAGGGCAGTATCCGCCGTCACCGCCCGCTCGCCCTTGACGATCGCGCCCATGCGCGTCGCCGGCACACGCAGTGCCATCGCCAGCGCGTTCACCGAAAGCCCGAGCGGCTTCAAAAACTCCTCGGCCAGCACCTCCCCCGGATGGGTGGTGACCCGATCGGGAGTGGCGACCGCCTTAATGCCATCCGGCTTAGTGGTAGTCGACGATCTCGACATTTTCCGGTCCCTCTTTCGTCCAGACGAAGCAAATGCGCCGTTGATCGTTGGTGCGGATCGAGTGCTGGCCCCGGCGATCCCCCGACAGGGCTTCCAGCCGGTTCGCCGGCGCCGCCGTCAGGTCCCCGAGATCGAGCGCCTGATGCAGCATATCGAGCTTGCGCCGTGCCGCTTTTTCAATGCCGCCGAACTGCCGGACAAAGCTACCCATCCACAGCCTCTCGGTCGCGCGATCACGAAAGGACCTGATCATCGCCTGGCACTCTATACCGCCGGCCGTTGTACGTCAAACGTATGATGCACGGGGAAACAGCCGGGGGCAACGCCCCTTCAGACGCCGTCCTGCCCCTCTGGCCGGAACGCCAAGATGCATGACAGCATCCGTTCCGAGACGACATCGGTATCGAGGACGATCATTCGTCGAACGTCGGCGGCTCACGCATCGGTTCGCACGGCACCTTCGGCAGGTCGATGCCGCCGACGGGCTTGAACAGGGCATTGATCGCCGTGCCCAGGTTCTTCGGCTCCGGCGGCTCCTGGTTGAGCGATGTGCGCAGGATGTCGCGCGCCTCATCCTCCATCGAGCGGCCGATCCGAGCGCAACCTTGGAAACTCCATCTCGACATTGCGGACTGTGAACCCGGGCGGGTTTCCGTTGCGCAACCGCGTGCAGGCATCGACTGATCGGATGACCGGCATGAGGTGTGCCGATATCGAGGCCATTTCGTCGACTCCAGGTGGCTCGGAAGTAACCGGCAGTCCTGCTTCACGAATCCCCCCGCCACGACCAACGGGGGCCTGTGACAAGGCGAAGACCTGTCGCTCCGCGGCAGCTTTAGCCACGGCGACCACGTCTCGATCTGTCCCGTCGTTGGTGGCGACCCGCTCACCAAGGCGCACCGGGCGGCCGCTGGATGCCCCCCCGGGCGACACCGCCCATTCGACTCAACCTAAAGTTGTGGTAATGATCGGCATTACGCCCGTATAATGGGTTGCACACTATCCGGATTAACTCAACCTTTAGGAGAAATCGGTGTTGTCACGATCCACCCGGCTGGTATAACCTGGGGTTGATACGCGGGTCACGGAGACACGCCCACGGCATGCAAGAGGAAACAGAACAATCCTCAGGGGAGGAGGCACACACCGACTGCGGTGCCTGCGGGAATGACTTTATCCGATTCACGCATGGCGCAACGATCGGCCTGCTCGTCGAGCATATCATGCGGTCGGAGACCTGCCTCGCGCTGACCGGCGCCCCAGGTTCCGGCAAATCCGTCGCGGCAAGAATCATCTGTCAGCAGCTACTGGCCCGCGGCGTGAATGTCGTCCCCATCGTCGGGCGCCAGACGCACGAACTGTCGCTTCGCAGCATCGCGGCACAGCTCCTCGACAAGCCCGAGGCGGACCTCGAACCAGAAGACAATGAGCGATTGTTCGCCTGCGTGACGGGCAATGACGCGTCCAATCGCTGCGTCATGATGATCGATGACGCGGAGACCTTGACCGGACAGGCACTGGAATATCTCCGGCTGATCTCAAGTATTGCCAAAGATGCCGCGCCGCAGCTCGTGTTCATCGGCCGGCCCGAGCTGTTGTCCGGCAATGATGCTCGGGCCGTATCCTTGCGGAACGCGGTGGCTGCCAGTTGGGAGCTGTCCCCGCTGAACCCACGCCAGGCCCGCGAGTTCGTGGTCGATACGCTCCGCTCCGACGGGTTGGCTGCCGAAACCCTGTTCGACGACGGCGGACTGGCGGCGCTGGTTCAGCACGGCGAGGGACGATACGGGCGGCTTGTCGCGCTGCTGTCGATGCTTCGGTCGCAATCGCCGGAGGCAACGTTGCGCGACCGGAGCAATCAGCATTGGCTGACGGCAGAGGTCGTGGCCGCCGTGGCGGCCCAGTTCGGCGCCGCGCAGGCCGCCGCACCCGATGGTCCCGCCGGGGTGCCGGACGTGGCGGAGAGCGCGGCAGAAACCGAGTCCGCCGGCGACCCGCCGCCGCTCCGGCTGCCCGCTCTCGCCGAACCGCGCGGCATGCCGGCGCGGCGGCGCCGTCGGGTTTTCCTCACGACGCCAGGTTGCGGTCTTGCCGCGGCCGCGGTGCTGCTTTTGGCTGCCGGTGGCGTCGCCATTCACCCGCGGATGCCTGACGACACGCGAGAATTGGCGCGGTTCGGCCGGGGACGAATCGCCGCCTGGTTGCCCGCAGCTCCGTCGTTGTCCGCCGCCGTCATGGCCTGGTTACCGGGCACGATCATGTCGCCGGCGGGTTCCAATGCGGCGGCGCAACAGCCTCCTGTCGATGGCCGGGCGGCACCAGGCGGCCTGCCGGTTTCGCTGCCGCTGCGAAGCCCGCCGCAGCAATTGGGCCGGCAGGTCACGGCGGCGCCCAAGACGCATGCTCTGACGCCCGCCGCCGTACCTCAGGAGACCGCGACCGAGGCGAACAAACTTGCCGTTTCCGGACCTGTCCCGCCGCGCAACGTTGGCGCGCATCCCATCCCGAAACCCGCCGGCGAGGGGGCCTCACCCAATGCGCCGCCGCCGCAACATGTTGCCCATGGGCCGCCCTCCGCGGCAGCCCCACCTGGCATCGCAACCGCCACCTGGCGGTCGCCCGCCGCAAGCTCGCCCCACGTCGCCGCCGCGCCGGACAAGCCGGCAGCGCCGGCCGCACAGGCTCCCGGAACGCCGCCGCCGGCTCCGGCACGCGTTGCTTCGGCGCTCGACAACACCGATCCAGCGGGGCCGCCCAATCCACCGCACGGCGACAATCACAGCGTCAATGCCGTTGCCAAAACCTCGGTCGGGCCGGATCAGGACCAGGGTGTGTTCGCCATCAGGCTGCCGCAGCCCGCGCCAGGCGAAATAACGCTGCTGCTGTCGCGTGGTGACCAGATGCTGCAGCGGGGCGACATCGCCACCGCCCGCATGTTCTATGTGGCAGCCGCGGAATTCGGCGTCGCGCGAGCCGCCATCGCCGCCGGGCGAACCTATGACCCGGACTACCTCGCCTCGATCCAGGCCGAGGGCGTCACCGCGGATCGTGCGACGGCAGCGAAATGGTACCGCACCGCCTCGCGGCTCGGCGACCAGGATGGCAGCCGGCTCGCCAGCGCCATCCTCGCACATTCCGCCAATTGATCGCGCCAACCACAGTCAAGGGCCCGTCGTCCATGAGGCTTCAATGAATGCGATATCGCGGATCTGCATCGCCCTGCTGAGCGTGGCATGCGCGGCGTCCGGCGGGTTCGCCGCGGCCAACGCGCCGACCGCCAACCAGCCGGCAAACCCTGCGGCGCGCCCCGCAGCCGCGGTTTCCGCGGCGGTCATGCACAGCAAGATCAATGCCTGGACGGTCGGTCTGGCCGGCGGCGAACTGGAAGGCGCGCCCATCCGTTTCGCCTCCGACATCGCCCGGGTGACCGACGATGGCAACAGTCTGCACGTGCTGCCGATCGTCACCCGCGGCCCCACCGAGAACATCGAGGACTTGCTCTACCTCAAAGGCGTCGATGCGGCGATCATCAACACCGACGCACTCACCCAATTCGAGCAGCTCGACCCGAGCGTCCGGCAGAAGATCACCTATATCCTCAGTTTGTTCCCGTCCGAACTGCATGTCTTCGTGCGGCCGGAAATCAACAGCCTCGCCGATCTCGATGGCAAGAAGGTCAATTTCAACACACCAGGAACCACCGCCGCGTATTCCGGCCCGCTGATCTTCGAGCATCTGAAGCTCGACGTGATCAAGACGTTCGTTCCCCACCCGCTCGCGCTACAGGAGATGCGCAATGGCGAGGACGGCATGGCGGCTGTGGTCTTCATCACCTCGAAGCCGGTTGCCGCATTCCTCCAGCACTGGCCGGCCGGATTCAGGTTCCTCCCGATCGAGTTCCGGAACTTCGCCGATGCCGGCTTCTACCTGCCATCCCGTCTGACATCCAGCGACTACCCGGACATCATCCCGGCAGGCCAGGAGGTGCACACGATCGCCATTCCAACTGTTCTCGCGGCGTTCAACTGGCCCATCGGGTCAGACCGCTACGAGCGGCTGGCACGCATGACCGATTCATTGTTCCAGCGGCTAAATGAACTGCATCAGGCCGGCTTCCAGCCGCAGTGGAAGAACGTCAATGCCAACGCGCGGGTGCCGGGCCTGCAACGCTTCCCGGCGGCGCAGCGCTGGCTCGACCGCGCGCATCTCACGACCGCCGCGGCAGGCACCGCTGTGACCGACATCCGGCCCACGGAGGAAAAACTCTATCAGGAGTTCCTCCAATGGCGAAAGACGCACCATCAGTGACCAATGGTCTGAATCGGCCGATTCGGAGGATTGCCTATGCATCTCGCCCGCAGGTTCCTGGCGATCGGCGCTGCCTGGGCGGCAGTACCGCTGGCGCTGCGTGCATGGTCCGCCCCACCAGCGGTCGCCGCATCGAACCAGACGATGCGCCACCGGGTCGTCATCCAGATCAGCGAGGACGATCCGAAGACCATGAACGTCGCCCTGAACAATGCCGAGAACCTGACCGACTATTACCAATCCCAAGGCGATCAGGTGCGGATCGAATTTGTCGCCTATGGCCCGGGCCTCGCCATGATGCGCAGCGACATTTCACCGGTGAAGGCGAAACTCGAGCAACTCAGCGGCACGATGAAGAACATCGCGTTCTCCGGGTGTGGCAACACTTTGCGTAAGGCCACAATATCCGAAGGCAGGAAGATCAGCTTGCTGCCGCAAGCCCATGTCGTGCCGACCGGCATCGTTCGCATCGTGCAACTCCAGGAGCAGGGATGGAGCTATGTACGGCCGTGATCCGCGATCCCGGCGCTGAGGCGCACGATGCGTTCGCTCAGCAGGGCAGCCCCTCGCCAGGCAACCCTCGGCACCGCGCGGGCATTCGCCGTGGCAGCCATGCTTGCAATGATGGGCGGCGGTCTCGGTCCATCATCGGCCAAGGCGCAGGGGATCGGCCCTTGCGCGGCTTGCGTCGCTTCGGATGGCTGCGATGCAATCCGGCAGGCATGCGTGGCGGAGTGCCGGGCGCGGTTGTTCGGAATCGATCCGCGCCGCTCGCAGTGCATCGATCGGTGCGCGGTCGCCGCTCATCACTGCCCCCGGCAGGCCAGGACCGCCTGCCTGTCACAGCACGACTGCCGCTGAACGCCACGCCGGCGCGGTGGCCCGCCAGCCGGACGCGTTCCAAGCCGCCGCAGTCCGGGCAGTTGACCCACACAGTCGGCGGGAAAAATCCACGCTCGCAGCGTTGACACCTGGCGCGCGACACCACTGGTTCGCTCGCCGGTTCGGCGGCGTGCGCGAGGGTTTCCTCGGCAACGAGAGCGAACCAGTGTCCCTATCCGGTCAGCGCAGGCTGCCAACCCCTGAGCTTCGTGCGCCGACTGCGGCTGGGTCCGCCTGCGCTAACCGGATAGGGACACGAAACCGAGATCGAACCAGTGTCCCTATCCGGTCAGCGCAGGCTGCCAACCCCTGAGCTCCGTGCGCCGACTGCGGCTGGGTCCGCCTGCGCTAACCGGATAGGGACACGAAACCGAGATCGAACCAGTGTCCCTATCCGGTTAGCGCAGGCTGCCAACCTCTGAGCTTCGTGCGCCGACTGCGGCCGGGTCCGCCTGCGCTAACCGGATAGGGACACGAAACAGCGCATAACGCCTGCGGCTCTACCACCGCGGCGTCGCCGGTCCGGCGCACGACCCGCGTGAGCTGCCGCAGCCCTTCCCGTGCCGCACGCTGTGCCACCAGCTCGACAACGCCCTGACTCAGCGCCAGTTCATGCATGTGGCGCGCCCCCCGACCCCCGCAGCTTCGCCACCCGCCACGGCCACTGTCATCCCCTCGCCACGATCGAGTTGTTTGCCGCGATGGGGCTTCACCAGGATGGATCTCTTCACCACTATTTATCCCTTCGCGACCGATGATCTCTCCGCCACCCGCTGCCGCCTGTCCCACCAGAGCAATCACCGTTCCCCGCTGCCGCCAACCTCCGCCTTGTGCGATGGTCCCCCCATGCTCTCTCTCCGCCGAGTCGTCCCGTTCGTCCTGCTGCTCGCCGCGGTCGCTGCGCTATGGGCGACCGGACTGGCCAGCAGTCTGAACTGGGCCTCCCTCAGCCACCACCAGGCCATGCTGTCCGCCTGGATCGCCCACCATCGCCTCGTCGCGCCCGTGATCTACGCCGCGCTCTACGCGCTGTTGACCGCGCTCTCCTTCCCTGAAGCCGCCGTGTTCACCGTTGCCGGCGGCCTGTTGTTCGGCACCGTTTTGGGCGGCACACTCGCGGTCATCGGCGCCACCATCGGTGCCACCGTACTGTTCTTGGCCGCCCGCTCCGCCTTCGCCGCCGCCATGGCAGCCCGCGCCGGAGCCCGGCTCACCCGCATCCGCGCCGAACTCCACCGCAACGGCTTCAACTACTTGCTCGCGATCCGCCTGATCCCGCTGTTCCCATTCTGGCTGGTGAACCTGGCGGCGGCACTTGCCGGCATGCGGCTGTGGTCGTTCGGCACCGCCACATTGCTCGGCATCATCCCCGGCACGTTTGTCTTCGCCTCGATCGGCGCCGGCGTCGGAGACGTGCTGGCCGCCGGCGTCCAACCCGACCTGGCGCTGATCTTCTCTCCACCGATCCTGCTACCCATGGTGGCACTCGGCCTCCTGTCGCTCCTGCCCGTCGCCTGGCGCAAGCGAAAGGGCCGGGATGGCTGATTTCGACCTCGCGGTGATCGGCGCCGGCGCCGCCGGCCTGTCGGTCACCGCGGTCGCGGCACAGCTCGGCGTGAAGGTCGCCCTGATCGAGCAAGCCCGCATGGGCGGCGACTGCCTCAGCAGCGGTTGCGTCCCGAGCAAGGCCTTGCTCGCGGCCGCGCACGCCGCCGAGGCGATCCGCAATGCTCGCCGCTTCGGCCTGCGCACGCCCGACCCCGACATCGACTGGTCCGCCGTGCAGGCCCACGTGCATGGCGCCATAGCCGCAATCGCGCCGATGGATTCCGAGGCACGCTTCCGGGCACTCGGCGCCACGGTCCTGCGCGGCACCGCCCGCTTCACCGCCCCCGACGCGCTCACGGTGGACGGCCGGCGCATCACCGCCCGCCGCATCGTCATCGCCGCCGGCAGCCGGGCAACCGTGCCGCCCATTCCCGGCCTCGACCGCCTCCCCTGCCTCACCAACGAGACCTTGTTCCACCTCCCCGTACGCCCAAGCCACCTGGTGATCCTTGGCGGTGGGCCGATCGGCCTCGAAATGGCGGACGCATTTACCGGCCTGGGCGCCCGTGTGACCATCGTCGAAGCCGCTCGCATCGCCGGCCGCGAGGACCCCGAACTAGCCGCGGGCCTGCGGGCCGCACTGGCGGCGCGGGGCGTCGCATTCCTCGAAGGCACCAGCGTCACCGCCGCCGAACCCGGTCCCTCTGGTAGCCCGGTACTGCTCTTGGCAGACGGCAGCCGCATCGAGGCCAGCCACCTGCTGGTCGCCGTCGGACGCCGCCCCAACCTGGAATCCCTGGACCTGCCAGCCGGCGCGGTGCGGGCCTCCGCCGCCGGCATCGTGACGGATAGTGGTCTACGCTCGGTCAGCAACCGCCGCGTGTTCGCCGTGGGCGACATCGCGGACCCCATCGGCATCGGTCCGCGCGCCTTCACCCATGTCGGCAGCTACCACGCGGGCATCGTCGTCCGCCGCGCCTTGTTCCGCCTGCCGGCGCGGCTGAACTACGCCGCCTTGCCGCGGGTGACCTACACGAACCCCGAGTTGGCGCAGGTCGGCCTGACCGAAGCCGAAGCGCGGGCGGCCGGCCTTCGTGTCTCAGTGCTTCGCTGGCCGTTGGCCGAGAACGACCGCGCGGTCGCCGAACGCGACACGGCGGGCTTGGTCAAGCTGGTGGTGGCGCGCGAGCGCGTGGTCGGGGCCGGCATCCTGGCCCCGTCGGCCGGCGAGATGATCGGAACCTGGACACTGGCGATCGCGGAACGCACCAGGATCTCGCACCTTGCCGGCATGATCGTGCCCTATCCGACGCGCGCCGAGGCCGCCAAGCGCGCCGCCGGGACCCTGTTCCTGCCGGCATTGTTCGCACCCCGAACCAGACGGATCGTCGCCTGGCTGCAGCGGATGCCGTCGCCCGGCCGGCGCGCCGCGCGCTGAACGCCGGCCGCCGGCGGGACGCAAATTGACACCTCGCCCGCCGTTCCTGACCGTCTTGTCATGCCATCAACAGCGCAGGGTCACGTGTCATTGCCATACTTGAGGGCATGCTGCCTGCCACCCGCCTTTACGCCCTGGTCGCGGTTCCGCTCTCCCTCGGGATCGGCCTGGAGCTCATGACATTCCCGGTCTCCGGCCAGTCACCACCGCAACAAGTGACCACCGACACACCGGAATACTGCCTGAAATTGCTCGATCGGGTCAGCGCATTGGCGCGCGATTCACTGCATCCGCCACAAGAGGCTGCCGATCTGTCCACCGAGGGCCAGCGCATGTGCGACCAGGGTCAGACCCGCGGCGGCATTCTCCGCCTGCGCCGCGCCCTGGTATTATTGCGCCAGACGACCGGGCGCTGAGCCTACCGGGCGCTGAGCCTACCGGGCGCTGAGCCACTGGCCGACCGGACCCCGCGCGTGCGTGATCCGCCCAATCATCCCCCGGCTTGCTTGACCGACAGCGTGTCCCAGGTGGCGGCGGGCGGCGGCTCGCCAGTGCTCGGATTCCAGTGGCCGGACCGCTTCAGCGCTTGCTCCACGTCTTTTGGCATGTAGTTCTCATCGTGCTTGGCCAGCACGTCGGAGGCCCGGAACCTGCCGTCCGGCTGCAGCACCCCTTCCACCACCACGCCCTGCCCCTCGCGGAACAAATCGGGGAGAATGCCGACATAGCTGACTTTGATCGAATCCTTGCCGTCGGTGACGGCGAAGGTCGCAGTCGGCTTGCCGTCCACCGTGGCGCGATGCACGCTGCTCTGCGCCACCAGCCCGCCAAGCCGCACCAGCCGCCCGTTCGGCGCCTGATGCACGAGTTGCGACGGCGAGACGAAGAACACCAGGTTGCTGCTGAATGCCGATAGCGTCAGCGCAGCGGCCGAACCGACCCCGATGCCGCAGGCGAGCAGGATCCACAGGCGGCGGCGCTTGCGCGTCATGACACGCCGCCACGCCGCGACCGCGCGCCGGGCCGATTGGCACGCGGGTCAATCGCGGCAAGCCGCCGTCGCGCCGTGCCGACCCGCAGAAAGGCGGCGATGGCAAAGCCGCCGGGGATGAGGACGCCGAGCATGTAGGACGCGGCGATGAACGGCAGATGGTCCATCAACCCTGCTCCTGCGCCGCAGCGCGCGCCATCAGCAGGCCGCGAATCCGCCGCTCCATCACGGCCGCCCGGGTGCGCGTCAGCACGATCGCGGCAAACGCCAGCGTATAGCCAAGCGTCGAAAACAGCAGCGGCCATAGCATGCCGATATACATGTGCGGCGCGCCGGTCAGGGTGATCGTGTCAGGCTGATGCAGCGTATTCCACCAATCGACGCTGAACTTGATGATCGGCAGGTCGACCGCGCCGATCAGCGCCAGAATGGCGCCGGCGCGATAGCCGCGCACCGGATCGTCAAACGCGCGCACCAGGGCGATGTGGCCCAGATAGATGAAGAACAATACCAGCACCGAGGTCAGCCGCGCGTCCCACACCCACCACGCGCCCCACATCGGCTTGCCCCACAGGCTGCCGGTGGCCAGGCAGAGCGCGGTGAAGCCCGCGCCCACAGGGCCGATCTCCACCGCCGCGAGATCCGCCAGCGGATGGCGCCAGACCAGCGATATGGCAGAGCAAAGCGCCAGCGCCGCATAACCGGCGGAAGCGAGCCAGGCGGCAGGGACATGGATATACATGATGCGGACCGCATCGCCCTGCTGCCAGTCGGCCGGAGCAAAGAACAAGCCCCACACCAGGCCGATCGCCGTCAGCACCAGCGCGCCGGCGGCAAGCCATGGCACCAGCGCGCCAGACAGGCGCATGAACTGGCCCGGATTGGCAAACCGGTGCAAGGAACGCCCGGCTCCCGCGGGAGGGGCTACGACAGAACGCGCGTCCACTCGATCAACCTATCGCATCCCCGCCGCGGTTTGAAGGCAAACGGCAACGCCCTTCACTGTTGGGACCCCATCGGGCCTGGGGGAGGTCCTGGACAAGAATTCATATTCGCAGCAATGGTTGCCCGCCGAACGGCCCGGCGCATTGAGCTGGATCAACCGAGCCGGTTGGCTCTTTGCCCCGTGCGGGAAACGACCTCGGGGGACATTGCGGGCAACAACGGCGGGGGACAGTGCGGGCAACGACGGCGGGGGACATTGCGGGAAACGACGCCGGCAGAGGGGCGCGTACGACTTCATGAGACGGTTGCAGGTCGCCTTCCTCCCAGCCCCTCCCGCAACAGGCCAGCCCCTCCCGCAACAGGAGGAAGAGAGTGACGATAGAGCCATGACCCAATACTGGCTGGTGAAGTCTGAACCCGATGCATTCTCCTGGGACCAGCAGGTGGCGAACGGCGTCGAGCCGTGGACCGGCGTGCGCAACCATACCGCCAAGCTGAACCTGAAAGCGATGAAGCACGGCGATCTCGCCTTGTTCTATCATTCCAACGTCGGCAAGGAGGTCGTCGGTGTGGTGAAGGTGGTGCGCGAGGCGTACCCCGATCCCACCGCGCAGTCCGGCGACTGGGTCAGCGTGGACATGCAGGCGGTGGGACCGATGCCGAAGCCCGTGACATTGGTCGACATCAAGGCCGATCCGAAGCTTGCGGACCTCGCGCTGGTGCGGCAATCGCGTCTATCGGTGCTGCCGGTCTCCAAGCCGCATTGGGACCGGATATGCCGCATGGGCGGATGGCACGGCTGAGAGCACCCTGTGGGCGCGGCGCCGCGTCACCACCAGGCCGGCCGACGGGCGGTGGCCGAGCCACCCTGTCGCCATGTTCCGGCGGACGGGCGGTGGCCGAGCCACCCTGTCGCCATGTTCCGGCGGACGAGCGGTGGCCGAGCCACCCTGTCGCCATGTTCCGGCCGACAACCCGCGCCATGCTTCCCCCCGTTCTGCTGCCGGCGGTCAGCCACGCGATCGCCCGAAGACTCATCAGCAATCGCCTGCAGACTCGTTAGAACCGGCAGACCCATTAGAATCATTCGACTGGGATTGGCGCCCCCGCCGCGCTCGGCGCGGACTCGCCTGCTGCATCGGCGGACGGTCAGGCGGCGCCGGCCAATGCCGCCATGGCCTCATCGCGCCCCTGGAACACCGGCATGTATTCGAGCATCCCGGAGACTTCCAGCAACTCGGTCACCGCCTGATTGGGCTCCAGCAATACGAATCGACCCCCGCGCCGGCGGACCGTACGCGCCGCCGATAATAACGTGCGGATGCCGATCGAGGCCAGGAACGTCACGTCCGCCATCTCCACCAGCACGCCGCGGCTATTGCTCGTCACCGCGTTGAACCGGAGGTCGATCGCATGCGCGCCATCGATGTCCAGGCGCCCCTTCAGCGTCACCGCGATCACCCCTGGCTGGAGCTCGGTCACATCCATCTCCATCAGGCACCTCTCCGCGATGAAGTTTGTCGATATCATGACAACATGCTTTTGTGCCTGCTGGCAATGACCATCGGCAGGCTCTGGCAGGCTTCCGCCGGGTCGCTGCCCAAGGAGGCTTCGCATTGTCAAAGGAAACCGCGCCGCGGCTGCTGGTGGTGGACGACATCGAGGACAATCGGGACCTGCTGGTCCGGCGCTTGCGGCGCATCGGCTACCAGGACATCGAGACCGCCGGCGACGGGCAGCAGGCGCTGGACCTGATCCGCGCCCGCACCTTCGATACCGTCTTGCTCGACGTGATGATGCCGCGCGTCAGCGGCGTGGCGGTGTTGGAGACCATGCGCGCCGAAAACCGGCTGGAGGCGACGCCGGTCATCATGATCTCGGCCGCCACCGAACTGGAAACCGTGGTGCGCTGCCTTGAACTCGGCGCCGAGGACTATCTGTCCAAACCCTTCAATCCCACGCTGCTGCGGGCCAGGCTGGGCTCGGTGCTGGAGAAGCGCGCATTGCGTGCCGAGGTGCGGCGACAGCTCGCGCGCGTCGAGCAAGAGCTGGCAGATGCGCGGCGCCAGCAGCTCAGCATGGTGCCGGACGAATTCCCGACCGGCGCCGGCGCGGTGCGCGCCGAGATGCACGCCGTGCTGCACCCGGCGCGCGAGATCGGCGGCGATCTCTACGACTGCTTCCTGGTCGGCGAGGACCGGCTGTGCTTCGCCGTCGGCGACGTGTCCGGCAAGGGCACGCCCGCCGCCTTGTTCATGGCACGCGCCCGCAGCCTGCTGCGCGCGGCAACGTTGCAGGCCTACCAGACCGCGGGGCATCCGCCCGATCCGGCCGCCATCCTCGCGCTGATGAATGCCGAGCTGTGCAAGAACAATCCGATCGGCATGTTCATAACTTTATTCTCGGGCATGCTGGACCTGCGCGACGGCACCTTGACCTATGTCTGCGCCGGGCACGTGCGGCCTTATATTCTGCGCGCCGCGGCGCCGGTGGCGGAGTTGGTGTGCCGCGCCGACACGCCGCCCGGCGCGATCGAGGAGGCGGTCTATCGCGCTGCCACGCTGCGTTTGCAGCCAGGCGAGGCGATGGTGGTGATCTCCGATGGCGTGCCGGACACGCTCGATCCGGCAGGCCAGGCGTTCGGGCTGGCCGGCGTACGGGCCGCGCTCGACATGATGCGCAAGGCGCCGCCGGCGGCAATTACCACCGGCCTGGTGGACCGGATTTTCGGTTTCGCCGCCGGAACGCCGCAGCAGGACGATGTCACGGTACTGGCGCTGCGATTGCCATGACCTGAGTGAGCCGGGCCGAGGCCGCCCGTCGCTGCGGCGGTACGGCATCCCACCCGGCCAATGAGAAGTTGGGAAGTTGTGAAAGATATCACAGCGCCACACCGGATTCCAAGCCACCATCGGGTCGTGTCCGAACCGCGCTACCTGAGCGGTCCTCGGATCAGCATAAGTGTTCTCCCCGCCAACCTGAACGCTTCGGCACGCAGCACCTGGAGCAACCCATGGCAGAAGTGGAATCACCGCAGAGCGCCGTCGATTGGACGGAACAGGACCGGCTCCGGTGCACGGAACGATGGAACGGTGCAAACTGTTTCAACCTGATGCGACCGTCGGACGGTTTCAGCGAATACAAAAGCATCAAACAGCGTCAGTACTTCTACGACTGGTTTGATCAGATTCGGGAGGTTCAAGGCCATGAGATCTTGTGGCCAGCGGCTGCCTGGGTCGTCGCGAGCGAAATGGCCAACGTGGAGAATCCGATCAGGAACGCCTTCATCCCGAGTGCCGTCAAGCCGTTTGCAGAAGAGGGCAATAAGGCCATTTTCGACGACGTATTTCCCCAACTTGCAAAAGTCTATCAGGATGGCCTGAAGAAAAACCCGCTGAAATCCGACGTTGCGAAGAAGTGGGATCGAGAGACTCTGCATCACGAGCAGTTTGAAACTGTTCAGCCGATTTATGATCGGTATATTAGAGCCAACCCAGCCCTGAAGAATGAGTTGGCAGATATGGCAGGAGGAAAAGGGGCGTACGCCGTTGGCGGCATAGCTATCAATTTTGCTCTTGATTTCAACGGCGACATCCTCAATCCCATGGACCGGTTCAACTATGGCCTGGTCGTGGTGACAGGATTCTACAAACAATTCAAGAATGCGATCGACTCCAGCCGTGCCGCGACCCAGGCGGTCAAGCCCGATCCGACCGCGGGTGGCCGCATCAAATTCTGAGCTTTCGGTCTACCGCCGTCGTCGACCATGATCGCGGCCGCAAGCGTTGCCAAACAGGACCGGTCGAAAGCCATACGCCGCATCGGCCAGGAGCCTGTCGCAAAAGGTTGCGCGCCTTCCAAAAGCTTGCGCGCCTTGCCAGTCTGCAACTCGTAACCGGCCTACGCCTTGCGCTGTCCCGCCACCAACGCCGCGATCTTCCCCAGCAGCCGCGGCATATCGACCGGCTTGGTATCGTAGTCGTCACACCCGGCGGCCAGCACGCGCTGGCGATCTCCCTCCATCGCATGCGCGGTCAGCCCGATCACCGGCAGCGCCGCGGTGGTGGGTTCATCGCGCAGCCGCCGCGTTGCCTCCCAGCCATCCATCACCGGCAGACTCATATCCATCAGCACCAGGTCCGGCGCCTCGGTCCGGGCCATCGCCACGCCCTGCGCGCCATCCACCGCGATCAGCACGCTATGCCCCGCCCGCGTCAGCCGCCGTGACAGCATGTCGCGGTTCATTTCGTTGTCTTCCACCAGCAGGATCCGCGCCATGGCTCAGGCCTCCGCCCGCGCCGGCAGCGCGGCGCGAACCGCGGCCGAGAGATCCGCCATCATGTTGCCCTTTTCGACAATCCGCTGACTGCCCTCGCCCAGCCATTGCCGCTCCGCCGCGGTAAGCTGCTTGGCGGTCACCACCACCACCGGAATGTCGCGCCACGGCTGCCGCCCGCGCAGCACGTTCAGGAACGCGAACCCGTCCATCTCCGGCATCAGCAAATCCAGCAGGATCAGCGCCGGCCGAGGGTTCGTCTCCAGCCAGGCCACGGCCTCACGCCCGTCGCTCGCGTGCGCACCGCGCAGGCCCAGCCGCTCCACCGTGCGCTCGATGATCTCGCGGGTCGGCGCATCGTCCTCCACCACCAGCACCATCCCGGTTCGCGCATTGCACAGGGTCCGCACGCGTTCCAACAGCGTGTCGCGGTCAATCGGCTTCGGCACGACCGCGGCCGCCCCGAGGGCAAACCCGAGGCTGCGATGCTCGACCAGGCTCACCAGCACCACGGGAATGTCCATGAGCTCCGGCGCCTGCTTCAAGGCGGTCAGCACCGACCAGCCGTCGGTCTGCGGCATCATGATATCCAGCGTGATCACATCCGGTTGTTCGGTCCGCGCCAGCTCCAGAGCCTGCGCGCCCGATTCGGCATAGATCAGGCGATAGCCGTCGCGCGCGAGATGCGTGCCGATGATCCGCCGCGCGTCGGGATCGTCATCGACGATCAGCACGCTCACCGCGCTGTTGGGCGTCCCAGCCGGTGCAACGCCATCGGCGACGTCGGGCGCGGGGGCTGGCGGCGTCGCCGTCCGCGGCGCCACCGGCAGCCACAGCACGAATCGCGAGCCCCGGCCCGCGACGCTCGTCACCGTCACGTCGCCGCCCAACATGCGAGCGAAGCTGCGGGTGATCGCCAACCCCAGGCCGGTGCCGCCGAACCGGCGCGTGGTCGAGGAATCGGCCTGGCTGAACGCCTCGAACAACCGCTCGAGCTGCGCCGGCGTCATGCCAATGCCGCTGTCAGCCACGGTGAAGCGGAGCTGTTGTTCTGCTCCCGCACCGATGCGTTCCGCTGTCAGCGACACCGTCCCTTGCTCGGTGAACTTGCAGGCATTGCTCAACAGGTTCAGCAACGACTGCTTCAGCTTGGTCTGATCGGAGACGATAGTGCCGATCTCCGCCGGGCAATCTACCACCAGTCCATTGTTGTTGCGTGCCGCCAGCGGCTCGATCAGCGAGCGGACGTCGCCGATCAGCCCGCCGACATCGATTGGCTCGTAGAACACATCCATGCGGCCGGCTTCGATCTTCGACAGATCCAGCACGCCGTTGATCAGACCGAGCAAGTGGTTGCCGGCGCTTTCGATTTTCTTCAGGTCGGGAATGGCATCGGACTGGCCGGTATCCTCGGCATCTTCCTGCAGCAACTGGCTGTAGCCGATGATCGCGTTCAGCGGGGTGCGCAGCTCGTGGCTCATATTGGCGAGAAATTCGGACTTCACCCGCGTGGCGCGTTCCGCCGCGGCCGAGGCGCGCTCCAGCTCGTCCTGCCGGCGCTTCAACTCGGTGATGTCGGCATAGACCGCGACGGTGCCGCCGTCATAGGTCCGGCGCTCGACGATCTGCACCCAGCGCTCGCCGAAACGATACGTCAGGCTTCCCGCAGGGCGCGCGCGGTAGGCGAGGCGCTCGGCCACCCATTGCGCGCCGCTGCGCCCGCCCAGTGCCACGACGCCGCGGGCCACCGCCGCTTCCAGCACCTCGCGGAAGCCGGCACCCGCCGCCGCCACGTCCTGCAAGCCGCTGTACAATTCCTGGTAGCGCGAATTGCTCAGCACGACGCGGTCCTGCGCATCGTACAGCACAAACCCCTGGTTGATGCACTCGATCGCGTCGCGCAACGTCCGCCGCTGGTGGTCGGCTTCGTGTTCCAGCCTGCCGCGTTCGCGCAGGCCGTCGCGGAACAAGGCCAGCGTGTGGACCATGGCGCCGACCTCGTCGCGGGACTGCGGCGGCAGGGCGGCATCCAGCTCGCCGCCGCTGATACGGCGGATCGCCGCCACCACCGCGCGCAGCGGCAGCAGGATGGAGCGCAGGATCAGCGCGGTCAGCGCCATGCCCAGCACCACGGCGCAGGCAATCACGAACCACGCGTTCCGCCGCGCCATGGCCGCATTGCCCAGGACCGCATCGCGCGCCGCCTGTCCTTGCGCGGCCAGGACCGTGCCCAGCGCGTTCAGCCGCGCGCCGGCGGCCATGCTGTGCTGGCGCGACTGGGAGAGCCATGCGTCGCCCTTCGCGCCCTCGTCTTCCGAGTAGGCGTCCGTCGCCTGGTCGGCCAAGCGGAACGAATCGTCGGCCTCGCGGCGGATCGCGGCGGCGTCGTCCGGACGGAATGCCGCGAGCTGGTCAAGCAATTGCTCCAGGCGTCGATGCGCGGCCTCCGCGTTGCGCTCCGACTCGCTCAGCCGGCTGACCGCGAAATCAGCTTTCCAATATCGTGCTTCGTCGAAGGCATCGCGCACCGCATCAAGAATGGCGGTCTGCCGCAGAGCCTGGTCGGCACGCAGCGCGTTGGCCGACGCATGGCCGATCATGCGGGTCAGATACAGGCTGCTGCCAGCCAGTACCAGCAACAGCGAGCCGGACAGCACGATCAGGCGTGCCGCAATCGACAGATGCCGCAGTCGCCACCGGCTTCTCATTATTTTATTGGAATAACTATGCCGCCGCGGTCACCTCGATCGGTGCCCGCACACGGCGCATCGACAGTCGCTGCCCTATCGTCTGCCGAGGCAGCGCCGGCGGGTGGCGCGCGGCAAGGCGTGGCGAGCGCGGCAGCGAGTTGAGAGAACATCGGCGGCCGATCCTGCGAGCAATGGCAGCGTGGTTTACCACGCGGACTTGAATCCGTCAGCCAGGCAACGTCGCCGGCAAGTTTCCCCCGGCCGGACTGCCATAGCGACATCCGGAGTTGGTCGGCGAATCTCGCGCCAGGCCGGGTGCAATCGTCAGGCCGGGTTCAATCGTCAGGCCGGGTTCAATCGTCAGGCCGGGTTCAATCGTCAGGCCGGGTGCAATCGTCAGGCCGGGTTCAACACTGGACAGGGCGACCCAGGCACGTCATCCGCCGCGCGGTGCATCGCACCGGCCAGCGGCCACACCTGGACCGAATACGGGTCGATATCGAACCAACACGTCTCGCCCAGCGGCGCCTCGGTGCGGCCGTCGAATATGCGCATACGCGCGGCGCCGACGCGGATGGTGACCTGGCGCCCCACCCCCATCGATGCGACGCTCTCCACGCGCCCCCAATACGGCCCATCGGTGGTGATGCGCGCGCGCGACGGCGAGAAACTCCAGCCCACGGCGTCGCCCGGCACCAGGGCCGGGCCCGTCACGGCGAGCCGCAGCCCCTCGCCGACCGCAATGTGGCGCGGATCGGCGACCACGCCCTCGGCCACGTTGTCGGCACCCAGCAGCCGCGCCACCGCCTCGCCGGCGGGGCGACGGAACACATGGTCCACGGCACCGGCCTGCAGCACGCGGCCTGCCGCCAGCACGAGCACCTCGTCGGCCAGCAATGCCGCCTCCAGCGGGTCGTGCGTGACCAGAATCGTGGTCAGCGCCAGTTCTCCCTGCAACGCCAGCAGCTCGCGCCGCAGCCGGGCGCGCAGCGGCGCATCGAGCGCCGAGAATGGCTCGTCGAGCAAGAGCAGCCGGGAGGGACGCGTCAGTGCGCGCGCGAGCGCCACCCGCTGCTGCTGCCCCAGCGAGAGCGCCGCCGGCAGCCGTTGTTCCAGGCCCTTCAGACCCAGCCGTTCGGTCCAATAGTCCGCGACGGCCGGATCGGCGCCCGCGGCGAAGCGCAATTGCTCCCGCACCGTCAGATGCGGGAACAATCCGTAATTCTGCGGCACATAGGCGATGCCGCGGGTGGCGGGATCGAGCCGGGCGATATCGTTGCCATCGACCATCACGCGACCGGTGCCGCGTGGTTCCAGCCCCGCGATCAGCCGCAGCGTCAGCGACTTGCCTGAACCCGACGGACCGAGGATGGCGAGCCGATGCGCGCGCGTCGACCAGGCGACACGCAAACGGAAGCCATCGAGCTGCCGCGTCAGGCGAAGCTCGATCGGCGGGGGGTTTTGCCGATCGTGCGGCATGCCGGTGAAAAGCCTGGCTCCCCCCTCCGCCGGCGCAGGGACCAAACCATGATGGGTCGCCGCTCTCGCCGGGATGACCAAGGCATGGTGGGTCGCCGCTGTCGCGGGGATGACTCCGGTGCGCCGCAGCCAGCTCGCACGGAGCCTGCCGCCGCCGCGTACCGCCACGATCTGGCTCAGCGCCATGACGACGAGGGCCAGCAGCAGGGTCGGCAGCAGCACCGGCAGCATTGCCGGCAGACCCTGCGAGCCGAAGGCGACGTAGGTATAAACCGGCAGCGAATAGGGGTGATATGCGACCATCACCGTCGCGCCGAACTCGCCGAATGCGCGCAGCCAGGTCAGCAGCAGGCCCGACATGATCGCCGGCCAGGCGATCGGGAGACTGACTCGCAGGAACACATCCAGCGGGCGTCGCCCGAGCGTGGCCGCGACGCCCTCCAGCACCGGATCGACCGCGGCGAATCCCGATCGCGCCGCGATGATCAGGAATGGTGCGGCAACGAAAACCTCGGCGACGACGATGCCGGCGAAGGAATCGGTCAGGGCGCCCTGCATCAGCCGCCCCAGCGGCGCGGCGTAGCCGACCAGGAACAACAGCAGAATGCCGCTGCTCAATGGTGGCAGCGCCAGCGGCAACTGGACAACGAATCCCAGCACCGCCATCGCCCGTCCCGGGACGCGCGCCAGCAGGTAGCCGAGCGGAATCCCGCCCAACGCGATGATCAGCGTGGCGGCACTGGCGCTGGCGACCGACACGGCACAGGCATGCAGCAGCGCGCCCAGGTCCACGGACCGCCAATCGGCCAGCACCACTTGCTCCGCGCCGGCCAGCAGCGGGGCGAGCAAATAGATCGCCAGCAGCCCGGCCAGCCACGGCAACGGCGCGGGGATGCGGCGCTTCATGCGGCGTGATCGGGTTCGGCGGGCAGCGGGCAGGATTGCTCGGCCGCCCGCCACGATGGCTCTGCCTCCCGCCGCGATGGCTCTGCCGCCCGCCACAATGGCTCGGCCGCCCGCCACGACGGCTCTGCCGCCCGCCACGATTGCTCGGCTGCCGGCCGCCACGATTGCTCGGCTGCCGCCCGCCACGATGGCTCTGCCGCCCGCAACGGGCCGGGGCGCATCCTCGCCGTAGCGCGCAGCGTCACTTCGCGTTGCTCACCAGCGCGCGGACATTCGCCGGCGCCATGCTCGCGGTGCCGGACAGGACCGGCTTTTGCAGCCCCATGCCATGCTCTGTCATCAGCCGCCGGCCCGCCGGACCCAGCAGGAAGGTGACGAATTGGTCGGCGCCCGCGGCGTTCGGCGCATCACGCAGGATGCTGATGGTGTAGACCGCCTTCGGCGCGATCGCCGCCGGCAGCGTCACGGCGGGGATCTTCGCATCCGAGGTCTCGGTGGAATAGAAGAACCCGACATCGAGCTGGCCCGATTGCAGCCGCCCCACCAGCGTCTCCTCCGGCAGCACCTGCGCCGGGTTCTCGGGATCACCCAGCACCTTCTGCGCCAGATCGGCAATGGTGTAGCTGGTCGCGGCCTGCTGCATCAGGTCGAGTGTCAGCCGCCCCTTGGGATCGAGCTTCGGATCGGTGCGGCCGATCCTGATCCCCGGCTCCTGCAGCACCTGGTACCACGGCCTGGCCTTGAACTCGGCTGCGAACTTGCTGCTGGGGTTGTAGCCGAGAACCAGCGGCGATTGCGCGAACGCGACGTACCAGCTCACCCAGTCCCCATTGCTCGCGCCCATCAGGTCGGCGTTGACCTTGGGAACCGCGCTGATGAACACGTCGCCGCGCCGCAGCTTGCCCTTGATCTGATTGGCCAGCAGGCCCGACCCGCCGGCGAAGCCCTGGAACGTATCGCCGGTCGCCTGGTCGAACGCCGGGCCGATGCCATGCTCCATCAGGTTCACCAGCGACCCGGCGTACAGCACATTCACCGTCTCGGCGGCGCATGCCGGCCGCGCCGACAGGCTCCACGCGCCGAGCCCCAGCAGCATGGCGCCGAGCGTCGCGAGAAGCGTGCCCGGGCCGCCGCGTCGGCGGGACGATGGCCGGGCCGGGTCTGGCCATGACGGGAAAGCTCGCTGCCCCGGATTGGGACGGTTGCTGGCAGGCATCGTGATTCTCCAGGCTGGAGGTTGATGGTTGCGATCCGCGGGATGGCGGCAGCCGAGCGGCATGGCACGGCGGCAGGCTCGCTCATGGCGTCACGGCATGCACGCCGGCGAGGTCCGCCTGCAGTTGCGCAGGGGTCAGGACCTTGCCGTAGACCACCGCGTTGAAGATCGCCGCGAGCGTGATGGGATCGCGGCCGCTCAGCCAGGCGAGGCCAAGCAAGCGATTGATCGACGGCGGTTCCTCGATCCAGCCGAACGGCAAGGCGGGCGCGACCAGCGCGTGTCCGTCACGCACGGCCGGCAGCGCCTGCCAATCGGGCGCGGCGAGCGTCGCGCGCATCGCGGGATCGGAAAACACCAGCCTATCGGGGTTCAGCGCGCGGACTTGCTCTGGCGTGGCGGCACGGAACGGCCCCTGTCCCGGCGGCGCGACGACCTGCCAACCGAGGCGGGTGAAGACCTCCGCGAGGTCCGTGTCAGGCGCGATCACCGTCAGGCCGTCGGCACCGCGGGCGCACAGGACGCGTGGATGGGTGCCGGCTGGTCTCGGCTGGGCGGCGGTTGGCGTCGGCCGGATGGCGCCTGGCGTCGGCTGGCTGGCGGTTGGCATCGGCCGGATGGCGCCTGGTGTCGGCTGGCTGGCGGTCGGGGTCGGCCGGATGGCGCCCGCTGTCGGCAGGGCAAGCAAGGCGGCGGCGAAGTCGGCCAGCACCGCAGCGCGGGCCTCGCGGTGCAGGGCGCGGCCAAGCGTCCGGAACGCTTGCGGAATTCGCTGCAGTGAGCCGTCGAGCAAGATGGTGGGGATGCCGGTCCGTTGCCGGGTCGTTCTCGCCAGGTCGCTATAACGCGGGGAAACCGTGCCGTAGTCCACGATCAGGTCGGGCTGCAGCGCAGCGATTTCGGCTGTGACGTCGGCATGGCCGGTCAGTCGCGGCACCTGGGGCAGGCGCGCGGCCTCGGGCGAGAGGTAGGCGCGGGCTTCCGGCGACAGCGGTTGCGGCCAGCCGAGCATAAGATCGGGTGCCAGTGCCGCCAGCAGCACCGCCGCCGGCGGACCGGCGGGCAGCACGCGCGCAACTTGCTCCGGCACCACGACCGTGCGGCCGGTGGCATCGACGATATCAGCCCCCAGCGCTGCGCCCGACCAGCACAGCAACGTCACGGCCAGGAACGCGCGGCGCAGCATCTGTCCTCCTGCCGCGACGGTATAGCCACGCAGGTATAGCGGCAAGAGGTGTCCCTGGCGTCTCTGTCCCAGGCGTCATTGCGAGACCAAAAGGGTCTCGGCATGACCTGGCCTCGGGCGAAGCAAGGGCGGCCGTTACTCCATCGCCTCCGCCTGCATCGGGCCCGCCACGCGTGGGCGCCGCATCACCAACAGCAGCAGCAGTGCCGGCAGCGTGGTGAGGATCAGCAGCTTGTAGTCGTCGTTATAGCCAATGATCTGTGCCTGCCGGTTGACCAGTTGATCGATCAGCGCCGCCCCGTGCCGATGCGCCGGGTTCAACATGCCGAGCGCCGCCAGCGCGCGATTGAACGGGTTCACCCAGGCCCCGATTTGCTCGTGCAGCACCTGGGTGTTGCGCGCCAGCATGGTGGTGACGACGGAGACCCCCACCGCCGCGCCGATGTTGCGGAACAGCGAGAACAGACTGGCGCCTTCGGTGCGCAGTGCGGGATCCAGGGTGGCGAAGGCCAGCATCTGCAAGGGCGTGAACACGAGGCCGAGGCCGGCACCCTGCAGGATGATGGTGACGATGATCTCGTGCTGCGACACGTCGGGCGTCCAGCCGGTCATGATCCAGAACGACACGCACTCCATCACCAGCCCGATTCCCACCATCAGCCGCGCGTCGATGCGGTGCGACAGCCGGCCGCTGAGGACGATGGTGCAAAGATTGCCGAAGCCGCGCGGGGCCATCACCAGGCCGGCGGTCGCCACCGGGTAGGCCGCCAGGTTCTGCAGCCACGGCGCCATCATCGCCAGGCTGGACACCAGCAGCGTGCCGACCGCGAACATCATCACGATGCCGGCGGAGAAGTTAACATCCCGGAACAGTACCGGGCGGATCAGCGGGCGCCGCGCCCAGCCCAGGTGGATCAGGAACAAATAGCAGGCGAGGCCGGCGAGGATCGCCTCGACGATGATCTCGCGGGAGCCGAACCAGTCGCGTTCCTGCCCGCGGTCCAGCATCATCTGCAGGGCGCCGATACTGAGCGAGAGCAAGGAGAAGCCGAGCCAGTCGAAGCGCAGGCTGCGGCTGCCGGGAACGTTGGGCAGGAACACCAGCAGGCCCAGCGCGCCCAGCACACCCACCGGCAGGTTGATGTAGAACACGTAGCGCCAGTCGTACCAGGCGGTGAGGTAGCCGCCGAGCGTCGGTCCCATGATCGGTCCGATCATCACGCCCATGCCCCACAGCGCCATCGCCCAGCCGCGTTCTTCCGGCGGGTAGATGTCCAGCATGACCGCCTGCGAGATCGGCACCAGCGCGGCCGAGAACATGCCCTGGATCAGCCGGAACGCGACGATCTGCATCAGGGTCTGTGCCGCGCCGCAGGCCACGGAGGCGATGGTGAAGCCGACCACGCAGAGGATGAACAGCGGCTTGCGGCCGAAGCGCGAGGCGAGCCAGCCAACCGGCGCGGTCATGATCGCCGCGGCGGTGATGTAGGAGGTCAGGACCCAGGTGATCTCATCGTAGCTGGCGGAGAAGCTGCCCTGCATGTAGGGCAGCGCCACATTGGCGATGGTCTGGTCGAGCGATTGCAGCAGCGTCGCGCCGATGATGCACCAGGTGATCATGCCGCGATGGGGGAATTTCTCCCCCGCGGATGCGACCCGGCCGGCCCCGGCAACGATCGTCGTCATCGTGTTGGCATCGGATGGAGGCGGCAAGCGTCCCGGCGCTATGGCGCCATCAGTGCGGCCGGAACCCGACCAACCAGGCTCGCGCAGCGAAGCGCGTCGGACGCTGGCATGTTGTTTCCTCCCGCTTGGGCGCTGGCCGCAGGCTGCCACATTCGCGCCAGCAGCCCAAGGTCGATTTGCTTTTGCCGCTGGTCACAGCTTCCACTGTCACGGTGCGAGGGGCCGGAGGGGCGGCACGGCCGCGGCCGAAGCACCCCTCCCCCTCTCCCGCCAGGGGGGAGGAGACGGCACGGCACAACCACCCCTCCCCGCACTCTTGGTCCACTGCGCGGCCCAGGCCCGCAAGGGGAGAGGGAGCATTGGTATGAGGGTTGCCCCACCACCTCGCCCCACCACCTCGCCCCACCACCTCGCGTGGCGCGGCGATGCCCGCCGGGCTAACCTTGGCACCCTGCCGGGGAGAATCAGCATCATGGCCGCCTACGAATTCGCCACCGTCGATGTGTTCACCAGCGAGCGGTTCGGCGGCAATCCGCTCGCCGTATTGCTCGACGCACGCGGGCTGAGCGAGGCGCAGATGCAGGCCATCGCCAACGAGTTCAACCTGTCGGAGACCACCTTCGTGCTGCCGCCGGACAACCCGCAGCACCACGCGCGGGTCCGCATTTTCACCCCGCGGACCGAACTGCCCTTCGCCGGCCATCCGAATGTCGGCACCGGCTACGTTCTGGCGCAGCGCGACGCCAACCCGCCGGAGCATTACGTGTTCGAGGAGGTCGCCGGGCTGGTGCGCGTGCACATCCAGCGCGACGCCACGCGGCAGGTGACCGGCGCGCAGATTTCGGCGCCGCGGTCGCTGTCTCTCGACATTGCCGTCCCTGCCGACGTCATCGCCGCCTGCGCCGGCGTTGCCGCGGACGATGTGCTGACCACGGGACACAAACCACTGGTGGCATCGGTCGGGACGCCGTTCGTGATTGCCGAACTGGCGAGTCTCGAGGCGCTGTCGAGCGCCAGCCCCGACCTCGGCGCGTTCCGTGCCGCGGCGGCGCGCTTCGAGGCGATCGGCACGCGGTTCGCGCTGCATCTCTACGTGCGGATCGACGGCGACGCGACACGGCTGCGCACGCGGATGTTCGCGCCACTCGGCGGCGTGCTGGAGGACCCGGCGACCGGCAGCGCCAATGCCGCGCTGGCGGCATTGCTCACCTCGCTGGCGCCGGGGGAGAACGTGGACCTGACCTATGACATCGCTCAGGGCATCGAAATGGGGCGGCCGAGCAAGATCGTGGCGACGGGGCGGAAGACGGCGGAGGGGCCGGTGACGGCGACCGTCGCCGGGAATTGCGTATCTGTTATGAAAGGCACCCTGGAAGTGTCATAAGACAACCCTCCCACGCGCCGCGCGGGGAGAGGTTGCTGGGGGAGACATAACATGATCGCGGACGCCGTCATCGTGGCGATGCTGGCCGCGCTTATTGTGCTGTACGTGCACGACCGGCGGCAGACCAGCCATACCATCCTGCGCAACTACCCGATTGTCGGCTATTTCCGCTACTTCGCCGAGACGCTCGGCGAATACATGCGGCAATATCAGTATCTGCCGGACTGGGCGGAACGGCCCTTCAACCGGCTGGAACGCGCCTGGGTGTATCGCTCGGCCAAGGGCGTCTCCAATCTGCGTTCGTTCGGCAGCGAGAACGTGCCGGCCTTCGTATTCCGCAACGCCGCGTTCCCGATCCTGGACGAGGAAAAGCTGCCATGGCCCGGCAGGCAGATCGGCACCGGCCAGGGGCCTGGTGCGTGCCTGCACCCGTTCAACCCCGGCAGCTTCTTCAACGTCAGCGGCATGAGCTACGGCGCGCTGAGCCACGCCGCTGTGTCGGCGCTGTCGCGGGGCGCGAAGATGGCGGGCATCTGGATGGCGACCGGAGAGGGCGGGCTGGCGCCGTATCACCTGGAAGGCGGCTGCGATGTGATCATGCAGATGGGCACCGCCAAGTACGGTGTCCGCGATGACGCAGGCAATTTGTCGGAGGCGCGGCTGCGCGACATCGCCGCGCATGAGCAAGTGCGGGCATTCGAAGTGAAGCTGGCGCAGGGGGCGAAGCCGGGCAAGGGCGGCATTCTGCCGGGCATCAAGGTGACGCCGGAGATCGCCCGCATTCGCGGTATTCCGGCCGGCCAGGACAGCATCAGCCCGAACCGCCATAAGGACATCGGCAACGTGCACCAGCTTGGCCGCTTCGTGGATCGGGTGCGCAGCGTCACCGGCAAGCCGGTGGGGGTGAAATTCGTGCTCGGCGACCCGGCGTTCCTCGACGAGTGGTTCCATGATTGCGTTGCCTGGCCGGAAGGCTGCCCCGACTACGTGCATATCGACGGCGGCGAGGGTGGCACCGGCGCGGCCCCCGCTCCGCTGATTGACTACGTGGGGTTGCCGATCACCGAGGCATTGCCTCAGGTGGCCGAGGCCCGGCAGCGGCACGGCCTGAAGGATCGCATGCGCATCGTCGCCGCGGGCAAGCTGATCACGCCCGACAAGGTGGCGTGGGCGATGTGCATGGGGGCGGATTTCGTGTCCTCGGCGCGCGGGTTCATGTTCAGCCTCGGCTGCATTCAGGCGATGAAATGCGGCACGGGACGCTGCCCTACCGGGGTGACGTCGGCGCAGGAGCGGCTGATTTCGGGGCTCGATCCGGCGGACAAGGCGGTGCGGGTGGCGCGCTATGCGAAGCAGGTGCGCGAGGAGGTGGAAATCATCGCGCATGCCTGCGGACTGACGGACCCGACCGGGTTCCTGCCGAAGCATGTCACGGAGATCGAGCGGGGGGTTGGCGGATTCCGCGCGGCGCAGTCATGACGGCGATAATGTTTGATACGTTGCGTCGAACCTGGCCGCGGTGTTCATTCGAAGCGCCCGGGCGTCATCGCGCGCAGCCGTTCCGCACATGAATCGCCGGCGCGCCACCGGCGGAATGCCGGCCGAGAACGTGGCGCGCGATCGGAAGTTCTGGGCCGAGCTTGTTGCTCTTCGCGCATCCTGCGGTGCCTTGCCGCAGCATGCCGGCGCCGGTTATGGCCATCGGCGGTTCGCCATCATCCGCAATGCCGCCTGGGTCACGCTGTATCGCGCCATCGCGCCGTTTCCCCAGATCGGGGTGTTTCTGCGCTGCACCGGGCTGGCCGGCGATGGCTTGTTCACCTTGGCCGATCGGCGCCGCGAAGACATTGAACCGCGGCTGTGGGCGGAACTGGGGCCGGGCGCGGAACTCGAATGGGGCAGTTCGCATCATCCGGGGATGACCGATATCGCCGCGATCATTGCGGCGCCGTTTCCGTGGGACGATGCCGCGGCTGGTCTGCACATCGCCTGGCTGCTGCGAACCGGCGGCACATGGTGGAGGGTTTTTTCGGCGTTGGTTGGCGAATGCGCGGCATGCCCTGCTGAGTCAATCAAATTCTGAGACTTCCGATCCGCCGGTGGCGCTATTATCTCTGCCCGGACGAAGCCCGTCATGCGGGTTTCTCAACGCACGGCAGTGGCATGCATGCATACTGCAAATATATAGAGGTGACTGCATTTCCCGGTAACACATGCTCTGCATTGCTAACCTGAAGAATCGTCGCAGCCTGCGACGATTGCCGATCGCGCCTGCCTGCCAAAACTTCCGGGGCCGGTGCGGTCCGATGCAAGGTTATATTCACCACGAAGGCACGAAGCCACGAAGCCACGAAGGCGGCGCTAAACAGGAACTAACGGCCTTCGTGAAGCCGTCGAGGCTTCGTGTCTTCATGATGAGTCTTTTAAAACTTCCGCCTGTCGATGGCAGTCGAAGTTGTGCGAGATTCCGGCTTGGCAGACACGCGGATGTCGCGTGCCGGCCTGATCCATTACGGCTCCCTCATGGCTCGAAGATTGCGCTGGCTTTGCCGTCATGCCCACGATTTAATTGCAGCCTCCGGCCACGCTGCATGCTCTGCGTCTGATCTCTGTGATAACTTTGCCGGACGCACGCGGTATCAGACCCATCAAGCAAGCATGCCACAGACTGTACGAGTCCCGCCCGGCGGCGGCCATCGGGGTTTGTCCACGGTGCCTGGCACGGTAAATCGTTGACACCTGTGGCGACTCGCGGAGCGTCTTTTTCCACTATGATCGGGCGGAGACATCCAGCGCCCGATTCGCCCCCATGATCGCCCTCCTGACCGGCCGCATCGACCAGCTCACTGACTCCGCCGTCGTGCTCGACGTGAACGGCGTCGGCTATCTCGTGCAGGCCTCCACCCGCACGCTGGCCGCCCTGCCGCAGCCCCCGGCCACCGCCCGCCTCCTGATCGAGACCCATGTCCGCGAGGACGCAATACAGCTTTACGGCTTCACCGACCCGGCCGAGCGCGAGTGGTTCCGCTTGCTCAACACCGTCCAGGGCGTCGGCGCCAAGGTGGCGCTGTCCATTCTGTCCGCCCTGTCGCCCCGGGACCTGGTCGGTGCCATCGCCGCCGGCGACCGCGCCAGCCTGACGCGCGCCCAGGGCGTCGGCCCCCGTCTCGCGGTCCGCTTGCTCACCGAACTGCGCGAGAAGGCCGGCGCGATGCCCAGCAGCGCCCCCGGCCTCGGCATACCCGCCGTGCGCGCGGGCGGCACTGCGGAGGACGCGGTTTCCGCCCTCACCAACCTTGGCTACCGGCGCCCCGAAGCGCAGCCCGCCGTGGCCCGCGTGCTGGAACGGCTGGGCGAATCGGCGCCGCTTGATGCAGTGATTCGCGAAAGCCTGAAGGAAATGGCGCAGCGGGTCGCCGGGTGATCGCGGCGCCGTCTGGCCGGTTTGTGGCAGGGCACACCGGCGCCGGAGAGTGGCCTTGCCAGCCTGCACGGTATGCGGCAACGCGAGTCGGAAAACGCGGACGAACGCAAATGAACGCGGATAGCCCGGTGGCCGGCATGCGGCGTCAGAACTACGGAAAATGTTCCAACGCGTGGGGCCGCGTGACCGCGGCGTCCCCCGCTCCATTTGCGTTCATTGGCGTTCATCGACGGTTGCATAATTCGACCGCGTCCCTCGCCGCGGCGCCCGCGCGATGAGCGACACCGACCGCACCGTCTCCCCCGCCCGCCGCGCCGAGGACGCCGCCGAGGCCTCGCTGCGCCCGCAGACGCTGGCGGAATTCGTCGGCCAGAGGGCGTCGCGCGAGAACCTCGCGGTCTTCATCCAGGCCGCCCGCGACCGCGCCGAGGCGCTGGACCACGTCTTGCTTCACGGGCCGCCCGGGCTCGGCAAGACCACGCTCGCTCAGATCGTCGCCCGCGAACTCGGCGTCGGTTTCCGCGCCACGTCAGGCCCGGTGATCCAAAGGGCAGGCGATCTCGCGGCGATCCTGACCAACCTCCAGCCGCGCGACGTATTGTTCATCGACGAGATCCACCGGCTGCAGCCGGCGATCGAGGAAGTGCTCTACCCCGCCATGGAGGACTTCCAGCTCGACCTGATCATCGGCGAGGGGCCGTCGGCGCGGTCGGTGCGCATCGACCTGCCGCAATTCACCCTGGTGGGCGCCACCACCCGCGCCGGCTTGCTCGCCACCCCGTTGCGCGACCGCTTCGGCATCCCGCTGCGCCTGGTGTTCTACACGCCGGAGGAGCTTGAACTCATTGTGAATCGCGGGGCGCAGAAGCTGGATTTCCGCCTCACGCGGGAAGGCGCGGCCGAGATCGCCCGGCGCTCGCGCGGCACGCCCCGCATCGCCGGCCGCCTGCTGCGCCGGGTGCGCGACTTCGCCGCGGTGGACAAATCCGACCCAGTGGACCGCGCGATCGCCGATGCCGCGCTGACCCGCCTGGAGGTGGACCGGCTGGGCCTGGACGCCATGGACCGCCGCTACCTCCGCCGCATCGCAGAGCACCATGCTGGCGGGCCGGTGGGGGTGGAAACGCTCGCCGCCGCACTGGCCGAAGCACGCGATACGCTGGAGGACGTGGTCGAGCCGTTCCTGATCCAGGAGGGCCTCGTGCTGCGCACCAGCCGGGGGCGCATGCTGGGCGAACCGGGCTGGCGCCATCTCGGGCTAATGCCGCCGCCGCAGATGCCCGGCCAGCTCGACCTGCTGCGGGACGATGGATGAACCAACATCCTGCCTCCATTCCGCCGGATGGCCGCCACCGTTATGGGGTGCGTGTCTACTATGAGGACACCGACGCCGGTGGCATCGTCTACCACGCGACCTACCTGCGCTTTGCCGAGCGCGCCCGCACGGAGGCGCTGCGCGACCTCGGGGTCCCGCACGCCGAGTTGTTGCAAATCTTCAAACTCATGTTCGTGGTGCGACGCGTCGAAGTGGACTATCTCCGTCCGGCCCGGGTTGACGATTCGCTGGTCGTGGAGAGCGAGGTGCTGGAGGCGGGCGGCGCGTCGGCCGTGTTGCGCCAGGTCGTGCAAGGGCCACATGGCGCCTGCGCTGTATTGCGGCTCAGGCTGGCGTGCGTGACGGCGGGGGGAAGCGGCGAATCGGCGTCAGGAGCGGGACGTCCTGCCCGGCTGCCGCCGCGCTGGCGGGCTGGGTTGCAGGCCATGCGCGACGCACGGCCGGCAGAATCGGGGATCGGCGCGGTCAGTGACGGCGCCGCATAGGGGGTCGAGGTGGATCGAGCAGTTGATGCGGTGAACCTGGCGGCGGCCGGCAGCGATCTGTCGTTGTGGGGCTTGTTCCTGCAGGCGGACATCGTGGTGAAGCTGGTGATGCTGGGCTTGCTCGGCGCCAGCGTCTGGGTCTGGGCCGTCGTGTTCGAGAAATGGACCAGCCTGCGGCGGGTGAGCCGGGAGGCTGACGCCTTCGAGGACCGCTTCTGGTCCGGCGGCAGCCTCGATGAATTGTTCGACCAGGAGGGGGTCAATCCGACCCATCCGATGGCAGGCGTGTTCGCCGCCGCGATGGGCGAATGGCGCCGCACCGTGCGGGTCGCCGGCGCCGATGTCAGCCACACCTCCGTCCGCGAGCGTATCGACCGTGCCATCGCCGTGACGATTCAACGCGAGATGGATCGGCTGGAGCGCTGGATGGTGTTCCTCGC
>DATJNA010000302.1:0-2379 GCA_035508435.1 Acetobacteraceae bacterium | reverse complement strand
CCTAACATCCCTGTGACACGCCCCTTGCGACGTTGAACCCACGTCCCCGCGCTCGGTAGAGTCTCCCCCCGTCGCCGTCGGGCGACACGCCATCCGTTCGGGGACTGCTGCCGTCATGAGCCGCCCGCCGCGTCAGGACCGCCGCCTGAGGAAAGTGCTGGCCGCCCTGCGCGCCCATGGCGGGCCTACCCGCTCCCCGCTCTACCGCTGGATGCGCCAGCACCACGACGCCCTCGCCGCCGCCTTCGCCGAAACCCCGCCCGCCTGGGGACCGCTTGCCGCGGAATTGGCGGCGGTCGGTCTCACCGACGCCGACGGCAAACCGCCCGCCGCCACCAGCGCGCGCCAGACCTGGTATCGCGTCCGCCGCGATGTCGCCCGCGCGCGCGAGCAACCGGCCACCAAGGCTGTTGCCCTGGCACCCGATGAAATCGCCCCCGCCGTGCATGCCGTAACGCCACCCACAGCCGCGGCGCATGATCCAGCCGCGCTCCCCCAGCCGCGTATGGCCCTCGACATTCGCCCGGCACGCGCCGCAACCGGCGAACCGCCCTTGGCGGAGCCGGCGACCACCGGTGCCAGTGCGCCGGGCGCGGCATCAGCAACCGGCGTCGCTGCGCCGGACGCGGATGTGCTCGGTCCGGCACCCGCCACCCCTGCCACCGAAACCGCCGCCGCGCAGATCCGGCGCCTGTTCTCCACCATCGACGCCGGCAAGGTCCCGTTGCCCAAGATCATGTGAACGGCCTCGGCGACGCTTTTGCGCCCAACCCACAAGAGCGCTGACGCCATTCGCATCCGCGCGTGGTGACTGGGAGCCACACAACAAAGGGGAGTCCCGCCCATGGTCGATCGCGCACCAACCATGACAGCCGATGCCGGCAGCGCACCGGCGGCCGAAACCACCACCAGCGCTGCCGGCACCGCCGCCGCGCCGCTGTTCATCCTGCCGCTCGGACGCGGCACCCGCGGAAAAACTTGGTGGGTCCGCTGGGCCGTCGATCGCGCCCTGGCGCACGGCCGCGAGATCGTCATCGCCGATGCCGACCGCACCAACGCCACCCTCTCTGCCTATTTCCAGAGTGTCGTCACCCCGCCCAGTGCCGACGATGCCGAGATGCGCGACTGGTTCGCCGCCTTCGTCGAGCGGCAGATCGCCGAGCAGTTCAATGCCTTGATCGATCTCGGCGCCGGCGACCTCATCCTCAAGCAGCTCGCCCGCGAGATCGGCCTCACCGCCTTCCTCGATCGCTACGGCGTCCGCCCTGTCGCCGTGCACCTGCTCGGCCCTGATCCCGACGATCTCGCCTACCTCCATGATGTCGAACAGGGAGAATTGTTCGCCCCCGCCGCCACCATCCTCGTGCTCAATGCCGCGCTGGTGCCGCGCAACCGCGCCGAAAAGGCGGCCTTCCAGGCCACCGTTCTGGAACACCCGGTGTTCCTCAAGGCGCTCGAACGCGGTGCCACCGTGGTCTGGATGCCGCGCCTCGCCGTGGCGCACGAAATCGACGCCCGCCGCCTCACCTTCACCGCCGCCGAGGACAACAAGATCAAGTCGGGTCAGGCGCCGATCGGGCCGTGGAACCGCCAGCTCATCCATAACTGGCTGCGCGATATGGAGGAGAATTTCGCACCCGTTGCCCACTGGTTGCCATGACCGGCCTGCGCGACGCGCTCCGCGAACGGCTGGCGCGTCACACGGCGCCCGCTGCAGGATCCCAGCCCGCCTTGCCGGCGCCGGACGGTGCCGCGCCGACCGGCGAGGCGGATATGGCCGAACTCGTCGCCCGCATGCGCGCCGCGGCCCGCCAAGCCGGCATCGATGACGACGGGCCGCTTACCCCGCTGCTTGAGACCTTCATGCTCACCCTCGCGCGCCTCGGCGCCCTCACCGACCGCAATGCGCGGATCACCACCGAACACGCCGCCGCACTCGGCGCCACGCTCAGCCAGGCCCGGTGGGCGGCGGACGCCGAGACCGAACGGTTCCACGCCTACCTCGATGCCGCCAAGGCCGAGACCGTCCGCGATGTCGCCAACCACATTGCGCGCAGCGCCGATGCCGCCCTCACCCGCCGCGTCCGCGTGTTCGACCGCAACTCCGCGCTGATCGCCGCCGCCGTCCTGACCGGCAGCGTCCTCGCCGCCGGCCTCGGCGGCTATTGGTGGGGCGACAGCAGTGCCACGGCTGCTCTCCACCAGACCGAAGCCGGGTTGCAGGCGGCGTTCACCAACGGACCGCGCGCCGCCCGCGACTGGCTCAACCTCATGACCTGGAACGACCCGGAACAGGCCCTCGCCCAGTGCCACGGCGATGCCGTCTCCATTCAGCAGGGCCGCCGCGCCTGCGGTGTCCCACTCTGGATCGAAAAGCCC
>DATJNA010000301.1:0-17621 GCA_035508435.1 Acetobacteraceae bacterium | reverse complement strand
GTCATGATCGCGGCCGCGGTGATGTAGGAGGTGAGGACCCAGGTGATCTCGTCGTAGGTCGCCGACAGGCTGCCCTGCATGTAGGGCAGCGCGACATTGGCGATGGTCTGGTCGAGCGCCTGCATCAGCGTGGCACCCACGGTGCACAGCGTGATGATGAGGCGATAGGGAACCTGGGCGGGATTGCTGAGCGATGCTGGCACGAAGGGAACTCGCGGGACGGAGGAATGCGGCTCGGTGAGTAAGAATTTCTCCTCCCCTGGCGGCAGGGGGTTAGCGGGAGGGGTGCGATCCCCAACACCTTATTTTGGCGCGGCCCCCTACCCCCCTCCCGCAAGGGGAGGGGGAATTCTCTTCACTCGCTCCCACCCTACTTAAGGAATCAAATCGCTCCACGAGCGCTGGTGGCCGGTGTCGATGTCGGCTTCCACGCTCATGCCGGCGCGCAGATCGGGATCGCCCGGCTGGCGATCGACGCGGATGCGAACCGGGATGCGCTGCACCACCTTCACCCAGTTGCCGGAGGTGTTCTGCGCCGGCAGCACCGAGAACTCCGAGCCGCTGTTCGGCGCGATGCTCTCCACTTCGCCCTTCCAGGTGCGGCCGGGATAGGTGTCCACGGTCACGTCCACCGCATCGCCCGGCTTGACCCACGTGAGTTCCGTCTCCTTCGGGTTCGCCTCCACCCAGACATGCTCGGTGGAAATGATGCCGAACGCGGCGGTCGAAGCGGCGAGGTACATGCCCGGCTGCACGGTATCGACCTGCGTCACGATGCCGTCATAGGGCGCGTAGATCACCGTGTGATCCAGTTCGCGCTGCGCCTCTTCCAGCTTTGCCTTGGCCATCAGGTAGTCGGACATCGTGTGCACGTCGGGATCGGCGATGCCGCCGAGCTTTGCCAACTGCACCTGTGCGGCCACCTTCAGCGCATCCAGCGCCTGCTGGTCGGCGGCGAGCTGGTATTTCGCGTTGTCATATTCGGCCCGCGTCACGCCGCCGGATTTCACCAGGTTGGCGAAGCGGTCGAAATTCGCCTGGTCGGACTGCACCTGCGCCTGTTTCGCATCGTCCTCGCGCAGCATGCGGCGATAGCTCAGCTTCTCGGCATTGAGATCGGAGACGACGCCGCCGAGATTGGCGCGCGCGCCGGCCACGGCGATCTGGTACTGCAACGGATCCAGCCGCAGCAGCACCTGGCCCTGCGTGACGAGCTGGCCTTCATGCACCGGCACCTGGGAAACGATGCCGCTGACGTCGGTCGCCAGCGATTCCTTCGCGGCGCGCACATAGGCGTCGTCGATATCGACATAGCGTCCGCCGGTGATCCACCAGGAAGCGGCGCCGACAGCGACGACCACGATGCCGCCCAGCATCAGGATCGGGCGCAGCGCCGCGCGGGAGACGCGGCGGCGGACGGGGGCCTCGGTGACGCGAGGTGCGGCGGGAGCGGAGCCCGCGGTGGCGGCTTGCGACATCAGGCAAGCTCCGTCGCTTTGGCTTCGTCGCGCGACTCGACGGGCTCGGCACCGCGGCGGGCGTGCACCTCGTGGACCAATGTCTGTTTCATGCGCAGCAGGGCTTCGGTCATGGTATCGATGGTTTCTTCGTTCAGGCCGGCGGTGACCCGGCGCGCGATTTCGGCACGCTGGGAGGCGATGTCGGTCAGCATCGGGCGGGCGTCCGGTCGCAGGTGCAACCGCCAGATGCGGCGGTCGCGCGGGTCGGGGCGACGTTCCACCATGCCGCGCGCCTCCAGCCGGTCGATCAGCCGGGCGACCGTGATCGGCTCCACTTCGAGGTGCTCTGACAACTCCTTCTGCGAGATGCCCGGCTGGCGCTCCAGCCAAATCAGGATGCCCCATTGCGCACGGGTCATGTCGTGCTGGCGGGCGCGCTTATCGGCATCGACCCGCAGCAGACGCGCGACGTCGTGCAGCAGGAACAGCAGGTCACGCTGGAACTCGGCCAATGGACGGATCACTCCCCTGGAGGGTTTCGGGAGCCGCAACTATAAGGCGGCTTATGATATCCGTGCCAGATCGTGGGCTATGCTACGGATGCAGGGCGGGGTTGCGGGCGCCGAGATGCACCTCATGATCCCCGGTCGTCATTGCGCCGCCGTCCGCCCGAGCCAGCATCGGCATCGCACCTGCCCGATGCTACAGGAAACTGTTCATGCTGCGTAACGACTTCTGGGCGACAGGTCTCGCGACGCGCCTCGCCTTTCTCGTGGCCGGCTTCGGCATCGCCCGCTGGGCGCCGTCGGTGCCCTTCGCCAGGCAGCGTCTCGCCATAGCCGATGCGACACTCGGTCTCCTGTTGCTCTGCATCGGTATCGGATCGATCGTCGCGATGCAGTTTACCGGGGTGCTGAGTGCCCGCTACGGGGCCAGGCCCGTCATTGTGGCGAGTGGCCTCGGCCTCACGACCAGCCTGCCGTTCCTCGCGGTCGCAGCGACGCCACCGGCGCTCGCCGCGGCATTGCTCGGCTTCGGCGCGGCTCTCGGATCGCTCGACGTCGCGATGAACATTCACGCGGTCGAGGTTGAACGCGCGGCGCAGAGGCCGCTCATGTCGGGCTTTCATGCGTTGTTCAGCATCGGCGGCTTCGCCGGATCGGCGCTCATGACCTTCCTGCTGTCCGCGCGTTTCGCGCCCCTGGCAAGCACGCTGTGCTGCGCGGCGATCATGCTCGTGGCGATCTTGTTCGCATGGCCGCGCCTCCTGGTCGGGGCACACAGCAAGACGGCGCCGCGCTTCGTCATGCCGCACGGCATCGTGCTGCTGATTGCCGGTCTCGCCGCCGCCGCCTTTCTCGCCGAAGGCGCGCTGCTTGACTGGAGCGCACTGCTGATCACCGCCTCCGGGCTCGTGTCCGCGGCGAAGGGCGGGGTCGGCTACATGCTCTTCTCTATCGCCATGACCGTCGGGCGTCTCACTGGCGATGCAGTGACCGCCCGCATCGGCGATCGCGCCATCCTGTTCTGGGGTGGTGTCCTGGCGGTCGGCGGGTTCGTCGTCCTGCTGACCGTGCCGGTCACGGCTCTGGCGATGGCGGGCTTCCTGCCGATCGGTCTCGGTACCGCCAACGTCGTGCCAGTGCTCTTCCGCAAGGCCGGCTCGCAGCAGGTCATGCCACCCGCCCTCGCGATCAGCGCGATGACCACGACAGGCTATGTCGGCATCCTGGCCGGACCCGCCGCGATCGGTTTCGTCTCCAAGGCTGTCGGACTGCACAATGCGTTCTGGATGCTGGCGGTATTGCTCTGCCTCATGCCGTTGACCGCGCGGTTCGTCGCCGGTGAAGCGGCCGGCGACCGATTGCGACGACGGTCCATGTCCGTCGCAGGCAAGGCGGTGCGGTCGCGCGGATAACCGCAATGGGCCGCAACGCGATATCCCCGTGCATCCGTGTGCATCGGCCTCGTTCTGCGCTAAACCTTGCCTGGCCGCGACACGCGATCACTCGGGGCGTACTCGATTGACCTGGGCTGCGGGCAGCAGAGCGAAGGTCTTGCGCAGACAGGAAGCGGATGCACGCCGATACACGCGGATGCGTCCGTGCCGGTGGCAGTTTCGGCGGCATGCCTCGGACCGGCAGAAAGCACCGTCGCGAGACACGACGGTTTCAACGATGAGCGGTACAGCGTTCGCCGCGGTCCCAGGACGCGCCTGAATCGCCGCTATGACCGGCCTCGCGTGATCGAGCGCCGGCGCCTGGCTATACCGGCTGGCACCGCGCCGCGCTGCCGGCGTCCTTCGCCACACCGCAGCCCAAGGAGACTGCCGCATGCCCTTCAAGGTCCAGGTCGGCCCGCCGCAGATCGCCATCCACCAGGCCATGACCGTGCTGGTCACCGAGCCGGACGGCCAGGTGCGCTGGCCCACCGACAAGGGATTGTATTTCTTCGATACTCGCCTGATCTCCGCCTGGAGCGTCTACGCCAACGGCGCGCCCTGGGACCTGCTGAATGGCGGCTCGGTCAACTACGATGCCGCCCGCATCTTCCTGACCAACCAGGCCTTCCTCACCGAGGACGGCGCTGTTCCGGCACACTCGCTGGCCTTCGTCATCAGCCGCGCGATCGACGGCGGCCTGCACGAGGACCTCGACATCGAGAATCACGCCCAGCGGCCGGTGCGGTTCAACCTGGAAATCGCCATCCGTTCGGATTTCGCCGACATCTTCGACGTGAAGGCAGGCCGCAGCGTGCGCCGCGGCCGCATCGCCACCGAGTGGTCTGATCCCCACCAGCGGCTGCGCACTATCTATCGCAACCGCGACTTCATGCGCGGCGTCTCGGTCGCGGTCGGCGAGGCCACCTCGCCGGCCGCCTACGCCAACGGGCGCCTCAGTTTCGAAGTCACGCTTGCCCCGGCGGCAACCTGGCATGCGTGCTTGCTCTATGAGCTCAGCGACCACGAACGCCACCATCACGCCCCGCGCGACTGCGCCCTGCAAGCGCCCGGTTCGCGCCATGCCGCCGCCCAGCATGCCTGGCAGCAGGCGGTGCTGAAGATCCGCACCAGCAACGAGGAGTTCTATCGCTTCTATCACCAGGCGATCGACGACATGGCGGCGCTGCGCCTGCCGCTCGAGGGCACCGACCACATGGTGTTCGTCCCCGCCGCCGGGCTGCCGTGGTTCAACGCGCCGTTCGGCCGCGACAGCCTGATCGTGTCGTTGCAGAACATCCTGGTGTATCCCGAATTCGCCCGCGGCTCGCTGGACGTGCTGGGCCGCTGGCAGGCGACCGAACGCGACGACTATCGCGATGCCGAGCCGGGCAAGATCATGCACGAATTGCGCTACGGCGAACTGGCGCATTTCAAGCTGATTCCGCACACGCCGTATTACGGCACCGCCGATGCCACGCCGCTCTACCTGATCACGCTGCATGCCGCGTGGCGCGCGACCGGGGACATGAGCCTGATCCGCCGCCACCTGCCCAATGCGGAAGCCGCGCTGCGCTGGATCGACGAATACGGCGACCGCGACGGCGACGGCTTCCAGGAGTACAAGACACGCTCGCCGGTGGGCTACGAAAACATGGCCTGGAAGGATGCCGGCGATTCGATGGTCTACGCCGACGGCACGCCGGTGAAGGGGCCGAAGGCGCTGTGCGAATTGCAGGGCTACGTCTATGACGCCTGGCTCCGCATGGCCGAGGTGTTCGACGCGTTGGGCCATCCCGATCGCGCCGCCGCGCTGCGCAACAAGGCGGACACGCTGTATCGCCGCTTCGACGAGATGTTCTGGGATGAAGCGAGCGGCTTCTACGCCTACATGCTGGACGGCGAAAAGCGGAAGGTGCTGACGGTGGCGTCCAATCCAGGCCACCTGCTGTGGTCCGGCCTGGTGCCCCCGGAACGCGCGGCGAAAGTGGTGGCACGACTGATGGCGTCCGATATGAACACGGGCTGGGGCATCCGAACCTTGTCGGCGGATCACCCGGCGTACAATCCGTACTCATACCAGAACGGCTCGGTCTGGCCGCATGACAACAGCCTGATGGTGCTCGGCTTCAAGCGCTACGGATTTGTCGATGAAGCGGCGCAGATCGCGCGCGGCATTTCCGAAGCCGCCAGCCATTTCTTGCTCAATCAGTTGCCGGAGCTTTACGCGGGCATCGAGCGCAGCGAGGGGATGTTCCCGGTGCAGTATCTCGGCGCCAATGTGCCCCAGGCCTGGGCGGCCGGTTCAGCCTTCGCGCTACTGCAGGCGATCCTGGGCATCTGGCCCGATGCGCCGCGCGAGAGATTATATGTCGACCCGGTGCTGCCGCACTGGCTGCCCGACATCACGCTGACCGATCTGCGACTGGGGCGGCGGCATTTCGACATCCGGTTCTGGCGCAACGGGGAGGCAACGGAATTCGAAGTGCTGCGGGGCGACCGGCATCTGGTTCAGCAGCGTGCCACGGTGGACGTGTTCGAGATGCTGCGAACCGGAACGCCCCGCTAGCATTGTGAGCCGTGTCATGGCGAGCGAAGCGAAGCAATCTCGGTCGGCCTGATCCGGCCCCACTCGATCGAGGTCGCTTCGCTGCGCTCGCAATGACATCCGGGCGCGTGACGCCTATGACTGCGGCCGTCGGCAACCAAGGGTTCGATCTCCCGCTAGCGGCTATTGGAATCTCATGGCTCAATCTCGGCGGCGTCACACGGCTGCGCGACAACTCCGTCGGCCTTGAGCTTCCCGGCAGAGTACGCATCGAGCCGGCGACGCAGCTCGCGGTACTTGGGGCTGTCCATTTGCTCGCGGCAGGTTCGCGTCATGCCGGCAAGCTGAACCGGCAGTCCGCCATTCGTTTCGATCAGCTTGTTGATCTGCGCGGCAGACTTACGGCGCTGGGCGGCGAGCCGGGACATGAAATGCGCCTTCGCCGCATCGCTGAACGGGCACCGTTTCAGCTTGTTGACGAGGGCGCTGCGGTAGGCATTCCCGGCGATCCCGTCGCCGCAGGCATCGAACTGATAGAACGACGCCGCATAGGCCGTCTCGAACGCGCTGGTGCGTTCCAGCGGCGCCGGACGCGGCGACTCGTCGGCCCTCGCGGCGGCAACCTGAATGACCGCGAGAGCCAACCAGAAGCGCCGGACCAAGAGCATTGTCGTGCCTTTATTGCTGTGACGGCGGCAGGGTCGCAAGGTAGTGGGAAACCGCCGCGATATCATCATCGGTAAGGCCTGCCGCCGCTTCGTTCATGGCCGCGACGCCGGTGCTGGGGCGCGCCCCGGAGCGGTAGTCCCGCAGCGCCTTGACCAGGTAGTCTTCCCGCTGATCGGCAACCGCCGCGGTCGCGCCGGTGCCCCGGTAGTTGTCGAAATGGCAGTTGGCGCAACGATGCTGCGCCACGATCGCCTTGCCCTTCCCCGCCGGGTCCGGGTTCGACGCTCCGGCTGGCGGCGTGCCGAAATACGGCAGGCTGGCGAAATAGGCGCCGAGATTGCGGATGTCCGCATCACTGAGATCGGCGACCAGCGGCGCCATGGCGGGATTCGGCCGGCGGCCCGAGCGGAAGAATACCAGTTGCCATTGCAGGTACTGGTCCAGTTGTCCACCGATCGACGGCGTGCCCGGCAGGACGGAGACGCCGTTCGGACCATGACAGGCCATGCAGACCTGGGCCTTCTGTCGTCCCGCCGCGATGTCGCCATCGGCAACCGCCGCCGTCGCCGGCAGCGACAGGGTCGCTGCCAGCACAAGCCATCGGCACAACGTCAATGCGGCGGTCCTACTTCGAATAACTGATGCGATAGATCGCGCCGGCCCAGTCGTCGGACACCAGCAGTGATCCGTCCGGCGCCTGCAGGATGTCATCCGGGCGGCCAAAATAGGCACGCTGGCCGGTAATCCAGCCGGATGCGAAAATCTCCTGCTTCGCACTCTTGCCGTCCGGACTGACGATCACGCGCTCGATCCGGCCGCCCTGATAGGTGTGGCGATTCCATGAGCCATGCTCGGCGATGAAGATGTTGTCCTTGTACTCGGCGGGAAACTGATCGCCGGTGTAGAACTTCATCCCGAGCGGTGCGACATGCGCACCGAGATTCAGCACCGGCGGTACGAACTCGCTGCACTTGTGGCCCATGGCGAATTTCGGATCGGGGATATTGCCCTGGTGGCAATATGGGTAGCCGAAATGCTCGCCCAGCCGGGTGATGTGGTTCAGCTTGTCGCTGGGTGTGTCGTCGCTCAGCCAGTCGCGCGCGTTCTCGGTGAACCAGTAGTCGCCGGAGCGGGGATCGATATCGCCGCCGACGCTGTTGCGCACGCCGAGTGCCACGATCTCCGCCAGCCCGGTCTTCGGATCGACGTGCCGGATCTGGGAGACGCTGGTGGGCGGAATGCCGATGTTGAACGGCGGTCCGAACGGGATGTACAGCCAGCCAGCCTTGTCGAACACCAGGTATTTCCAGCCGTGCGCCACGTAGGACGGCATGTCGTCATAGACGACAACCGGCGCCGGCATGTTGTCGAGACTGGCCTCCGCGTTGTCGTAACGCATCAGCTTGTTGATATCGATCACGTACAGGGCGCCGTCGCGGAACGCGATTCCGGTCGGCATGTTGAGGCCCTTGAGGATGGTCCTGACAGTGCGACTACCGCCCTGGTCGGTCACGGCATAGACGTTGGTCGCCAGGAAGGAGCCAACGAACAATGTGCCGTTGGCGCCCCAGGCCATCTGCCGCGCCTGCGGAATGCCGCTGGCATAGACCTCGATCTTGAAGCCTGGCGGCAGCTTGATCCGTTTCAGGTCATTTTGCAGCTCCGCCATCGGCGTCGGGGTTGCCGGGCCGGTGGGCGGCGCCAGACCCTTCTGCGCTTCCGTCTCATCACCCAGGAACCAGTCCGGCGGCGGATGCGCCCAGAACGACGGCTTGCTCGAATCGTAATGCTTGAGTTCCTGTGCCGACACCCCCGAGTGGGACGCCGCCCCGAGCGCCACAAGCAGCGACGCGGTCAGCGCAATGCGCAGCGGTCTTCTTGTCATGGTGATGCCCCTCCCAGTCCGGTTGATGCGCCGTGGTTCTTGGACATGAAAATTTATTCATGTTCGGTTGGTCGGGTCAAGTCCTGGCATCTGCCGAACCGTAATCGGGGCACCAAATCGGCACTTTAGAATCGGCCGGGAAGAACCTTACCAAAAGGCGTGCGGCCTGGACCGCCTTCGCTTCAACCGGCAAGCCCGCCGGTCGCCGCGCCACGGAAAGCGCGGCCGAGGCAAGCATCGTGACAGGCTGGCATCGAGGTTTCCCGCCGCTTGTCCGCCGCCCGCGTCGGCTGCCGACATTGGCTCCAGGCTGGGTGGCTGGCGAACTGCTCAGCCAGGAATCCGCACCGGCAGCGCGCTGATCGAGCGCAGAATGTTCGAATAGACCCGTACCGGCGGCCCCACCACTTCGATCATCGGCCAGTCGCGCTTCAGGATCTCCTCCCACAGGATCGTCAACTGCATCTCCGCCAACCGGTTGCCGACGCAGCGATGGATGCCGAAGCCGAACGACAGATGCTGGCGCGGGCGCTGACGATCGATGATGAACTCCTCGGCATTCTCGATTGCGTCCTCGTCGCGGTTGCCGGAAATGTACCACATCGCGACCTTATCGCCCTTGCGGATGGTTTTCCCTCCGACTTCGGTATCCTCCATCGCGGTGCGGCGCATGTGGATCACCGGGGTCTGCCAGCGGATCACCTCCGGCACCATGCTGGCGACCAGCGCGGGATTGCCGCGCAGCTTGCGGTACTGATCGGGATACGCGTTCATCGCCAGCACGCTGCCGCTCATCGAATTGCGCGTGGTGTCATTGCCGCCGACCACGAGCAATAGGATGTTGCCCATGAACTCGTGCGGCCGTGACGGCAGGTCGCGGGTGGCCTCGCCGTGCGCCAGCATGGAGATCAGGTCCGGCCGCGGCGGCTGCTTTGCCCGCTCCTCCCAGAGCTGCCGGAAATAGTCGAGCGCCTGATCGAGGATTTCGTTGCGCTTGGCTTCGGAATCGACTTCGGTGCCGGCGCGTGTGTTGGCCGAGGCGACGTTGGACCAGTAAGTCAGCTTGCGCCGCTCCTCGAACGGGAAATCGAACAGGGTGGCGAGCATTTGCGTGGTCAGCTCGACCGAGACGCGGTCCACCCAGTCGAACGTTTCGCCGCGCGGCAGGTTGTCCAGCACGCGGTTGGTGCGCTCCCGGATGGTGGCGGACATGCGTTGCAGATTGCCCGGCGCAACGATCGGCGAGACGGTCTTGCGTTGCTCGTCGTGCTTCGGCGGGTCCATCGAGATGAAGCTGGGCCGGCGCATATCCATCGGCAGGTCGCGCAGCACGATGCCGCCCATCAGCGCGTCGGAGGAAAACGCCTTCTGGTTGGTATCCACCGCCATGATGTCGCGATACCGCGTCACCGACCAGTAGGCGCCATAAATCCCTTGCTCGCACCAGTGCACCGGGTCCTGCCGGCGCAGGCGGGCGAAATACGGACGCCAGGTATCGTCCTGGTAGAGGTGCGGATTGCTCACGTCGATGCGGTCGAGCGGGATGGCCCAGGCGTCTTCCCGCGGGTCCAGTTGGACCGGAGCATTCATGGATTGCCTCCCTGCGGCCGGGCCGACGGCGGTCCGGACGGGTGTGAGCCGGCTGTCTGCGGCGCCGGCTTGCTACTGGCGAGTATAGCGCCTGAAAGCGCGGTGGGCGCAAGGATCCGGGTGGCGCAGGATCTGGGGGGCGCCAGGATCTGGGTGGCGCCAGGATCTGGGTGGCGCCCCGATCTGGCGGGCGCCAGGATGTGGGTGGCGCAGTGTGCGGCATCGGTGCGCTTTGCTATGGCTGTGCCGCAACCAGCGACCGGGCCGAACCCATGCAGCGTCACCAATGTCTCAACCTTGGCGTCGGCACGGCCGCGCGATGACCTCCCGCGTGCTCCACCGCTCCGGCGGCCAGCCTCCCGTCGCGGTCAGTGGCGAGGGCATCTATCTGCACACCGAGGACGGCCGCAGCATCATCGATGCCTCCGGCGGCGCCGCGGTCGCCTGCCTTGGGCACGGCAACCGGCGCATCGCCGAGGCGATCGGGCGCCAGGCCGCGGCCATGGCCTATGCCCATACCGGCACCTTCAGCAGCCAGCCCGCCGAGGACCTCGCCCACATCGTCCTCGACGGCGAACCCGGCGGCCTCTCGCACGCCTACTTTTGCTCCTCCGGCTCGGAAGGCACCGAGGCGTCGCTGAAGCTGGCACGGCAGTACTTCGTGGAGATCGGCCAGCCCGAGCGGGTGCATTTCATCGCCCGCCGCCAGGGCTATCACGGCAACACGCTCGGCGCCCTGGCGGCCGGCGGCAACATGATGCGCCGCGCGTTGTACGAGCCGATCCTGTCACCGGCCTTCAGCCTGGTCTCGCCGTGCTTCGCCTATCGCTTCCAACGCCAGGACGAGTCCGATGCGCAATACGTCGATCGCCTGGCCGGGGAATTGGAGGCGGAGTTCCAGCGCCTGGGTCCCGACACGGTCGCGGCGGTGCTCGCCGAGACGGTGGTCGGCGCCACCACCGGCTGCGTCACCGCGCTGCCCGGCTATTTCCAGCGCGTGCGCGCGATCTGCGATCGCCATGGCGCGCTGCTGATCCTGGACGAGGTGATGTGCGGCATGGGCCGCACCGGCACCATGCATGCCTGGGAGCAGGAGGGCATCGCGCCCGACCTTCAGGTGGTGGCGAAGGGTCTGGGCGGCGGCTACCAGCCGATCGGCGGCGTGCTGATCGGGCGCAAGATCGTGGCGGCGATCAACGCCGGCTCCGGCGGGTTCATGCACGGCCACACCTACCAGGCGCACCCGGTCGCCTGCGCGGCGGCCCTCGAGGTGCAGCGGATCATCCGCGGGGACGATCTGCTGGCGAACGTCCGCGCCATCGGCACGCGATTGGAGACGGCGCTGACCGAGCGCCTCGGCAACCACCGCCATGTCGGCGACATTCGCGGCCGGGGCTTGTTCTGGGCACTGGAGTTCGTCGCCGACCGTGCGACCAAGCAGGAATTCGACCCGGCACTGAAACTGAACGAGCGGGTGAAGCGTGAGGCGCTGGCACGCGGGGTGGCGATCTATCCGATGGGCGGCACGATCGACGGCAAGCGCGGCGATCATGTGGTGATCGCGCCGCCCTACATCGCCACGGCTGCCGACATCGACACGATCGTCGCGCGGGTGGGCGATGCGGTGGATGCGGCGGTTACACTCGGTAGCCCGAAGGGTTGACCAGTCGCCGAAACGGTTGACGCTCGGCGCGGCCTGGCCGTCGTCGCTGGGAGCATGTCACGGCGAGGGCCGCGAGACTGACCGCGGCTGAAGTGACGCGGTCGCTGCCCCTGCTTCGCGCCGGGGCACCTGCCACGGCCGACCCGGCCGGCGCCGACACATCGTGTCGCTGGCTACGGTGTTGCCGGCGACGCGCGACCCGCGCCGGCGTGACCCCCGTCCGCGTGCCGGACCCGTCGTGTTGCCAGCCTCGTCGTGTTGCCAGACCCGTCGTGTTGCCAGCCCCCAGACCCCATGCTAGACGCCCGCCGCCGGTGTGGGCGCCGGTCGCCTCCACGCCCGCGTCTACGCGCGGCCCCAACCATAATGGAACCACACGCGTGGCCTCAGAAGGCACGATCATTTCTTCCGGCGGCGGCATGGCCGACCGTTACGCCGCCGCGCTCTACGCCTACGCCGAAGACGCCCGAGCCCTCGACCAGGTGGTCGGTGAAATGGAAACCCTCGGCCGGATGATCGACGCCAGCGCCGACTTCCGCCGCTTGCTCGCATCGCCGCTGATCGACGTGAACCAGGCGGTGAAGGCCGCCCTGGCGGTGCTGGAAGCGGAGGGCTTCGGCAAGCCGGTGCGGGATTTCGTCGGCGTCATCGCCACCAATCGCCGGCTGCGCTACCTGCGCGAGATCGTCCGCGCCTTCGCCAATCTGGTCGCCGACCGCCGCGGCATCGTCACCGCGCACGTCGCCTCGGCGCATCCGCTGAGCGAGGTGCAGCGCCAGCAACTGCGCGCCCGGCTGATCGAGGCCGGCTACGGCAACGTCAACATCGTCGAGGCCGTGCAGCCGGATTTGCTCGGCGGCCTGGTCGTGCGCGTCGGCGCACGGCTCTATGACACCTCTTTGAAATCCCGGTTGCAGCGCTTGCAGTACGCCATGAAGGGAGCCGCCTGATATGGAGATCCGCCCCGCCGAGATCTCGGAGATCCTGAAAAAGCAGATCGCCGCGTTCGACACGGAAGCCAACGTGGCCGAGACCGGCCAGGTGCTCTCGGTCGGCGACGGCATCGCCCGCGTGTTCGGCCTGCAGAACTGCATGGCCGGCGAGATGGTCGAATTCCCCGGCGCCGGCCTGCGCGGCATGGCGCTGAACCTGGAATCCGACAACGTCGGCGTGGTGATCTTCGGCGACGACAAGCAGATCCGCGAAGGCGACACGGTGCAGCGCACCGGCGCCATCGTGGACGTGCCGGTGGGCAACGCATTGTTCGGCCGCGTGGTGGACGGGCTGGGCAATCCGATCGACGGCAAGGGACCGCTCGCCAGCAGCGACCGCCGCCGTGTCGAGGTAAAGGCGCCCGGCATCATTCCGCGCAAGTCGGTGCACGAGCCGATGCAGACCGGGTTGAAGGCGATCGACGCGCTGATCCCGATCGGCCGCGGCCAGCGCGAGCTGATCATCGGCGACCGTCAGACCGGCAAGACCGCGGTGATCATCGACACCATCATCAACCAGAAAGCCATCAACGCCGGCAACGACGAGAAGAAGAAGCTCTATTGCATCTATGTCGCGGTGGGGCAGAAGCGCTCCACCGTGGCGCAGTTGGTGCAGACGCTCGAGGAATACGGCGCGCTGGAATATTCGGTGGTGGTGGCGGCGACGGCATCCGATCCGGCGCCGATGCAGTTCCTGGCGCCCTATACCGGCTGCACCATGGGCGAGTTCTTCCGCGACAACGGCCGCCACGCAGTGATCTTCTACGACGACCTCTCCAAGCAGGCGGTTGCCTATCGCCAGATGTCGCTGCTGCTGCGGCGTCCTCCGGGACGCGAGGCCTATCCGGGCGACGTGTTCTATCTGCACTCGCGCCTGCTGGAGCGCGCGGCGAAAATGAACGACGACAACGGTGCGGGATCGCTGACCGCGCTGCCGGTGATCGAGACGCAGGCCGGCGACGTCTCCGCCTACATCCCGACCAACGTCATCTCCATCACCGACGGCCAGATCTTTCTTGAAACGGAACTGTTCTTTCGCGGCATCCGGCCCGCGGTGAACGTCGGTATTTCGGTGTCGCGCGTGGGCTCGGCGGCGCAGGTGCGGGCGATGAAGCAGGTCGCCGGGCGCATCAAGCTGGAACTGGCGCAGTATCGCGAAATGGCGGCATTCGCACAGTTCGCGTCCGACCTGGATGCGACGACGCAGCAACTGCTGGCGCGCGGCTCGCGGCTGACGGAGCTGCTGAAGCAGCCGCAATTCAAGCCCGTGCCGGTGGAGGAGCAAGTGGTGGCGATCTTCGCCGGCGTGCGCGGGTATCTGGACAAGATCGATGTCGGCCAGATCGGCAAGTTCGAGATGCAGATGCTGTCCGAGATGAAGTCCCGCGACCCGGGGATCCTGGAGTCGATCCGGCACGATGCGGAGATCAAGCCGGACACCGAGAAGAAGCTGGTCGCGTTCATGGACGGCTTCGCGAAGAGCTTCGCGTGACGCTACTCCGTGTCATTGCGAGGAGCAAAGCGACGAAGCAACCTCGGTCGAGCGGGGGGCCGGCGTCCAACCGTGACCGAGGTTGCTGCGGCCCAGTGGGCCTCGCAATGACATGTGATCACGGTTTCGCCCCGCCCCCCGGAGGCAGCCATGCCTAACCTGAAGGCCCTCCGTACCCGCATCAACAGCGTCAAATCGACGCAGAAGATCACCTCCGCCATGAAGATGGTGGCGGCGTCGAAGCTGCGGCGGGCGCAGGCGCAGGCCGAAGCCGCGCGGCCCTATGCCGACCGCATGGAGCGCATGCTGCGCACGCTGGCCGCCTCGATCGCCGGCTCGCCGACCGCGCCGGCACTGATGGCAGGCACCGGCAAGGACCAGACGCATCTGCTGATCGCGGTGACCGCCGATCGCGGCCTGGCCGGCGCGTTCAACTCCAGTATCGGCCGCGCCACGCGCAACCTCGCACGGCGCCTGGAAGCCGAAGGCAAGACCGTCAAGATCCTCGCCGTCGGCCGCAAGGGCCGCGACTACCTGCGGCGCGAGCTTTCCAGCCGGATCGTCGGCGACATCAACTATGTCGGCAAGCGCCGCGTCGAGTTCGGCGACGCGGAGGAGATCGCGCACCGCGTCACCGCCATGCTGACCGCGGGTGAGATCGACGCCGCCACCATCATCTATAACCGATTCCGTTCGGTGATCTCGCAGGTGGTGACAGAGCACCAGATCATCCCGGTGCCGCTGCCGGAGGGCGAAACGGAAGACCTCGGCGGCGCGATCTTCGACTTCGAGCCGGATGAAGAGACCATCCTGGCCCGCCTGTTGCCGCAGGCGCTGGCGATCCAGGTGTATCGCGCGTTGCTGGAAAATTCCGCCGGCTTCCAGGCGGCGCAGATGACCGCGATGGACAACGCCACGCGCAACGCCGGCGACATGATCAAGCGCCTGACGCTGAACTACAACCGCGCGCGCCAGGCGAACATCACCAAGGAACTGATCGAGATCATCTCGGGCGCCGAAGCCGTCTGAGATCGGCCCAGCGACAGCGGCCTGACCAACGCAAGAGGAACAGGGGCATGGCAAGCAACATCGTCGGACGCGTGACCCAGGTGATGGGCGCCGTGGTGGACGTGCAGTTCGACGGCGACCTGCCGTACATCCAGAACGCGCTGCACACCAGGACGGCGGACCATACGCTGGTGCTGGAAGTGGCGCAGGAGCTGGGCGAACGCACGTTGCGCTGCATCGCGATGGACAGCACCGACGGCCTGGTGCGCGGGCAGGAGGTGGTGGATACCGGCGGGCCGATCACCGTGCCGGTGGGGCCCGAGACGCTGGGGCGCATCCTGAACGTGATCGGCGAGCCCGTGGACGAGCGCGGCCCGGTGAACGCCAAGAAGCGCTACCCGATCCATCGTGAGGCGCCGCCATTCGAGGACCAGGCGACCACCGCCGAAATCCTGGTGACCGGCATCAAGGTCGTGGACTTGCTCGCCCCCTACCTGAAGGGGGGAAAAGTCGGCTTGTTCGGCGGTGCCGGCGTCGGCAAGACGGTGATCATCCAGGAACTGATCAACAACATCGCCAAGGCGCATGGCGGCGTGTCGGTGTTTGCCGGCGTCGGTGAGCGCACCCGCGAAGGCAACGACCTGTACCACGAGATGATCGACGCCGGCGTCATCAGGTTCGGCGACAACGGCTCCACCGAGGGTTCCAAGGTGGCGCTGATGTATGGCCAGATGAACGAGCCGCCGGGCGCCCGCGCGCGCGTCGGCCTGTCGGGCCTGTCGCTCGCCGAGTACTTCCGCGACGAGGAAGGCCAGGACGTGTTGTTCTTCGTGGACAACATCTTCCGCTTCACCCAGGCGGGCGCCGAAGTGTCGGCGTTGCTCGGCCGCATTCCCTCGGCGGTGGGCTATCAGCCGACCCTCGCCACCGACATGGGCGCGTTGCAGGAGCGGATTACGTCAACCAACAAGGGGTCGATCACCTCGGTGCAGGCGATCTATGTGCCGGCCGACGACCTGACGGACCCGGCGCCCGCCACATCCTTCGCCCACCTGGACGCCACCACCGTGCTGTCACGGCAGATCGCCGAACTGGGCATCTATCCGGCGGTGGACCCGCTGGACTCCACCAGCCGGTCGCTCGATCCCCGCGTCGTCGGCGAGGAGCATTATCAGGTGGCGCGCGAAACCCAGCGCATCCTGCAAACCTACAAGTCGTTGCAGGACATCATCGCCATCCTTGGCATGGACGAGCTGTCGGAAGAGGACAAGCTGGTGGTGGCGCGGGCGCGCAAGATCCAGCGCTTCCTGTCGCAGCCCTTCCACGTGGCCGAAGTGTTCACCGGCTTCCCCGGCATCTTCGTCCCGGTCGCCGACACGATCCGCAGCTTCAAGGCGATCTGTGCCGGCGAATACGATCACTTGCCCGAGGCCGCATTCTACATGGTCGGCACGATCGAGGACGCGGTGAAGAAGGGCGAGAGCCTGAAGGCGGCGGCCTGACCCATCAACGACTCCTCCTCCCCTTGAGGGACGGGGGGAGGGGGCGAAGCAAGCCTCGCCGCACGACCCCGCCCACGCCCCCTCCCACGCCCTCCTCCCCTTGAGGGAGGGGGGAGCATCTCGCTCCCAGGACCCCGCAATGTCAGTCAACCTCGAAATCGTCAGCCCGGAGAAGCTGCTGCTGTCGCGGCCCGTGGAGATGGTGGTGATCCCTGCCGCCGAGGGCGACATGGGCGTCCTGGAAGGCCACACGCCGATGATCGTCATGCTGCGCGGCGGGGTGATCTCGCTGTACGAGAACGACCGGGTCACCGACACATTGTTCGTGGCCGGCGGCTTTGCCGAAGTGACGCCGACGCGTTGCACGGTGTTGGCCAACGAAGTGGCGCCGGTGGCGGAGTTGCAGCGCGCGGAAGGCGAACGGCGCCTGGCCGCGGCCGAGGCGCAGCTTGCCGAAATCGATGCCGCGGACGTCGCGGCAGAGGAACTGGCGCTGGAACGCCAGCAATCCGCGCGGGCGCTGATCGAGGCGGTCGACGGGCTGCTGACCGGACGATGAAGCACGGCTGCTGACCGGACGATGAGGCGCGGCTGACGCCGCCTCAAGGGCGATACTCTGAGTAACAGGCTCCGCCGTGTGCCTCGCGCGCCCGGGCAGCGGTCCTCGCCACCCGTTGGATAGAAAATTTAACTAACCCCTTGACAGGGGCGGTCGCCGCCACTTGATAGAGTTTCTAACTTTCGGCATGGGCGGACATGGCAAATTCTCGTACCCCGCGCGATACGAACCGGCGGATGGCCGCGATCCACACCTTTGGACATCCTAACGCGGCGGTGCCGCGCACCCGCTGGGCCGCGCCCGCGCACGGCCAG
>DATJNA010000300.1:0-27138 GCA_035508435.1 Acetobacteraceae bacterium | reverse complement strand
ACAACCGGCCGTGTCAGATCGATATGGCGGCATCGCCGGTATCGCGCAAGCAACGCCGACCGGCTTCCAGCGGGGCGCGCCGACGCGTCAGTTCAGCAGCCCGACCTCCGTCATCGCCGCCCGCACCTTGGCGCGCGTCGGCTCCATGATCGGTGCCAGCGGCAGCCGGCAACGCTCCGTGGCCTTCCCGAGCAATGAGGCGGCGAACTTCACCGGCGCGGGGCTGGTTTCGGTGAACAACGCATCGTGCAGCGGCAGCAGCCGGTTCTGGATCGCCATCGATTGCGCCGTCCGCCCCTCCATCCACGCGGTCTGCATGTCGCTGCACAGGCGCGGCGCGACATTGGCGGTGACGCTGATGCAGCCGACTCCGCCGGCCGCATTGAACGCGATCGCGGTCGCGTCCTCACCGGACAACTGGCAGAAATCCGCCCCGCACTGCCGCCGCTGATGCAGCGGCCGTGCGAGGTCCGCGGTCGCATCCTTCACGCCGACGATGTTCTTGTGCTTCGCCAGCCGCGCCATGGTTTCGACCTTCATGTCGATCACGCTGCGCGGCGGGATGTTGTAGATGATGATCGGCAGGTCCACCGCATCGGCGATCGCTGTGAAATGCAGGAACATGCCTTCCTGGGTCGGCTTGTTGTAATATGGCGTGACGACCAGGGCCGCATCCGCGCCGGCTTCCTTGGCATGGCGCGTCAGGTCGATCGCCTCCTCCGTGGAGTTCGAACCGGCGCCGGCGATCACCGGCACGCCGCGGCCTTTCGCCACGTCGATGCAGATCTCCACCACGCGCTTATGTTCCGCATGCGACAGCGTCGGACTTTCGCCCGTGGTGCCAACCGGCACCAGCCCATGCGTGCCCTCCTTGATCTGCCAGTCCACCAATTCGGCGAAGGCCTTTTCGTCGATCGTCCCGTCCTGGCGCATCGGGGTGATCAACGCGACGAGCGATCCCTTGAACATGGCGTTCTCCCACTGGCTGCCGGGCGCCTCAATCGGTCTGACCCAGCGGGGCAGCAGGCTAGGCGCGCAAAAGATGCGCCGCAAGGCCGGAACGCGCTAGAAAGACCCGCCATGTCCTTGCCGATTCGGTCCGTTTTGGCGCTTGCGCTGCCTGTGCTGTGCTATGCCGGCGCAGCGGTTGGCAATCCTGTTCCCGCCACCGGCCGCAACCCGCTGCCCGCCATCCGTGCCGACCAATGGGCCGTGGCGCTGGCCGACGCTGCGGGCTACGCCGACCCGGTGGCCAAGAAGCTGGTTCTTTATTACCGCTTGCTCGATCCCGGCGCGGCGACGCCGGCCGAGATCGCCGCCTTCATGCAGGACAATCCTGACTGGCCGAACCAGGCATTGCTGGAGCGCCGGCGCGAGGAGGCGATCGCCGCCGATCCCGACAACCCCGACGTGGTCGTGCAATGCGATGCCGCACACCCCACCCTGCCCGGCACCCTGGCGCGCTGCGCGGAGGCGCTGTCCGACACCGGCCGCACCAATCAAGCGGTGGACGACGCCAGGCACGCCTGGGTCACGGGGCTGACCGATCCGGCCCAGGTGGCGGGATTCCTGAAGCGCTGGTCGGGCAACCTGACGCTGGGGGACGAATGGGAGCGGTTCCAGTATCTGGCCTGGCGCGATCCCGTTGACGCGGCCCGGCAGGTCGCGCGACTCGACCCCGCCCATCGCCCGGAAGCCGAGGCACGCCTCGCCCTCCAGCACGACGCTCCCAATGCCGAGGCATTGCTGGCAGCGGCCCACATCCATGAACGCGACGACCCCGGAATGATGCTGGACCATGCGCGCTATCTGCGCCGGGCGGCCCGCCTGCCCGACGCGCTCGCCTTGTGGCAGCGCGATGGTGCCGCGGCACAGGCGGCGGTGCGCGCCACCGACCCCGATCACCTGACCGCGTTCTGGGCGGCTCGCGAGGGGCTCGCACGCGACCTGCTGGCGGCCGGCAACGCACAGGGCGCCTATATGCTGTGCGACACCGCGGACCAGGTCGCGCCGGTGGCGGTGGCGGATGCCAATTTCCTCGCCGGCTTCATCGCGCTGCGCAAGCTGAACGATCCGGCGGCGGCGCTGGCGCATTTCGCAATACTTGCCACGGTGTCGAAGGCGGCGATCACCCAGGCGCGGTCGTGGTACTGGCAAGCGCGCGCCGAGGCCGCGGCGGGCAAGGATCCCAAGCCGGACTACCAGAAGGCAGCCGGTTGGCCCACCACGTTCTACGGCCAGCTCGCGGCGCTGGCGCTGGGCGATGACGCGTCCGAGCTGGCGCAGCGCATCGACGCGCTACGCGACCCGGGCTGGACCCGCGACGCCGTGTTCGACTTCGCGGCGCATGAGGTGGTCCGCGCGGCTGCCTTCCTGGTGGCCTGGGGCGATGCGCCGCGGGCACGGGTGTTCCTGCTGCGGATGGAGTCGCTGGCCCCCGACCCGACCGACCGCTCGCTGGCGGCGGCGCTGGCGCTGCGCGTGGGGCTGCCGGAGACGGCGGTGTTCATCGCGCGGCGCATGGGGATCGCGGGGCTGATGCTGCCACAGGAAGGCTGGCCGATGCCGTTCGATCCGCCGGCCGGCCCGCTGGATCCTGCGGTGGCGCTGGGCATCATGCGGCAGGAGAGCAGCTTCGATATTGGCGCGGTCAGCCCCTCGGGGGCGCGCGGGCTGATGCAGTTGATGCCGTTCACCGCCGATGCGGTGGCGAAGCAGTTGGGCGTGGCCACCTCGCTGGTGTCGCTGACCAGTGATCCCGCGCACAACATGCGGCTGGGCACGACGTACCTCCAGCAAATGCTGCTGCACTTCGATGGATCGCTGCCGCTCGCGGTCGCTGCCTATAACGCCGGCCCGCATCGGGTGGATGAATGGCTGGGGCTGAACGGCGATCCGCGCATGGGGCCGGTGGATATGATCGACTGGATCGAGGAGATTCCCGTCGGCGAAACGCGCAACTATGTGCAGAGAGTGTTGGAGAATATCACCATCTACCGCGCCCGCCGCGGCGAATCGACGCCGACGCTGCTGGCGCAGTGGATGCATTGAGGACAGGCGTGGCCCGGCCATGCGGTAAGACCCGTCGGCAATGAACGTGGCAGCATTTGCGCCGGCCTCAGCGCACATTCATCGCCTGTCCGCCTGGGACGGCCTGATGCTGACCGTGCGCGAATGGGGCGCGGGCGCGGCTGGACCGCCGCTGCTGTGCCTGCCCGGTGTGGTGCGATCCGGCGGCGATTTTGCCCCGGTTGCCGCGGCACTCGGCCCGGGACGGCGGGTGATCGCTCTCGATTACGCCGGACGCGGCGAATCAGGCCGTGCCCGCAAGGTCGAGCGTTACGCGGCGGAAGCCTGCGTCCGCGACATCCTCGACATCTGCGCCGCGCTGCACGTGCATGGCGCGGTCGGCATCGGCACCAGCTTCGGCGGCTTGCTCTGCATGGGCCTCGCGGCGGCACAGCCGGCCTCGCTGCGCGCGGTGGTGCTGAACGATATCGGCCCGGAAATCGGCGGGGACGGCGCCGATTTCGTGCGTCGCTTCGTCGCCACGGACCCCGCGCTGCCGAGCCTCGCCGCCTGTGTTGCCCACCTGCGCGCGACGCTGCCGCCGATGTCGCTGCATGAGGATGCCGATTGGCAGGAGATGGCACGCCTGACCTATGCCCCCGCGCTGGACGGACGCTGGCATCCGCGCTGGGACACGCGCATAGCACGCCTGTTGCAACCGGCCCGTCCTGATCTCTGGTCGTTGTTCGGCGCCCTGGCGCATTTGCCGCTGCTGCTGGTGCGCGGTGCGGCGAGCGATATCCTGCTGCCGAATACCGTTGCACGTATGCAGGCCGCCTGCCCCGACATGGCGGTGGTCAGCGTTCCTGGCATCGGCCATGCCCCCACCCTGGCCGAGCCACCGGTCGTGGCGGCACTACGCGACTTCCTGGACCGCGTCTCCCTGGACCGCGTCGCGTGAGGGTCGCGCGCTGGATCGCGGCGGGTTTCGGCGCCGGATTCGCGCCGGTTGCCGCAGGCACGGTGGCATCCGCGGTCGCCACTCTGATAGGGGCAGGCCTGCTGTGGTGGTCGCAAGCGGCGCTGGCGTCGGCTGCCTTGCTGGTCACGATCGGCGGCTTCTGGGCGGTGCGGAGCGCGCGGATCGTCGGCGATCCCGGCTGGGTGGTGATCGACGAATTCGCCGGCCAATGGATCGCCATGCTGGGACTGGCGGCGGCGACACCACTCGGGCTGGCGGCGGCGTTCGTGTTATTCCGTTTCTTTGACGTGACAAAGCTGGGGCCGGTCGGCTGGGCGGACCGCCGCCACGGTGCATTCGGGGTGATGGCAGACGACGTCATTGCGGGTCTGTTTACGGCGGCGATCCTGTGGGGTGTGCGCTGGGCATGGCCCTGGCTGCTGCATTGAACGGCCCGGCACTGTCGTTGCGAGCGGCCTGGCACTGTCATTGCGAGCGGCCTGAAGCCGTCGTTGCGAGCGGGCTGGCACTGTCATTGCGAGACCCGCAAGCGGAGCGTGGCGGGACGAAGCAATCCGGTCCGCTGACGGACGAACCGTTTTTCTACCATATCGAACGAGATCGCGTCGTCGCTACGCGCCTGGCAATGACAGTTGCGGCGTGGCACCCGGTTCCGAACCGACCAGTGTGCGGATGCTACAGAATGACGATCTCCACCCTGCGGTTCTGCGGCTCGCGCACGCCTGGCCCGGTGGGCACCAGTAGATGCGTCTCGCCGAGGCCCTTGGTGGCGATTTCGTTGGCGGGCACGCCATCCTTGATCAACTCGGCCTTGACGGCGTCGGCGCGGCGGATCGACAGGCCCATGTTGTACTGCGGCGTACCCGACGTGTCGGTGTAGCCGTTCACCTCGATCCGCGTAACCTTCACGTGCGTCGAATTGTCCGCCGCTTCCCTGATGATCTGTCGTGCGCGATCGGTCAGCGCCGCCTTGTCCCAATCGAAGAACACCAGGTAGGAGCGGGCGACCTGCATGGCGGCGGCCGGCACGGCGGCTGCGACCATTGGTGGCAGCGGTGGAGGCGCACCGAATTTGATGCGCATGCCCGCCATGACCTGGCCGACGCTCCAATTCGGCGAGCCGTAGCCGGGCGTCAGCAGCGAGATGGCGCTGGTGCCGGCGCTCTGGACGGCGCTCGCGTCATCATACCAGTTCGTCTCGTGATAGCTGCTGTAGACACCTTGGAGAATGAGCTCCATGCCAGGCGACACTTCATAGCTGGCGGTCAGCCTGACCAGGTTCATCAGTGAATTGATGTCGGGATAGTTGGTCACGTTCTGATAGGAGGCCGTCGGGTTGGTCACGAACACGCCGTTGAACTCGGAGAACATCACCGAGCCGTAGGACACCGTGTAGTCGGCCTTCAGCTTCAGCTTCTCGCTGACCTTCCACTCACCGCTGACGCCGACGGTATGGGTGCTGGAAGTGTCCTTGTTCTGGTAGTAGCCGGCGCTGCCGAGGCAGCTACCAGTATTGGACGTGGCGCAGTTGCCGTTGCCCAGGTTGTTAAAGAACAATAACTCGTAGGTATAGAACAGATGGATGTCGATCTTGTTGGTGGGCCGGTAGTTTATGTCAGGCCCGACGCTCAACGCATAGTCCTGCTTCACGCCCGTCCCGACGCCGGTGAGCGGCTGCGGGGTGGGGCCGAATCCCGTGGTTGACGGATAGGTGTAATTCTCATTCTTGAATTGCAACAGCAAATCAGCCGATAGATCGTTGCGTGGCTCGTAGTCGGTACGCAGGGTCACGGCCTCCGACGTCATGGGCGCCTGGTAATAGGCGCCCGACCAGGTCGGCGTCGCCGTCGGCCCGTCCAGATTAAACCATGGCGTCAGGTAGCTGAGATTGCCGGAACGGCTGGAATAGTCGAATGACAGCTTGCCGTTGAAGTCCGGCCCGATATTGGACAGGATTCCGATCGATCCGGTGTTGGTCCAGCTATGTCCTACCTGGGCATTGCTATAGTCGGTGACATTCAGCCGATATCCAAGCTGCAGCCGCGTGTTGTACGCCGGGATCAGCTTATAGGTCAGATCGGCACCGGCGCTCTGCTTCAACCAGTCCTGCGGCACGACGAACGCGTACGGCGTGGCGGAGCCGGGGGCTGAGTCGAGGCCGAGGCCACTGCCATACACGCCGTACTGGTTCAGGCTGACGCTGCGCCCGTCGATGCCGTAGAACGCGTCGATGTCGGTTCTCGGAATGGATTGGTTGTTGGCGCTGACCTTGACCTGATAGACGGTCGCCGTGATGTCGGGCGAATCCTCGCTGGTACCTTGCAGCATCGGATTCAGGTGGAGGAAGCCGGTGGTGCCGATGAAGGTGCCGATGCCCGGATCGGCGGAGTTCGGCGGAAACGTATCGTCCTGCTTCTCCACGCCGACTCGCGCATTCAGGTTCAGCCGGGTGTCCGGGATCGCGTTGGTCGCCAACATCACCGTGACATACTGTGCGCTGTTGCTTGGCGGTGTCGAATAGGCGGCGGCTTGCTGGAATGGTTTGGCCGTACCGGAGGTGGGATACGGCAGGGCGACAAACAGATTGTTATCGCTGAAGTGCGAGAACGTATATTGCACCACTGCCTGGTAGAGCCGGCTGTTGTAGCGGGCGGAAACGTCGTAGCGGTCGGTGTCGTAGTTGACCGGCAGGGCAAATGGCGAGCCGCCGACGGATCCTTCGACGAAATACGACTCCTCCAGCGTGCCTTCCTTATGCTCATGCTGGAAGGCGCCGGTGATGGTCCAGTCGTTCCAGATGTATTTGAAGTTGCCGCCCACGATATCGCGGCGGGTGCCGGTCTGCACCGGCAGCACAGCCCCGGTCCCAACCAGCCCAGCGTTGCTGTAGCTCGTGTGCGCGCCCGGCGTGGCGGCGGTCTGCGACAGCGCACCGCCATATGGGAAAAGCCCGGGGTTCAGAAATGCCGTATTGCCATTGACGTTGTAGATCGAGTCGATGACGTTGCCGGTGTAGGTGATGGCGTTGTAGTAGCCCTCGACACCCCAGGTGCCCTGATCGCCGACCCGGAATCCGACCGAACCTTCATTGAACAGGTGGTTGCTGATGCTGGAGTCGAAGCCGTTGCCGGCGCTCAGGCCGCCGGGACCAATGCCGCCGCCGAGCTTGTCCCCGGTCTGATACACCAGGTTGTCGCCCCAGAACTCATAATAGCGCGTGCTGCTGGAGTACCATGGCTGGCGGCCGGTCAGATCGAAATTGCCGATCACGTCCACGCCGTTGGTATTGAAACCGTTATAGCGCCCGAACTCATCGGGATTGCGGCCGAACTGGCCCAGCACGCCGAACCCGACTTCGCCGGTGAACGGCATGCCGCCGATGCTGATGGTCGGAGCCTGGCTCGCCGCGGGCGCCGCGGTCTGGGCGAGGGCGGCCAATGGCGCGAGGCACGAGGTTGCCAGTGCGATGGCCCGAAGCGCATTGCGAGTGATCATAGCGAGCTCCCTTGCTCGTGCCGTCGCATCAGCGGATGAAGAAGGCGCCCGCCGGGCTGTTCGAACCGTGCACCTGCGAGTGGCAGTTCACGCACGTCCTCTGATTGGCGAGTGCCGAGTTGAAGAAGCTGCTGCCGCCCGGCCCCATCGGGATCGAGTGCGCGCCACCGAACGCGCCGCCGCTGTTGTTGCTGACCGCGCTGTGGCAGGAGGCGCAGAGAAAATTCATCGGCTCGATCATCAGCCTTGGCTGATTCGAACCATGCGGATTGTGGCAGTTCAGGCAGTTGTCACGAACCGGCTGATGCTCCCACAGCATCGGGCCGCGCTTGTCGGCGTGGCAGTTGTAGCAGGTCTCGTTGACGGTGAATTCCTTGAGGTCCTTGGTGTCGCCGGGGCCGCCCATCGGGTTATGGCAGTCGCTGCACGTCACCAGGCCTTCGCGGATCGGGTGGTGCGAGTACTTATAGGTATCGGCCCGGATGTCCTGGTGACAGGTGAAGCAGATCTGCGGCTGCGTCGCCTTCACCATCACCGGATCCCTCGGCGCGTGCGAGATGTGGCAATCGGTGCAGGCGACGCCCGCACGCTGCATGCCACTGCCTTGCCAGTTCATCACCATGGGATCGCCCTGGTGGCAGCTCAGGCAGACCTCATCGCGGTCCTTCGCCGGCGACTTGTGCGGGCCGGCGAACACGATGTCCGGGTACGGCGCCTTCATCGCGATGTGGTCGGTGCTGGGCCCGTGGCAACTCTCACAGCCGCTCTGGGCGAACGGCGTGCGCGGATCGCCCGCCACCGCCATCGGGCTTTGCAGAATCGCGGTGACCTTCGGATCCGTGCCGTGGCAGGTCAGGCAGGCGCGCGTGCCGGCGTCGGCCGTCGGCGGCAGCGAGCGCATCGGCTGCGGCGCCTGCGCCGACGCGGGTAGCGCGCCCAGCATCAGCACCATGCCAAGCAGCGTCAGCGCGAGTATCTGCTTCATATTGTGAATCCCTCGGCCTTGCCCTGCGAACTCGTGTCTTTGCAGTCACGAGCCTGCTTGCATCCGAAACGGTGCGGAGCGGTTTGCTCCGACGACACGATCTCGCAATGTGTGGCCGGCCGGTAGCACCAGCATTACCGGAAATTTATGATACCAGCGGCTGACCGGATTGCGGCGGCGCCACCGGAACGGGCGCCGCAAACCGGCCCAGGAGGCCAATTTCCGCGCGGTGTGCCCGATTGCGGCAGGGCACGCGCGCCGAGGCGAAGCAGCGCACTGTGGCTGTTGTGCCACAGTCAGCCCGGACGGCGGCTGGTATTAGAAACCGGCGGCAGTGCTGGTCCTACGCGGCGTCCAGCCCTGCATGCATTGTGACGCGCCGGCCGCGGGCCTGGTCCACACGCCACGAGCCAGTCTGTCTCATAGACTGATACAATCGTTAACCGGGATGATTGCGCACAACCCCTCCAATGGAACGGCGAGCGGCCTGCTCTGCGGCGTGAAGCAGTGGTTGACCTGCATTCATGACCACCCCGGCGAACCTGCGTCAGAAGACCAGCAATACCAGGACGGTCGGAGGAGAACGCCATGAACCAGTCGCGGGCACGAGCGACGGTGGACGAGGAGCGACCGCGACCACGTGCCCCGGCCCAGGTGGCGAAGGACGTCCTGCTGCTGTTCGCCGCCCCGTTCATCACGCTCGCCTATCTGCCGCTGTTTCCGTTTATCGGTCTGATGATGATGACCCGGCGCGGCGAACGGATGTGGCATCGCTGGAGCCAGCCGGAATGAGCCGGCCGAGGCCGGTGACGCTGCCGGTGCCGGGCCAGCCGACATCGTGGAGCGCCGCGTGACGAACCCTGGTTTGAACGGCCATGCCGCGGCGGCCCGGCCGGTGCACCGTTTGATCAGCGGTGCCGCTCTCCTTGTCATGCTGATGCTGGTCGTGGTTATGGCGCCCGCCCGTGCGGCTGCGCCTTCGGCCGCGGACCAGCAATGCCTCACCTGCCACGGCACGCCCGGGCTGCAAAAGAAGCTTGGCGACGGCGAGACATTATCCTTGCAGATCGACGCGTCGCATTTCGCCGATTCGGTGCACGCACCGCTGGGCTGCACCGGTTGCCACTCTACGATCAAACTCACCAGCCATCTGTCGACGGTCATGCCGATCGAGAGTCGGCAGGCGTTTTCCCTGGCGATGAGCAAGCAGGTCTGCGGCACCTGCCACGCCAAGGAACTCGATCGGTGGCAGCACAGCGTCCACGCCGCGTTGGTCAGCACCGGCAACGCCGCCGCCCCGGTCTGCACCAACTGCCATTCGCCACACAGCATGACGCAGGGGCAGTCGAACTCGGTCGCGACCGTACCCTGCAAGAACTGCCACGCGCCGATCTTTAACGCCTATCTCACCAGCGTGCATGGCACGCTGCGCGCCCAAGGCATGACCGCGGCGCCGCTCTGCTTCAACTGCCATGGCGCGCATGACGTGGCGGTACCGTCCGCGGGTGTTGGGCGGCGCGACGTTTGCCTCGGCTGCCACAGGGAGGCGACGGAGTCGCACCGCACCTGGCTGCCCAACGTCGATCTGCATTTCGCCGTGGTGTCCTGCCCCGTCTGCCATACGCCGCAAGCGCATCGCGTGGTCGACCTGGTACTGTACAATAGTCAAACCCAGAAGGAGACTCCACAGCCCGAGGGCATTCCGGAATTCGAAAATCTCAGCGTGGCGACAAGCGCGCAAAAGCCCGGTCTGGATCCGGCCACGCTGATGACGCTGCTGGGCGCGCTGAACAATCGCAACGTCGGGGGCAAGACCGCGATTCGTGGCCGGCTGGAAGTCAGCACCGGCATCGAGGATCATCTGCTGACGGTGGCCGCCAAAGCGATCGGCAACTGCGCTGTGTGTCATCGGCGCGGCGCGGCGGCATTCCAGAGCGTCGAGGTCTCGGTGGCCGGCCCGGCCGGCATCCCGATCAATTACTCGGCCAGCAGCGCTGTGCTGACCTCGGTGTTTTCGATCCCCTCGATCGGGGGCTTTTATGCGATCGGCGCCACGCGCGTCACGCTGCTGGATATCGCCTTCGCACTGGCGCTGCTGGTGGGGGTGGGCTGGTCCGGCGCGCACCTGATCGCACGGGTGGCGCTGCGGAACTACACACGCGGCAATCATGACGCTCAGCGGAAAGGTTAGCACGATGCATCCGATTTACCTCCACCCGCTGCCGGTCCGACTCTGGCATTGGATCAATGCGCTGGGCTGCGTCGTGTTGTTCCTGACCGGCATCCAGCTCCGTTATGTCGGCCTGATCGACGTGGTGTCGTTCCGGACAGCAGTGCAGGTCCACAACGTCACGGGCTTCGTGGTGGCTGCAAATTTTCTGCTCTGGCTGGGTTATTATGTGTCGTCGCCCCGCATCCGGACCTATCACGCCGAGCTGAACCCGGTGAAGTATTTCGTCGGCAGCGTGCGGCAGGCGCTGTACTACAGCTATGGCATCTTCCGTGAACTGCCGCCGCCGTTCCGTCCCACCATCTACCACAAGTTCAATGCGCTACAGGCAATGACCTACCAGATCTTGATGATTATCGTCCTGCCGTTGCAAATTCTCAGCGGTCTGTTGTTGTGGAATCTGCTCGGCTTCTCGCACTTGGTGGCATTTTTCGGCGGAGTGCGGGTGATCGATACAGTGCACGTACTGGTGTTCGTGTTCTTCGGCTTCTACATTCCGGCGCATATCTACCTGGGCACGCTGGGTCGTAAACCGCTGACCCACTATAAGGAGATGATCACCGGCTACGAGGAAGAGGAAGGCGCCGACGCCGCGGAATGACAGACCACCGCCGCCACGGCGATCGCTCGCGGTTCAGGCGAGTTCTCGACAGGCAAGTGCCCGATCGTGGCCTTGCCCCTAGCGGCCAACCAGCATCGCCTGTTGCCGTCGCACGCGATGCTGTTGCTCTATGCCACGCACGACGGCCAGGCCCGGCGGATCGCGACACGCATCGCTGCCCGGCTGGCAGATTGCGGCTTCGAGGCGACACCGCGTGACCTCGCGGACGGTGCGCCGACCGGGGCCGAGATTGGCGCGGCGCCGCTGGTCGTGCTGGTGGCGGCAGTGCGCTATGGGCGGCACTTGCCACAGGCCGAGCGCTTCCTCGCCACCTATCGCCGGGCGTCGCCGCAGTCGCCGCTGGCCTTCATCTCGGTGAACCTGACGGCCCGCAAGCCAGGCAAGAACAATGCAACGCACAATGCATATCTGCGGAAATCGATCAGGCGGCACGGCCTGGTGCCGGTCCTGGCGCAGGCGGTGGCGGGGCGACTCGCCTATCCGCACTATCGATGGTGGGACCGGCAGATCATCCGTCTGATCATGACGCTCACCGGAGGACCAGCCGATCCGCGCACCTGCACGGAATTCACCGACTGGGCCGAGGTGGATGCCATCGCAACGCGGATTGTGGCATTGCTGGATGGCATCCATTGATACTCTTGAGGCGCTGTCTCAGTTGTCCTTGGCACCCTGATTGATCCATGCCCGTATGATGTCGCGCTCGCCTGCCGGCAACTGCTTCTTACCGTGCGGCATGCGAAGCTGCGGACTCGCCCGCCAGTCCAGCAACCACATCAGGTTGCTGTACTCGGCATTGCCGGGAACGATCATCGGGCCGTATTTGGTGCCCTTCATCACACCGGCATAGGTGGTGAGGTCCAGTGCGCTGACCTTATAGCCTTCGCCGTTCGGAGCGGTGTGGCATGATACGCAATACAGCTTGAAAATCGGCAGTACGTCATCCTTGAAGCTCATCTGCTCCGGCGCGGCGCAGGCCCGATGCCATGAGGCCAGCAGCCCGAATCCGGCCAACAGCATCGCGGTGACCAAGATCGACAACGCGGCGGCAAAACGTAGTCTCATAGCGGCGTCCTTTTTGAGCAGTACTCACTTCAGCGATGCGTAGTATGCCGCCAGGTTCGCGATATCGTGGTCACTGAGCGGGCCAGCCTGCGCCTTCATCATCGCGTTGTCGCCCTTGCCAGCCTTGTAGTCGTTCATCTGCCGGATGAATTTCGCAGGGTCCTCACCGGCCAGCTTCGGGCCCATCGACGTGCCCTGGCCACTGGCGCCGTGGCACATGCCGCAGCTTGCTGCTTTCGACTGGCCGGCGGCGGCGTCTCCCGCGGCCTGTGCGGCACCGGCCAGGCCAAGCGATCCGATGATCAGGACGGGCAACAACATGCGGCTCATGATCGAGTCCCCAGATTGCAACGGAGCGTCGCTCCCAATCCGCATGCCGCGACAGCCAGGTTGGCCGCGCCGAACCAGGGACGGGTCATCCACATCCGCAAGGCAACAACCCCATCAACACTCTGTCCCGCGGGCAGGCGCCGGCGGACCGTCCACGCGGCACCCGTTCACGGGATGCGCGGGCTGCCGACATCTGTATGATCGGCTGGATTGTGGGCGCCCGATAGCGCCAGAGCGCCCGATTTCAATGATACCAGTATCGAGACCGCAGGAATTGTGGCCGCTAAGCCGCACCGCCCGAGAGGTTCGCGGTCTTGTCATCCAGGCTCTTCGCCAGTGCCGCCGCGCCGCCCTCGCTCAACAGCCGGCGGAAGTCGGACCGCTGCACCGCGACCCGGCTGATCGTGCCGTCCAACAGCACGTCCACCACCCGCCAGACTTGCGCATTCTGCCGCATGACGTAGTCGAGCGTATGCGCATCGCCGGAGGTTGGCACGATCCGCGTATCCACCACTTGCTCGCCATTCGGCAAGCCGCGCACGTCTGACGCGACGTCGAACCGCTGCCCGGAATATTCGTCGAAATTGCTGACATAGGAGGCGATGGTGTAGCGGCGGAAGGCAGCAAGCAGCATCGACCTTTGATCCGCCGACAGCGTAGGCCAGCTCGGCCCGACCGAGATCTGCAGGATGGTTGCCAGATCGAACACACGCTCCACCACCGGTGCCAACTGGCTGAAGCGCTGTGCGAACGGCATCGTCTGCCCGGCGTGCATGATGGCCAGCAGACCCTTGCAAAGCTGCTGGATCGGCGCCACCACCGCTGCTGCGTCCACCGCCCATGCTCGCGGCGAGACTCCCACCGCGTTCAACACCGTTGCCCCCAGCACCACACGACGATGAATGCCAATCCGCCTCATCCGGCAGTTCCCCTCACGGCGAAGCGGCTCCTCCGACAGGTCCGAGCAATCGTCGCGGAGTTACGGCGACAGCGACGGATGGTCAACCGCGCACGGTGCGTGAAACAATCGCGATACATGGCCGTGGCTGTCTACCGCCCATCCGGCGCGGAGCGCGGATCACGTCTGCGTGCCCACCGCTTTGACTTCGGATGCAGCGGGATCATTGTTGCTCTGTAAGCATCGCCCACATCGCCGAGAGGAGACATGGCTTTGCCGATCCCGACGCAGGTTCTTAGGCTGGCAGACGCGATCGCCGGCACATGTGGCGTGCTGGACCGGCCGTTCTCCATCGACGCCCTGATCCGCCTCGCGCGGCGCCGGACCGGGCTGGACGATTTCGGCAACGTCGATATCACCGAGCCACTGTCACGCTTCCTCGAAGCCTGCGCCAACGATGCCCGTCTCAGCGTGGTGGGACGCATCGCCACCCGCTGGGACGTGGCTCGGTTCCTCTGCAACCTGTTGCGGCTTCGCGCGGCGGAGCTTGCCCGGCCCGGTATCCTCGAAGCGCCAATCGCGCAGCCGGTTTTCATCACCGGCCTGCCCCGCAGCGGCACAACCTTCCTGCATCGCATGATGCTGGAGGATCCCGAGAATCGTGCCCCGCTGGTCTATGAGACCATCTATCCCTACGCCCACCCACCCGGCCGGCGCGACCGTCGCGTGTCCCAGGTGGCCGGCCAGCTCCACGCCTTCGAGGTGCTGGCGCCCGAGTTCCATGGGTTGCATCCGCTCGAACCGACGTCGCCCCAGGAATGCTCGGAAATCACCGCGCATGTGTTCCGCAGCCTGCGGTTCGACAGCAACTATCGCATACCATCGTATCGCGCGTGGCTGGATGCGAGTCCACGCAGCCATCTGCCGGCCTATCAGTTCCACCGCCGGTTCCTGCAGCATCTACAGCACCAGGCCGCAACGGGCCCGCACCCCCGCTGGGTCCTGAAATGCCCGGATCACTTGTTCGCATTGGAGGCAATTCGCGCGGTCTATCCGGACGCCTGCCTGGTGTTCGTGCACCGCGACCCCGTCAAGGTGCTGCTGTCCGTCGCCCATCTGACCGAAGTGCTGCGACGCCCGTTCTCCCGCCGCCTCGACCCAAAGGAGATCGGCCGCGCGGAAAGCCTGCGTTGGCTGGAAGGCACGCGCCGGATGATGACGGTCGGCGACGAGGCCGGGCTGCCGGACCCGGTGTGCCACGTTCACTATCTGGACCTGGTGTCCGACCCGGTCGCAACGGTGGAGCAAGTATACGGGCATTTCGGCATGGCGCTGTCGTCTGCCGCGCTGCGGCGCATGGAGACTCTGGTCGCGGCACAACCCAATGGTGGCTACGGGGCGCATGCTTACCGCTTCGAGGATCACGGCCTGGATCCCGAGGCGGAGCGGAAGAAGTTCCGCGATTATATGCTGCGCTTCGGCGTCGTCCCTGAAATCCGTCGAACGGCAACCTCCCCCGCGTCAGGCGGCAAGGGCCGACGGCCACAGCTCGCGGGATAACGCCATTCCGACTCTCCCGGCGCGGCAGAGGTTGGGGATTTATTAACCGGCGTGTTCGAAACTGGCGCTCGACGCGCCATGTTGTTTCACTCGCAGCCCTTCGTTCTGGGCTTCCTCCCGGTCTGCCTCATCGGCTGCGCCTTGCTCGGCCGCTATGCCGGTCGCACCGCCTCCCTGGCCTGGCTCTTCTGCGCCAGCCTGTTCTTTTACGGCTGGTGGAATCCGTCCTTCGTATTGCTCTTGCTCGGCTCCATCGCCACCAACTACGCACTAAGCCAGCAGCTTCTGCGCCTCGCCCGCACGGGGCGCCGCACCGCCGTTCGATGTTGGCTGATCGCCGGCATCGCCGGCAATCTCTCACTGCTGGGCTGGTTCAAATATGCCGACTTCCTGTTGCACGTCGCCGCACCGCACGCGCCGCCACTCGGCATCTTCCTGCCGCTGGCAATCAGCTTCTTCACCTTCCAACAGATCATGTTCCTGGTGGAAAGCGCGCGGCAGGAGCATGCCGGCACTACTCCGCTTACCTATGCCACGTTCGTCGCCTTCTTTCCGCATCTGATTGCCGGACCGATCGTCCGCCCGAAGGACATCATCCCGCAGCTCGAGCGCCGCGACCTTGCCCTCCGCCCCGACAATCTGGCCGAGGGCACAACTTTGTTCTTGCTCGGGCTGGCCAAGAAACTGGTGCTGGCGGACACGTTCGGCAGCTTCGCCGATACCGGCTTCAACGCCGCGGCCGCCGGCGCCCATCTGACGTTCTTCGAGGCGTGGTACGCCCTGCTTGCCTACAGCCTGCAAATCTATTTCGACTTCTCCGGCTACTCCGACATGGCGATCGGCCTGGCGCACATGCTGAACGTGCGCTTCCCGCTGAACTTCGACAGCCCCTACCAGTCGCGCAACATCGCCGAATTCTGGCGCCGATGGCACATCACACTCGGCTCGTTCCTGCGCGAATACGTCTTTATCCCGCTGGGCGGAAGTCGCTGCGGCACCTGGCGTCATAGCGCCAATTTGCTCGCCACCATGCTGCTGTGCGGACTGTGGCACGGCGCAGCATGGCGATTCGTCATCTGGGGCGGGCTGCACGGGTTGTACCTTGTGGCGCACGCGCGCTGCCGCGTGACGATGCCCGCCGCGCTTGCGCGGGCGCTGACATTGCTGGCGGTCGTGGTGGCGTGGGTGCCGTTTCGCGCCGCCTCCGGCGCGGCGGCATGGGACATGCTGGCTGGCATGGCCGGCCTGCACGGCCTTGCTCTGCCACAGATGATCGTGCAAGCGCTGCCGATTCTCGGGCACGTCGCGACCCCGGCGGAGGTGCTGCCCTGTCTCGGCGACGCGCGCACGCTCAGCTTCCCGCAGGTTTCCGCCTGCTTGCTGCTGGGCTGGGCAATCGTGCTGCTGTTGCCACACGTCCATGCGCTGTCGGAGCGGGCGCGCACCTTGGCCCTGACGTCGAGTTTCGCGCTCAGCGTCCAGGCACTGTTGTTCGCGCCGAGTGTGGCGCCGTTCTTGTACTTCAGGTTCTGATGGAAGACGCGGCAGACCGGATCGCACCAGAGCAAGGCGGCCTCCCCGTGCGGGCTTGGGCCGAGAAGCCGACCAAGGTTGGGGGGAGGCGACTACCATGCTTCTTTCCGCTTTCCCGCCTCGTCCTCGCCTGCGCCGCCTCCCTGCTGCTCTACGTCACCTTGTTCGCCGCCATCCTGGATCGGCCCCTGTCGTTCGGGTTCCTCCGCCATGAGATGGACGCCCGCGTCGCACGCGGTGCCGCGATCGAGGGACCGAAGCTCGTCATCCTGGCCGGCTCCAACGGCCCGTACTCGCACCGCTGCGCCACCATCGGCCCCTTGCTCCACCTGCCCTGCGTCAATGCCGGCATCGCCGTCGGCATTGGCCTCGACTACCTCTTCGCGCGCTGGCGCCCGCTGCTGCACCCTGGCGATGTGGTCTACATGCCGATGGAGGAGGCCCAATACGTCCGCGCGCGCGCCGCCAACGCGTTGGGCCCTGACGCGGCCATCATGTTGCGCCACGACCGCGCCACACTGCTGCACCTGCCGCCGACCCGTTGGCTCGGCGCCGTGTTCTCCTACGACCTGCGCGGCACGGTGATGGCACTGACCGAAATGGCCCTGGTGGGCGGCGGCTTCCACGACCCGCGGGCTGCCTCCGTCGGCGAGAGCAACGCCATGGGCGACCACACTGGCCACACGGCCACACTGGCCCGCGCCAACGCCGCAACGCTCGCCGCCGTGGCACCCTATCATCCCTCGGCAGCCCAGATCCGCACCGGCTACGGCAGTGTGGAGATTGCCGGCTTTCTCGATTGGGCCCGTATCCACGGCGTCCAGGTGATCGGCGGCCTGCCGACGGGCTTTGACGATTCGCCGGTCCCGGACACCTCCATCGCCGCCATCCGCGCCATCTATGTCGCCCACGGCGCGCACTTCCTGGAGCTAGCGAACCGTAGCCGCTACCCGCGCCGCGCATTCTTCGACACCGCGGATCACCTGAACGAAACCTGGCAGATCGCCCATTCCCAGGCCGTGGCCAAGGCCCTGCTGCCGCTCATCGCGCGCAGGGCGAAGCAAAACAGTGTCGCGAGCCTACCGTAGCGGCTCGTGTTGCCAGGTCCCAGTCACAGTCCTCGCTGCACCCAGTCTGCCCGGGCGCATCACTCCGGTCGGTCCGGCGCCCTCAGTGCGTGGCCCGTGCCGGCTCCGCACCCGCCCGGTGCCGCCCCGGCTGCGCCGGTTCGGCGGTAATGTGCATAGCGCTCGCCGCATCGCGCAGGATCGTGCGCAGTTCGCGCAGGAATGCCATGCCGGTGGCGGTCCGCTGCACCAATACGCTGCGCCGGTCGAGCGGATCCGTCTTGCGCCGTACCAGATCGAACTCCGACAACCGATCCAATGCACGTGTGATTGCCGGCTTGGAAACGCCCAACTTCGCGGCCAGGCCGCGCACCGTCTGCGCCTCGGTCTCCAGGTAGCAGGTCAGGAATACGCCAAGCTGCCGCGCCGAAAGATCGGGGCCGTCGCGGCGAACCAACTCTACGATGGCGGTGCGCAGTATGCCGGCCAGTCCATCACTGACTTCATTGCTGATCATACGCGAAACCTTTCATAATGACCCTCGGTCATCGCCTGACCGTAGCGACAACCGCCCGCTACTAGTTGGCCTCTGCACCGAGTCGTGTCTCGTAACTAGTGCTTGTACAACGCCGATGTGTCCGAGATTTCATTGCTCAAGCCCCGGTCCGGCGCGGCGGCCGAGATGTCCCATGCGCTCATGTAACCAGTGCGCGCCGGGATCGGACCGGTGGCATGGCTACCGGGCGGCGGGGAGAAGCGATCGCCAGGGGTGCGATCCTTCGCCTCGCCGCTCCGGTCCCATCCTGCGCCTCCCAGCGGCAGGACGTCCAGGCTGCACCCCCATGCCTGTCCAGCGACATGCGGCGATATTACGACCGCGTCAGGAACTGATCACACTGTTCACGAATGGGTGAACAGCGTGGGCCGGCTGAGTGAACCGCGTGGCCGGCCGAGGCGCAGCGCGGGGCGGGGCGGGGCGGGGACGCCAAGAATCGGGCGTGACACTCTGGCGGATCAGGAGACCGTAATGCCGCTGTCCACCGGATAGACATGTCCGGTAATCATGCGGGCCTCGTCAGAGGCGAGAAATACGGCCATGTTGGCGATATCCCCCGGCTCGATCAGCCCGAGCAAATGCGCCGCGGCGATCTTTACGACGCTGTCCTTGCCGGCATCGAGGCGGACGCGCACGCGGTCGGTCATCGTCGCCGCCGGGGCGATGGCGTTCACGCGCACCTTCCGCGGCGCGAATTCGACCGCCATGGAGCGGGTGATCGCCGCGATGCCGCCCTTCGCCGCGGTATAGCAGTCCAGCCCGGCGACCCCCATCAGCGCGACGTTCGAAGCCATGTTGATCACGGCGCCGCCGCCGGCCGCGATCATCGCTGGAATGCCGAAGCGGCAGCCCAGGAAGGTGCCGAACAAATCGAGGCGGATAGCGCGCCAGAATTCCTCCAAGGGCACGTCGACCACGGTGTTATCTACCGGGGTCGACCCGCCCGCATTGTTGTGCAGGATATGCAGCCCGCCATAATGGCCGACAGCAGTATCGATGGCCGCTTTGACGCTGTCCTCTTGCGTCACGTCGGTGCGGACCGCGATGCAGTCGCCACCAGCCTGCGCGATGATATGCGCGGTTTGCTCGCCCGACGCGGCGTTCAGTTCGGCAACGACGACCCGGGCGCCCTCCGCCGCCATCGCACGGGCGGTTGCACGGCCGATCCCGGTACCTGCCCCGGTAATGAGCGCGATTCTGCCATTCAGACGTGGCATGTTTGACGTCCCCGACGTATTCACCGGGGAAAGCGTCAGCCGTGGTCGATGCCCGGTCAATACCGGCGCCGCTGCATGCCTCGGTCGATGGCGGCTGCCGGGTCTGCGTGCAGCCGATGGAAGCTTGCGAGTATGCGCGCAGCCCAGGACTGACGGAGCGGGGCTTTCCCAGAGCGGAGGCGCGGGCGACACTGGCGGCCATGCCAGAACGAAGCGCGGTCTCCCCGTCCAATTCTGCTCAAGCAATCACGCGCACCAGCAGCCGCACCCGCCTCACCGCTGTGATCGTCGCGTGCGCGCTGTTCATGCAGAACCTGGACTCGACGGTAATCGCCACTGCCCTGCCGACCATGGCGCATGTGTTCGGTGTGCCGCCGGTGCGCATGAACGTGGCGCTGACGTCCTACTTGCTCAGCCTGGCGGTGTTCATCCCCGCCAGCGGCTGGATCGCCGACCGCTACGGCACACGCACCGTGTTCCGCGCCGCGATTGCAGTGTTCACCATCGGTTCGGTGCTGTGCGGGCGCGCGGACACTTTGGCCTTCCTCGTTGCCTCGCGCGTATTGCAGGGCCTTGGCGGCGCGATGATGGTGCCGGTCGGCCGCCTGGTCCTGCTGCGCACCGCGCCACGCAGCGAATTGGTGGCCGCAATGGCATGGCTGACAATGCCGTCGTTGCTGGGGCCGGTGCTCGGTCCGCCGGTCGGCGGGTTCATCGTCACATATTTCAACTGGCGCTGGATCTTCGACATCAATGTCCCGATCGGCTGCCTGGGCATCGTGCTGGTGACCCTGTTCATTCCCGACGCGCGCGAACCGCCGCCGGGGAAATTCGACTTCGCCGGCCTGGCCCTGTCCGGCATCGCGTTGGCCGGCGTGATGTTCGGTCTGGAGACGATGGGCCGACGCGTGGTACCGCCCGCGCTGACCGCAGCCATGGTCGCGATCGGACTCGCCGCCGCGCTGGGCTACGCGCTGCATGCCTGGCGCCATCCGGCGCCGCTGCTGGATTTCTCGCTGCTGAAGCTGCCCTGCTTCGGCGTCGCCTTCTGCGCCATGATGCTGTTCCGCACCGGCATCGGCGCGGTACCATTCCTGCTGCCCCTGATGATGCAGGTGGGGTTCGGCGATTCCGCGGTAGAGAGCGGCCTGATCACCTTCGCCAGCGCCGCCGGTGCCTTCGTGATGAAACCGGCCGCGCAACACGCCCTGCGCTTGTTCGGCTTCCGCGACACGCTGCTGTGGAACGGCATCATCTCGGGCGTGATGCTTGGGCTCTGCGCAGCGTTCCGCCCCGCCTGGCCGGTGGCGGCGATCTATGCCGCGCTGCTGGTCGGCGGCTTCTTCCGCTCGCTCCAGTTCACCGCGTACAACACGCTGGCCTATGGCGACGTACCGCGCGCCAGGATGAGCGCCGCGACCAGCCTCTATATCACCGGCCAGCAGTTTGCCGCGACGATCGGTGTTTCCGCCGGCGCGCTTGCGCTGGAAGTGGCGCTGCGTCTCTCCGGCGATCACACGGCGCGTCCAAGCGACTTTTCGGTGGCGTTCGTCGCTGTGGCCTGCATGCCGCTGCTGGCGGGACCGATCGCGCTGCTGATGCCGCGCAACGCGGGCGATGACCTGACCGGCCGGCGCCACGCCGGCTCGACCTGATCCGAGGCCGCGTTGATACCTGAGCCGCCTGTCTGCGGATTGCCGCAGCGACGTTCTGATCAGAGGCCCCGCAAAACCGCGATCGTGGCTTCGACCTCCGGCCGGTGCGTATAGTCCGGGTCGGCTTCGGCCGCGGCGACGATGCCGTCGCGCCGGATAACGATCCGGGCCGGAATCGAAAGCCGCCAGCTCTGGTCGCCATTGTAGCGCGGCAGGTCGACGCCGATCTTCTTGTAGACCTCGATCAGGTCGTCCGGCAGCCGGAATGCGATGCCGTACGCCTCGCCCACCTTGTTGTCTCGGTCTGTCAGGATCGGAAAGCCGAGCTTCTGCTTCTCCGCACCGGGCTTCGTATAGGTTTGCAACTGCGGCGACAGCACCACAAGGCTGGCACCAAGCGACTTGATCTCGGGAAGTACTGCTTGCAGAGCATCCAGCTCATGCCGGCAGTAGGGTCACCAGAAGCCGCGGAACACGCTGATCACGACGGCACCGGTTGCGAGCAGGTCGCCAACCGCGACCGGGGTGCCGTTCTGGTCGTTCAGCGTGAAAGCCGGCGCACGGGTGCCCGGCTTGATGACGCGATCCAGGATCCCCGATTCGCGCAACCGCTGCGTCGCACCCAGCATGATCGCGTGCGTCTCGGGACCCAGGCGCTTTGCTGTAGCTTCCCGCAGAGGGGCCAGCTTTTCCTCGAGACTCATCGTGGTCTCCTGGTTCCGACCGGCGTGATTTCGCTTAAGCAACCACCGCTCGCGCCGGTACACAACCGTCGCTCCGGCCACCATCCTCTTGGTGGTCTCCGGTGTCAAATCCGCTTGCGGATGGCCGTCACCGGCAGGAGCGAGGTGACGCAGCAATTCCAGTAGAGTCATACCGGACATCCTCATGATTGACCGACAGCCGCGCAACGACGGGGACCGGTTGGCCTGCGTTTTCAATCAGGGTGAAAATCCGCTAGGCTCCGGACCCACCCGCACAGGTGAGGCAGCCATGATCCATCATCTCTCCATCGCCGCACGCGATCCGAAGCAGGCCGCCGGCGTGCTTGCCGAACTCATGGGAGGCAGCGCGGTGCCGTTTCCCCCCAATCCCGGCAGCTTTTTCGCGCTTCAGCTCGATGAGCATGGGTCGGGCGTGGAAGTGTATCCCGCCGGCACCGAGCTGCAGCCCGGCGGCGCTGTGGGCGGCAGCTTCGTCAAGACTGGCCCACGCGGCTATGGGCCGACGCATTTCGCGCTCAGCGTTCCCACCGACGCCGACACCGTTCAGGCGATCGCACAGCGCGCAGGCTGGCAATGCTTCGACTGCAACCGTGGCCCGTTCCATGTGATCGAGGTGTGGGTCGAGAACGAAACGATGGTGGAAATCCTGCCGCCGGCTTACGCGCAGGAATATCTCGCATTCACCCGTCCCGATAAGGTGAAGTCCGCAATGACCGCGGCGCGCACCGCAACGGAACGCCAGCGCTGACGCGAGGCGCCGAACCGGCTGGCCGATCTGCGGTGCTGCGTCCGACACCAGGACCGGCGCCGTGGACGACCGCCATGCTCGGCTGATCGCCGTCAGACGTTGCTGATGCCGCCGTCGACGACCATGTCGGATCCCGTCATGAACGAGCTCTCGTCCGAGGCGAGGAAGAGGGCCGCCGCAGCCAGCTCCTCGGGATCCCCGAGTCTCAGCATTGGCGTGTAGGCGGCGTAGCCTCGGCGAATCTCCCCGGCTTGCTCCGGCGTGCTGGCCTGCGAGTCGAGCATCGGCGTGTCGATGACGCCCGGGCTCAGCGTGTTCACGCGGATGCCGCTGTCCTTGAACTCGGCCGCCCAGGTCCGCGAATAGGAACGCAGCGCGGCCTTGGTGGCCGCGTAGGTCGAGTGGTTGGCCAGGCCCATGGTATGCATCGCCGAGGACACCAGGATGATCGATCCTCCCCGCCCCATCATCGGCAGCATCTTTTGCACAAGGAACAAGGGCGCCCTGGCGTTCAGGGCGAACGTGCGGTCGTAGTGGTCCGGCGTGATGTCGGGCAGCTTTACTTGCTCCACCAGGGCAGCGTTGGACACGACCACGTCCACCCTGCCCTGCTTGCCGCGGACGACGCCGGCGACGCGGTCGAGGTCCTCGAGCTTGCTGGCATCCGCCTGGATGGCGGTGAAGTTGTCGCCGATGCACTGTCCCGCCGCGTCAAGCGCGTCCCGACGCCGACCGAAGATGAACACGTGCGCGCCCTCTTTTGCGAATCGTCGGGCGATGGCGAGCCCGATGCCGCTCGTGCCGCCGCTGATGACGGCGACCTTGTCTTCCAGTCTCAACATGACGGTTCCTTTCGAGGTGAAGCCGCTCTCAGCGAAGCCGACGGACGAACTGGAGATCGAGCCCGGATAGCGGAGCGCCGACCTCATGCATGGCACCGCCCGTAGCGAGTGAGCCGAGATCGATCGCGACCAGTCCGGTGCTGCTGATGAATTCGATGACCAGTTGTTTTGCTTTGCTGTCGTAGCCGGATGTGAAGATGAGGCTACGGGGTTTACTCGGGGAGAAGTCCTTGATCCAGTTCATCGGCATGTTGCCGATCGATTTGACGAGCCTGGCGCCGGGTGCCATCTCGGCAACCATCTCGCTTGATGTGCGCCCCGTTAATGCGGCCCTCGATCTGGTCACGCCCGCCAGGCTGATGTCGGGAGCAGGGTCGATATGTGCGTTGGTTGCGTCGATCAGAATTCGGCCGTGCCAGGCGATGCCTTTCAGCGCTTGAGGCACGTTCACCCAATTCGTGGCGAGAATGACGACTTCGCATGCGGCCACTTGCTCCCGGGTTCCGGCGATGGCGGCTGGACCGAGATCGGCGACAAAATCAGCCAGTGTGGCCGGGCCTCTGGAATTGGATACAACAATGGTGTGACCGGCGATGATCAAGTGACGGCCGAAGGTGCGTGTTACCGCCCCGGCGCCCGAAAATCCTATTTTCATAACCATCTCCTGGTTCGGTCGGGCTTGCGCTGCCCTTCGGGGCTTCAGGATGGGTCCGCCCATGTCTGGCGTTCAGTGCGGCAGCGCGCACAGCGGTGGTGCGAAAACGAACCGACGGAACGAAGGAGAGATGACCGTGGCGACACCACCACGTCATCGCGAGGAACGCAACGACGAAGCAACCTCGGTCGGGAGAGTCGCACGGGTGGTCTGGGCGTTTCGCCAGCGGGATCGCTCCGCGGGTGCGCGCCTCGCAATGACACTTGTTCGATGGGGTAGAAGTGTTAGGGTCTTCGATCGGATCGAGGCGTTAGGATCGCTATCTGGCGCGTTCACTTTTCGGTGCGGGATTGCACCATATGATTGACTGGGATGACGTTCGCCACTTCCTCGCCGTCGCGCGTGGCGGCTCGGTCCGGGCCGCCGCCGCGACCCTTCGGGTGAACCACTCCACCGTGCTGCGGCGCATCGCCCAGTTGGAGGGGCGCCTCGGGACGCACCTGTTCGAGAAGCTGCCATCAGGCTATCGCCTGACGGATGCCGGGGAGGAGGTGCTCGAGTTCGCGGCCCAGATGGAAGCGTCGTCGAACCAGTTGGAGACCCGCGTCTTCGGCCGCGACCAAAGCCTACGCGGGAGACTGCGGGTGACGCTGGCACCGCTCCTGGCGACACACTTGCTCTTGCCGGACTTTGCCGATTTCGCGCGCCGGCACCCCGAGGTCGAGATGGAGATACTGTCGTTAGACGAGCCGGTGAATCTGACCAACCGAGAAGCGGATGTCGCGATCCGGGTCGTCTACGACCGCAACGCCCTGCCGCCCAATCTGCACGGTCTGAAGGGACCGGCGTTGTTCGGCGGTGTCTACATGTCCCATGACCTGTTGACCGCGTGGCGCGCCGGAGCGCCTGATCGCATCCGTTGGATCGTCAAGGACAACTACCTGCCGGACTGGGCGCGCGGGGGAGAAGTTCCCACCACCGAGGTCTCGTTCCGCACCACTGACGCCGATGCGCAAATCGTCGCGGTACGGCAGGGACTCGGGATGGCGACGCTGCCTTGCTTCGTCGGCGATGCCGACAAGCTGCTGGTGAGGGTGCCGGGTACCGGATTGCACAGACACGGAACGCTCTGGGTGCTCACGCAGGGCGAGACGCGCAAGACGAAGCGCGTCCGGCTGTTCTCGGAGTTCGTATCCCGCAGGCTCACCGCTTACGTGCCGCTTCTCGCGGGACTGGCCGATTCACGCGACTGAGGAGCGCGGGTCGCCAAGGTGTAGCCGGATTCGAATTTCGGATACGGACGGAAAACAGTTGCGCTCTACGTGTCCCGTGCCCACTGCCGCGCGTCTGACCCGGCCGCTGCGAACGGCAGCGGTGATGGCCCGCGACGCCGGCCACCGGCTCCGCCGCCACGGCATCGCTCGATCGCGGCTGATCGCCCGCCCGGCCGTTGGGCGAAGGCCCTGAAGCGTGGTAACCACCTCTCAGGAGTCGGCGGCGCGCAGCGCCGTCGCGCCAACCGGCCGGCCGGACAACCGCCTTGGTGCGGGTCCGTTCGGATCGCCCGGCCGCAACCGCTTACCACAGAGGATGGCCGCCGCGCCGGCCAGCAACATCGCCCGAAATGTCCGGTCTGTTCCAGGACGATTCCCCCGCCGACGAGCTGCCCCCGCCGCCACCGGAAGGCCCGGGTCTGTTCGGCGATGCCCTGCCCGCGCAGGCGCCGCCGCCGGAGCCGGCGCCCGCCTACCGTGTCCTCGCCCGCAAATACCGCCCCACCCGGTTCGACGACCTGATCGGGCAGGACGCGATGGTGCGCATCCTGCGCAACGCCTTCGCCACCAATCGCGTGGCGCACGCCTTCATGCTGACCGGCGTCCGCGGCGTGGGAAAGACCACCACCGCCCGCATCATCGCCCGCGCCCTGAACTGCGTCGGCCCCGATGGGTCGGGCGGCCCCACCGCCGATCCCTGCGGCGTCTGCGCCAACTGCGTCGCCATCCTGGCAGACCGCCATCCCGACGTGGTGGAGATGGACGCTGCCTCCCGCACCGGCGTCGACGACGTGCGCGAGATCATCGAGGCCACGCGCTACCGCCCGATCCAGGCGCGGGCAAAAGTCTTCGTCATCGACGAAGTCCATATGCTGTCGCGCAACGCGTTCAACGCGCTGTTGAAGACGCTGGAGGAGCCACCGCCGCACGTGAAGTTCGTGTTCGCCACCACGGAAATCCGCAAGGTGCCGATCACCGTGCTGTCGCGCTGCCAGCGCTTCGACCTGCGCCGCGTGCGCGTGGCCGAGTTGACCCAGCATTTTGCCCGCATCGCGGAGCAAGAAGGCGTCACGATAGAGCCTGCCGCGGTGGAGCAAATTGCGCGCGCGGCGGATGGTTCGGTGCGCGACGGACTGTCCATGCTGGACCAGGCGATCGCCCAGGCCGACGGCACCATCACCGCCGCCCAGGTCGCCGACATGCTGGGCCTGGCGGACCGGGAGGCAGTGTTCGAGCTGCTGGAGGCCGTGATGGCCGGCAAGCCGGCCGCCGCCCTGGCTGTCACCGACCGCGCCTATGAACGCGGCGCCGACCTGGGCGTGCTCCTGCAGGACCTGCTGGAGCTGGTGCACACGCTGACCCGGCTAAGATCCGTCCCGGCGTTGCGTGACAGCCACGAACTGCCGGAAGCCGAACGAACGCGTGGCGCCGCGCTGGCCGATCAGCTTGCGCTGCCTACACTGGCCCGTGCCTGGCAGATGCTGCTGAAGGGTGTGGGCGAGGTGGAAACCGCCCCCGACCGCCGCGCTGCCGCAGAGATGGTACTGATCCGCCTGTGCCACGTCTCCGACCTGCCCCCGCCTGGGGAGCTGGTGCGGCGGTTGAGCAAAGCAGGGGAGGACCGGCAGCATGGGGATAGGTCTTCCCCTTCCCTTGCGGGAGCCGCTTGGGGGGAAGGGGGCGTGCCGCA
>DATJNA010000299.1:0-10458 GCA_035508435.1 Acetobacteraceae bacterium | reverse complement strand
CCAAATACAATTTATGATTGTATAATCACCTCGTAATGCACCGCGATCTTCGGACATCGCCGCGCCAACCAATCTCAGGGATTCCCGGGTTTTCGGCGGCGGACAACGCCATACCAGCCGATGGCGGCCGATGATCGCTTTGCTCGCGGGTAACCGGCCAATCCGGATACGAATCGACGACCAACTTTTCGAGGCGGTAGCCGTGTATTGCGACCGGCGCCCGGATGCCCTTATGCTCGAACAGAGCATGCCATGTAGGCACTGCTGCTGATTCCGGCGCAGGACAAGGCAGGACAAGGGCGGCGCGACAACAACCCGCCCCGCTCGTTACCCAACCAGCCAGGTGAACAAGCGCGACCCGATCCGTAAGAGCTGTCTGGCGCGAATCAGGGGCGGTTCTTCGCCTGCTGCCCCACCCCCGCCCGCTGTTCGCCTGCTACCGCACCCCCAGGATGCGGGCCACCGCGTCACCGCTATCCCACCCCCGCCCGCTGTCCGCCTGCTACCCCACCCCCGCCAGAATCATCCGCGCCGCCTTCTCGCCGATCATGATGGTCGGCGCATTGGTGTTGCCCGAGGTCAGCGTCGGCATGATCGAGGCATCCGCCACCCGCAGCCCCGCGATCCCATGCACGCGCAATTGCTCGTCCACCACAGCCATCGGATCGGAGCCCATCTTGCAGGTGCCGACCGGATGATAGGTGGTCTCGGCATTCTTCTTCACCCAGTCGAGCAATTCGTCGTCCGACTGCACGCCGCCACCAGGCGAGATCTCGTCGGTGGCGATCGTTCGCATCGGCCCCGCCGCCATGATCTTCCGCGTGATGCGCATGGCCGCGATCGTCACCTCGCGGTCCAGTTGCGCGCTCATGAAGTTGAATCGCACCGCCGGCGGCTGGCGCGGCGAGTTCGACGCGACGTGAATGCTCCCGGTGCTCTCCGAACGCAGGATGTTGGTGATCGCGGTCACGCCGGACTGCTTCGCCAGCCGGAAGTTCGCATCGCTCAGGAACGGGATCCAGGATATCGCCGCGTCCGGCGCATCCAACCCGGCCCGCGTGCGCACATAGGCGCGAATCGGCGACGCCGGCAGCCCGAGCAATCCCTTATTGCTCAGCGAATAGCGCAGTGCCTGCCAGACCATCCCCAGCCCGCGGCACTTCGCGTTGTAGGTCATGTTGAGCGACGCCGGCACCAGCCACTTCATCCGCGGCGAGTAGTGGTCGCGCAAATTCTCCCCCACGCCCTGCAGCGCGTGGCGCACTTCGATGCCCGCTGCCTGCAGCACGTCCGGCCGACCGATGCCGGACAGCTCCAGAAGCTGCGGCGAGTTGATCGAGCCGGCGCTGACGATCACCTCCCGTTCCGCGCGCGCCTCCCGCGCCTGCCCGTCCACGGCGTAGCGCACGCCGACGCAGCGCCTGCCTTCCAGCAGCAGGCATTCGGTCAGCGCGTTGGCCTGGATGGTCAAATTCGGCCGCCCCCGCGCGGGATCGAGATAGCACACCGCCGTGCTCTGGCGCCGGCCGTTGCGGATGGTGGACTGCGTCATGCCGATGCCGTCCTGCCGCTCGCCGTTGTAGTCGCGCGTATAGGGAATGCCGACCTCGCCGGCCGCCTTGATCAGCGCATCGTAGAGCGCGCCGGTCTCGTGGTTTTCCGTCACCTTCAGCGGACCGCTGCGGCCGCGATATGCCTCGGCGCCGCTGCCCTTGTAGCTCTCCATGTCCCGGAAGATCGGCAGCACCTCGCGATAGCTCCAGCCGCGATTGCCGAGCTGTGCCCACTGGTCGTAGTCCTGCGACTGGCCGCGCACGAACACCATGCCGTTGATCGACGACGATCCGCCCAGCAGCTTGCCGCGCGGAATCGGGATGCGGCGCTGGCCGGTGCCCTCGTCGGGTTCCGACGCATAGAGCCAGTTGGCGGCGGGGTTGTTGATCAGGCGCGCGAAGCCGACGGGAATGCGCGACCACGGATGGCTCTCGCGGCCGGCTTCCAGCACCAACACCCGGTGCTTCGCATCGGCGCTGAGGCGGTTGGCGAGCACCGATCCGGCCGACCCGGCGCCCACGATGATGTAGTCGAATGTCTGGCTGTCCATCGTCGTTTCCCCGCCCCTGAGTCTCGTTGCTGACCGCTGCTATAACACCGACCGCATGCCGGACACGACCGGCGGCAGTGGAGCGCAAGCGTTGCAAACCTGGACCGACCATCAGACGCGGCTGCAGACCCTCGCCGCCCGCCAACTGTTCTTTATCGGCGGCGCACCGCGCTCCGGCACGACCTGGATCCAGCTCCTGCTCGACTCCCACCCCGACATCTCCTGCACCGGCGAGGGCTTGTTCATGAAGCACCTCGCCGAGCCGCTGGACAAGGCGATGGAGGAGCGGCGGGCGGCCCTGGGGGCAAAGAACCAGGCGGTGTTCCGCCAGTCCGGCGGGTTCGCGCCGCCCACCGACGACGAGGCCGAGCATTTGCTCGGCACCGCCATACTGCTGGCGCTGGAACGGCAAATCGGCGACCGGATCTGCCGCGCGGTGGGGGAAAAAACGCCCGAGAACGTCTTCCTCTTCCCCCGCCTGAAGCGCTTGTTCCCCGCGGCAAAGTTCATCGGCATCGCGCGGGACCCACGCGACGTGCTGACCTCCGCCTGGCATTTCTTCCAGAAGCTGAAGCCGGGCGAGGACGAACGCGAGGCCAAGCTGGCGTTCATCCGCATGGCGTTGCCCTCGCTGGGCGCCGGCGCGCGCGACATGCTGGCGCTGACAGAGCGCCATCCCGCCGACTGCCTGTTGATCACGTACGAGCAAATGCTGCGTGCGCCGGTGGCGATGGCGGGGCGGATGTTCCGCTGCCTCGGCGTGACGGACGACGACGACGTGGTGGCGCAATGCGTGGCGCGAACCAGCTTCGCCACGTTGTCCCGCGGCCGTCCCGCCGGCGAGGCAGCGAACGGGGCGTTCTTCCGCAAGGGCGTGGCGGGCGACTGGCGCTCGACGCTGACCGACGAGATGAACGCGGTGATTGTGCAGGAGCTGGGCTGGATGTTCCCGCATTTCGGCTGGGAACTTTAGGCGTCGGCCGTCGCCGGCACCCCCAGTTCGCAGATCCGCCGTCAAGCCGGGCGGCAGGTCAGGTCACGTCGTCCTCTTGCCCTTCAAGCAGTACGGCTCGCGCGTCAAGCTCGGCGGCCAGCGCCATCAGGCGCGGGATCGCCGGGTCTCCGGCACGGAACTCGTCGGCCAGTTGGCGCACCCGCTCGGCGCGCCTCCGTAGAGCCGCCGGTGTTTCCCCTCGCTGGGACATTCTCCCCCCGGCTCTTCTGTCGCGAGAAAAATACACTCCGTGAGACGGCTTCCCCAGTCACACCGTTGCGAGCGGAATCCATATATCCGGCACACCTATCGGCTGTTACGCCCGCCCAGTGGCCGCTGCGCTTGCTCGATCGCCGCAACCTCGCGTTCGTATGCCAGTCGCAGCAAGTCCAGCGCCTTCCGTTCCAGCACGGTCGCCGCGTCCGGGCTGGACACTGCCATCGACCGGGCAGAGTGACGCCAGCGGGCCGCTACGCGGCGCAGATCGGCAGGGGATAGCTCGGTCTGCTGGTCCATCGGCGCCTCCTTTAAGGTGCAGGAGCGTAGCGCGATGGCCTGGTGAACGAATTGCGCCAATATGAATGGGGGCTGAGCCGTTCAGCAGTCGGCCACCAACCGCAAGTAGTCGGTACGATAGAAATATCGATACGATAGAAGCTGCGGCCCCGCACCGGCGCCGCGCCATCGACGCCTTACCGGGCCGGTGGTTGGGCGACAAACTTACCACGCGGCACGGTAACCCGACCGGTTGTTCCGCCATGTCGATTCTGAAACTGCCGCACCAGGTTATTGATTGGCCAACGGTTTTTGGATGGTGGGCGCGACAGGGATTGAACCTGTGGCCCCTGCCATGTCAAGGCAGTGCTCTCCCGCTGAGCTACGCGCCCATCCCATGCGGCGACGGCGGTTTCTACCCCTCCGCCGATTTGGCGGCAAGTTCAGCCGGCATCCGCCGCCATACAGGTCTTTTGCTGCAAGCTACGCACCACCCTATCTGCATTGGCCTATCTGCATTGGCCTATCTGCATTGGCAGAAAACATCTGCATACATTGCGCCATGCCGCTGAACATCAAAGATCCATCGTGGCCTCGGCACCGCGACCGCCGCGGGAATCAACGCGACCGCACACGCGCACGGGAAGCCGCGCCCTGTTGTCGCATCGATCCGCCTGCCAAACACCCCAACCGCCTTTGCCGCGTGACACCAAGCCGCCGCCCGGGTTGAATAGGGAAATGGACCTGCCCATCGCCCCCGCCCCGCCGCTCGAGACCGTCCCAATGACGGTTCTGCGGCCGGCGCGGCAGACGGTGCCGGTGATCTTCGCCTCGCCGCATTCGGGTCGCGCCTATCCGCCCGATTTCCTCGCCGCCGCAAGGCTGGACGCACTGAACCTGCGCCGGAGCGAGGACAGCTTCGTCGACGAGTTGTTCTCGGCCGCTCCCGACTTCGGCGCCCCCTTGCTCGCCGCCACCTTCCCGCGCGCCTTCTGCGACGCCAACCGCGAGCCGTGGGAACTGGACCCGGCGATGTTCGCCGACCCGTTGCCGTCCTGGGTCAACACCACCAGTCCCCGCGTCGGCGCCGGTCTCGGCACCATCGCCCGCATCGTCGCCTCCGGCGAGACGATCTATCGCGGCAAGCTCCCCTTCTCGGAGGCCGAGCGCCGGGTCCAGTTGTTCTGGCGCCCGTTCCACGAGACGCTGGAGGCGCTGATCTCCGGCACGCGCGCCATGTTCGGTTTCTGCCTGCTGGTGGATTGCCACTCGATGCCCTCCCATGGCGGCGGCCGGGCGGGCGGCAAAGCCGAGTTCGTGCTGGGCGACGCGCATGGCACCACCTGCAACCCGGCCGTGACCGCGTTCATCGAGCAACGGCTGAGCTTGCTGGGCTATATCGTGCGGCGCAACGACCCGTATGCCGGCGGCTACATCACCCGCCATTACGGCCGGCCTCGCGAGCAAGTGCACGTGGTGCAGCTCGAGATCGCCCGGGAACTCTACATGGACGAGCAACGGATCGAGCGCCTGCCGCGGTTCGCGGGGGTGCAGCAGGACCTGACGGTGCTGATCGAGGCGCTCGCCGCCGCCGCCGGGCGATTGCTCCTGCGCTGAGCCGGCTACGTGCCGCGGTCCGGGGTGGCGGAAAAAAAGATGGCGACCCTTGTGGGGCCGCCAAGTTTAGGGAGGAAACGTCCAAGAAAGCAGACAGCGCGGCCAGGGGCCGCATTGCTGCGACGCACAATCTAAGGATTCGGTCGTTCGTCTGCAAGCGATTTTTTGCAACGCAGCATTGCTCGGTTGTAGCGGCAGGCTGGGGCGGCCGTCAGGCTGGGCGGCCGTCAGGCTGGGGCGGTCGGCAGGCTGGGGCGGTCGGCAGGCTGGGGCGGCCAGCGGGCAAGGGCGGCCGGCGCGCGTGGCGCAGGCCTCAGAGCCGGTCGGCAGAGGGGTGCGGGACGCCGCCTCTCTGTCTGACGCAGCCATCCGGCCGCGCTGACCTCTCCCGCGAGCAAGACGGGAGAGGTCACACCGACACCTGATCGCAACGACACCTGGTCACACCGACACCTGGTCACACCGGCACCTGGCCGCAACGACACTTGGTCGCAACGACAGCCGGCCACACCGACACCTGGTGGCAACGATACTTGGTCGCAACGACATCCAATCGCAACGACACATAATCGCAACGAGACCCCGTCGCAACGACGCCTGGTCGCAGCGGCACCTGACCGCAGCGGCACCTGACCGCAACGGCAGCTATACGTTCGCGCCTTCGATCAGGCCGCCAAACCGCACCCAACCCTTGCCATTCCACCGTTGCAGTTGCATCGCCTTGATCGGCCGGTGGTCGGTGCGGCTGGTGCTGATCTTGATGCCCGGCAGCAGCACGGGCACCTCGAAATCGTGCAGGTTCTCCGCCTGACGCATGACGTTGGCATGCGAGAAGTCGCCGTTGCACTGTTTCAGCACCTGCACCATGGTCATCGCTGCGCCGTAGGCGAACACGTTGGCCGCATCGGTGGCATCGGCGTTCGGCAGGTACTTGGCCATGAACGCCCGCCAGGCCTCGATCCCGGCATCGTTGTTCCACTCCGGATCGGTCGGGTCCTTGAGGTACTGCGTGCTGATCATGCCAATCGATTTCTCCGGCCCCGCCGGCTGCATCACCATGCCCACCGAAACGGACACATTGCTCATGAAGAACATCGGCTTCCACTGGACATCGTAGACCTTGCGGATCGACTGCGCGGCGAACTTGGCGATCGCCCCCACCAGCAGCACGTTGCAGCCGGCGCTCTGCATCTCGGCAATCTGCGAATCGACGGTCGCATCGGTGGTCTCGTAGCTCAGGTTCCTGGCGACGATCTTGTGCCAGTCCGCGCCAAGCACGTCGCGCACGCCCAGCGGGTAGTCCTTGCCGAAGTCGTCGTTCTGGTAAAGGATCCCCAGCTTCGGCTGCTTGACGTGCGCCAGCATGTACTTCGTGTAGATCTGCGCTTCCGTGCGGTAACTCGGCTGGAAGCCCATGGTCCACGGATATTTCTTATACTCGGCCCACTTGCTGGCACCGGTACCGACGAAGAGTTGCGGCACCTTATGGTGGTTCATGTACTCGACGATCGCCGAGTTGGTCGGCGTGCCGAGCGAGTTGAAGCAGAAATCCACCTGGTCTTCTTCGACCAGCCGCCGCGTGTCCTCCACCGTTTTCGGCGGGGTGTAGCCGTCGTCGAGCGAGATGAAGTCGATCTTGTGCCCGTCGATGCCGCCCATCTCGTTGATCATCTTGAAATACGCCGCCTCGGCCTTGGGGATGACGCTGTATGACGAGGCGGGGCCGCTATAGGCCGCGGTGTTGCCGATCTTGATCTCGGTCGCACTCGCCCCCGGCTCGGTGGCGGCGCGCGCGCTGCTGAAGCGGCTGGCGGCAGCGGCGGCCAGCCCGGCGGTCAAAGCGGTGCGGCGGGTGATCATGTTTTGTTCTTCCCTGCGAAGTTTCTCCCGGTGGCCGGACGCCGGCGGCGCGGCCACGGCCACACTGAGCCTGTCGGGCACGTAAGGCAAACAAGAAGTCCATGTAGGCATGAACCCTACATGCCGGCTCGCCTCCGCCCGCCGGCTTCGCCACCATCAGCGCAGGGACGCGGCAGAACCGGCCGAGTTTGGCCGTGACAATGGTCGCAGCCGGCAAGGTCTGGGGCAGCTTGCAGTGCTGCGTTCTCACAAAGTGGCGGGAAGCTTATTTCTCACCAAGTCGCAGCAAGCTTGATTCAACAATCACCAGGCAACGCAGCTCGGGCGGCGTATCGCGAAATATCGAGGGCGCGGCGCGGCAGCCTGGTGAATCGTTGTCTTGACCTTTGATCTTCCTTGGTGCGAAATATCGACGCTGCGGGTGCGAAATATCGACGCTGCGTCCGTCTCCCACACATCGATTGTCCCGAACAACGGACGACGATGGTCCGCATTCCGTCAGACGAGGGTTTCAGACGAGGGTTTCAGACGAGGGTTATGGCTGTCCCGGACGATTGTCACGCTTATGATGCGCCGAACACCGCCGCAGGCTGGTTAGCGATGGATTGCCGTTGCGTCCCTGCCGCGCAGCGACGCAGTCTCCCAAATGACGCACGGCAACAATGACGCACGGCAACACCGGCCACGGCACGCCGAGCCAACCCAGACGCGGCACGCCGAGCCGACCCAGACGCGGCACGCCGCACCCGCCACCTCCGGCCAAAGCCGCGCCGCGCCACCCGCCGCGGCCAGACATCTGCCATGGCATCTGTTATTATACTTGACAAGCCTCCGCCGCCTCTGCTAACCTTGGTGCCGCTTTGTGCAACCCGCGACGAAAGGCAACGCCGCAACCGCCCCGCCATGATCAGCAACACGCGCACCGCTCCGGCCGACGCCCGTGCCCCCGATGCAGATCGGGACGGCGCCCGCATGCCCGCCAACATTGCGCGATTGCTCTATGTCGTGCGGATCTTGCTCGACTATGGCCGCCATCTCGCCGCCACCATCGAGCGTCGCGCTGCCACACCCGGCTTCTGGCTGTTTTCCGCTGTGTTCGGCACCGCCAGACTGCCCGTTATCCTGGCTCACCTCCATCGCGGCATGCTGCGCGCCAGCATGCTCGAATCCCTGCTGCTCAACCGCGCCGCGACCGGCCGCGACGTAGCGATGTCGCACACCGCGCCCGGCCCGGACGCCAACGCCGATGCGCCGGACGAACAGTTCGATGCCCAGAACGCGCGCCTCGCCGCCGAGCGGGCGCAGCATGACACGCCGGTCGATCCCGACCATCCCGCCACGCGCGAGGAGATCGAGGCCGAAGTTTGCTCCCGCCCGATCGGCCGAACCATTGCTGACATCTGCCGCGACCTCGGCGTCGTCGGCATCATGTGCACCATCGAGTTCTGGGCCGCGGTAACGCAGGCAATGTCCTGTTATCAGGACAGCGCGGCGGTGTGCCCCGAACACCCGCCGTGCGAGCCGGAAGGCTCGCAACCGGAGCGACCGGACGATTCACCCCCGGATCAGCCGGATCCGAGCCCGACCCCGTCCCCATGCCACACGCCGGAATTCGAATCCGGCATGCGTCCCATTGGCTCGCACCGCAATGCGCCGGCGCCGCCCGCGCCACGCAACGACGTTACGGGATCGAACGGACGTAGCGTCCTGGCGGCAGACGCCACAGGTCCGCCGCGCACCGCCATGAGGCCTGGCACGGCAATCAGGCTTGGCACGGCAATCAGGCTGGCAGCCTGAACCTAACGGAAACGATCGCACACTGACCGACCGGGCTGGGTCACGGCCAGCTTCACGGTCCGGATTCACGACATTATTGTTGCTACTTCGCAATAAATTGCCCGCCGCAACGCCGCCCGGCGCGCTGAGCAATACGGTGCGCGCCTGTCTCACGGCGCGCGAAACAAGACCGCCGCAAGACTCCCCGCGTCACACCCGCGTCACCCCGCGCCTGCCCCGCGCCTGCCCCGCACCTCGCGCCTGCCTCGCGCCTGCCACCCCGCGCCTGCCCGCCCGACACCGCAGCGCCGACATCGGCTGCCCGCCCGGCCGCCCCCGATCGATCGTGCCCGCCCGATCGATTGTGCCCCCCGATCGATTGTGCCCCACCGCCCCGATCGATTGTGCCCCCCGCGGCCCGCGCATAGGCTGGCATCCCTCCCCCTTCGGAGTGACCGCGGATGAAGATCGCCCGCATCGAGACCTTCCTGTTCGATCCCGGCACCGCCAAGAACCTGCTGTTCTGCCGCATCGAAACCGACACCGGCCTGCACGGCTGGGGCGAGGCCTATGTCACCCCCGGCAAGGAACCCGTCATCGAGCATTTGCTGCGCCACATGGGCCAGTACATGCTCGGCCGCAGCGCGTTCCAGATCCGCCACACGGCGCAGGTGATGTTCGACGACTTCGCCATGCGCCGCGCCTCGCTGGATTTGCTCTCGGCCTGGAGCGCCATCGAACTCGCGCTCTGGGACATCGTCGCCAAGCACGCGGGCATGCCCCTCTACAACTTGCTCGGCGGCGCCTCGCGCGAGCGGGTGAAGGTCTATGCCAACGGCTGGTCCAGCGGCAGCGAAACGATCGAGCAAAATGTGGAGCGCGCCCTGCAGGTGAAGGCGATGGGATTCACCGCGCTGAAATGGGATCCGTTCCCCGGCCCCTGGCGCAGCTTCATCCATCGCGAGGACGAAGACTACGTCGTGCGCTATGTGCAAGCGATGCGCAAAGCGCTGGGGCCGGATTTTACCCTGCTGGTGGAAGTGCACCGCCGGCTGGCGCCCATGCACGCGATCCGCATCGGCAAGCGCCTCGCGGAATTCGATATCGGCTGGTACGAAGAACCCTGCCTGTGCGACAACATCCAGCTCGTTGCGGAAGTGCGGCAGGCATTGCCGGGCATCCCGATCGTCACCGGCGAGGCGATCTATTCGAAGGAAGCCTGGGCGCAGGCGTTCGCGGCACGCGCCGCCGACATCATCAATCCGGACATCTGCAACTGCGGCGGCCTTTCCGCGATGCTGGACATCGCGGCGATGGCACAGCCGCACGCCGTGGCGGTGGCGCCGCACAACTACAATTCCACGCTGGTCGGGCTGGCGGCGACGGTGCAGCTCGCGGCGATGATTCCGAATTTCTATATCGCGGAATTCTTCATCAACCTGAAGCCGGCCTGCGACGAGATCGCCGTGACGCCGCTGACGGTGCGCGACAGCTTCGTCGAGCTGCCGACCACGCCGGGCCATGGCATCGACATCGACATGGAGAAGCTGAAGGCGCATCCGTACCGCGACATGGGCACGCGCACCGGCAAGGCATTGCGGTCGTATACGGA
>DATJNA010000298.1:0-18355 GCA_035508435.1 Acetobacteraceae bacterium | reverse complement strand
TATGTCGGCAACCCGAAGGAGCTGCGCGAGCTGGTGAAGCTGGCGCAGGACGGCGCGTTGCAGGCGCTGCCCACCGCGACGGTGCCGCAGAGCCAGGCGTATGAGGCGCTGATGCGGCTGAAGGACGGCAAGGTGACCGGGAGGCTGGTGCTGAAGGCCGAGGCGGCGTAACCGAGCGGGGCAGAGCGTAGCGCGCTGGTGCGGCGCACCCGGCGCGGTCGGCGCCGCGGCGGGTTGCGCTCTGGCATCATGGGCTGCTTTCGACGCATTGCGGAACGACGCGCGGGGCGCCATGGGCCAGAGCCCGCTGACGGAGGCGGGGAACGGCGGCTGTTGGAAAGATGGCGAACCTTGGCATTGTCCCGGAACAGGTCTTCAGCGTGCCGTAAGCGGCGGCTCACCTCTCATATAATTTTGGAGCCTTAACCCGACGCAGTGCCCATCGATCATTCGGCGGTCGGGCGGACACAGGAACATCCCTCGGGGATGCCGGCCTTGCGCAATCCATCGACGATACGACCGGCGAGTTCCGGGATCACACCGTTCGGCAAACTGCGCATGATACCGGTGATCGTCGGCTCGCAATGAAACTCGTCCGCCCGCCGGAGACAGGCGCGCGCTTCCTCGACCCGCCCCAGATGGCCCAACAGGCTCAGCTTGAGGCGAAACGCCGGCATGCCGCCGTTTTCGAGCAATGCCTTTTCTGCCCATGACAGCGCCGCCTCGTAACGACCCGCCGCCAGCTCTGCACGCGCCAGTGCCTGGTAGAAGGAGAACACGGCGGGATCGAACGGGCTCAACCGGATCGCCTGAAGCGCCGAACGGATCGCCTCGTCGTGCCGGCCGAGATATGACAGAATCACCGCCCGATGGCCGAAACCGAAGCCGAAGTTGGGATTGATCTCGATCGCTCGGTTGATCGCAAAGAGCGCAGCATCCCAATCTCCGGCAAGCAGTGCCAGCGTCTGGCCCGCATAGACCAGCACCATGGGATCATCCCCGGCGGCAGCGATCGCCTTCCGGGCCATGGCGATGCCTTCCTCGACCTCCGGTCCGGCGGGCGGAATCCAGTTGCGCCGACACTGCATGCCGCGGCTCAATGCAAGTCGCGCCATGGCCGGGCCATAGCGCGGATCGAGTTCGAGGGCCTGACGCGCCAGCCGAATGGACGCCGCCAAACCCTCCTGGGTCCGTGTAACGGCGATCGCCTGCGCGCGCAGGTACAGATCATACGCATCGAGGCTGTCGGTCGGCTTGCGCGCGGCGCGTTCGCCCTCAGCAATGCGAAGCCGCGGCTCGATCGCGCCGGCGACCCTGCTCGCGACCTGGTCCTGCAGGTCGAAGACATCTTCGAGGCTGCCGTCGAACCGGTCGGCCCAAATGTGCGCACCGCTCGTGGTATCGACGAGCTGGCCAGCGACACGTAGCCGGTTGCCAGCCTTGCGGACGGAACCTTCGAGTACGTAGCGCACGCCCAGCTCGCGCGCCACCTGCCGCACGCCGATCGCCGCGCCCTTGTAGGCGAAGCTCGAATTGCGGGCGATCACGAACAACCATGGAAAGCGCGCGACCGCGGTGACGATCTCCTCGACCATGCCGTCGACGAAATAATCCTGTCCAGGGTCGCCGCTCAGGTTCTGAAACGGCAGCACGGCGAGCGACGGCTTGTCCGGCAGCGGCGGTGGGTGAGCGCCTACAGGCTCTGTCACAGAAGCTGTATTCGTCCGCCTCACCGGCATCATGAACCGATAGCCGCGCCGGTGCCTGGTCTCTATGTAGCGCGGCTGCCGCGAGCTGTCGCCAAGCGTCTGACGCAGCTCCTGCACGCACGAGGTCAGCGCGTCGTCGCTCACCGCATTGCCGCGCCAAACATGCTGGAACAATTCGTTCTTGGTGATCAGGTCCGGTGCGCGCTCCACCAGGACGCGAAGCACCTCCGCCGCCCGCCGCGTCAGGTTGAGTTCGCGTTGCTCGCGCCAGAGCTGCCCGGTGCGGGCGTCAAAACGAAAGGCGTCGAACGAAAACTGCTGGTCCTCGTGCATCGATCGAATTGCGGTCCAAATCCCGGAGTTCTCCCGGAACTCTGCCAGGACTTAGCGGCAGGCTGCGGCCACAGTTCCACAAGGTGGGATCGACTGCAATCGGCTCGGGACCAGGCGGTTTGGCCGGACCGCGCGTCGTATTGGCTAGCACAAACGGGAGGTTCGCGGCGGCCATGATCCGGCAACAGGCGGGGGAACGAGTTCAGAAGCAATTGCCGATTTTGCGTCACGCGGGCGAATGTCGCCCTGCCAGGCCCGCAAGACAGCGCCGCATAAGCGCCTACGAACTCCTGCGAGCCGTCGCCATCGCGCTGGCGATCGCGGTGCTTGTGGGGGCCGTGCTGCGGGGCGACCCGGGCCCGTGTCTTGGGGTGTGTGATGCCCAGCCTCAGGCCGGGCATGACAGCCAATCACCGGCCACACCGGTTCCGAGCCACACGCCGTGATGGTCTGACGAGCAACCGGCGGCTTCATGAGCCTGCGGAGATCCCGATGAAGAGAATTGCCATTCTCGCTTTAATCGCCGCCATGCTGCTGTCGCTGGCAGCGGCGTCGCGGGCCGGCGAATTGCAGGTGCTGAGTGCCGGGACCATGCACTTCGCGCTGAAGGACGCGGGCGAGAATTTCACCCGGTCGGAAACTTTTTACGTGCTGAGCGGCGAACTCACCCAAAAGACGCCGGAGGGCGTAAACCATGTCTCGTCTGGTCAGCCCATGCCCGGACATCCGTCAAACACGCCGATGCAGGTGTCTGGCACCGGCGGCAATGACCTAAGGGCGCTAGTCATGTTTGTGAACGATGCAACCAAGCCGTTCTCGTCTCCCGCTGTCTCGCCATTACCGGCGGCGGCTCAAGTCCCAGAGCTCAAGGTCATGGCTGATAGTCCTCTCGGACCGGCCTTGAGCAAGGTTGCCGATCTCTATCACCAGGAAACGGGGACGCAGGTTGAGCTGGTGTTAGCGCCCTCACCCGTTGTAAAGCAGAGAATTGAAGCCGGCGAAGCTGCCGACGTGGTTCTCGTGCAACCCGATTTTGCCGAGGAACTGGCGAAGTCAGGCAAGGTAACTGCCGAAGATCGACCGATGATCGGGCGTGTCGGAATCGGACTCGGTGCGCGCAGTGACAGCCCGGAACACGACATTTCGACGCCCGAGAAGCTCAAGCAGACCCTGCTTGGTGTCGACACTCTATCCTTCAATAAGGTCAAATCAGGAAATTACTTCGCAACGATGCTGGAGCATTTGGGCATCGCCGAAAGTCTGAAGCCAAAGATTGTGCGCACCTCGCCGAATGGGATCTTTGAACCCGTCTTGAAAGGCCATGGCAACGACGTCGCCGCTGGGACAATACCGCTCATCGAAACTACACCCGGCATCAAATATCTTGGCCCACTGCCTGGCGATCTACAGGATTATCTCACTTATACGGCCGCGCCGCTTACGAACACACGGCAACGTAATGCCGCTGAAAACTTCATTAGGTTCCTGACATCCTCAAAGGCCAAGGGCACGTTCACCGCGAATGGGGTCAATTGAACTCGTAAGCGCGTCGCAAGGGCCCGCTGCAGGCCGTCTCACGCCCGGCATGATAGTCGGCGCAACGCATGGGGAGACCCTGATGAAGAGAATTGCCGTTGTCGCTTCGATAGCCGTTATGCTGCTGTCGCTTGCAGCGGTGGCGCAGGCCGACCAATTGAAGGTACTGAGTGCCGGGACCATGCACTTCGCGCTGAAGGACGTGGGCGACAACTTCACGCGCAAGACCGGCACGAAGCTCGCGATCACCTTCGGCAGCGTTGGCGGGATCAAGACTGAATTCGAAGAGGGCGAGGCCGCCGATGTCGTCATCCTGCCGAAACCGGATATCGCCGCGCTCGCCAGGGCGGCCAGGATCGCCCCCGACTCGGTACACGACATCGCGCGCACAGAGTTGTCGATTGCGGTGCGCAAAGGCCAGCCGAAGCCCGATATCAGTTCCCTGGCGGGTGTCAGGCAGGCCCTGCTCGCGGCAAAGACGATCTCTTATTTCGCTGCGGCCGCTGGTGGCGCCGACGGCGTCCTGACCGAGCACGACTTCGCCCGCCTCGGCATCGCCAAAGAGGTTGCGGCCAAGGCCAAACTATGGAAATCCGTACAGGAGGTGATTGCCGAGAAACACGCCGATCTGCTTGTTGGCTGGCAACCGGCGCTGCTGTCGAAGGCGGCGGATTACGTGTTCGTCGGCACTCTGCCGGCGGCATAGCAGGATCCCGAGAATTCCACCTGGACCGCCGGCGCGTCCGCGAAATCCGCTGACATCGAGACGGCCAGGCACTTCACCCACATGCTCGCTTCGCCGGAGAGCCTCGGGGTCTTCAAAAGCAAAGGGTTCACGCCGCCCTGAGCGGACAAATCGATCCGGGCTGGACAGCGTCGGCCGTCGCCCGATAGAACGGACCCAGGGGGGATTACCAATGCCGGAGCAGAAAATTCGCTTCGAGGACGGAGCATCCTATGAGCGCATGATGGGGACCTGGAGCCGTCTCGCCGGGAGCGAATTTCTCGATTGGCTGAGGCCACAGCCGGGCTTGCGTTGGATCGATGTCGGCTGCGGCAACGGCGCATTTACCGAATTGCTCATCGAACGTTGTTCGCCGACCGAAGTCCAAGGCCTCGACCCGGCCGGGGCTCAGCTTGCATTCGCTCGTGCCCGGCCTGGCGCTCGGATGGCTGAGTTCCACCAAGGTGACGCCATGGCTCTGCCGTTTCCGGCCAAGAGGTTCGATGCTGCGGTCATGGCGCTGGCCATATTTTATGTTCCCGAGCCAGGAACGGGCGTGGCGGAGATGGCGCGGGTCGTGGCCCCAAGTGGGACAGTGGCCGCTTATGTATGGGATACCACCAACGGCGGCTCACCTGTGGCACCGATTCAGACCCGGTTGCGGGAAATGGGATTTGCGACACCGGCCCCACCCAGCCTCAGCGCATCGCGGATGGAAGCGCTGCTGGATCTTTGGCATGGGGCGGGCTTGCATGAGATCCAAACGCGCGAGATCGTGGTGACACGGACGTTTATGGATTTCGATGACTTTTGGACCACGACGCTGACGATGCCGAACATCAGCCCCGTAGTGGCTGCGATGACGCCCGCCCATGTCAGGCAACTGCGAGCAACCGTCCAACAACATCTTCCCGCAGGCGGGGATGGGCGCATTTCCTACAGCGCACGGGCAAACGCGATAATGGGCCGGGTGGCTGGCTGACGTCCGACAAGACATTGCCGCCCACTGCCTGTTGAAATGCAATGCGCATCTGCAAGACGGTGTCGCTCATCAGCATCCAGAGGTCGTAGCGTCCCGCCGAATGAATGTCTTGCGCAACTGCTATCAAAGGCCGTGCCAGCGACGTGATCGACCAGTTGCGGGATGGAGTTTTCGTGCAGGGCGCCCCCGGCATGATCCATGACCCGGAAGTCACCAAGCACCTGCGTGAGCTTGCCAGCGAGGCGTTCAGCAGTTTCGTGCTCCGGGCCACGCGAGCGAAGTTCCATCCGCGCGTTTCCTCATGATGGTCCGTGAGGCCGTGGAGCCGCCGCAAGGGCGCGCTGCACGGCGCTCGCATCGCCGGCAATCGCACGCAGTCAGGCTTGCGTCGCTTTGTCAGGTTCGCATTTCCCCTGCTGGCGGCCGGAGCGCAGACGCGCCTAGCGGAACGCCGGCACCACCCGCCTTGCCCGCCGCATCTCCGTGGTTTCGACCACGCTTTCGCCTTCCTCCTCATCCGGCAACGGCCCGCGCGACCGGATCATGGCGAGCGCGATCCGCTCCTCATCGTCGCCTGTCGATGCCTGGAAGTCGAACAATACGCGGGTGCGCCGGGCGGGCTCGGTAAAGATGCCGATGACGGCCATGATTACTCCTGAGGCACGGCGCCCGGCTCCTGCCGGGCAATTGAGTCCAATCTCGGGCACCGTCGTGGCGCTGGGCACGCCCCACTCCTGCCACTTGGGGAGCGTTTGCTCCGCCACAACAGTGGCGGACCGCAACGTCGCGATGTCATCACAAAGCCGCGCCGCGCGACATTGGGATATTCCCGTATGCCAATCGACGCCGCGGCCGGTTTCAGCGCAGTATCGGTGCGTGCTTCGCTGGAGTGCCCGATGAGCCAGAACGCCCCGATTCGCCGGTCCTGGGTGCTGAAAGAACGCCCTTTCGGCGCGCCTGATGCCGACACGTTCGAACTGCGCGAGGACACCGTGCCGGAGCCTGGCCCCGGTGAGGTCGTCACCCGCACCATCTGGCTCTCCATCGATCCCTACATGCGCGGCCGGCTGCGCGAGCAACAGACCTATGGCGTGGCGATCCAGGTCGGCGAGGTGATGACGGGGGAGACGGTGGGCGAGGTGGTCGCATCGGCCGATCCGCAGTTCGTGCCGGGCGATGTCGTGGTGGGCGCGCGCGGCTGGCAGACACATTGCGTCGCCGAAGGTAAACGATTGGTTAAAGTCGACCGGCAGGGGGCGAAATTGTCGGCCTATCTCGGCGTGCTGGGCATGCCGGGCGCCACCGCCTATCGCGGCATCACCGAGATCTGCCAGCCGAAGGCCGGCGAGACCGTGGTGGTCTCCGCGGCATCCGGCGCGGTGGGATCGGTCGCCGGCCAACTGGCCAAACGGGCCGGCGCCCGCGTCGTCGGCATCGCCGGGGGTCCGGAGAAGTGCTTGTTCGTGCAGGAGACGCTGGGGTTCGACGATTGCATCGATCATCGGTCGATGAACGTGCGGCGGGAGCTTGCGGCCGGCTGCCCGCGCGGCATCGACGCGTATTTCGAGAATGTCGGCGGCGCGGTGCAGGCCGCGGTGTTCGACCTGCTGAACCCGTTCGCCCGCGTGGCGATGTGCGGCATGGTCTCGCAGTACAACGAGGCGGAATTCCCGCCCGGCCCGAACCTGGGCTTCGTCGTCGGCAAGCGGGTGCTGATCCAGGGCTTCATCGTCTCCGACAAGCCGGAGAAGCTGGCCGAGTGGCGGGCACTGGCGGCGCCCTGGGTCGCCGACGGCAGCCTCGCCTGGCGCGAGGACACGCATGAGGGGCTGGAGTGCGCGCCGGACGCCCTGGCCGGCATGCTGGGCGGGGCGAATTTCGGCAAGCTGCTGATCCGCGTCGGGCCGGATCCGCTCGGCGGGTAACACCCGCGCGCCGCAGCGGGGATAGGCGAGATCAGCGCGGAACGATCGGCGGGGTGGCAACGCGGCGGTGCTTTCCGCACAATGACCCTGCGCGAATCGCCACCGGCGACGCGACGCACGGTGGGCAACCGCCTGGCGCTTCGCCGTTGCGTCGCAACAAGGAGCCCCGGATTCCGATGCACGGCACGGCGTTCGCCAAACACCAACCAACGCCGCCGCTGTTTGGCGATACCGGGCGGTCGGGAGCGGCGTCGCTGCCCGCGGGCGCGGACATCGCGCAGGCATTGCTCGCATTCACCTTCAACGGCGCCCCGAGCCAACAGCAGGACAAGGGCGGTTTGCGATATATTATCAACGAGTTCTGGACGTCCGGCCAACGTCAGGCGCACAGCATTCACGAGATCAGCTATCGTGCCTGCTTCAAGCCGCAGCTTCCGGAATTCTTCATCGAGCGCCTGACCCACCCTGGCGACACGGTGTACGATCCGTTCTCGGGCCGCGGCACCACGGCGGTGCAGGCGGCGCTGACGGGGCGCCGTCCGGTGGCCAACGACATCAATCCGCTCAGCGAGCTGCTGGTGCGTCCGAGGCTCGATCCGCCATCGCATGCAGCGGTGCGGGAACGCCTTCAGACGCTTGACCTGACGCACGGCGACCGGCCCGAGAATGAACGCGATCTGCTGGCGTTCTATCATCCGGCCACCTTGCGTGAGATCTGCGGGCTGCGTTCATACCTGCTTGCCAGACGCGCGCATGGCCGCCTTGACAAGGTCGATGACTGGATCCGGATGGTGGCGATCAACCGCCTGACCGGCCATTCGCCTGGCTTCTTCTCGGTCTATACGCTGCCGCCCAATCAGGCGGTGTCGCCGGACTCGCAGCGCAGGATCAACGCGGCGCGCGCGCAGGTGCCGCCGCGGCGCGACGTGGCGGAGATCATTCTAAAAAAGACCCGATCGTTACTGGCCGATGGTGCGCCACCGCCGCATCCCCCTGCCCTGCTGTCCACCGGCCCGGCCGCTGCGACGCGCCATCTGCCGGACGGCTCCGTCGATCTCGTGGTGACGTCGCCGCCGTTCCTGAACATTGTCGATTACGAGGGCGACAATTGGTTGCGCTGCTGGTTCGCCGGGATCGAGCCGAAATCGGTGCGGATCGACCGGCATACCGACATCGGCGCGTGGGAGGATTTCGTCCGCCGCACATTTGCCGAGCTGGCCCGAGTGGTGCGGCGGGATGCACTGGTCGCCTTCGAAGTGGGCGAGGTGCGAGGCGGCAAGGTGCTGCTGGAACGCCATGTGGTGGCGGCGATCCGCGGCCTGCCGTTCACCATGCTCGGCGTCATGGTGAACCAGCAGGAATTCACCAAGACCGCCAACTGCTGGGGCGTGTCGAACAACGCCGGCGGGACGAATACCAACCGAATTGTGCTGGCGCGGCGCGACTGACACGGCCAACGGCGTGCCGCGCGTCAGCGTGGTCAGTTCTGAGGGAAACCGCGTGCCGCGCGTCAGCGTTGTCAGTTCTGGGGGAAACCGCGTGCCGCGCGTCAGCGTCCTGATGACCACCTACAACGGCGCGCGCTTCATCGCCGAGAGCATTGACAGCATCCTGACGCAGACCTGGCAGGACTTCGAATTGATCGTGGTCGATGATGCCTCCACTGACGCCACGCCGGACATTCTGCATGCCTGCCACGATCCTCGCCTGCGGGTCATGCGTCACACCAAGAACAGGGGCATCGTGGCGGCACGCAATGCCGGGTTCGGGGCGGCAAGCGGCGAATTCATCGCGGCCCTGGATCATGACGACCTGAGTCACCCGGAACGTCTGCGACGCCAGGTGGCCTATCTCGATGCCAACCCGCATGTCGTAATGCTCGGCACCGAAGTCCGTCTGCGGTCCGAGGGCAAGGATCGCGCGCCGGATCATCCCACCGTTGGCGATCCGCTGGCACTGCATTGGCTGTTGCTGATCGACAATCCGCTGACCTGGTCCTCGATCATGCTGCGCCGCGATGCGGTGCAACGGCTGGGTGTGTTCTTGCGCCCCGACCTCGAGTTGGCCGACGATTTCGACCTCTATCACCGCCTGCTGTCGATCGGCGAGATCGCGCGGTTGGATGATGCATTGACCACCTACCGCTTTCATCCCGCCAGCGCATCCTATCAAAGTGCCGCGCGGCTGGATGACAACGCGGCGCGTGTGCTGGCCGCCGCCTATGCACGCTGGTTGGGCGACGACGCAACGGAGGCGGCGACGCTCGCGGTGCGCCATTGGCTGAACCGGCGGCCGGCGCGGGATGCCGCCACGCTCGACCGGCTGGGCGGATATCTCCAGCGCCTGTTGGCCGGCTTTTGCGCACCCGGTGGGCCCGGCCACGCGGCGCCGGACCGGATCGGCAGGCTCGCCGGCGAAACCTGGTGGCGCACGGTCCGCGGCGCCACGCGAGCCGGCGCGCCCTGGCTGATGGGCCGGCGCCTGGCGTATCCGCCGCTCGCCGCAGAGTTTCGTCCCCCGCGCCAGGATCTGCTGGCCGCGGTGGGGGTGGGACTGGTGCGGGCCTTCCGGCGGCGGCCGTGATGGCCAATGCCGAGCCCACCCTGCCGTGGCGCCGCGACCGCGACTGAGATCCGCACCCAGCCTTGTGTTTCCTGCCCGTTCGGCGACACTGCCGCGGGACACCCGAAGGGAGGCAACCATGGGCTACAGGATCGCGGTGATGGGAACCGGCGCCGTCGGCGGCTATGCCGGGGCGCATATGGCGCAGGCGGGCGAGGACATCACCTTCATCGATCCCTGGCCGGAACATGTGGAGACCATGCGCGCCAAGGGCCTGCGCATCTCCCATCTCCGCGACGTGCCCGAGTTCACCGTGAAGGTGCGCGCGCTGCACGTCACCGACGCGCAGCACCTCGCCAAGGAGAAGCCGATCGACATCGCCTTCGTCTGCATGAAGTCGTACGACACGCAGTGGGCGACGCAGCTTATCTCGCAATACCTGTCGCCGAACGGCTTCATCGTGTCGCTGCAGAACTGCATGAATGAGGAGACGATCGCGAGCGTGGTCGGCTGGGGCCGCGTGGTCGGCTGCATTGCAAGTTCCATCACGGTCGATCTGTGCGAGCCCGGCCACGTGCGCCGCGCCGCCGGCAAGAGCGGCGAGCGGCACACCGTGTTCCGCACCGGCGAAGTGCATGGCCGCGTCACCGATCGCGTGCAGGAGATCCGGCGCCTGGTCGCCTATGCGGACTCCGCACTGGCCACCACGAACCTTTGGGGCGAGCGCTGGTCGAAGCTGGTGACCAACGCGATGGCCAATGGCATGTCGGCCAGCACCGGGCTGATCAGCAAGGACATCCTGCGCAACGATGCGCTGCGCCGGTTCGGTGCGCGGCTGGGCAGCGAGGCGATCCGCGTCGGCCAGGCGCTCGGCTATGAGCTGGAGGAGATCCACCACATCGATCCGGAAATCATCGCCCGCGCCGGCGAAGGCGATGCGGAGGCCACGCGCGAATACGACGAGCATCGCCTGGCGGAAGTGAGCAAGGCGGGCGGCGGCGAGCACCGGCCGTCGATGGGCCAGGACATGGTCAAGGGACGGCGGACCGAGATCGAGTTCCTGAATGGCCTGATCGTGCGCAAGGGCGACGAGATCGGCATTGCCACGCCAGCCAACGCGGCGCTGACCGATGTTGTGAAGCGGGTGGAGAAGGGGGAGCTGAAGCCCGATCCGAAGCACCTGATCGATCTGCGGCTGAACTGAGAAACAGCGGCGGCAAGTCGCCCAGGAGGCGCACGAGCCGCCCGGCGGTCGCCCCCGGTCGTATCGGACAATATCCGGCGGTGGCGGGCGGCGTCAGTCTGGCCGCCCGAGAGAAAGCCACGTCCGGGGTACAGGGGTGTGTCAGGCGGACAGCCAGGCGCGCATTTGGGAATGGCGCGGTGAGGAATTCTTAATACCTGGTTGGCACCCTACAGCCCCATGCCGATGGATTCGACACAACTGACGCTTTGGGACACGGAACCGCAGGGAGAGGCGGCCGCGCCATCTCGGGACGTGGCTCCCGGCGGTGGTGCGACTTCAGATCTTCTGCCAGAATCACCCAAGCGAATCGGGGAAGCAGAACGCATGGCATTGACTGTCGGCAGGCGCGGCTTGTCGCCAATCTATCTGGAGCATTCTGTCGCTGATCCGCTGCCCGAGACCTTGGCCAGGCGCAATCGGGGCAAGCGCATCGTATTTGGCTGGTATGGCGGCAAGTTCAGCCATCTCGATTGGTTGCTGCCGTTGCTGCCTGCCGCACATCATTACTGCGAACCGTTCGCTGGTTCTGCGGCGGTGCTGATCAACCGCACACCGTCTCCGGTCGAGACTTACAATGACATCGACGGCGAGGTGGTGAACTTCTTCAAAGTGCTGCGCGAAAGTCCCGAGGAACTGACGCGCATGATCGCGCTTACGCCCTTCTCCCGCGAGGAATTCTATTTCGCTGTCAACGAACCGGCGCGCAGGCTGTCCGCGCTCGAGCGTGCCCGGCGCTTCTATGTGCGGGCGCGACAGGCGCGCACCGGCCTGGCGCAGACCGCGACGCTCGGGCGTTGGGCCAATTGCCGGAATACCAGCCGGGCAGGAATGTCTGGGGTGGTTTCACGCTGGCTCGGTGGGGTCGGCGTGCTGCCGGAGATCGGCGAACGGCTGTTGCGTGTGCAGATCGAGAACCGACCGGCCACCGACATCATTCGGTTGTATGACGGACCTGGTACATTGTTCTATTGCGATCCACCCTACCTGCATCAAACTCGTGGCGACAGCAAGGCGTACGGCTTTGAAATGGATGAGGAGCAGCATCGGGAGCTGGCCGCGGCGCTGCGTCGGATCAAGGGCAAGGCGGCAGTATCCGGCTATCGCTGCGAACTTATGGACAAGCTTTACAAGGGTTGGCGACGGTTCGACGCCGATGAAAAGCATTGCCACTCTATCAAGCAGCTTCGGCAAGAGTGTGTCTGGATGAACTATTGAGACCGACATGGCGAGGGGCCCCACAACACCCGACCGGGTGACAGCCAGGTTGCAGCTAGACGAGCTATGGAATGCCGTCCTGAACGACACGGGCTCGGAGGCATCGGCGGATATCCAAAGCTTGATCAATAGTGAACAGACGGCAATCCGCTTTTGCCTGCCGACGCAACTGTTGGGAAAGCTAATCGATCCCGCCCTCGACGCTATGTGTCTGCAACGTGGGTCTGGAGAAGGCGGCCGCTGGGATCCGCGCGGATTCGCCGCCAGAGTCATCGTGCCCTGGAATCGAGAGAACCAGAGCGTCCTTGGGCCTAGTGGCGATCCATATGTCAGTAATCCTCTACGCCGTCCCCGAGTTGATGCCGGGTTGGATCAAATGTCAGATCGGGAGCAATGGGAGAAGTTGTGTGCCGTTCTGCGGGATGTAGAGGAGACCAATAAGCCTGAGCACACCGAACGGGTTCTCATTCGTGTCCTCGGCGTGATTCGCGATCGTCTGCGGGATCTGACGTTCATATACATCGTGCCGCAAAGGGTGAGCATCACACAAGCGGACGAGCTCGTGAGAGAATTTCTGGCAGAGGGAAGCGGCGGTGACCGTGGGTTGGCGGTTGTGGCTGCCTTATTCGAGACCTTTAGGGAGCGATTGGGTCTCTACCAGGAGATACGTCGCAACGTCATCAACGCTGCCGACGCCGCCACGAATTCAGCCGGTGATTTGGAATGCATCGGGACTGACGGGCGTGTCGTCCTCGCAGTAGAGGTGAAGGAGCGACGGATCGGAGACGATGACGTTCATAGTGCAATTGCCAAAGCGCGCGAATTTGTCATTCGCGAGCTGCTGCTGTGTACCGAGGGGACTGTCCACGGCGAGCAAGATGCGGTCGCAAAGACTTTCACGAGCGCCTGGGCCTCCGGTACCAATATCTACCACCTCACCATTCACGAACTCATGCGCGGCGTCCTCCCGTTGCTCGGCGAGGGTGGCATTCGGGGATTTGTAGTAGAGGTGGGAACGCAGTTGGACAAGTTCAGTACTCAACCGAGACATCGCAAGACCTGGAAATCTCTGCTGGATCGGCTATAACGCAGCCGAATGAGCAGAGTGGCGAGCGCGGGTGGTTACGCACGCAGCGCCCGGAATCGGGATTGTGGACGCCAGTTGTTCTCCAGCGCCGGCTGAATTCCACGCAGTTTGTGGGCAGTGTCACAAAGACTGCTTCAGGCGCTATACTCGCGCCATGGCGCGGCACGGGCGTGAGAGGAGGAAGTCCGGCAATGACGAGCCACTCGGCGGAGGGTAACGCAGTCGATTGGTTCCTCGACCGCCACCTGCGTGACGGGCGCGGCGATGCGACGGCATTCATCGATTCGGCGCGCTCGCTGACCTACGCCGCGCTGGCAACGGCGGCGCGCCGCTTTGCCGACGCCCTGCGCGAAGCCGGCATCGGCCGCGAACGCCGCATGGCGATGCTGCTGCTGGACACGGTGGACTTCCCCATCGCCTTCTGGGGTGCGCTGTGCGCCGGCGTGGTGCCGGTGCCCATCAACACGCTGCTGACGCACGAGACCGTCGGCTACATCCTGGCCGACAGCCGCGCCGAGGCGGTCGTGATCTCCGCTCCGCTGGTGCCGCCTCTGTTGCCGGTGCTGCACAGCATCCCGGAGATCCGCCGCATCATCGTCGTCCGACCGGACGGCAGCGCCCCCGATCGCGTGGACGATCCTCGCGCCGTCGGCCTTCCCGAATTCCTCCTGTTCGGCAACCCGGAGACCCGAACCACCCCGGCGTCACCGGACGAAGTGGCGCTGTGGCTGTATTCCTCCGGCTCCACTGGTGCGCCGAAAGGGGTGCGCCACGTGCACGCCAGCCTGCGCCATACCGCCGATACCTACGGCGCGCAGGTGCTGGGCATTCGCAGCGACGACCTGATGTTTTCCGCCGCCAAGGCGTTTCATGCCTATGGGCTGGGCAACAGCCTCACGTTCCCGATGTCGGTCGGCGCCGCCACGGTGTTGCTGCCGGACCGGCCAACGCCGGATGCCGTCTTGGGGGTGATGCAGCACCACAACCCCAGCCTGTTCGGCGGGGTGCCGACACTCTACGCATCCTTGCTCGCGCATCCGCGCATCGGGCCGAAGGCCGGCTCGGCGCGCCTTCGCCGCTGCATCTCCGCCGGCGAGGCGTTGCCCGAGGCGGTGGGCCAGCGCTGGTTCGAGATGACCGGCGTGCACATCCTGGACGGTATCGGCTCCACCGAGATGCTGCACATCTTCGTTTCCAACCGTCCCGACGACATCCGCTACGGCACCAGCGGCAAGCCGGTGCCCGGCTACGAAGCGCTGATATTGGACGAGCATGGCCGCCACGTGCCGCATGGCGAGGCCGGCGAACTGGTGGTGCGCGGCCCCTCCGCCGCCGAAGGCTATTGGAACCAGCGTGACAAGACCCGCAAGACGTTCCGCGGCGAATGGACCCACACCGGCGATACCTACACACGCGACGCCGAAGGTTACTTCCGCTACCAGGGGCGCAGCGACGAGATGCTGAAGGTGAGTGGCGTGTGGGTCTCGCCGTTCGAAGTGGAGGAGGCGCTGGTGTCGCACCCCGCCGTGCTGGAAGCCGCGGTGGTGGGCACAACCGACCAGGACGGGCTGATCAAGCCACGGGCCTTCGTCATCCTACAGGAAGCGGCGAAGCAGCAGGACGCCGAAACGGTGAAGGGACTTTTGCAGACGCACGTGAAGGAACGGATCGGCGTGTGGAAATACCCGCGCTGGATCGAGTTCGTCGATGGCCTGCCCAAGACCGCCACCGGCAAGATCCAGCGCTTCCGACTGCGTGACGTCCCCAATCCCGCCCTTGGACGGACGGAGACAGGTCGCCCCGGTGCCGATCCGCGAGCGCGCCGTTAGCCCATTTTCACCATGACCGGAATCGCAACCACAACTGTCATTGCGAGGAGCGAAGTGACGAGGCAACCTCGGTCAAAATTGTGCCCGGCGCGCTCGTGCGCCACCCGACCGCGATCGCTGCGTCCCGCCGCGCTTCGCTTGCAGCCCTCGCAATGACAGCAGATGGCTTTCGCTTCCAGTCAGCGCGGCCACGTTGCAATGACGAGTGATCGCACGACATGCCCAGCGATTTTCTTGACGTCTCCGGCCGCCGCATCGAAACCGCCTGGTGGGGCCCGCCGCCCACCGCAGCGCCGACCTTGGTATTGCTCCACGAAGGCCTCGGCTGCATCGAACTGTGGCGCGACGTCCCTGCCTTGCTCGCCGAGGCAACCGGCTGCGGCGTGTTCGCATATGCTCGCCTCGGCTACGGCCAATCGGATCCAAAGCCGCTGCCCTGGCCGCTGAGCTACATGCAGGACGAGGCGCGCGACGTCGTGCCCCGCATCCTCGACGCCGCCGACATCCGCGATGCCATCTTGCTCGGCCATTCCGATGGAGGTTCGATAGCCGCGGTCTACGCCGGCGAAGCCCGCGATCCCCGGCTGCGCGCCCTGATCATGATCGCCGCGCATTTCTTCGTCGAGGAGCAGAACATCGCCAGCATCCGGCAGATTCGAGAGGAGTACGCGCAGGGCGAACTGCGCGGAAGGCTGGCGAAATATCATCGCGATCCCGACATGGCGTTCCACGGCTGGTGCGATTCCTGGCTGCATCCCGATTTTCGCGCCTTCGACATCACCGCCAGCCTGCCCGGCATTGCCGTGCCGACCCTGGCGCTGCAAGGTGCGGACGACCCCTATGGCAGCGCGGCGCAGCTTCGGGTCCTGCAACAGAATGTCCGCGCGCCGCTGCAGACTCTGCTGATCCCCGCGGCGCGCCACGCGCCGCATCTGGAAGCGAAGCGGCCGACTCTGGATGCCATCGCCCAATTCGTGGCATCAACCATGGCCCGCTGGAGGAGGCCCCAATGCCCGACGGCATGACAGTCGACTATGACGGCCTGATCCCCAACAATGTCGGCCTCAACCAGGACGCGCGCGTGCGCAGGGCGCTGGAGACCTGGCATCCCGGCTACATCGACTGGTGGAAGACCATGGGGCCGGACGGCTTTCAGGACACGCTGGTCTATCTGCGCACCGCGGTCGGCGTCGGCGCCGAAGGCTGGGCCCGCTTCGACTATGTGAAAATGCCGGAGTACCGCTGGGGCATCTTGCTCGCCCCGCAGGTGGCAGGCCGCGCCATCCCGTTCGGCGCGCACAAGGGCGAGCCCGTCTGGCAGGACGTCCCCGGCGAATACCGCGCCATGCTCCGCCGCCTGCTGGTGATCCAGGGCGACACCGAGCCCGCCTCGGTAGAGCAACAGCGTCATCTCGGCGCCACCGCCCCTTCGCAATACGACCTGCGCAATTTGTTCCAGGTGAATGTCGAGGAAGGCCGGCATCTCTGGGCCATGGTCTATCTGCTGCAAAAGTACTTCGGCCGCGACGGTCGCGAGGAAGCCGAGGACCTGTTGCGCCGCCATTCCGGCGATCCCGATTCGCCCCGCATGCTCGGCGCGTTCAACGAAGCGACGCCCGACTGGCTCAGCTTCTTCATGTTCACGTTCTTCACCGACCGCGACGGCAAGATGCAGCTCGCCGCGCTGGCGCAGTCGGGCTTCGATCCGCTGTCGCGCACCTGCCGCTTCATGCTGACGGAAGAAGCGCACCATATGTTCGTGGGCGAGACCGGCGTGCAGCGCATCATCCAGCGCACCTGCGAGGCGATGCGCGCGGCCGGCATCGGCGATCCGGCCGACGTCGATCGGGTGCGCGCACTGGGCGTGATCGACCTGCCCACCATTCAGAAAAAGGTGAACCTGCATTTCTCGCTGACGCTCGACCTGTTTGGTTCCGAAATCAGCACCAACGCCGCCAACGCCTTCAATGCCGGCCTGAAGGGCCGCTACCGCGAGGACAAGCTGACCGACGACCACCAGTTGCTGCATGACACCTATCCGGTGCTGCGGCTGAAGGATGGCGCGATCGTGCGGGAAGACGTGCCGGCGCTGTCATCGCTGAACATGCGGCTGCGCGACGATTTCGTCGCCGACACGGAGCAAGGCATCGCACGCTGGAACCGCGTGCTGGAGCGCGCCGACATGGACTTCCGCATCCGCCTGCCGCATGTCGCCTTCAACCGCCGCATCGGCGAATTCGCCGCCGCACGCAGCAATACCGAAGGCCGCCTGCTGGACGCCGCGGCGTGGGAAGCGCGCAAGGACGCCATGCTGCCGACCGCCGACGATTATCGCTTTGTCGAAAGCCTGATGCGGCCGGTGCGCCAGCGCGGCGCCTATGCCGGCTGGATCGCCCCGCCGCGCATCGGCATCGACAACAAGCCCGGCGATTTCGAATACGTCAGGCTGGAGTGAACTCAGGCGCGTCCAACGCGCCGCTGATCACCGGCACTTGCAGGCATTCAAGGCCGCACCTGAATGACCACCGCCGCGTGCATCCCATGCGGATCGATCGAGGATAGCAACTCCGTCTCATACGGCTTCTGTTGGCATTGCTTGCACCGGAGTCGGTGGCCGATCTGCGCGACCGTCAGCCGCAGCCCATACATGCGTGCGAGATCGTCCAGCTTATAGGTTCCGACGTGCCCACAGCGGCAGCGCGGCCGGATGAACCAGCCACGACACTCACCGATCGGCGTCGCTGCGTTGGGTTGCCACGGGCGGGGACTGGCCATGACGGCGAGTCTATGTTCACTTTATGTTCCCGTCAAGCCGGAACACGCCCGCGCGGAAACCCACCGCCACCTCGTGGTGAGGGCAAAATACCTATTCCCGTTCGCTCACTTTCTGTTCATCGGTCCCGTTGTCGTTTTGGAGAAACCGCCGCGCCATACGTCGTTTTCCTGTTATGGGGGTGCAGGCTGATATCTGGCGGAACATGGCGGAGAAGGTGGCTTCCGCGGCGATGGAGCTACACGATCCCCAGTTGCGCCTGTCAATGCTCGCCATCGCGGCGGCATACGACGCTCTGGCGAGCCATGCGGAACGCCGGACACAGGTGAACGTTGCCGACCCGGTCAAACCGGAGTCGAGCTATCCCGACGCATGAACGCCGGGCTTCGGCGTGATGTCGCTGCCTCAGGCGTCAGCACGTCCGCTGCCTCAGC
>DATJNA010000297.1:0-12230 GCA_035508435.1 Acetobacteraceae bacterium | reverse complement strand
GCTGGGGAGGGTGACGTGGGGCGAGCGGCCGGCGGCTCGCACCGGTTGCGGTGCGGGCTGGGGCGGGATGGCGGCGAGGGCGTCGGCGGCGACTGCGAACATGCGATGATGGTGCTGCTGCTGGCGGCCGGATGGCTGGCGGGGGCCGCTGGGTTGATGGCTGCGGCGGGTAGTTAGCACCATTCGCTGTGAATGTCAATAATTATAACATATCCCGGTTCGCACCTGCGGCCGTGCCGCGCCCGAACTGCATGGCATTGGCGCGGTCCCGTGCCAGGAGTCGTTATGGCGCAGCCGTTGGACCGTCCGGCGGAGAACACGGGGCTGCTTCACCACCAAGACACGAAGACACAATGCTGCGACGACGTCCCGACGCTCTGCGGGTACGGCAGAGGATGACAGACCTCTCCTCCGGCGTCGTGTCTCGGTGATCTTGTGGTGAATCTTGAATGCAGAATACGCGAACAGCGCAGATTAAGGGGCAGACAGTAGATATCTGATCTGTGTCGCTATCCGGTTAGCGCAGGCGGACCCCGCCGCGAGAAGCGTTGGATGTTGGCCGCGGGAACAGCGCCGCATCGAGTGCGCTGGGCAGAGCTGCGGCCGTGCCATCCGCGAGCGAGCGCGGCACTTTGCTTGAGTCGGCGCACGATCGCTGTCAGGGGTTGGCAGCCTGCGCAAACCGGATAGGCGCATCGATCTGTATGATCCCTATGCGGTTGGCACAGGAACGTTGGCAACGCTCGTGCCGCGATGCGGCGCGTGGCGCGCTCCATCGCGGTGCGGTCCGTGGGGGACTCGATCCCGACCCGATTCGCGCCAGGCGCGTTGGCCTCGCTGCGAGGAGCGTTGGATGTTGGCCGCGGGAACAGCGCCGCATCGAGTGCGCTGGGCAGAGCCGCGGCCGTGCCATCTGCGAGCGAGCGCGGCACTTTGCTTGCTCTCGGGCCGCGGTTGAGGCAGGGCGTTGGCGTTCGACCCAGTCTCCGATGCGCCGATAGCAGACATGAGGATATCGTTATCCGCCGGCGGCGCCGGGCCGCGGCGCCGACCGTGATTGCCGTGGATGGAGTTGGCCGGCTCTCTTGGACGCGATTTGCGCGACGACGGCTGTCAACTTAGCTGGGTGTATGTCCACTTTATCTTGCCGAAATTGAAAGTAACCGGTTCGACAGGCAGATTGTTGCTGCCACTGCCGGTGCCGCCGGACACCTGATCCAGCTCGCGCGCCGACAGCGACCGCACGACGGTCACGTTGGACAGATGCAGTGAGGGCATGAGTTCGCCAGGTGCGGAATGACGCGTCGCCTGGCCTGATCCGATCAGCGTTGCGGCATTCACTGTGTTGGCGACGTAATTGCTCATCTTGCGCTCCTACGGGTTGATCGAGATTGCTCATTCATCGGAACGGTAGTTTGCAGCGACCGTCCCGACGCGACGATCATGTCCCGTTGCAGCGACGTCAGCATTGTCCGGCGGCACAAGAGCAGTATGGCTTGCAGCACAACGACCCGATTGCAGTGCAGTCGGCGGGGTGCTGTAGGCGGTGGGCCGGCAGTGTCCGCGATCGCCGCGGGCAACTGCCGGCCGAACCAGCCATCAGACCAACCGCAGGGTGGTTACGCCTCGACCGTCCGTCCGGTGGCCGCGCGTCCGGTCGCCGACTCGGCCTCGGCCTCGTCCACCAGCATCGCCCGGCCATGGGTTTCCACGCCCAGCACGGCGAACGACAGCCCGACCAGCAGCATGCCAAAGGCCAGGAACAGGAAGGCGGGCAGCACGGCATCCGCGGTGGCTTTCGGCGAGATGAAATTGCCGGTGCCGGCGATCAGCGCGAGGCTCAAGGGGCCGAGAATCTTGCCGACGCCATTGGCCGCCTGGCCCAGTCCCGATGAACGGGCGCCCATCCGCACGCCGAACAATTCCACCGTGTAGGGCGCGAGGTTGGAGAACCCGCCGTCGATGCCGAAGGTGGAGCAACACATCAGTACTACCAGCAGCGGCACGCCGCCGATGAACACCTGATTGAACCAGGCCGCGGCTGCGAGAGCGACGGCGGCGCCGAAGCCGAACACGATGCCGCAGAGCCGCCGGCCCATCAGCGGGGAGATGAACGTGACCAGGATCTTTCCCACGACGCCGGTAGCGGCGACGAATACGAAGTACTTGGCGGCCTGCGGCACCGAGATGTGCAGCAGCAGCGCCACGATGGTCGGCCCCCAGAGATAGACACCGTAGGCGGCGGTGGATGAGCCGCCCCAGATGATCACCGTCTCCCAGAAGCGCCTGGGACTGGAGTAAAGTTCCGTCAGACTGCCGGACGGCTGCACCACCGGCGGCATTGTCGGCAGCGGCACGCGTTCGAGCGGCAGGCCGAGCCGGCTGGCCACCAGCGCCCTGGCTTGGGCAAAATGTCCCTTCGCCGTCAGCCAGCGCACGGATTCGGGGACGAACACCGCGATCGCCAGGCCTACCGGGATGGTCAGCGCGCCCAGCATCGCCACGCCGCGCCATCCCAACGCATGCAGCAGCGTGGCGGAGGTCGCCGATGCGACCAGCGTGCCCGCGGTGGCGAACACGACGTAGAAGCTGGAGAGCGAGGTGCGCCACCGGGTCGGTGCTTGCTCCACCACGATCGTGAGGCATGGCGTCACCGCGGCGGTCAGACCGAAGCCGACCACGAAGCGCAGCGCGGCGAACACTTGCCAGCCGCCGTCCGGAACGAAGGCCAGGCCGCCGGCGCCGATGCCGCAGATGAAGGTGCCCAGCACGAGCTGGGTCTTGCGTCCCCAGGCGTCCGCGAGAGCGCCCCAGATGATCGCCCCGGCGATGGCGCCGACGCCGCCGCTGTACAGGATGACCGCCGATTGGCCATAGGTGAGATGCCATTGTGGCCCGAGCACGGCGACCAGGAAACCGACGACGAGGAAGTCGAAGAACTCCAGCACCGTGATCAGGGCCAGCAGGCCGAAGGTGAACCAATAGCGCGGCGTGAGCTTCGCGGAATCGAACAGCGACAGCAGCGATTCGGACGTTTGTCCGTTCATAGTGGGCGCCTCCTCGAGTGGCGCTGCCGGCCGCCTGCGCCGGCCAGCGCCGTTTATTGCGAACCTTGTTGCACCGTCTCCGAACGGGGCGGCGTACATGGCCGCTGCGCCGAGGGCTGGTCGCGTTGCGCTCGAGCATCTGCCATTCGGGCAGGCTAGACTGCTTCTCGCGCGGTGGGCAAGGAACCTGGCGATCCACGATTGAGGCCGATCGCCGAGACGGCACGGACTGCGACCGGGACGGCCTGCGCCTGGGGGACAATTGTTTCAAGCCAACGGCCGTGCGATCGCCGCGCCGGCACGCACCCGGCTGGAGCTCGGGTGGGGTGGGCTGGTTCCGGTGGGAACGACGCGGCTGGAACCGCTTCGGCATCGTAGCGAATGCCATCCGGGGTGAGCCTCGGCGTCTCGCCGTCGTCGGCGAGCGTCGCCGCAACTGACTGCCGCACCTGCGGCAGTTGCCGGGCAATGATGCTGTCGACTGCCTGCCGCAAACTCGGACTATCCTCGAGCAAATCCGTGATGTGTTCGCTGGTGCCCGCCGGCGGCGAGGCGACGCAACAGGTCGGCTTGTCGCTCGCGCCAGAGCACCGTGTCGGAGTCATAGTCGTTCACGCCGTACGCCTCCGCTGAGAGCGGTTGGGCCAGATCGGATCGATCAGGCGGCGCGCACTGTTGCACCAGGGCATGGCCTCGTCGCAGCCTGGTCTACCGACGGGAGGCGGCAATTGCGCCGCCACGGGGCGCGCCCTACGGTCCCGCGTTCTGGGAGAATGGCCATGACTGTAATGGCGCGCCGCATCGAGCCTGATGTTTGGACCAAAGAGCAGTACCTGGCCTGGGCCGAGACGCAGCCGGGCGATGCACATTATGAATTCGACGGGTTCCACCCGGTGGCCATGGCGCCGGCGACGCTTGGGCACAATGACATCGGCCGCAACATCCGCGAGACGCTCCGCGGCAGGCTGCCCGCTGGCATGGGGTGCCGACCCTATGGCCCGCAGCAGCCGATCGAGACCGTTGGCGGCGCGCTGCGCGAGCCGGACGCATTCGTCGCTTGTTCAGCGCCGCATCCGGGGGCGGTGGCGATTGCCGCACCCGTCATCGTGTTCGAGGTCGTGTCACCGGGGCGAGAGAACCGGCGACGGGACGAGCAAGAGAAGGTCGACGAATACGAGTCGGTGCCGTCCATCCTCCGCTACATTGTTGTTGAGTCGGAGCGGCGTGGTGCGCTTGTGTTCTGGCGGCAACCCGGCGAGCGCCTGTGGCGCCGGCAGCCGCTCGACGCCGAAGGGCCGCTGCAATTGCCCGAGTTCGGCATCGCGTTGACGTTCGATGAGATCTACCAAGGGGTCGATCCCGGCTGAGAGGACCGGCCGCTCCGTCGATCTTGGTCGTGTCTGGAGGACGATCGGCTCGCCCCGATCGGGCAATGGCACGATGACAATCGCCGGTCGGCGCATCAGGCGCAGGCAGTCGGCTGGTGCCCTGCCGCGCGGGTCGTTTGGTGACGGATAGCGCTGCACGCCGGAGCCTACCAGGCCAAAGCGCGGCGACCGATCACAGCACCCAGCGCTGCCATTGTCAGGACAGCCAGCGAGTACCACAGCGCGACGAAGAGCCCGGCATCGTTGGTGCACGCCAGTGCATAGGCGCCGGCCCCGAGCGCGCCGGACAGCATGCCAATGATCGCGCCGGCCAGGGCCGGACGGGTGGGCGCGCCGGCGCGCATGACACCAAGCAACAAGACAAGAGGCGGCAGCGACACCGCCAGGATGGTCACCACGCAGCCAAACGGCGAGACGTCCGAATTGCCCATCAACGACAGGCCGGAACGGTCGGTGGCGGCGCGGAACACCAGCAGCGCCACGGCGGGAACCAGCGCGAGCGCGGTCACCCGGCCGCTGCCGGGCAAAGCGGCGCGGCTGGCCATGACCAACCCGCCAAGGCCCAGCGCCAGCATGCAGACGACCTTGTAGACGAAAGGCGCGCGACTGGCGGCGGCGGCGAAATCCGGCCTGACGCCGTCCAACAGCAGCACCCCCACGACCGCAAGGCACAGCGCCGCAACGGTCGCAACGATCAGCGCGAGCCTGAATGCGCCGGCACTGGGGAACCGCCTGGTGCCGGCCTGGCGGGCGAGGCCGTGGATCAGGTCATCGGTATCGGAGAGGGACATCATGGCCTGCCTGCCGGCGATCCCAGGTTGTCGGACCGGGCCCGGTCCGTCAGACGGCGCAGGGCGCGGTGATACAGGACCCGCACCACGCCCTCGCTGGTGTGCAGCTTTTCCGCGGTAGCCCGGACAGTGGCGCCGTCCAGCGCCAGTGCGCGCACCACCCGCTGCTGGCCTTGCGGCAGGATCGCGAGATGACGGTCAAGATCCAGCATCGAGCGGTCGCTGTCGTCGGCCGAGGCTTCCAACGTCGCCGCCAATTCATCCATCGTGATCTCCACCCGGTTTGACATCTCGCGGCGCAGGCGGCGGGCGGCGTCAATGAATTTGTAGCGGGTGATGGCGAAAAGCCAGGGCAGGAAGGGGCGGGTTTCGTCCCAGGTGTGCCGCTTGGCATGCAGGCCGATCAGGATTTCCTGCACCACATCCTCCGTCTCGTGCACGCTCAGACCCGCCCTGGCGAGGCGGGCGCGGACCAGCCGGCGCAGCACGAGCGCGATATCCCGCAGCAATTGCTCATAGGCCACGCCATCTCCCCGACGCTCCGCGCGCATGGCGTTCGCCCACAGCTCGTCGCGTGGATCCATGGCTGCAACTTCGATGGCAGGAGGGAGTGCGTTACCGGCGGCTGTGGCATGGCTGGCATGCGCGAGAATATGCAAGGTGGTGTTTCACAGCCCGTGTCTCCGGCGAAAACCCTGAGGAAGCGACGATGGCTTGCGGTCCTTGGGCCCAAAAGATGGCGCGCTGAACCGGCGGTTTCAAATCGTGTGCCGGAACGATTCCGCGCCCGGTCCAGGTACGCAACGACGATCGCGGCGAGTGCGGAACATCCGTCCTTGGTGTCTCATCCCGAGGCAATCGCCGATCGGATGCCGGCAGCGATCGGGCGGCGGCAACGGCGGTCCAAGATGCAGCCGCACGACGGCAAAGGAGAAGCCAACATGAACACAGACTTCAATGTCTCCGAGAACGGCCATGGTTCGTACCGATTGCTCGGGATTTTGCGCTGGGTGATGGTCGTCATCTTTATTTCGTTCGGCATACAAAAATTCACGCCCCAGTCCGCACACGGCATTGCCATATACATTGCCGACAGTCCGTTTGTTTCGTGGCTGGCTGTGTTCGGGATCAGAGGCGAGGCTGATCTGCTCGGCGTCATCGAGTTAACAACCGCGGCCCTGCTTGTTGCCGGCGCATTCAGCCCGCTGCTGTCCGCACTCGGCTCATTGATGGGCATCGGCACGTTTGCAATCACCTGGTCGTTTTTCTTCTCCACACCCGGTGTCGTCAAATGGAGCATCTCCACAGACCCGATCGCATGGAATCTCATGGGCGAATTCCTGTACAAAGATATCGCCCTGCTTGCTGTCTGCGTCGTGTTGTTTTTGGCATCGCTGCCAAAGGGAGTGGTTCCCCTGCGGTCGCATTGATGGCAGGTGCCGGCGAGGAGGTGTCCGCCGGCAAGCCCGCATCCTTGGCGATGAACGCTGGGCCAGGCTTCGGCGATGAAGGCTGGGTCGGCTTCCGGCTGCCACCGCGCGCGGTCGAAATCCGCGCTACCGCCCACCCGTCGCCATCGCAACGCATTTCCGCATGACAGACGGCAGCGCCGCCGCGTGCAGCTCCCGCACCGGATGCAGGAAGCCCTCGGCCACCACAGACTCGACCCGCGCCGCCATCAGCTCGAGCGTCAGCGCGAAATGCGTGAAGCCATGCCGCACCTGGCCCGCCGGGCGCCACGCGGCGGGCATGGGGGCGAGCGCCATCGCCTCGTCCGTGACCCATGGCGTCGCACGCCAGCCGGTGCCCGGCAGTTCCGCCATTCCGCCCAATAGCCCGTTCTCCGGCCGCCGCCGCAGCAGCACGTTCCCCGCCCCGTCCTCCAGCCAGAAATGCACGCCGTGGCGCAGCGGGCGCTCGGGCTTGGGCGAGCGCCGGGGCAACTCGGGGGCGATGCCGTCACGCCGGCCGGCGCAGGCCGCCATCCAGGGGCAAAGCGCGCAGGCGGGGGCAGCGGGCGTGCAGACTGTCGCGCCGAGGTCGAACAAGGCCTGGGCGAAGTCGCTGGGGCGGGCGGCGGCATCGGGATCGGCGCCCAACCCATCGGCCAGCCGCCGTAATGCCGGCTTGGCAAGCGGCAGCGGCTCGGTGACGGCAAACAACCGAGCCACAACCCGCTCGACGTTGCCGTCCACCGGGACGCCCGGCACGCCGAAGGCGATCGCCGCCACTGCGCGGGCCGTGTACTCGCCGATGCCAGGCAGGGCGCCCAGGCCTGCCACGTCGCGCGGAAATCCGCCGGCCGCCGCGACGGCCCGGGCGCAGGCGTGCAGGTTGCGGGCGCGCGCGTAGTAGCCGAGCCCCGCCCATGCCGACAGTACGTCGTCCAATGGCGCGGCGGCCAGTGCCGCCACGGTGGGGAACCGGCTTACGAAGCGTTCATAGTAGGGAATCACCGCCGCCACGGTGGTCTGTTGCAGCATGATCTCGCTGAGCCAGACGTGGTAAGGCTCCGCCACCTTGCCCGGCGGTGCGCGCCAGGGCAGACGGCGCCGGTGGCGGTCGTACCAGCGCAGCAGCGACTCGGCGGAGGCGATGGCGGACAAGGACAACACACGATCGGGTATGCCCAGCGGGCCGCCACGCGTCTACGGCTCCCGCCCGGTCGGCGCCTTGCTCCCCAAAGTGGTGCGACCGGCGTTCCGCAAAATGAACCCCGCCGCCGCGCAGGTCATGGCGGATTGGGCCGCCATCGTCGGACCGATGCTGGCCGGCGTCAGCACGCCACGGCGTCTTTCCGCCGGCACGCTCACCATCGCCTGCGCCGGCCCCGTGGCCATGGAGTTGCAGCACTATGCCTCGGAGTTGATCGACCGCATCAACACCCATCTGGGTGGCAACACCGTGAGCGGCTTGCGCTTTGTCCAGACCAGCCACGGGGTATCCGCGGCTGCGCCGCTGCCGCCGCCGCAACCGCAGCCAGCCTGGATCGCCGCGGCGGCCGAGACCGCCGTCGCCGCCCTGCCGGCGGGAGAACTCCGCGCGGCACTGGCCTCGCTGGGGCGGGCCGTGCTGGCGGGAAAGAAGCCCTCGACAAACCGGTCGGGCTGATAGTAATCAATCACATCAAGAGGTTCCGATGCCACTCTACCGTCGTACCTTAGTTACCGCCGGAGTTGCCGGTCTGTGCCTGCCGATGCTGGGCCTGCCTCTCGCGGCCCACGCCGCCGAGGCCACGGAATCCGAGCGCAGCCTCGGCCCGGCCGATGCCAAGAACACGGTGGATGAGTGGTTCTCCCTCACCTGCACCCACTGCGCCGACTTCGCGCAGGAGACTTTCCCGCAGATCAAGTCGGAACTGATCGATACCGGCAAGCTGCGCTGGGTGTTCCGCGATTTCCCGCTGGACCAGGTGGCGCTGCTGGCCGCGATGGTGGCGCGCTACCTGCCGCCCGACCGCTACGAGCCGTTCGTCATGGCGCTGTTCGCCAACCAGGACCGCTGGGCGTTTGCCCAGGGCGTGAACCCGCAGGACGAGCTGTGGAAGACCGCCGCCCTGGCCGGCATGAACAAGGCCACCTTCGATAAGGCGGTGGCCGATGACGGGCTGAAGACCTGGATCCTGCAGCAACAGGCCGACGCCCAGAAGAAATTGGGCATCGACTCGACTCCGAGCTTCGTGATCAACGGCCAGAAATATGCCGGTGAAATGAGCTTCGACGCGTTCCGCAAGCTGATCCCCAACGCCTGAGCGAGGGACCCTCCTGTTGGTTGTGCCACACACGTCTGGTTGGGAGTGCGGGAAGGTCGGGGGCTTCGCCCCCGAACCCCGAGCAAGGGGCTCTGCCCCTTGCATCCCCCCGCCCCACCACCCAGCCAAATGGATGGATTGCAAAGGCCCAGCCTTTGCTGGGGGTCCAGGGGGCAAAGCCCCCTGGCGGGTTTCAGGGCGGAGCCCTGATCTTGCTGGCTTCACCCGATTGCCCTGACGGCGCGCCGCCCGGCGCTAGCGCCCCTTGAATTGCGGCTTTCGCCGCTCGCGCCAGGCCTGATGGCTTTCGGCCTTGTCCTCGGTCAGTTCCAGCATGGCGAAGCGATACAAGTCCGCCAGCGCAGCATCGGACTGCGGAATGTTCATGCCGTGGTTCAACGACTCCTTGGTAAGCCGCGCCGCCAGCGGCGGCAGCGACGCGATATGGTCGGCCACTGCCGTCGCGCGTTCCATCAACTGCGCATGCGGCACCAGCCATTGCGCCAGGCCGATGCGGAAGGCCTCTTCTGCCGTCAGCGGAAAGCCGAAGGCGGCGCGCATCGCCAGGCCCTTGCCGACCCAGCGCGCCAGCCGCACGGCGCCGCCCTGTGCCGGGATGATCCCCAGCCCCGATTGCGGCAGCCGCCACTCGGCACGGTCCGATGCGACGATCATGTCGCAGCAATAGGTGACGATGCAGCCGATGCCGACTGCATAGCCGTTCACCGCCGCGATGATCGGCTTGGCGAAATCGGCCAGCAGGTTGATTGGATGGGCACGCCGCCGCGTCGGCAGGTCCTCGATGAACGCGGCGACCGAATTCATGGTGTGGGTGCGCGGATCCTTCAGGTCGGCTCCGGCGCTGAACGCCCCGCCGGCATCGTCGCCGGTGAGGATGACGCAACGCACGTCCGGATCGGCTTCCAGTTCGGGCAGGCGCTGGCGCAGCCCGGTTTGGAACTCCTCACACCAGGCATTGCGCGCTTCCGGGCGGCTGAGTGTCAGGACGGCGACGGCGCCGCGTCGTTCCAGCAACAGGGGCATTGTGGCTTTCCTCCCAACAGGAACTCCCCCTTCCCTTGCGGGAGGGGGGGAGGGGGCCAAGCCGCAATGGCATTTCGTGTTGGCCGCCTCTTCCTTCGCCTCTCCCGCAAGGGGAAGGAGAATGCTTTGTCGTTACATTCTTCCCCTATTCCGACTCGCTTGGGTCAAGCCCCGCCTTACTCCAACTTCAGGGGCGCCCCGTTCAGGTCCTCGGCGCGCTCGATGCGAATCAGCACGGCAAAGCCTTTCTTCTCCGGGTCGCGGTCCTTCTCTGGCTGCACCAGCCGCTTCCAGACCTCGTCATAGGCCGGGCCGGACTTGTGGATCGCCGCGGTGCCGTAGAACCGCGCGATGCCACCCAGTGGCAGCACCCCATCCGCCCGCAACTGCGGCTTGCGGAAATACACCGTCAGCCTGGTGCCGTCAGTCATGTTGCCGGTGGTGGAGCCTTTGCCGCGCTCCCACAGCGCCAGGTGTTCGCCGTCGTACACCATGGTACTGCCGCGCGGCGTGATCTGGGCGTAGCCGTTCGGTTGCACCGAGCCGACCAGGCACACATGGTCGGGGAAGGCGGTGTTGATATGCGGCTGCAGGTTCTTGGGGATGGTCGCCACGCCGGTCTCCTCTTGTCTCGCTCCGTGCCGATCATAGACACGGGTTTTTCTCCCACAAGCGGCGCCGGGGCGGTTAGCATGTGCAGCATGAGCAATTACGATTTCGTCGTTATCGGCAGCGGCCCCGCCGGCCGGCGCGCCGCGATCCAGGCCGCGAAGCTCGACCGCTCGGTGCTGGTGGTGGAGAAGGGGCGCCGCGTCGGCGGCGTGTCGGTGCACACCGGCACCATCCCGTCCAAGACCCTGCGGGAGACGGTGCTGAACCTGACCGGCTGGCGCGAACGCGGCTTCTACGGCCGCGCCTATCGGGTGAAGAAGGACATCGAGGCCAAGGACCTGATGATGCGCCTGCACATGACCCTCGACCATGAGGTGGATGTGCTGGAACACCAGTTCGCCCGCAACGCGGTGCACACGCTGCGCGGCACGGCCCGCTTTCTCGGGCCGCATAGCGTCGAGGTGGTGCTGGACAACGGCGACATACGCGTGATCGAAGGCGACCGCTTTCTGGTTGCCGTCGGCACCCGCCCATATCGGCCGGCGGACGTGCCGTTCAACAGCGTGAGCGTGCTGGACAGCGACGAGATCGTGGAGATCCCGCATCTGCCGCGCAGCCTGACGGTGGTGGGGGCCGGCGTCATCGGCGTGGAATACGCCACCATCTTCAGTGCTTTGGACGTGCGGGTGGCGTTGGTGGAAGCTCGCCCCGGCTTCCTGGAGTTCATCGACCAGGAACTGATCGAGGATTTTACCCATCAGTTGCGCGACCGCGGCATGGCGCTGCGCTTCGGCTGCAAGGTGGCGCGCATCGAATTCGAGCAAGACCAGCCGGTGACGGTGCTGGAGAACGGCCGCCGGTTGCGGTCCGAAATGCTGCTTTATGCGGCGGGGCGGGTCGGGGCGACGGACGCGCTGAATCTGGAGTCATGCGGGCTGGTGGCCGACAACCGCGGGCGGCTGAAGGTGGACCCGGTGACGTTCCAGACCGAGGTGAAGCATATCTACGCCGCCGGCGATGCGATCGGGTTTCCCAGCCTGGCGTCAACGTCGATGGAGCAAGGACGCATCGCGGCCTGCCACGCGTTCAACATGCCGATGCCGCCGGCGCCGGAGTTTTTTCCGTATGGCATCTACTCGGTGCCGGAGATTTCCACCGTGGGGATGAGCGAGCAGGAGGCGCGGAAGCGCGACATTCCGTATGAATGCGGGGTGGCGCGGTTCCGCGAGACCTCCCGCGGCCACATCATGGGGTTGAACACCGGGCTGCTGAAGATGCTGTTCTCGCTGGACACGCGGCGGCTGCTGGGCGTGCATATCGTGGGCGAGGGCGCGACGGAGCTGGTGCATATCGGGCAGGCGGTGCTGAATTTGCAGGGGACGCTGGATTATTTCATCGAGAATACGTTCAATTACCCGACGCTGGCGGAGGCGTACAAGATCGCCGCGCTGGATGCCTGGAACCGGATGACGCATGCGTAGTGGGCAAGAGCCGTTGATTACGAGGACATGTTGCAAAGCAAAGCTATCGGCCCGCACTTGGCATCGATCGGCTCTAACCGCCCTCCTCACCCGCCTCCATCGCCAGCAGCGCGAAC
>DATJNA010000296.1:0-29195 GCA_035508435.1 Acetobacteraceae bacterium | reverse complement strand
GGCTGGTGCCGGGTGAGGGATTTGAACCCCCGGCCTTCGGTTTACAAAACCGCTGCACTACCACTGTGCTAACCCGGCACGTCGGCACCATCTACCTAGCGCAAACGGGAACCCTTCGTCCACCTGCGGCCTTACTGCGCGGTGACGGCGAATTCATGAACATGAAAGGTGTTTAACCGCTGCACCAGGAGAACGTTCACCTCCGGCTTCTCATGTTGGGCGGCACGGTCGCCGCCAACCGCGGCGCCCAGCTCGCGTTTGCACGGACGTGCCCAGACGGGCTCCACCAGGAGGATTTGATGACACCGCAACCCACATCCGGCCGGCAACCAGGCACCTTGCGCCGGGTCGCTCTCCTCGCCGCCTTGCTGGCCGGCACATCGCTCGGCGGCTTCGCCATCGGCCACGCAGCAGTCACGCCGCCGGTCGGCAGCCAGCCCAGCAGCAGTGCCGCCGAGAGCACCGGCTCGCCGGTCAACCCCGCCGGCCACAGCGCCGCGCCGGAAACGCTGCCGAACTTCACGCATCTGGTCGAGCAAGTGAAGCCGGCGGTGGTCTCGATCACCAACAAGCTCCAGACGCAGCAAGGCGGCGGGAACCAGGGCGAGAACCAGTTCGGACAATTGCCCTTTCCCTTCAACCAGATGATCCCGCAGCGGCCGGAGATGCGGGCGGTTGAGGCGCGTGGCTCCGGGTTCATCATCAATGCCAACGGCACCATCATCACGAATAACCACGTGATCAAGGATGCCAAGAGCATCACCGTCACGCTGGATAGCGGCCAAACCTATCCGGCCAAGGTGGTGGGCGCCGACCCTCGCACCGATATCGCGGTGCTGAGGATCGCTGCGGGTCATCCGCTACCCTATATCCAGCTCGGCAACTCTGGCGAGGTGAAGCCGGGCCAGTGGGTCGTCGCGATGGGCAATCCGTTCGGCCTGGGCGGCACCGTGACCGCGGGTATCGTCTCGGCCGTCAGCCGCGACATCGGCGACGGGCCATATGATCAGTTCATCCAGACCGATGCCCCGATCAACGAAGGCAATTCCGGCGGGCCCCTGTTCACGCAGGAGGGCAAGGTGATCGGGATGAACACCGCGATCCTGTCGCCGACCGGGGGATCGGTCGGCATCGGCTTCGCCATCCCCTCCGACATGATCCACGGGATCGTCGATCAAATCGAGGCCAACGGTCACGTCACGCGCGGCTATATCGGTGTGGAAGCGCAGGAGCTGACCGGGGCCACCGCGAAGGCACTGCACGTGGCTGCCGATTCGGGTGCGTTGCTGGCGGGGATCGAGCCGGACGGCCCGGCCCAGCATGCCGGCTTGCAGCCGGGTGAGATCATCACGGCGGTAAACGGCGAGAAGGTCGGCAACCCCCGCGATCTGGCGGTTGACGTGGCGGCCATCAAGCCCGGTTCGCAAGCTCATTTGAGCGTCCTGGAGGACGGCCAAAGCAAGGACGTCGCACTGACTGTCGCGGAGATGCCAAACCAGCAGACCGCCAGCAACGAAAGCAGCGGCGAGCACCACGAGCAATTGGGGCTGGCGCTGGCACCGTTGTCGCCGGATATGCGCAACCAGCTCGACGTTCCGGATGGCACGCGGGGCGCGGTGGTGCGCGGCGTGGAACCAGGTTCGCCGGCCGAGCAAGCCGGGCTGCAAGCCGGCGACGTGATCGTCGGCGTCGGCACGCATCCAGTGGAGGACCCGGCGCAGGCGGCGCATGCAATCCGGCAGGAAATGAACAACGCGGACCATGCGGTGGCGCTGCGGGTGATCCGCAACGGGCAGCCTGTGTTCGTCGGCATCCAGATGGGCAACGCCGGCTAGCCCCTCGGGCTGACGGCGTCATTCGAGTCAGCGGAAGCAAAGCGAGGGCCGTAGCGGTCCCGGGCTTGTCCCGGGACGCAGCTCGCTGGAGTGGGCGTGCGGACAGCCGTGCGCCAGCTCGACCGGGCGCATCCGGCGGTGAGGCGCATAGCACCTTACACTGTGACGCGCATCCTCAACGGCTGCGTCGGGGCGGCGGCGTAGCGCCGCGCCAGTGCCGCACAGGCCATGAGCTGGATCTGGTGGAACAACATCAACGGCAGCACGATCAGTCCGACCGGCTGACCGGCAAACAGGATGCTGGCCATCGGCAGGCCGCTCGCCAGGCTCTTTTTGGAGCCGCAGAACACCACGGTGATCCGGTCCTCGCGGGAGAAGCCGAGCCAGCGGCTGATGCCGTCGGTGGCGGCCAGGACGGCACCCAGCAGCGCGGCGTCCAGCACCAGCAGGGTGGTGAAATGGGACAGGTCGAGCTGGTGCCAGATGCCGTGGGTCACGCCCTCGCTGAACGCGGCGTATACGACCAGCAGGATCGAACCGCGATCCACCAGGCCGACCAGTGTCTTGTTGCGCCCGGCCCAGTCGGCCAGCCACGGGCGTGCAATCTGCCCCGCCACGAAGGGGACGAGAAGCTGCAACACCACATCGCTGATCGCGTGGAGCGAGAACCCACCCTGGGTACGCAGCAGCAATCCCGCCAGCAGCGGCGTGAGCAGGATGCCGAGCAAGTTGGAGGCGCTCGCGGCGCAGAGCGCAGCGGCCACATTGCCACGGGCTATCGAGGTGAAGGCGATTGACGACTGCACCGTCGAGGGCAGCACGCAGAGCAATAGTACCCCAGTCCAAAGTGGGGCGGGGAGCAATTCCGGCGCCAGCGTGCGCGCCGCCAGGCCGAGCACAGGGAACGCCACGAACGTGCTGGCGAACACCAGGGTGTGCAGCCGCCAGTGACGGGCGCCGGCCAGCGCAGCTTTCGGCTGCAGCCGTGCACCGTGCAAGAAGAACAGCAGAGCAATGGCGGCATCGGTGGCGTACCCGGCGACGATGGCACTGCTGCCCTGCGCCGGTACCAGCGAGGCGACCCCGACCATCGTCAGGATCGCGAGGATATACGGGTCGATCGGAAGCCGGGACAGCAGTCTGGTCATCGGGATGCCTCCGAGCGCTGAGAAGTACGGTATCGCGCGACCCACGGTTATTGTGTAGCGAGGTCTGCGTTCTTACTGTCATCACGCTTTGCGATAATGGGGTGCACGATGCTCGACCCGGTGCTGCTGGAGAGCTTCCTGGCGGTGGCTCAGACGCGGAATTTCACCGAGGCAGGGCGGCGGCTTGGGCTGCGGCAGTCCACCGTCAGCCAGCATGTGCGCAAACTGGAGGACGCGGCCGGTCGTCGGTTGCTGGTGCGTGACACACACCGCGTGGTGCCGACTGCCGATGGCGAAGCGATGATCGGATTCGCGCGCTCTATTTTGGCGGCGAATGAAAGGGCGCAGGTGTATTTCGCCGGATCGCAGTTGCGCGGCCGGGTTCGCTTTGGGACGTCGGAAGATTTCGTGTCCTCACGGCTGCCTGAACTGCTGCGTGGCTTTGTGCAGCGTCACCCGTTGGTGGACCTGGAATTGACGGTCGATCTCAGCGCCATGCTGAACGCTATGCTGGATGACGGGGCGTTGGACGTGGTGCTCGGCAAGCGCCGACCGGGCGACGACCGTGGCCGGCTGGTCTGGCGCGATCGGCTGGTGTGGATCGGCAGCGCGGACACGCGGATCGATCCGGCGGCACCGTTGCCGCTGATCCTCTTCACGCCTCCCAGCATCTCCCGCTCGGTCGCGCTGGAGACGCTGGAGCGGGCAGGGCGGTCCTGGCGGATCGTCTGCGCCAGCGGCAGCCTGAGCGGGCTGCGTGCGGCGGCGCTGGCGGGACTGGGTGTCACGGTGCACGCGCGCGGGCTGATGCCCGAGGGGTTGGCCGAACTGCCGGCCGCGGTGCGTCTGCCGGAGCTCGGGGATGTGGAATTCGTGGTCCAGGGCGGCACGCGTGACCGCCGAGGCCCCGCGGCTGCGCTGGCGGATGCGATCCTGGCCGGTGGCGATTTGTTCCTGGGCGGTGCCGGGCGGCGGGAATTTGTCGCGTGAGGCACGCGGAACACTGGCCGGTTTCGAAACAAAACGCGCCGCTGTCCCGTCGCTCGGAGCGCAACAACCTTGGCGTTTCGTCGCTCAGCGCAGCAAGAGTGCCAGTCCACTGAGCGCGGAGATGGCCAGCACGAGGATGCGAGCGCCTCGTCGGTCGATCCGGCGGCCGATCAGTGCGGCGATCGCGAGGCCAACCGCGACGCCGGGCAGCAGCTGAAGGCAGAGCCCAAACTGGAGCGCGCCGAACGTGCCTGATGCGGCCAGTGCGACCAGCGAGATGAGCGATCCGATGGCGAAGAATGTGCACAGCGTGGCGCGCAGGCGATTGGGCAGTTCGTGCTGCAGGACGAGGGCAATCGGCGGGCCTTGCACGCCGACCAGGGTACCCAGGACGCCGGATGCAACGCCGCCGATCAGCAGAGCGGGGCGCGTGGCGCGCACCTGAACGCCGGACATGCTGAGCAGGACGGCAACGAGAATCAGTGTTGCGAGGACGCGGGTGAGGTCGAGGCCTGCAAGTGCAACAATAAGCACCGCGCCAAGCATGCATCCGACTATCAGACCGGAGAGGGACATCGCAAGAACGCGGCGATCGATCGCGGCACGCTCCCGCCAGGCAACGATCGCGGAGAGCGCCATGATGGCCACCAGCATTGGGCCCGGAACGAGCGTCGGATTGACCAACGCCAGCAAAGGGGCAGCGAGCAATGCCATGCCCATTCCGGCAGCCGCCTGCAATGCGGCCGCCACAGCGATGATCGCCGTCTCAACGCCGAAAAGCATGAGTGCAGTTTCGGTCATGCAATGTCGGGATGAGCAGAAATCAAACCAGCGCCTCCGGTTACGAATGTGACCGCTTCAATCGATCCCCACCCAGGTCTCCCCGGTCCAACCACTCGCGTCGTAGTCGGCCATGCATTGGTCGACCAGCGCTTCCATTGCCGCCATATCGCCGCCGCGTTGCGCGCCGGTGAGGGTCTGCAACCGGATATCCTCCCAGCCGCCAGCGTAGTTGCGTTCATAGAGTTCGTGCCGGCCGCCGAATTCGGTACCAACGGCGTCCCACAACAGCTTCATGATCTTGATCCGCTCCTCATAGCCGATACCATGGGAGCCCCGCACGTATTGCCGCAAGTATGGCTCGATCGCCGGGTTGGCGAAGTCTTTCACCGATGAGGGCAGATAGATCAGGGCGGACGTCACCGTGCGCTCGACGATGTCCTTGATGCGCGGATACGCGTCGGGTGCGAACACGCGATAGGCATTGCCCGCCTGCTGCTGCGGCAGCACTGCGTCGCCCTTCCATGGGTCAGGGTTGTTCGCCATGGCATGCGACAGCGCCCAGAACAGATTGCGCCAGGCGATCGCCTCGCCGAGCAGGACCTGGTTGCCGCGTGCATCGTCGCCGCCGGTGCAGCGAAGGGCCTTGTGCAGCAGGCCGCAAATGAAATCGAGTTTCACCGCAAACCGCGTGCAGCCCTGGAACTGGAAGCCCTGCATGAAGCCGGAGCGCGGATAGAAGCTCAGCACGCGGGCGGGATCCCGGTAGATGAACACGTCTTCCCAGGGCACGAACACCTTGTCCAATACGAAGATCGCGTCGTTCTCGTCGAAGCGTGACGACAGCGGATAATCGAACGGCGATCCGTGGCGCAGTGCCGCTTGCTCGTACGATGTGCGGCAGAACAGTTTGAGGCCGGGCGCACTGATCGGGACGATAAACATCAGCGACATGTCCAGGTCCTCGGTTGCCGTCTTCGAACTCTGGCCCAGGTAGTTGTAGTGCGTCATCGCCGCCGACGTCGCCACCACCTTGGCGCCGGAAACGATAATGCCGCCATCCACTTCCTTCTGCACGCAGACATAGACGTCCTTCACCTTCTCTGCCGGCAGGTGGCGATCGACCGGAGGATTGACGATGGCGTGGTTCATGAACGGCACGGTTTCCTGTGCGCGCTTGTACCAAACACGCGCGTTGTCGGCGTATGGTCCGTAATAGTCGGGATTGGCGCCGAGCGTGTTGGTATAGGCGGCCTTGTAGTCGGGCGTGCGGCCCATCCAGCCATAGCTCAGGCGCGACCAGGCGGCGATGGCACCCTGTGCGCCCACAAGGTCGTCGCGCGAGCGGGCGACGCGGAAATACCGATGGGTGTAGCCGCCGCTGCCGGTATCGGTGGGGCAGGTGAGTACCGCCTGCTGTGCCGGATCGTGCAGCGCATCGTACAGCCGCGCGATGGTGCGCACCGAATTGCGGAACGCAGGATGCGCGGTGACATCGGCGACGCGCTCGCCATCGATATAGACTTCGCGGCCGTCGCGCAGGCTTTCTATGTATTCGGCGCCGGTATAGGGCCGGCGCCTGTCAGCAATGACGTCCTCGGGCCGCATCGCGTCTCTCCCGGTGTCGCGCCGCGCCCGTTTGCGTGCGGGCAGCGGCGCGCCCCGCAAGGGGAGGGATCCAAGCTGCGGCTAGCGCACCACCGCGATTTGCTCACGCCGCAACTGCACGGTCAGCTCGTCCAGCGCCTTCCCAATGCGGGTCAGCATTTCGTCCACCTCGGCCTCGGTGATGATCAGAGGGGGACTGAAGCAGAGCGTGTCGTTGATCACCGTCCGGCCGATCACGCCATGCTCTTCTATGAGCCGGGTCAGCCGGCCGCCCACCCGTGCCTTCGGATCGAAGTTGGTATGCGTGGCGTTGTCAGCCACCAGCTCCATCGCCGCGATCAGGCCCACTCCGCGGATTTCGCCCACCAGTGGATGATCGGCAAAGCGCCGCTGGAGCTCGCTTTGCATGTGCGGACCGACGGCGCGGACATGCGTGCCGATGTCGATTTCGTCGTAAATTTTCAGAGTCTCGATCGCCACGGCGGCCGGTACCGGATGGCCGGAATAGGTGAAGCCGTGGCCGAACGTGCCGATCTCGTGGCTTTCCTTGCTCAGCGCATCGAACACGCGCTGGTTCACCATGACCGCGCTGATCGGCAGATAGGACGACGACAGCGCCTTGGCGCAGGTCACGATGTCGGGCGTGATATCGAGCGTCTGGCAGCCCCAGTAGTTGCCGGTGCGCCAAAAGCCGCAGATCACCTCGTCGGCGACCAGCAGCACGTCGTGCTTCTTCAGCACCGCCTGGATCTTGGGGAAATAGCCGCGTGGCGGGACGATCACGCCGCCGGCGCCCATGACCGGCTCGGCCCACATGGCGGCGACCGTGTCGGGGCCTTCCTCGATGATGAGCTGGTCGAGTTCCTCGGCGCAGCGGGTGGCGAAGGCGTCCTCGCTCTCGCCGGGTTTGCCCCCGTGGTAGAAGTGCGGCGTGCTGGTGTGCAGGAAGCCGGGGAGCGGCACGTCGAAGGCGCGGTGGTTCACCGCGAGCCCAGTCAGCGAGGCCGCCGCGAGCGTGATGCCGTGGTAGCCCTTCACGCGGCCGATGATCTTCTTCTTGTTCGGCCGGCCAAGTGCGTTGTTCAGATACCACACCATTTTGATGGCGGAGTCGTTCGCTTCGGAGCCGGAATTGGCGAAGAACACCTTGCTCATCGGCACCGGCGCGCGCGCGATCAGCATCTCGGCCAGGTCGATCATCGGTTCGTGCGACTTGGCGGTGAAGGCATGGTAGAACGGCAGCTTGCGCATCTGGTCGACGGCCGCCTGCACCAGGCGCTCGTTATCGAAGCCGAGCGAGGCGCACCACAGGCCGGCGACGCTCTCGATGTATTCCTTGCCGGCGTCGTCCCACACGCGCACGCCCTTGCCGCGGGAGATCACGACGGGGCCGATCTCCTGGTGGGCCTGGAGGTCGGTGTAGGGATGCAGCACGGTGGCGATGTCGCGGGCGGCGGCGGAATTGGCGCCAAAGGGCGGCGGGGCCATGGGGGTCTCCTGCGCGGAAAACGCGAGAGTCTAGCGGGGCGGGGCAAGGATGCAATGTTAGCTGTGCGTGTCGGCTGCGTGAGTGCGGCTGGCTAGCGCCCCAGGTGCCATTGCGAGCGAAGCGAGGCATTCTCGGTCATGATCGACCGAGATTGCTTCAATTCGCTCGCAATGACGTCGAGGCGCAATGACGTCGAGGCGTAATGACACGCGGCGGCGACGGGCAAGGGGTGCCCGCTTCACCGCGGCGGTCTATCCCTGGCGGTACAGCTCCATTGCATTGTTGAAGAAGAATCCGCGGCGCTTCTCCTCCGGCAGGCTCATCGGCAGCACCTGGGCAGGATCGTCATAGTCCCAGTGGGGGTAGTCGGTGGCGAACAGCAAGCGATCCCAGCCGATCCACTCGATCGCCTCCAGCACGCGCTCGCGCGGCTGCGGCTCCTCCATCGGCTGCGTGGTCAGCCACACTTGCTCGCGGATGTATTCCGACGGTGCGCGCTTCAGATGCGGCGTCTCCTGCTTCAGCCGGCGCCATAGCTTGTCCAGCCGCCAGCTCAGCGAGGGGATCCAGGCGAAGCCGGCCTCAATCATCACCAGCTTGAAATTGGGCAGGCGTTCGAACACGCCCTCGATCACCAGGCTGGTGACGAAGGACTGCGCCGATTGCGCGTGGCCGACCATGTCCTCGATGTAGAACGATGGCCAGCCGCTGCCGCTGACCGGATAGCCGCCGAAGCCGAAGGCATGCACGCCGATGGGCAGGTTGGCCGCGGCTGCCGCTTCGTAGACCGGCCAGTAGCGCTTCTGTCCGGGCGGCTCGGCGATGCGGGTCACCATCAGCACCTGGACGAAGCGCGGGTCGCCGGCCCAGCGCTCGATCTCGGCCACGGCGGCTTCCGGGTCTTCGTAGGGCACCACGATGGAGCCCTTCAGGCGTGGTTCCTTCGACAGCCACTCGGCTACCATCCAGTCGTTCATCGCGCGGCACACTGCGGCGCCGAATTCGCGGTTCTGGAAGCTGGCGCCGTTGTCGCCGGTGGCGTTCAGCACACCGAGCTGGATGTTGTTCTCGTCCAGCAACTGCTTCTGCATGAAGGCGAGATTGCTGCCCGGCCTGCCGCCCGGTGGCCAGGCGTCGCGGCGGGCGGCGTTGGGCTGGCCCTTCGGATAGGCCGGGCCGGCCTGATACGCCTGCCGCGGGCGCGAGCCGAAGGTCAGGGCATGGTCCTGCCAGCGCTTTTCCATGTAGGGGAACAGGTCCCGGTAGGAGTTGCGCTGCGGGTGGATGTCGCCGTCGGCGATCGCGAGCCTGGTCGCGCCGGCGGGCTGGATGGCGGGACGGCTGGTGACCTGGACGTTCATCGGTCGGACTCCGTCTGGCAAGGCCTGTCTACCAAGGGACTATATGATTGGGCAGTGTGGGGCGTCTGGCAACACCCGGTCGCGTCTTCATGTGCCGGCCGGCCGGCGTACTGCCGCGTCGCCACGCTCGACACAATGCCATGCCCGCATCAGCGCTGCTGCGGCCTCAGGCTACTGTCTCCATCAGGCGCTGATACGTTGCCCGTGGATTGTCGATCATGATCTTCCGCACTTGCTCGCTGGACAGCCCCTCGGGCAGGACCGCATCGCCGTCGAACTGCCAGTGCGGGTAGTCGGTGGAGAACAGCAGCAACTCGTCGGAATCGAAATGATCGAGCAAGCGGGCGAAGTCTTCGGCGGAGGGCGGCCCGTCGCATGGCTGGAGCGTCAGCCGCACGTTGGAGCGCACGATCTCGGCCGGCGCGCGGTCCACCCACGGCACTTCCATGCGCAGTCCACGCCAGAATTTGGTCAGCCGCCACAGATGCGCCGGCAGCCAGGTAAAGCCGGATTCGATCAGCACCACCTTCAGATCCGGAAACTTGGTGAACACCCCCTCGCAGACCAGGCTGGAGAGCGCGGCCTGGAAAGCGGGGGCCTGGGCGGCGTAATCCTCGGTGTAGTAACTCGGCCAACCAAGCGGCGTGACCGGATGGCGATAGGCGCTGCCGGCGTGGATGCCCACCGGCAGGCCGTGTCGCTGTGCCGCTTCATAGATCGGCCAGTAATGCCGCTTGCCCAGCGGCATGTCGTGCATCACCAGCATCAGCACCTGCACGAAGCGGTGGTCAGGGGCGACGCGGTGGATTTCCTCGGCGGCGAACTCCGGGTTCTGCATCGGCACCACGATCGAACCGCGCAGCCGCGGCTCCTTGTCGAGCCATTCGCCGGCCAGCCAGTCGTTGATGGCGCGCGCGAAGCCGGCGCCCATGTCTTCCGAGAACAGCAGTTGCGCGCCGTAGAGGCAATTGCAGATTGCTATGCTGGTGCCGAAACGATCCAGCGCGTGCTGGCGCAGGAGGGTGAGATCGGAGCCGGGCTTGCCGGTGGGCGGCCGCCAGTCAGACCGCGAGGTGAGCGGCGAATTGGTGGGATAGGCGATCGATTCCAGCTCGTGCAGACCACGCTGGATGCTGCTGTCGCGCCAGTGATCGGCCAGGTAGGGATGCAGCGCCTTCAAATTGGGCACGGCCGGATGGATATCGCAATCAATCCCGCCTGCTTCGATGATGCTCATCGGATGCCTTCCGCCCGGTGACAGGGTGTTGGAGGCGAGTGTGGCACGGGCGACGTGACACGGGAACGGCTGCCCGATGGGTAGGTGGGCGCGCGTTGGCTCGCGGCTCGCGCTCGTGCCCTCGGATCGCGATGCATCACGCATACCGCCGCGCGGCCATCGCCGGTCAATCTCGTGGCCGCTCGGTTCAGTCCCGCAGCATCGCGGCCACCTGCTCCAGCGTCCGGATGCGCGCATACATCTTCATCGCCTTGTCCAGGCTGTACGAGTGCGCCGCCGCATCGCTGCCCCAGCAGCACTCGCGCACCACCACCGAGGCGATATCGAGATTGAAGGCTTCGCGCACACTCGTTTCGACGCCGCGATTGGTGGCGCCGCCGCCGACGATAATGGTGTCCCGCCGCAGCATGTGCAGCAACTCGGCAACACCGGTGCCATAGAATGCGCTCGGTCGGCGGTTGAGGAACACGTAATCCTCGGGCCGCGGCGCGATCTCAGCAGGGAAGCCGGCCTCCACCGTCCCCTCGATTCCGTTGGTGAGCGGCGGCACACCGGTTTCCGCCGAGAGATCGGTGGGCAGCATCACCACGTCGGCGCCGTCGGCGCGGCTGACGGGCGTGGTGTAGATCACCGGCACACCAGCCGCGCGCGCCAGCGCGATCATTCGCACCCAGTTGTCCAGCACCGGCCGCATCGCTGCCTGCCGGGCAGGATCCGAGGGCGTCAGCGCGCGCCGGCAGACGTCATAGGCGATCAGCGCGGTACGCCGGCGATCGAGGTGTTCGGGTTCGGCCATGGCGACGTCCTCCACAGGCAGTTCAGGGACGGAGCCGGCTATTACAACGAGAGCAGCCGGTCGAGCAGTACCGGATCGTCACGCAACTCCGCCGCCGAGCCGGCGTGCCGCACCGTGCCCTTCTCCAGCACATAGACCCGGTCCGCCAGCGCCAGCGAAAACGCCACCCCTTGCTCCGCGAGCAAAATCGTCAGCCCGTCCGCCTTCAGTTCCGCGATCTTCTGGCGCAGCAGATCGACAACCAGCGGTGCCAGCCCCTCCGACGGCTCATCGAGCAACAGCAGCTCCGGGTTTCCGACCAGCGCGCGTGCGATCGTCAGCATCTGTTGCTCACCGCCCGAAAGGTAGCCACCGCGCTGATTGCGCCGTTCCGAAAGCACCGGGAACAACTCGTAGACGCGCTCGATGGTCCAGCGGCCGGGACGGCGGGCGGCGCGGGCGGCGACATCCAGGTTTTCCCACACGCTCAATTCGGCGAAGATGCGTCGATCCTCCGGCACGAAACCGATGCCGGCGCGCGCGACGCGATGCGGCGGCCAGCCGACGATGTCGGTTCCCTTCCATGCCACACGTCCGCTGCTTGGCCGCAACAGGCCCATCACCGAGCGTATCGTCGTCGTCTTGCCAACGCCGTTTCGCCCGAGCAAGCAGACGCATTCGCCCTCTTGCACATCCAGCGAAATGCCGAACAACACCCGGCTGAGACCATAGGCGGAATGAATATGCTCGACCGAAAGCAATGTGGTCATGCGTGCTGCACCAGACCGTGGCCCAGATACACGCGGCGCACTTCATCGTTGGCGCGCACTGCATCCGGCAGGCCCTCGGCGATGATGCGTCCCTGGTGCAGCACCGCGATCTTCTGCGCGATGGTGAACACCACCTCCATGTCATGCTCGGTGAACAACAGGGTGAGTTCGCGCTCCTCGGCGATGCGCTTCAGCAGATCGATGGTGTCGTGGGTTTCCGTGGCCGACATGCCCGCGGTCGGTTCATCCAGCAGCAGCACCTGCGGGTCACTCGCGAGCGCCAGGCCGAGCTCGACCTGCTTCTGGTTGCCGTAGCTGAGCGTGCCCGCGATCGTGGTTTCCTGACCGCCCAGACCGATGGAGCGCAGCAACGCGAAGGCTTCGTCGCGGTGGAGCGCATCCGAGCGTGTCCAGAAATTCGGTCCGCGACGATGATGGATGATGAAGGCGGCCTGAAGGTTCTGGAACACGGTCAGCTTGGGGAAGATGTTGGTGCGCTGGAACGAGCGGCCGACCCCCATGCGGCAGATGCGGTGCGGCTGCGCGCCGGTGATGTCGCGGCCATCCAGTAGCACCCTGCCGCCGTCCGGCCGCAGATGTCCGGTGATGAGGTTGAACAAGGTCGATTTGCCGGCGCCGTTCGGGCCGATCACCGCGGCGATCTGGCGGGTCTCGACGGTCAGGCTCACCTCGGTCACGGCGCGGAAGCCGCCGAACGATTTGCTCAGCCGGGAGATTTCAAGCACGGCGCAGGCCTCGCAGACGGATCCACATCGTATACAGCCCGCCGACGATGCCGCCGGGGAACACGAACAACAGCACGAGCAGGATCGTGCCGAGCACGAACGGCCAGTATTGCGTGACGTCGGTGATCTGCTGGTTGAGCCAGACCAGTGCCGCCGCGCCGACCGGCGGGCCCCAAAAGAACTCCATGCCGCCCAGGATCGTCATGATGATGACCTCGGCGGATTTCGCCCAGAACACGTAGTCGGCGAACACACCGCGGCTGAAAATGCCGTAGAGTGCGCCGGCAAATCCGGCGAAGGTGCCAGCGATCACGAAGGCGGCGAGCTGGTACGCGCGCACGTTGACGCCGATGAATGCGGCGCGCTCGGGATTGTCGCGGATGGTGGTCAGCACCCGGCCGAACGGCGAGCGCACGATGCGATGCAACACCGCCAGCGAGACCGCGATAATCGCCAGTGAGAACAGATAGAATTGATCGCTGGTGCGCAAGTCGCCCAGGCCGGGTATCGACGACATCCAATCCAGGTTGGGATACGGAATCTCCGGCAGGCCTTGGTCGCCGCCGGTCACGGCGTCCCATTTATAGGCGATGGCCCAGACGATCTGCGAGAACGCCAGTGTCAGCATGGCGAAATACAGCTTGATCAGGCGCACGCAGAAATAGCCGGATACCAGCGCGAAGGCCGCTGTGCCCAGCCCCGCGGCGGGAAAGGCGATGATGAACGGCAGGCTGTAGGTCTTCATCAGGATGCCGCAGATGTACGCGCCGACGCCGAAATAGGCGACGTGACCGAATGAGACCAGGCCGGTGGTGCCGAGCAATAGATTGAGGCTGACGGCGAACAATGCGTCGATGGCGATTTGTTCGGCCAGGAAGGTGTTATAGCGGGAGCCGATCCACGGCACCGTCGCTGCCGCCAGGAACACGATCAGCGTCCAGGGGATGGAACCCAGCAGTGTCCCCCTCCCGTTGCGGGAGGGGGTTGGGGGGAGGGGTCGGGGGGCAGAACGTTGGCTGCCTCCTCCCCCCCGTCCCTGGTCCGCTTCGCTGCCCAAGCCCGCAAGCGGCGGGGGAGTAGCTTGCATGCTCATGTCAGCGGCCGTCCGAACAAGCCCCATGGGCGGACGATCAGGATCACCGCCATCAGGGCGAACACCGAGAACAGGGAGAAGCTGGGAAAGATCAGGATGCCGAACGACAGTACCTGGCCGTAGATCACCGAGCCCCAGAACGTGCCCCAGATCGATCCCATGCCGCCGATCACCACGACGATAAAGGCCTGCACGATGATCAGCACGTCCATGCCGGGCACGATGCTCTGGATTGGCGTGACGAGGGCGCCGGAAAGGCCGGCCAGGAACGCGCTGAACACGAACATGCCAGTGTAGACGGTGCCCACGTTGGCGCCGAGTGCATCGAGCATTTCGCGGTCCATCTGCGCCGCCCGCACCATCCGTCCGAGCGCGGTGCGGTTCAGCACCAGCCAGCCGAGGAATGCGATCGCCGGTCCGATCGCCATGATCAGCAGATTGTACAGCGGCTGGACACTGCCGAAGATCTCGATGCTGCCGCTCAGCTCCGGCGGAACCGACACGGAAAGCTGCCCGACGCCCCATATGAACTTCGCGGCATCGCCCAAAATCAGCACCAGTGCGTAGGTGAACAGCAGTTGGTAGAGTTCATCGCGGCCGTAGAGCGAGCGAAAGAACAGCCGTTCCACCACCGCGCCGAGCAACGCGACGACACAGGCAGCGAACAATGCCGCGATCCAGAAGCTGCCGAACAGCGGTTGGAGCCACGTGACCCCCTGCCAGGCGAGATAAGCGCCCAGCATGTAGAACGAGCCATGCGCGAAGTTGATCACGCGCATGACGCCGAACACCAGTGACAGCCCCGAGGCGATCAAGAACAAAAACATCGCGGTGGTGAAGCCGCCCATGAATTGGCTGAACAGAAGCGAGCCGCTCACCGCCGATCAATCCTCCACACAAAAGTTGCCCGCGGTCACGGCCGGATCGCGGGCAATAGGGTCTGCCGCCAGTGCTGTGGTCAGTTCATCGGGAATGATGCCGGCATCATCTGGGGGTTCTTGATGACGGCGAATGGGTAGTTCGGATCCTTCACCATCACCCCCCAATATTCCGGCGCGAAGGTCTCATGCGACTTGACGCTGAAGCTGCGCTTGCCGACCGGGGTATCGAAGGAGAGACCGGCGAGCGCCTTGGACACGTCGTCGCTCTTGGTGTCGCCGGCCTTTGTGATGCCTGCGGCCAAGGCGTAGATCGTCTGATAGCCAACGATCGACCAGCCGGAGGCATATTTCGTGTGGGTGAAGGCCTTCAGGTCTTCAATGAACTTCTTATGCTCGGGCGGCTCGTTGGCGCCCCAGATCACCGGATCGTAGGCATTGGCGATGATGCCATAGGGATAGTCGCCGCCCAGCGCCTGCGCCTCGTCGGGGGTGCCGACCTCGCCGCCGTCCACCAAGCGGTTCTTGATCGCGGTGAAGTAGCCGCGCGGCGTGGCTTCCTTGACGAAGGTAACGAAATCGCCGGCGAACAAGGAGCAATACACGGCGTCCGGCTTCTTGCTCATCTGCGCGGTGATGAAGGCGGTGAAATCGGGTTCGCCCAGCTTTGGCCATTGCTTATCGACGATCTGGATGTCCGGACGCAGCTTCTTCAGCGCGGCGATGAAGGCATTGATCGAGTCATGACCGTAGGCGTAGTCGGGCGCGATGGTGGCCACCGTCTTGACATCCTTCCATTGCGCCATCTCGGTGGCGCCGGCCAGACCCTCGACGTCCGTGTTCGACGCAATGCGGAAGATGTACGGATGGATGTGTGCGGCGTCGGTGAGGATCGTGCTCTTGGACGTCGGCGCGATGAAGACGATCTTGTTTTCCTTGGCGACCGTCGAGACTGCGGGCGCTTCGGCCGAGGTCAGGGTGCCGGCCAGGAAGTCGACGCCGTCCCTGATGATGAGCTCGCGCGAGAGCCGCACTGCCTCGTCGGCGCTGGCCTTGCTGTCGCGGGACAACAGTTCGAGGTTGCGGCCGAGTACGCCACCCTTGGCATTGATTTCGGCAACGGCCATCTCGGCGCCTTGCAGCACCGGCTTGCCATAGACGGCGGTCGGGCCGGAGAGCGGGATAGGAAAGCCGATCTTGATTGGTTCCTTGGCAAAAGCCAAAACTGGCAGAGCGCACGCGATCGCTGCTGCCGCTAATAAGTGCCGGATCCCCATGGCGAAGCCTCCCTTTGCCGGACGGCGCATGGCCGGCCGATCGTTTGCAATGCGCACCGTGGCGTCCCGCCATTAGGTTGTCAAGGAATCCTGACGCCATTTGGCGGCGTGTCGGGCTATGACCGACCGGACCTTACGGCCACATGGACCAGGCGTTAACGGTTGGTTCAGCGGGTCTCGGCGCGCATTCGGCGTATTCCGTCGTCACGTTGAACGCGCCTGCCTGATCGGTCGCATTGCCGTTCCGGCCAAGCCGATCGCGTCCGCCCGGGCAACCCGTTGCCGAGGGGCACCATTGGCACCCAGTGGGCTCCGGCTCACCCGCACCGCCATCTTGCCCCGGCCACCGCCCCGGCACACATTTGCGTCACGACACAGAGAGGGCGCTCACGGCATGGATTTCGATTTGTTCGTTATTGGCGGCGGCTCGGCTGGCGTGCGCTGCGCCCGTATCTCTGCCGGCCACGGCGCCCGCGTCGGCATCGCCGAGGAGCGCTTCTGGGGCGGCACCTGCGTCAATGTCGGCTGCGTGCCGAAGAAGCTGCTGGTGCAGGCCGGCGAATATGGCGGCTGGGCCGACGATGCGGCGGGCTTCGGCTGGACCATCAAGAAAGGCCCACATGACTGGCGCAAGCTGATCGCCGCCAAGGACAGAGAGATCGGCCGGCTCGAGGGCATCTATCGCAAGCTGCTGGATAGCGCCGGCGCCACCATCTTTGACGCCCGGGCCGTATTGCTCGATCCGCATACGTTGGAGGTCGGCGGCCAGCGCGTCACCGCCGAGCGCATCGTCGTCGCCACCGGCGGTCATCCCGAGCGCGTGCCCATCCCGGGTGCCGAGCTTGGCATAATCTCCGACGACGCCTTTTACCTGCCGCGGATGCCGGAGCGGGTGGCGATCCTCGGATCGGGCTACATCGCTGTGGAGTTCGCCGGCATCTTCCGAGCGCTGGGCGCCGAGGTGCACCTGGTCTACCGCCAGCCTTTGCCGCTGCGCGGCTTCGACCAGGATTTGCGCGAGGGTTTGGCCGAAGCGCTCGGCCATGCCGGCATCATGCTGCATCCCGGCTGCCGTCCGCAGAAGCTGGAGGCGGATGGCGACCGCCGCGTTCTGACCTATGGCGAGAACCAGACGCTCAACGCCGACCTCGTGTTCTTCGCGACCGGCCGTCGTCCGGCGACCGAGAGACTGGGCCTGGACCGCGCCGGCGTGCGGCTGAATGACAAAGGCGCGGTGAGCGTCGACGCGAATCTGCGCACCAGCCAGCCGCATATCTATGCCATGGGCGACGTGACGGACCGCATCAATCTGACCCCTGTCGCGACCGCGGAGGGCCATGCGCTGGCCGACACGTTGTTCGGCAAGCATCCGCGCGCAGTGTCGCTGGCGAACGTGCCGTCGGCGGTGTTCTCCACGCCGCCGATCGCGACCGTTGGGCTGACGGAGGAGCAGGCGGCGGCGCATGGGCCGGTGGATGTGTACGTGACGAAGTTCACGCCGATGCGGCACACATTGTCTGGCCGGCAACGCAAGTCGATGATGAAGCTGGTGGTGGATCAGGCGACGCAGCGCGTGGTGGGGGTGCACATGCTGGGCGAGGACGCGCCCGAGATCATGCAAGGCATCGCCATCGCGGTGGTGATGGGCGCAACAAAGCAGGATTTCGACCGTACCATCGGCATCCATCCGACCGCGGGGGAGGAGTTCGTCACGCTGCGCACGCGTACGCGCGTGGCGGGCGTTGCCAGGGCGGCCGAGTAGCGCCGCGCCGGCGGGGCGCCCCAGACCGGCGGACCGCATCCTTGTTGCCGATCGCGCGGGCCTCGCCTTGGGGCGGGCGAAAGCGCCGCGCTGTTCATCATGCGTTAGGAACTTTGCCCGACAATCGCAGGCACACCCGACTCAAAGGAGCCCGCGATGCGTCTGCTGCCCGTATTGTTCACTCTGCCGTTCCTCGCGCTTCAGGCGCATGCGCAACCGGCACCGGCCGTACCGGCCCCAGCCACATCCGCCGCCACGGCATCTGGTCCCACTGCGGCCGTGGCACAGGTTGCGTCCAAGCCGCGTCGCATGAGTTGGCAGGAGCGCTTCGCCCAGGCCAACACCACACATGACGGCCATCTGACATTGCAGCAGGCCGCGAGCGGCTACAAAACCATTGCACGCCATTTCAAGGAGATCGACGCCGACAAGAAGGGCTATGTGACGGTGGAGGACATCGACACCTGGCACAAACTGCAGCGGGCGATGCGTCACTCCCATCAGGGGCCGACGGTGCAGCCGCGTCCGACGTTGCAGCAGGGGGTCGTGCAGCCGCGTCAGATCAACACGACCTCGGTGGTTCCCGCCAAATAGCTTCTCCCGCGCTGCGCCAGAGAGAAGGCCTGCATCGAGTTTGAGGCGGGGGCGAGTCGCCTTGAGGGGCAGATGGGCCGCCTCGGATCGGGTCCGGGCGTGCGCTCAAGGCTTGCCCGCGATCGTGTCGCGACCCCCCATCGGGTTCAGGTGGCCGCTTTCAGGCGCCGAGAAGGCGGCGGCACGAATTGCTCGGAGTCCAACCTCGCGCGACGCCTGGCAAATCGCTCAGCACGTGTCGGAGTCCCATAGCGCCGTTGGGGGCTCGGCTGGGGGCTTGCCGCCTCGTGTTGCGGGAGGTCAGGCGTTGTCGGCGGTCAGGCGGCTGCCAACGCAGGTGCGAGCCCGTATACCCCACGCTCGGCCGGCAGCGGTGCGAAGCGCGTCGTCAGACCGAGCACCGTCTCCGCGCCACCGAGATACAGTATGCCGTCTGGCACCATCTGTGCCGCGATTGCGTCCAGCGCCCGCGTCTTGGTCGGCTGGTCGAAATAGATCAGGACGTTGCGGCAGAACACGACATCGAACCGGCCGAGCGGACGCAAATCCCCGAGCAAGTTCCATTCCTTCCACTGCACCATGGCACGCAAACAGTCGCTGATACGCCAGCCGACGTCGTCGCGCTTGAAATAGCGCATCAGCATCTGCACGGGGAGGCCGCGCTGCACTTCGAATTGCGTATAAAGTCCGTCACGGGCGCGCGCCAATTGCTCGCGTGCGATGTCGGTGCCGATGAGTTCCACGTGCCGCCCGCCGAGTGCCGCGTGGGCCTCGGTCAGGATCATGGCGAGCGAATAGGCCTCCTGCCCCGATGACGCGGCCGCCGACCAGATGCGCAACGGTGCGCCGGGTGCACGCGCGGCATGCAGTCGTGGCAGGGCCTGGGCACGAAAATGCTGGAACGGCTTGTCGTCGCGAAAGAAGAAGCTCTCGTTGGTGGTCATCGCCTCGATCACATCGCGCGCCACCGCGTCGAAGCCGCGGCCGCGCAAGCGATCGGCAAGCTCGTTCAGGTCGCGCAGCTTCTCGCGCTTCAGGATCGGTGCGAGACGCGTTTCCAGCAAATACGTCTTGTCCGGGCCGATCACGAGGCCGGAGCGGCTCTTCAGCAGTTCGCTCAGCGTCGCGAACGCGCCGGCGGAAAGTGCGGTGCTCATGTCGCAGCCACGCGCAGCAGTTCCAGCAACTTGGCGGCGATGCGCGGCAGCGGCAGGACGGCGGTGCACAATCCGGCCTGCGCCACGGCGCCGGGCATGCCCCAGACGACGCTGGTCGCCTCGTCCTGTGCCACCGCGGTGCCACCGGCGTCGATCACCCGCCGTGTGCCGCCGAGGCCGTCCTGTCCCATGCCGGTCAACATCGCGACCAGCACGCGGCCGTCGCAGGCGGCGGCGGCGCTGCGCAACATCGGGTCCACCGAGGGACGGCAGAAGTTCTCCGGTGGATCGGAGGACAGCCGGGCTCGCAATGCGCCCCGCGCGGTTTCCACCAACAGGTGCCGATCGCCCGGCGCGAGGTAGAGCTTGCCGGCAAGCAAGGCCTCGCCGTCGGTCGCTTCGGCACAGGGCAATCCGCCAAGCTTGGTGATGTGTTGCGCCAGGATTGGCGTGAACGTAGCCGGCATGTGCTGTGTCAGCACCACTGGTACCTTGGGCGCGCGCCCCAGGCCCTGCACGAGCGAGAACAGCGCCTGTGGACCGCCGGTGGAGCTGCCGACCGCGAGCAATTTGGCTGGCAGAGCGGCCGGCGGGCGCAGTCGCAATGGGGCCGTTGCCGGCGTGGCGCGTGCCGGCTGCGCGGCGCGACGCCGTAGCCGGGCGAGGCCTTTCACCTTCTCGACCAATTCGCGGCGAAACGTATCGTCGTTCATCGAGCCGATGGAGGACGGCTTCGGAACGTAGTCCGCCGCGCCAAGGCGCAGCGCCTGCATGGCAATGTCGGCGCCACGCGTGGTCAGCGTGGAGGCCATGATGACGCGCAGCCCGGGTTCGGCGCGCAGCAGCAGGGGCAGCGCGGTCATGCCGTCCATGACCGGCATTTCGATATCCAGCACAAGCACGTCGGCTTGCGTGCGCTTCACTTCGTCCAGGGCCGCTTGCCCGTTGGCAACGCGCGCAACGACGTGGATCGCCGGATCGGCTTGCAGCATGCGGGCGATCGCGCCGCGGATGGTCAGCGAATCGTCGCACACGATGACGCGCGCGGCGGGTGGTGGGTCCGGCGGCGGTAGGGCGGCGCGGATGGGCTGGATCACAGCAGGCCGACCTGGGCGAACTTGCCGAGCAAGATGTCCTCGTCGAACGGCTTCATGATGTATTCCTGGGCGCCGTTTTCGATCGCCTCGACGATATGCGACATGTCGTTCTCGGTGGTGCAGAACACAACCGGCGGCTTGCCGGGGCCGAATTCCGAGCGCACCGCCTTCAGGAAGGCGAGCCCATCCATGACCGGCATGTTCCAATCCAGCAGGACGCAATCGGGCATGTGCGCGCGGCAGGATTCCAGCGCCTGCTTGCCGTCGCCGGCCTCGGCGATGGTAAAGCCGTGGGCCTCCAGGATACGGCGGGCGACCTTGCGCACAACGCGGCTGTCGTCGACCACGAGGCAGGTGCGAGACATATCCGGCGTCCCTCAGCTTGCCTCGGCGAGGTCGAGCAAACGCCCGACATCGAGGACGACGAGCAAGCGGTCCTGTAGCCGATAAACGCCGTTGCTGAACCTGGCCCAGGCGGGCGGAAGGGTCGGCGGATTGCGTTCGAAGGCGCTGGCCCTGAGGCTCATCACCTCGGAGACCTGATCCACCAGCAGGGCGTACAGTTCGCCGGCTTGCTCCGCCACCACGGACATGCGGTGGGCTCCGGTCGCGGGCGGAGCCAGCTTCAGGCGCCGCCGCAGGTCGATCGCGGTGACGATGCGGCCGCGCAGATTGAGACTGCCGGCGATCTCCTCCGGTGCCAGCGGAATCCGCGTGATCGTTTGCTCACCCAGGATGTCACGCACGCCAAGCACCGGGATGCCGCATAGCTGCTCAGCCACGGTCAGGGTGACGAAGACATGCTCTTCATCGTCGGTGGCGGTGGCCTCGGGGCGCTCGAGAACGTCGGTAGCCATGGTTGGTCTCCTGTTTCAGCCCTCGATCCTTCCCCCTGCCCTTGCGGGAGGGGAGTGGGGGAGGGGCGCATGCCGCACTGGCGATGCAGGCAAGGACCCTTCCCCCCGATCCCCTCCCGCAGGGGGAGGGGGATTGCTCCCTTCGGATCCCTAACCCGCCGCCACCGGCTCGCTCAGGCATTGCTGCAGGCTGGAGAGCAATGCTTCGCGTTCGAACTTGGCGACGTAGTCGGTGAAGCCAGCGTCACGCCCCGCCTCTACATCGCGCGGCTCGGCGTGGCCGGTCAGCGCGATCATCGGCAGTCTGGTCCATGATCCGGATGCACGCACCGCGCGGGCGAACGCCAGTCCATCCATGTCGGGCATCTCGATGTCGGAGACGATCGCGTCGAACAGCACGCCCGCCTCGCGCAGCTTCAGCGCATCGGCGGCGCTTGGGGCGGCGGTGACGCGATAGCCGGCAGCGCCCAACGTCGGCACCAGCAACTGGCGGAAGAAGTCGCTGTCCTCCACCACGAGCACGCGGCGGGGACCATGATCGGCGCCGGCGCGCGAGATGCCGCGGAACCAGTCCTGCCAGGCCTGGGTGAGCCAATAGCCGGTGTCGATCACGTCGGTCGCCTGGCCGCCGATCACCGCGGTGCCGAGCAAGCCGGGGCGGGCGCCGGACAGTTGGATGTCGAGCCGGTCCTCCACCACATCGATGATCTCGTCCACCATCAGGCCCATGCTGCGATCACGGTCGCTGAACACCAGCACCGCCTGGTGGGTTTTCGCCTCGTCCACCGCGCCGGCCAGCGCGATCAGCGGCATCAGCTTGCCGCGGTATTGCGTGACCGGTGATCCCGACGAGAACTCGATCTTGTCGCGTGGGAAGTCTTCCAGCCGTGCCACCAGCCCCAGCGGCACCGCCATCTTCTGTGACGATCCTGCGCGGAACAGGAGCATTGCAGTGCGTTCGCCGGAGCGGAATGTCTCCTTGGTTTCGGTGGCCGCAGTGCGGCTCTCGCCGCCGGCACCGATCCCGGTGGCACGGGCGATACCATTGGGATCAAGGATCATGATCACCGAGCCGTCGCCCAGGATCGTATTGCCGCTGAACATGGTCACGTGACGCAGGATCGGCGCCACGGGCTTCACCACGATCTCCTCGGTGTCGAACACACGATCGACGATGATGCCCAGCATGTTGGTGCCGACCTGCACGACGACGATGGTGGCATCGCCGCTCTCTCCATCGGCTTGCTCCAGCGCGAGCAATTCGGTGAGGCTGACCAGCGGCAGCAGATGGTCACGCAGGCGAAGCACCGGCGTGTCGTTGATGCGCTCGATCACGCTCTCGGTTCCGCTGGCGGTGTTGCTGCCGGCGCGATGCGCACGCACCAGCTCTACCACACTGATCTGCGGAATGGCGAAGCGCTCGTCCGCCGCCTGCACGATCAGCGCGGAAACGATCGCCAGCGTGAGCGGGATTTTGATGGTGAAGGTGGTGCCCCGACCGGCGACGCTTTTCAGGTCGATCGTGCCGCCAATCTTCTCGATGTTGGTCTTCACCACGTCCATGCCGACACCGCGGCCGGAGACCGCGGTCACCACCGAGGCGGTGGAGAAGCCGGCCCGGAAAATGAAGCGCTGCAACTGGCTCTCGCCCATGCCGGCGAGTTCGGCCTCGGTCGCCAGTCCCTGCGCCAGCACCTTCTTGCGAATCTTGTCCAACGGCAGCCCGCGGCCGTCGTCGGAAATTTCGATGATGATGTGACCGCCTTCGTGGAATGCATTCAGCGTGATGCGTCCGGTTTCCGGCTTGCCGGCCGCGCGACGCTCGGCCGGCGTCTCCAGCCCATGGTCGCCGGAATTGCGCACCATATGAGTCAAGGGATCCTTGATCAGCTCGAGCACCTGGCGGTCCAGCTCGGTGTCGGCGCCGAGCATTACGAGCTCGATCTTCTTCTCCATGTCGTGCGAGAGGTCGCGCACCAGCCGCGGGAGGTTGTTCCATGCATTGCCGATCGGCTGCATGCGCGTTTTCATCACGCCTTCCTGCAGATCCGATGTGATGTGCGACAGCCGCTGCAACGGCGCGGTGAACCCGCTGTCTTGCTCGGTACGGGAGAGTTGCAGGAGCTGGTTGCGTGTCAGCACCAGTTCGCTGACCAGGGTCATCAGGTCTTCCAGTACTTCGACGGCGACGCGGATGGTCTGGGTGCCGGCCGTGGCTGCGGCCGCGGTATCGGGCGCCTTGCCGGTTGGCACCGCAGCCGAGGCGGCAGGGGCTGGCGCTTGCTCTTCTGGTGACGGCTCGTCCGATACCTCTGGGGCGGCGGCCGCAGGCTCCGCCCTCGGTTCGGCGGTGGGGACAGGAGCGGGCGCGGCGGGGGAAATGGTTGCCGGGATGGGCGCTCCGGCGGCGGCGGCTTCCAAGGCGGCGATCAACGCGCGGTCGTCGCCGGTCGGTTCGGCGCCGGAGGCGGCCAAGCCAGCGAGGATCGACTTCACCGTGTCGAGCGCAGTCAGCACCAGGCTGACCATTTCCGGCGTCACCGACAGGGCATGGTCGCGCACCTTTCCCAGCACGCTTTCCGCCGCGTGTGCGACATGTTCGAGCCGCGGCAGGCCGAGGAAGCCGCAGGTGCCCTTGATCGTGTGCACCATGCGGAAGATCAGCGCCAGGGTATTGGCATCATCGGGCGTGCGCTCCAGCGTCACCACGGCGACGTCGAGCTCGGCCAGGTTCTCGTTGGTCTCGGTCAGGAAATCCGCCAGCAAGTCGTCCATGATGCACCCTCCGCCGCCCCGCCCGGGGCTCGTGGGACCGCATCGTGACCCATGGACACCAACAAACGGTAAATGCCGGGTCAGACTTTTTGCAATCGGAGCGGGGGGGTGGGGCCATTGGGCCCGCTGGGCAGGAGCAGGCTGAGCCGCAGGCCGGCGGCACGGGCCAGCAGGACGGTCAGCGGCATCTGCACCGCGTTGGGGTCGGCCAGCGCGTCCCAGGCAGCGGACTCGTCTGCCAGGCAGGCAAGAAGGCCGGCGGGCCAGGCCGCGCGCGGGCCCGAGATCGCGATGATCAGGTCGGTGGCGCCGCCGGACAGCGCGATCGTGCCGCTGCCGTGCAGCGACTCCGTCGCCAACAACAGCAGGTTCAGCAGGACGCGGGCGAAGGAGGGCGAGAATACGGTGTCATGAGGCAGGCCGGACATGTCGAGCCGGCAGCGATGCACCTGCGGCAATCCCTCCGCCAGGGTCTGAAGCGTGGGCAGGGCGAGCGGATCAAGCTCCGGCCCCCAACTGGCGCGCAGCACTTCCAGCCGTTGCCGTGCCTCGATGGCGGAGTGTCTGGCAAGGGCGATTGCCTCGGCGGCGACCGAGGGGTCGCCGGTCAGCTCCAACGCCCCGGCCAATGTGCCGATCATGCCGGCAAGGTCATGACTGATCCGACCACACAGCAGTTCGGCCAGGCGTAACGGGTCTTTGAGTGTGGGCATCCAGGCCCCCTGGCGCCGACGGCGGCAGGCCGGCACGCGCCTGCGTGGCACTGTGCGGGGAAACGGCGGCGGGCGACAAGATGTACCGGCAGGCGATCGAACGAATGTGTGTTCCGGCCTCTCCGGGGGCCGTTGGGGGCTGGCTGCGCCGCACCATCCGCGCTTGCATAACCGCACCGTCGGGCCACACTCCAAGTGACGCCGTTGTGGGGGGATTCGCGCATGAGCGTACAGGAAGGCGATATGGCTCCGGATTTTTCGCTGCCGGCGAGCGGCGGTCGCAGCGTAAGCCTGGCCGCCATGAAAGGCCGGCCATTTCTGCTGTACTTTTATCCGAAGGCCGATACGCCTGGCTGCACGAAGGAGGCCTGCGCCTTCCAGGAAGCCTTGCCGCAGCTCGGCAAGATCGGGATCGAGGTGGTCGGCGTGTCGCCTGACAAGATGAAGCCGATCGAGAAATTTGCCGAGAAGTACCAACTGACATTCCCGCTGGCCTCGGACGAGACGCATGCGGTGGCGGAGCAGTACGGGACCTGGGTCGAGAAGTCCATGTACGGACGCAAGTACATGGGAATGGAGCGAAGCACATTCCTGATCGACAGCAGCGGCAAGGTCGCGAAGGCGTGGCGCAAAGTGAGCGTCACCGGCCACGCGGCGGAGGTGATGAAGGCTGCCGCGTCGCTGGGGTAAGTACGCGGTGCCGATGCAGCGCAATGGATGGTCTGCGCGATATCGCCGGCTGCGGCAATCATTTCCGTAGCAATTCGGTCCGGGTGGGAAGCGAACGAACGGGGGAGCCGATGATCGAGCAAGCTTGGCAAATGGTATTGGCCACGGCGCTGTTGCTGGCGATGGCGGCGGGGGCGCGAGCGGCGGATCCGCGAGTGGAGCGCGGCCGCTACCTGGTGGAATTCGGCGGCTGCAACGACTGCCATACCCCGGGCTATTTCATGGGAAAGCCGGACACGGCGCGCTACCTGGGCGGGTCGGATGTGGGGTTCGCCATCCCGGGGCAGGGCGTGTTCGTGGCGCCGAACCTGACGCCGGACAAGGCGACAGGCCTCGGCAACTGGACCGTTGCACAGATCGTGACGGCGATCACCACGGGCGTGCGGCCGGACGGGCGCGTTCTGGCTCCGCCGATGCCCTGGCGCGAGTTCTCACACCTGACGCGTGCCGATGCACTGGACATCGCGCTGTACCTGAAGACGCTGCCTCCCGTCATACACAAGGTGCCAGGTCCGTTTGGTGTGTCGCAGAAGCCGGATGTGTTTGTGATGGTGGTGATGCCGCCGGATGTATACGCTGGGCTGCCGAAGCCATAGCGGTCGCACCACGGCACAACAGTACGGGCCCCAGGTCGCCGAGCCGCCATTTGCAAGCCTGGCCATTGCATCATGCCGCATTGTCCGTCGCATAACGCGGCCCGCGCCATCGCGGCATGAGTGGTCGCGCCGTGCGATCGGGTGCGTTATTGAGACAATGCACTGGATCGCCATTCAGCCGACCAGGTGCAGGCCCTACCCGTGCAATGACGCTGGCTTGGTTGCCTTGTCCACGTCCTTGCGGGAGCCCCGCAAGGCAACCCCAACCAAGTCTGGCGCGTCCGGCGATTCGGCCATGAACGCCGCGCGATTGGCCGCGTCATGGCCGGTCTCGAACATGGCGCGGACATAGACGGCGCAGCTCAGGCCGGCCCGTGTCCGCGCCGGAATAACACGACCAGCCGGCGCTTGCGGCCGCATCGGCAGCGTCAGAACGGCAGCTTCATGCCTGGGGGAAGTTGCATGCCGCCAGTGATCTTCTGCATCTCGTCGGCCATCTGGGCATCGATCTTCGCCTTGGCGTCGCGGTGCGCCGCGACGATCAGGTCTTCCAGCATCTCCATGTCGCCGGGATTGGCGAGTTTGGGGTCCAGCTTCACCTGCCGGAGATCGCACTTGCCGTTGAGCGTGAGGCGGACCATGCCGGCGCCTGACTCACCTGTGACCTCCAAGGTCTCCAGCCGCGCCTGCATCTCCTGCATCTTGGCCTGCATCTGCGCCGCTTGCTTCATCAGGCCGCCGAGGTTCTTCATGCGTCTGGCTCCATCTCTTCGGAAAATTCCGCGTCCGGCGGGGCGAATTCCGGCATGTCCGCGTCGTCCGCGTTCAGCGCCGGGGAGGGATCGACCGGCAGGCCATAGGCGTCGGCGGTGCGGTCATGCACCGCATCGATGCGCGCGCCTGGGAAGGCCTGCATGATTGCCCGTACCAGCGGGTGGTCTGCCGCCGAGGCGCGGCGTGCCGCATCCGCGGCGTTGCCCTGCGCCGCGAGGGTCGGCTCGCCCGCGGCCGTGGAGAGCGCAATGGTCCAACGGATGCCGGTAGCCTCGCCGAGCAAGGTAGCGAGCCGCGGGGCGACATCGCGCGGGGCGTCCGGCTGCGGGCGGAGTTCGATGACCGGCGGGGCGAAGCGGACCAGATGCACCGAGTGCAGCAGGTGCGCATGCAGCATCGCCTGGCGCTCGGAGGCAACGAAGGCGGCGACCTCGCGGAAGCTGGCGAAGCGCGGCGGCGGGGCAGGCGAGGGGGGAGCCTGTTGCGGGACAGCGACCGCGACGGTTGCAAGAGCCGCGCGCGGTGCGGTCGCGGCAGTGCGAGGAAAGGTGTGAGCCGGCTCGCCCTCGCCTGGCGGGCTTGGAGAGCGAAGCGCAGCAAGGTCGGGGGGAGGCGGCCGGACCGCCACCATCGATGCGTGCGCCGCGGCCCCCTCCTGCCGTCCGTGCTGCGCGTCGCGCTCCAAGCCCGCCGGAGGAGGGGGAGCATTGCTCGTGGGAGTGGACGCATGATTCGCGGTTTCCGGCGCCCCACCTGCAACCAGCCGCCGCACCAACTCCGCGGGCGGAGGCAGGTCGGAGACGTGGCAGAGGCGGAGCAAGACCATTTCGGCGGCGGCGCGGCGGTCGGGGGCAGTCTCCACTTCGCCGACGCCCTTCAGCAGCATCTGCCAGCCCCGTGCCAGCACCGGCAGCGAGAGCCGGTCGGCGAGCGCGGCGCCGCGGGTGCGTTCGGCCTCCGGCAGTTCGGAGCTGCTCCGCAACCCCGGGACCGATTTCAGCCGGGTGAGCGTATGCACCAGCTCCAGCAGATCCTGCAGCACCACGCCCAGATCGGCACCATGCTCGTAGGCGCGATCGGTCACCGCGAGCGCGGCGGCCGGCTTTCCACCCATCACCGCGTCGAGGAGATCGAACACCGCCTCCCGGTCGGCGAGCCCCAGCATGTCGGCGACCTGGGCAGCGGTGATGGCGCCTTCCGCCTGGGCGATCGCCTGGTCCAGGATAGACAATCCGTCGCGCACCGAGCCGTCCGCCGCACGGGCGATTTGCTCTACCGCCGCAGGCTCGATCGCCACACCCTCCTGCTCCGCGATGCGGGCGAAATGCTGCGTCAGCTCGGCCACCCGCACGCGGCGCAGGTCGAAGCGCTGACAGCGCGACAGCACGGTGATCGGCACCTTGCGAATTTCTGTTGTCGCGAACACGAACTTTACGTGCGGTGGCGGCTCCTCCAGCGTTTTCAGCAGGGCGTTGAAGGCGTTGCGCGACAGCATGTGGACCTCGTCGATGACGAAGACCTTGGTGCGCGCCTGGATCGGTCGGTAGCGCGTCGCCTCGATGATCTCGCGCACGTCATCGACACCGGTGCGGGAGGCGGCATCCATTTCCACCACGTCAGGATGGCGGTCGGCGAGTATGGCCACGCAGTTGGCGCAGACGCCGCAGGGATCGGCGGTGGGGCCGCCGGCTCCGTCGGGCCCGACGCAGTTCAGGGCGCGCGCGACGATGCGGGCGGTGGTGGTCTTTCCCACGCCGCGGACGCCCGTGAGCATGAAGGCGTGCGCGACGCGGTTCAGCGCGAAGGCGTTGCGCAGGATGCGCACCATGGCCTCCTGCCCGATCAGGTCGTCGAACCGGGTGGGACGGTATTTTCGGGCGAGCACCCGGTAGGCGGGCGCCGGTTCCGCCGGTGGCGCCTGGGCGGGCAGGGCGTCGCCAAACAGACCCGGGCCGTCTGGCGGGGGCGAGGGGAGATCGTCGGCGGGGGGATCGTCCTGGAACAGGCCGGACATTGTGGGCTGTTATTCTGGCCGCGGGCGGCCATCCTCTGTGGCTGACGGTTGCGGGACGGAGCACCGGGCGCACCGCCCGGCGCGGCGGGAGGGACAGAAAACCGGCGCGGCGCACCGTGACCAGATTGTCGAGTCCCTTA
>DATJNA010000295.1:0-58126 GCA_035508435.1 Acetobacteraceae bacterium | reverse complement strand
TTTCTCCGCCGTCGAGAGGGGAAATCGCCGAGCAGGCCTCACGGTTACGCCGTGATGGCGGAAAAATCCTGCGGCGGCGGCGCAACATTCCTGTTGTGCCGAAATTTGGTTGCTATCAGCGAATGTGCGCACAACTCGCGCGAGCGGATCGAGCGATTGGGAAACTCCGGCGCGTTATCGAATTGCCGATTTGTAATCTTCCGGTTTGTCAAGATTCGTCGCGGCAGGTGTCGCCACGCCCTTGTCCCTTCGCTTGGGGCATCCTGTCGGCGGCGGCTCCGCAACCTGCAGCGATCCACGGCACACCGCTTGATCCGCGGTGCACCGCTTGAGCGAGCCGCCGAGGCGGCCCAGATTTGTCGGCCTCAGCCTCGGGTTGCCGCCATGAACTTCGACACCGCCTGGGTGGATGCACTTGCGGGTCGCGCCGAACTGCTGACCCCGCGCGAGATGGGGCAGGCCGATGCCGCCTCGCCCGGGCTGGGCGTGCCCGGCCCTGTGCTGATGGCGAATGCGGGCCGGGCGGTGGCGCGTGCGGTGCAGGCGCGGCTCCGACCGTGCCGCACGCTGGTGCTGTGCGGGCCGGGCAACAATGGCGGTGACGGCTATGTCGCCGCGCGGCTGCTGGCGCAGCGGGGCTGGCCGGTCGCGGTCGCCGCGCTGGCACCACCGCGTGACGGCACCGATGCCGCCTGGGCGGCGGCGCACTGGCACGGCTCCACGGTGGCCTTCACTCCCGCGGAGGTTGGCCGCGCCGACCTGATCATCGATGCGGTGTTTGGCGCGGGTCTCGCGCGCGACGTCGATGGCCTGCCGGCGGACACGCTGCGTGCCGCTGCCCGCGTCGTCGCGGTCGACGTGCCGAGCGGGCTCGACGGCACCACCGGCGCGATCCGGGGCTTCGCCCCGTCGGCAGCCCTCACCGTGACCTTCTTCCGCCTTAAGCCGGGCCATCTGCTGCTGCCCGGCCGCGAATGCTGCGGTGAGATCGTGCTGGCCGATATCGGCTTGCCGGTCGCCGCGTTGGATCAGGTGAGGCCGACGACCTTCGCCAACCTGCCGGAACTCTGGCCGCTGCCGCGCCCGACGCCGGAGGGGCACAAATACTCACGCGGCCATGTCACCGTGCTTGGCGGGCCGGCGATGACCGGCGCGGCACGGATGGCCGCCGATGCGGCGCGGCGCGCGGGGGCAGGGATGGTCACCATCGCCGCGCGCGGCGGGGGCGACGTGTACCGCGTCGGCTCGGCCGGGCTGATCATCAACGAAGCGCCGCTCGAAGCGTTGCTCCACGACAGCCGCCGCCGCGTCTGGGTGTGCGGGCCCGGCCTCGGTGCCGACACCGCACGCACGGCGCTGCCGGCATTGATCGCGGCGCAACGCGCGGTGGTCGCGGACGCCGACACGTTCACCGCCTTCGCCGACGATCCCGATGCATTCCGCGGTGCCGCGGTGCTGACGCCGCATGCCGGCGAGTTCGCCCGCGTCTTCGGCGCGCCGGACGACCGCCTCGCTGCCGCGCGCACGGCCGCCGCCCACACCGGCGCGGTCGTATTGCTGAAGGGCAACGACACCATCATCGCCGCGCCGGACGGACGCGCGGCGATCAATGCCTCGGCGCCCCCCTGGCTTGCCACCGCCGGCGCCGGCGACGTGCTGGCAGGGATCATCGCGGGCTTGCTCGCCCAAGGCATGCCGGCCTGGGAAGCCGCCGCCGCCGGCGCATGGCTGCACGGGCGCGCGGCCGCGATCCTGGGCCCCGGCATGGTGGCCGAGGATTTGTTGGATGCACTCGTCCGTGTGCTTGCAGAAACGATGATGCCACCCTCTTCTGTGCAGCGTGGGCTATCATCGGTCCGCCGCAAGGGAGTGCCTGCATGAGCGACGCCGCCACCACCGGATTGCTGGATCGGGCGATCCGGCGGCTGACCACCGTCTGGCGTGACATGGCGGCGAGTGTCGCCGCCGAACCGGACGAGACGCTGGAGGCGCAGATGCGCGCCTGCCTGCATGGCCGCGGCGGCGAGGTCAGCGCGCGCAACCGCGCTGCCAAGCTGGCGCAGACCTACCTGTCGCTCGACGAGCCGGGACGGCGCCACTTTCTGCGCACGCTGGCGAGCTTCGATTCCGACGCCGAGGGCGTGGCGCATGCCTATGCCGATGTGCAGAAGGCGGCGGACCCCGCCGATCGCGCCGTCGCCACCGCCGAGCTGCGCCAGGCGCTCGAGCCGCCGCGGCTGAAGCTGCTGACGCAATTCACCTCGATTCCGGACGGGCGCAAGTTCCTGGTGGACCTGCGCGCTTTCCTGCTGAAGATCCGCAAGGAAGATCGTTTGCTGGCCGCGCTGGAAGCCGATCTGCGCAGCTTGCTCGCGGCGTGGTTCGACATCGGCTTCCTCGAACTGGCGCGCATCGACTGGAACAGCCCGGCGGCGCTGTTGGAAAAGCTGGTCGATTATGAGGCGGTGCACGCCATCCGCTCGTGGCGTGATTTGAAGAACCGGCTGGATTCCGATCGCCGGTGCTATGCGTTCTTTCACCCGCGCATGCCGGGGGAGCCGCTGATCTTCGTCGAAGTCGCGCTGGTGAAGGGCCTCGCCGGCAGCGTGCAGAGCTTGCTCGACGAGAAGGCACCGGTGCAGGAGCCGCGCGAGGCAGATACCGCGATCTTTTATTCGATCAGCAACTGTCAGCAGGGCCTGGCCGGCATCAGCTTCGGCAATTTCCTGATCAAGCGCGTGGTGGAGCTGCTGTCGACGGAGTTCCGCAACCTGCGCACCTTCGCGACTTTATCGCCGATCCCGGGGTTCCGGCGCTGGCTGGATGAGAAGCTGGCGGCTGACGCGCCGGGCCTGCTGTCCTCGGATGAAGCGGCGAGCCTCGGGTCGGCGATGCCGATGGAAACCGGCACGGCGTCGCTGGCGGCAATCCTGGGCCGGCGCGGCTGGTGGCGCGATGCGGCCTTGCGCAAGACCGCGGAGCCGGTGCTGGTACGGCTCTGTGCGCACTACCTGTTGAATGAGAGCGTGCCGGGGAACAAGAAGCGGGCGCGCGATCCGGTGGCGCATTTCCATCTGTCGAATGGCGCACGGGTGGAGCGGCTGACCATGCTGGGCGACACGTCGGAGAAGGGCGCCAAGGAAAGCGCCACGCTGATGGTCAACTATCTCTACGACCCGGCAAAAATCGAGGACTGGCACGAGGATTATGCCGGAGAGGGGCGGCGCAACGCCTCGACAACGGTGCGGAAGCTGGCGCGCGGGTGGGGGTGATATTCCGCCGTCAGCCAGAGGTCAGTTGCCGCAGCACCTCGTTCTGAGTCAGAATCTGCGGCAGCACGACCGGCTTCCCCTCGTGCGGCGGGTAGTAGACATAGAGCGGTACGCCGTCGCGTCCGTACTGCCGCAGAAAATTCGAAATCGCCGGATCCTGCCGCGTCCAGTCGCCCTTCAGATACGCCACGTGGTTGGTGGCGAACGCCTGACGCACCGGCGCGCTGGCAATCGCGACGCGCTCGTTCACCAGGCAGGTGACGCACCAGGCGGCGGTCATGTTGACGAACACCGGCCGTCCCGCGGCGCGCAATGCGGCAAGGCGGGCGGGCGAGAAGGCCTCGGCGCTCGCGCCGGTGTCGGCGGCGGCCGGAGCGCCAGGCGCCACCGCGACACCGCTCAGCACCGCCCCGGCCAGCAGCATGGCGGCGACGGCGGTTGATTGTCCCATGCGGCGCGCCCGGCTTGAGGCAAACTGCGTCACGCCGACGACCCAGGCCGCGAAGCCGAGCAATACGAACCCGGCCGCGGTGCCGAGCACGCCGGCCGGGCCGGTTTCCTGGCTCACGACCCACAGCAACCACGCGGCGGCGCCGTACAGCGGGAAGGCGAGGCCCTGCTTCAGCACCCCCATCCAGTGGCCCGGCCGCGGCGCCAGGCGCGCAAGCGCCGGCACCGAGGAAAATGCCGCGTACGGGGCAGCCAACCCCAGCCCCATCACCAGAAACACCAGCAGCGTTTCCGCCGGCGGCGCGGCGAGCCCGGCGGCAATGGCGACACCCATGAACGGCGCGGTGCAAGGCGTCGCAACAAGGACTGCGAGCAAGCCGGTGAAGAAGCTCCCCAGGTGCCCGCTGCGCGAGGCCAGGGCACTGCCGGTGCCGGTCAGGCTGCCACCGATCTCGAACACCCCCGAGAGGTTCAGCCCAACGCCGAACAACAGCCAGGCCATGGCAGCGACGAACACCGGGGATGCGAACTGGAAGCCCCAGCCGGCCGCTGCCCCCGCGGCGCGCGCGGCAAGCAATGCGCCGGCCAGGCCGGCGAAGGTCACCAGCACCCCCGCGGTATAGAACGCCGCGTGAGTGCGTGCCTCGCCACGCGCCGCACCCTGGGCCAGCGCCACCGCCTTCATTGCCAGGACCGGGAACACGCAGGGCATCAGATTCAGGATCAGCCCGCCCAGGAAGGCGAAAATCAGCACCCGCTGCAACGGTGGAAAGGCCGGCGGCGGCGCCGGACCGCGGACGGCGTTCAGGACGACGTCCGTCTCCAGCCCGGAGCGGTCGCGCACTGCCAGAATACCGGACAGGCCAGCATCCGGCTTCGCGTCCTTCGCCAGCTTGAGCGACAGCACGAACCCGTCTTGCCGGACCGAAAGCGGTTGGGCGGCGTCATCGTCGATTTCGCCGGCATGGTCGGGGATGAACCATGCGTCGGTCACGGTGGCGGGGCGCAGTTCTGGTCCGTGTACCCACAGCGACCCGTCCGAGGTGATCTGGGCCTGCCAGGGCGAGGGCCGCGGGACTGCGCGGTCGTGTGCCGCGAACAGGGGCGCCTGGGCGGAGGGCGCCGGGGTGCCCGGCGGCAGATCGAGGCGGAACGTGGCCTCCTCCGGCACGCAGATCTGCTGGCAGACCAGCCAGCGGGCGTGCGCCTGGACCGCCAACGGACCGGCGGTGGCGAGCGGGGTGACGGTGACCGGCAACAGGACGTCGCCGGTATAGGCGTAGGTCATCACTGGACCCTCGGCGATACGCCGCGGCGCGGGCCAGGCGATCGGACCGGCGCTGACGCCAGGCGGCAGGGTCAGAGCCAGCGATGGGGTGACGCCGGCGTCGCCTGGATTGCGCCAATATGTGTGCCAGCCGGGGGCAAGGCGGATGTCGAGGCCGATGCGGAACGGCTTGCCTGGCGCGATGGCGTCGGTGTCGGAGACCAGGGCGACGCTGTCACGGGAGTTGCTCGCCGGGGCCGTTTCCAGCGCGGCGGCAGGCCACGGCACCAGCAGGAGGCAAAGCAGGAAGAGCGGGAGGAGGCGTCGCATAGTGTCTCCGGAGCGCACTGCCGCAGGGCGGACGCCGTCGCGGATTATGCCGGAAATTCGGCCGAGCAACCAGATGCGGGAGCGGTTACCTGAGGCGCCTGGACCGCGACTCCGCCGGCGCGGCGGTTACTATCGCGAAGGGGCGCGCCGCCGCCCCGAAGCGGCAGCAGCGACGCCACTATCGTGGCAATCCGCACGAGGTGACCTGACATGTCCCTGCTTCCAGACCTGACGGGGCGCATCGCCCTGGTGACCGGCGGCTCGCGCGGCATCGGCCGGGCCGTCGCGCTGGCTTTGGCGGAGGTGGGCGCGGCCGTGGCCGTGAACTACCGCGAGCGTGCCGAGGCTGCGCAGGCCGTGGTTGACGCCATCAGCGGCACCGGCCGTCGTGCCGCCGCGATCGGCGCCGACGTCTCCGACAGCGCCGCCGTCGCCCGCATGGTGGGGACGGTGACGGCCCGGCTCGGGCCGGTGGACGTGCTGGTGAACAACGCCGGCATCGCATTGATCCGATCGGTGGACGAACTCACCGAAGCGGACTTCGACACCACCATCGCGGTGAACCTGAAATCCGCTTTCCTGTGCACTCAGGCGGTGTTGCCGCACATGCGGGCGCAGCGCTGGGGCAGGATCGTCAACGTCTCCTCCGGCGCGGCGCGCGGTGCCGGCGGGATCGGCCTGCACTACAACGCCTCGAAGGCCGGCATGGAGGGGCTGACGCGCGGCTACGCGGCGCGGCTGGTGCGGGAGGGGATCACCGTCAATGCGGTGGCGCCATCGCTGATCGAGACGGATATGATGTCGGCGCGGCGGGAGGAGTACGAAAAGCGCATCCCGCTCGGCCGCATGGGCACGGCAGAGGAAGTAGCGCAGGCGGTCTTGTTCGTGCTGGGCAATCCGTACATGACCGGGCAGACTGTGCAGCTCAACGGCGGCACGAATTTCGTCTAACGGCGCGGACAGCCGACAGCTCGAACCAAACAGGAGGGAAACGGACATGAGTTTGAAGGTCGAGAAGTTCCAGCCCCAGGGAATGAACGTGCGGATGTCCGCCGGCCAGCCGTCCTACTCGCATGTCGTGACAGTGAGCGGCAGCGGCAAGATCGTGTACATTGCCGGCCAGCTTGCGCGCGACATCGATGGCAATTGCGTGGGTGTCGGCGATATGCGCGCGCAAATGGAGCAGACATTCCAAAATCTCGAACGGTGTTTGAGCGCGGCCGGCGCAACCTGGGCCGACGTGGTCAAGACCAACACCTACGTCACCGATTTTGACGAATTCCAGAAATGCGCCGATGTGCGCATGCGCTATCTGGGCGTCGCCACACCGACCAGCACGACCGTTGGCGTGACGCGGCTGGCCGGGCCGGACTTCATGATCGAGATCGAGGCGGTGGCGGTGGTGAACGGGTAGTGCGAATTGCGCAACGGCAGGGGTGGCTGTCGCGACCGAATGAGCAGGGCGATCGGGTGAACGAACGCCGAGCCGCGGCCGCCCCCGGCCGTCAGGCAACCAACGCCGCGACGCAGCCATCACCCGGTTCATCCGATTGCCGTGGCAAAATGACTTTGTTTTGAAGCCGAGCTTTGTCGACAGCTATCATGCGCGTTGATATCGAGGCATCTCATCGAGGCTGATGGGGGAATTTCGATGAGCAACAAAATCGTGACATGCCTGTGGTTCGACCATGGCGAGGCGCGGAAAGCCGCGGAATTCTATGCCGCCACTTTTCCCGATAGCCGGGTCGGACAGGTGCTGCAATCGCCATCCGATTATCCCGGCGGCGAACCAGGCAGCGAGTTGACCGTCGAGTTCACCGTGCTCGGCCAGGCGTTTGTCGGTTTGAATGGCGGTCCCGCATTTACCGCGAACGAGGCGGTGAGCTTCCAGGTGATGACCGACGACCAGGCGGAAACCGACCGCTATTGGAATGCGATCGTCGATCATGGCGGCAGCGAAGGTGCGTGCAGTTGGTGCAAGGACCGCTGGGGCTTCTCCTGGCAGATCGTGCCGCGAGCCCTGATTGCCGCCCTGCACGACCCGGATCGCGCCGCCGCGAAGCGGGCGATGGAGGCGATGATGACCATGCGCCGGATCGATATTGCCAAGATTGAGGCTGCCCGGGCGGGCCAGACGACAACCTGAGGCCTGCGACCCCAGGCTCCACGGGACGGGGCGCGACGCCTCGCCACCAGCGGGCAGCGTGTCTCGTGCCCGCACGCCGCACCTCAACGGCCCAGCACCGCACCGGCGGCCAGCGCCGCAGCACGTTGCGCCGGCGTCAGCTTGCAGTTGAACAATCGTGCGCCGCTCAGCACGGCGTGGCTGAGTTCGACGCCGGTCAGGTCGGCACCTGACAGATCGGCGCCGGCGAGCATGATGCCGCTCAGCCGGGCCCCGGCGAGGTTGGCGTGGCGCAGCCGTGCGCCGGTCAGGTTCGCCGGCATGCGGCGCCCACCATCGAGCACCAGCGCGCGCAGGTCGGTACCGCGCAACGAGACGTTGTTCAGCCGGGCGTCGATCAGTTCGATGCCGCGCAGGTCCGCCTCGTCAAGCCGGCAGTCGCGGAAATCGGACCGCGCGCATTTTGCCGCCTGGAGCGCCACGTGCGACAGATCCAGGCCATAGAACACGGTTCGCCGTGCGGTCGCCATGGTCAGGCAGGCGCCGGCGAGCGGGGGGCTGCCGCGCAGGTCGACCCCGCTCAGGTCCAGCGCGGCTCCCTCCGCGCCGTTGCTGCCGATATAGACCAGGTGGCGACGCAGCAGCTCCTCCAGGCGCGCGCCTTGTTCCGCCTCAAGCTCAGTGAACCGGCGGCCGCTCGGCTCATCGGTCAGTGCGTCCGTCATGTCGGCACCGGCCACGTCGGCATATTCGAACCGGGCGCCGGCAATCACCGCGCCGCGGAAGCAGGCGCCGCGCGTATCGGCCTGGGCGAAATCGGCGCCGGCCAGGTCACAGTCGGCGAAATTCGCGCCTTGCAGTCGGGCGCGCACCAGCTTGCAGCCGCGCATCACCGCGTCGGCGAAATCGGTCTTGATGGCGATGACGCCGGACAGGCGCGCGTTGGTCAGGTTGGCGCCGGAAAAATCGGCGCCCGAAATGGCGGTCGCGTCATGCTCCTCCGGGGCGATGACGTGGAATTCGCCCTTGCGGTCGCGGGCGACGTGCATGCCCTCGCGCAGATCGGCCGAGAACAGATTGGCGCCGACCAGGATGGCGCCGGCGAAATGGCAGCCGCGGAGATCGGCGCGAACCAGGCTGGCGTTCTCCAAATTGGCCTGGCGAAAGTCGCAGGAGAACAGGGTGGCGCAGTCGAACCGGCCGTTGGCAAGGTCGGCGCCGTAGAATGAGGCCCCCGTGAAGTCGGCGTGCGACAGGTCCTCGCCTGCCAGGTTCAGATGCGACAGGTCGACGCCGGCGAGTACGGCTCGCCGCCCACCCTCCTGCGAGTTGCGGAACAGCGAATGGCGGCGCAGCACCTCCCGGAGCTGCGCTTCGGAGGGCCGGACCAGGGCAAGATGGGTCGGGTCAGCCGCCACGCCCGGGCGTCCAGATGTTCACCACACGATTGTGCGCCGCGTTGGTTAACGTTTCGTGCAGACGCCCAGGCGAAGCGGCAGCGGGTTATTTGACGGTGCCGGCGCCGACCTTGCACAGCACCTCGTCCTGCGAGCCGGTGGCGCCGGAGCACCCGATGGCGCCGATCAGCTTGCCCTCCGAGATCAACGGAATGCCGCCGCGCGCGGCGATCATGTCATCGAGCGAGAGGATGAGGGTAAGATGGCCTTGCTGCACGGCATTCTCGAATGCGACGGTGGGGCGGCGATAGCGCGCGGCGGCACGGGCCTTGTGCTCGGCAATGGCGATGGAGGCGAGCTGTGCGCCATCCATGCGCACGAAGGCGACGAGGTCGCCGGACGGACCTACCACGGCGACATCCTCGGGCCAGCCGCGCCGATTGGCTTCGTCAACCACGGCCTGGATCGCGGCCTGCGCCTGTGCCAGCGGGATGGGGGAGCCGTAGGGGACGTTGAACGGCATCTTGTCCGGTACGACGTCCAGTGGGTTCGGTGCCGGTTGCTGAGCCATGGCCGGGCCCAGCCCCAGCCAGGCCGCAACCGTGGTGGCGGCGAAAAGACCCAAGCGCATCTGCGTTTCCCCTTTGTTGCGGTGATGCGGCCGCCGCCACATGCAGCGGCACCCGCCGGCGTGGAATAGCCGACCTCGCGCGGGCGCCCAACCGGGGAAGCCGATACCGGGGAAGCCTATAGAGGGGAAGCCGATACCGGGGCAGCCGATACCGGGGCAGCCGATACCGGGGAAGCCGACGTCCGGTCTGCGGCGATGGGTGCCTGCGGTGCGGCGAGCCTGGTCTCCGCTTCCGGTGCCGGCACTCGGTTGTGGAGGAAGCAGGCCGCAATGCGGCTCCACCTGAGTTCCGGGCAGGGGCAATGATCGTTTCGTTCGGCGGGTGTCGGGACCATCAGCCGCGCGCGACGGCGTTTGCCACGAATTCCTCCAGCGCGCGCACGTAATGGCTGTCGCGGAATGCCAGATGTTTGCGTTCAGCAACGTCCTGCCGCACCTGCCGGCGCCAGCCGTGGTCCCGCACCAGCCGCGTTGCAATGGCCACGTATTGCTCGAGCGAAGCGGCAATGGTTGCTTCGCAGCCGATCCGCCGCAGGATTCCCGCGGTATGGCGACCACGCATGAAACGGCCCGGGCAGGTCACGATCGCCGGATCATGGGCCAGGCAGTCCAGTGTGGATTTTCCGCCCGACCAGCCGGGGGGATCGAGGATCACGTCCGCCAGTCCGGCCAAGGCGACGAAACGCTCATGCGGCATCCGGGTGAACACGCGGCAATATTGGTCCGCATCCAACCCGGCATCGGCAAACGCCTGGCCCATGCGATGACGGAACAGTGTGGTCAGGGTCTCGCTCACCGAACTGACGAAGACGAACTGGCAGGGACCGGCGGCGCGCGCGATGGATGGGTAAATCCAGTCATATTGCGGCAGATACTTGAATTGCGTCTGACCGGACCATAGCACCGGTCGCGCGGGATCGAGGCCGAACGAAGCGTGATCGGCTGCCGGCGGCAGATGCTCGTCTGGCGTGTAGTGCAGAGCGAGGTTGGGCAGCCGCACCAGGCGCTCCGCGTAATGCGATGCGCCGTCAGGCGGCTCCATCAGATCGCTGGACAGGAAATAGTCCAAGGTTGGCATTCCCGTGGTCACCGGATGGCCCCATGATACGCACTGGACTGGTGCGAAGCGTTGCGCTGCCAGCCAGCCGGAGAGGGCGTCCATTCCCAGTTCCGGGAACAGCAGGACATGCGGTGCCAGATCCGCAATGGCCTGCCGCCACGCGCCTCGCGTCGGCAGGTTCTGCACGAAGCCATCGCAGAGCGCGATGGCCTGGGCCGTGACGTGGTCAGACAGCAAGCTCGTGTAGAAGCCATGGATCGCGAAACGCCGGCGATCGATCTCGGGCAGCCATCCTTCCAGAAACAGCTTCCACACCGTGTGGTCATGGAAGAAGCCGGTGACAATGCCGACGCGGATGGGCTCGCCGGGAGCCGGCCGCCGTGCCAGGGGAAACGGCGGATAGCGTTCGGCCAGAAGCTGGCAGGCCATGCGGCCGTATCGGGATTGCGGCTCCACATCGTTCTCGCCCTGGTAGGGCAGATAGAACGGCGGCGGTCCGATGGCTTCCGCGACCGAGCGACGCACGTCCGATTGCTCTATCGCGGCTTCAAGTTTTGCCAACGCGGCGAGATAACGATGGCGTCGCATCGGGATGTCCGACGCGGTACGGTAGAGGACCGGCAATTCGGCCATGCAAGCCGCGAGCCTGGCGGCGCCATGCAGCGGATCGGCGACCACGGCCCCTTGCAGGCTGGCGACGGCTTCGTCGGTACGGTCCTCGAAGCGCAGCAGCTCGCCGCGACTGTACCATGGGGCCGGGTCGCTTCGATTCAGCGCGATTGCCTGGTCGTAGCTGGCCAGCGCGTCATCGTCGCGGCCCAGGTGGCGCAAGGCGTTGCCGCGGTCGCTGTGAGCCGCGGCATAATCCGGCCGCAGTGCAAGCGCCTGGTCGTAGGCGGCCAGCGCGTCTCCGGCGCGGCCCAGCTTCAGCAGTGCATTGCCGCGCGCCGCATGCACCTCGGCATCATCCGGCCGCAGCGCAACGGCATGATCAAAGTTCGCCAGCGCTTCCTCGCCGCGCCCCAGGTCCAACAGTGCGTTTCCGCGGCTGTGGTGCAGCAGCGCGGAATTCGGCAACAACGCGAGGGCGTGGTCGTAGCTTCGCAGTGCCGCGGCGGGCTGGCCGGCCGCGCGCAGCACCTGGCCGCGATTGATCTGCGCCTCGGCATAATCAGGTCGCAGCGCGATGGCGCGGTCGAATGCGGACAGTGCGGCCTCAGCTCGCTCCATATCGCGCAATACGGCGCCGCGATTGTTGTGAGCCTCGGCGTTATCGGGCTGCAGCTCGATCGCCTTGTCGAGGCTGTCGAGCGCTTCCTCCGGTCGCCCCAACCGGCGCAGCGCGATGGCGCGGTTGTTGTACGCATCGGCGACGCCGGGATCGCGCGCGATGGCCGCAGCGATTTGCTCAGCGGCGCATTCGAACCGCCCGGTCTGCAAGGCAACGATGCCGAGCAAGTGCCGGACCTGCGCGTCGTCGGGTCGGCGCTGCGCGATCGCTTGGTAGAGACGTTCCGCATCCGCCAGCCGCCCTTGCTGATGCAGCGCCATCGCCTGCTGCAAGTCCGCGTCCGGCGAAGCGACCTGCGTCATCGCGTGCTCCTGCTCAGCGGGCAAAGAACAGTTCGGTGAGGACGTAGTCGAGCGCCAGGATGAGGATGGAGGCGCTGACAACGGCGTTGGTGGTTGCCGCGCCCACGCCCTGCGCGCCACCGCGGCTGTTATAGCCCTGGTAGCAGCCCATCAGCGCGATGATGAAGCCGAACACCGCCGCTTTTACCAGGCCGGAGACCACGTCCTCGGTCCGCATGAAGTTCATCGTGTTGGTCAGGTAGCTGGTGGCGTTGAACCCGAGCGAGGCCGTGGAGACGAGGAACCCGCCCAGCACGCCCAGTATGTCGGCGATCACCACCAGCGCCGGCAACGCGATGACACCCGCCAGCAGACGCGGCGCCACCAGGTATTTCATTGGATCGGTAGAGAGGGTGGACAGCGCATCGATCTGGTCGGTGACGCGCATGGTGCCGAGCTCGGCAGCCATGGCGGCCCCGATGCGACCGGCGACCATGAGGCTGGCGAGGACGGGGCCCAGCTCGCGAGTAATCGACAGCACCACGATGTTGGGGATCGCACTCTGGGCGGAGTAGCGGGAGAAGCCGGTATAGGATTGCAGCGCCAGCACCATGCCGGTGAAGATCGCGGTCAGCGCGACCACGGGCAGGCTGAAATAGCCGATCTCCATCATTGCGCGCCCGAACAAACGGGCAAAGAAGGGCGGGCGCACGACATGCGAGATCCCGCTGCCGCCAAATATCGCGACGCTGCCGGTGCGGCGACAGACACTGATCGCGCCACGCCCGATTGTTGCCAGAAAGTCGAGCAATGCGTTCACTCGGGCCGGTACACGCGGTGGAACCGCCGGCCGAGCGAGGTGAGCACCTCGTAGCCGTTGGTGCCGGCGGCGCGGGCGACGTCATCGGGCGTCTGCGTCTGGCCGAGCAATTCCAGCCAGGCGCCGGGCTGAATTGCGGGGTGGTCGGTGACGTCGAAAGTTGTGAGGTCCATGGAGACGCGCCCTACCAGCGGGACGGGGGTGCCGTCAAAAATCGCGGCGCCGCGGCCGGACAGGCTGCGATGCCAGCCGTCGGCATAGCCGATGCCGATGGTGGCGATGCGCGACGGACAGGCGGCGCGCCAGGTGGCGTTGTAGCCGACGCTGTCCCCGGCTTGGATGTTGCGCACCGCCAGCACGCGTGCGGTGAGCCGTACCGCGCTGCGCGTCGGATTGGGGTGGCCGGGCGTGGGGTTGACGCCGTAGAGGGCGGCGCCAGGGCGAGCAAGGTCGGACGCCCAGGCGGCGCCGAGGAAAATGCCGGAAGAGTTGGCGACACTGCGCGGCGCCGGCGGCAGGGTTGCACAGGCAGCGGCGAAGCGTTCGAGCTGGCGGTGGTTCAGCGGATGGTCGGCCTCCTCCGAGGCCACGAGGTGGGTCATGACATAGCGCAGCGAAATGCCTGCGAGGCGGGTTGGGTCTGCCTGCAGGGCGGCGACGGTGCGCGGATCGAGGCCGAGGCGGGACATGCCGGTATCGATGTGCAGCAGCGCCGGCAAGGGGTGACCCAGTTGGCGCGCGGTGGCCGCCCATGCGTCGACCTCCGCAAGAGTGTTCAGCACCGGCGTGATGTCGTGGGCGGCGAAGGCATGCTCACAGCCGGGAAACGCGCCTCCAAGCACGGCGACCATCGCTCCGGGCAGGAGGTCGCGGATGGCCAGGGCCTCGTCCAGCAGGGCAACGAAAAAATGACGACAGCCCGCGGCATGCAGCGCGGGCGCGACGTGCTGTGCGCCGAGGCCATAGGCATCGGCCTTCACCACGCCCGCAACCGGGCCGAACGGGTGACGCTCGCCGAGCAAGCGCCAGTTGGCAACGATGGCGGCGAGATCGATCTCGAGAATGGCGGCGGCCGAAGCCGGTGGCTGGTCCACGATCACATCCCTGGCAGGGCGTGTTTTGGTCCCTGCTCGAATCGGCGCAAGCTGCGGACGACGCGAGGGCGGGGGGAATACGCATGGCAGAGCGACGCATCGGTGTCATCATCAACGGCGCCACCGGGCGCATGGGCACCACGCAGCACATGGCGAACTTGCTCGCCATCGCGTCCGAGGGGGGGCTGGTGTTGCGCAACGGCGACCGGCTGGTGCCGGAACTGTTACTGGTGGGGCGCGATGCGCAGCGGCTGCGTGTGCTGGCGGCGGCGCATGGCGGGCTGCGCTGGACGACGAGTCTAAAAGAAGCGCTGGCGGGCCCCGATGCGATCTTCATGGACTGCGCCGCGACCGGCGGCCGGCCGCAACGCGTGCGGGCGGCCATCGCGGCGGGCAAGCATATCCATATCGAGAAGCCCACCGCGCCGACGGTGGCAGAGGCGATGGCGTTGGCGCACGCCGCGCACGCGGCCGGCGTGAAGCATGGCGTGATCCAGGACAAGCTGTTCCTGCCCGGTTTTGCGAAACTGTTGTTCGTGAAAAACATGGGGTTCTTCGGCCGCGTGCTGTCGATCCGCATCGATGCCGGGTCGTGGATTTTCGACGGCACCACGCAGGCGTGTCAGCGCCCGAGCTGGAATTACCGGCGGGAAGACGGCGGCGGGCTGGCGCTCGATATGATGGCGCACTGGCGCTACATGGTGGATCGGCTGGCCGCGCCGATCACCTCGGTGTGCGCGCTGATGGCGACCGCTGTGCCGGAGCGGGTGGACGAGCAAGGGCGGCGGTATCGCGTGGATGTGGAGGATACGTCGCACGCGCTGCTGCGGCTGGAGGGCGGCGGCGTGGGGGTGGTCACCAATAGCTGGGCGACGCGCATCCGGCGCGATGACACGATGGTGGTGCAGATCGACGGCACGCACGGCTCGGCGGTGGCGGGGCGGTTCCGTTGCTTCACGCAGGCGGCAGTGAATACGCCCGATGCGTTCCTCGGCGGCGGACAGCGGAGCAACATGGACTTCTATGCGCAGTGGCAGGAGGTGCCGGACACGCTGCCGGGCGGCAATCCGTTCCGGCAGTGCTGGGAGGCGTTCCTGCGACATGTGGCGGAGGACGCGCCATATGTGCCCGACCTGGTGGAAGGGGCGAAGGCGGTGCAACTCGCTGATCTGGCGTATCGCAGCGTGACGGAGGGAAAATGGATCGAGGTCGAGGGGCTGCGGCTGTAACCGCGATGCCAGGTACTCTCCTCGTAATGACGGGTACACGCCTCGCAATGACAAAAAGTGCGCGTGCGGCCTACCCCACAAATTCCCCATGCACACGGTCGAGATCGGCGAAGCGGGTGAACTCCGGCTCGAAGAACAACCCGATGGTGCCGGTTGGACCGTGCCGCTGCTTGGCGATGATCAGGTCCGCCATATTGTGCGCGCGTTCCATGTCCTGCTTCCACTTGTCCACCGCGCCATGGAACTTCTCGTCATTGTCGAATCGCGCCTGCTGCGGTTCCCGTTGCTCCAGGTAATATTCCTCCCGATACAGGAACATCACCGAATCGGCATCCTGCTCGATCGTGCCTGATTCCCGCAGGTCGGAAAGCTGCGGCCGCTTGTCCTCGCGGTTCTCCACCTGGCGGGAGAGCTGCGACAGCGCCAGCACGGGCACTTCCAGCTCCTTGGCGATCGCCTTCAGCCCTTGAGTGATCTGGCTGATTTCCAGCACGCGGTTCTCAGGCTTGGTTCCGGCCGCGGGACGCATGAGCTGAAGGTAGTCCACCACGATCAGCGCCAGCCCCTTGGTTCGCTTCAACCGCCGTGCCCGGGTTCGCATCGCCGAGAGCGTCAGCGCCGGCGTGTCGTCGATCTCGATCGGCAGTCCGGCCAGCTCGCGGCTGACCTGCACGAACTTGTCGAAGTCGCGCTGCTGGATCTCGCCCTTGCGGATCTTGTCGCTGGAGACCTGCGCTTCTTCCGCCAGCAGGCGCGTCGCCAATTGCTCCGAACTCATTTCCAGCGAGAAGATCGCGATCGCCGCACGCGGCAATGCGTTGGCATCCTTGGCGCGCGCTTCCTGCAGCAACGCCTTGGCCGCGCCGAACGCGATCTTGGTGGCGAGTGACGTCTTCCCCATGCCGGGCCGTCCCGCCAGGATCACCAGGTCGGAGGGATGCATGCCGCCGGTCTTCGCATCCAGGTCGCGCAGCCCAGTGGTCAATCCTGCGACGTGGCCGGAGCGATGGAACGCACGCTCGGCTCCCTGGATCGCCTCGGTCAGCGCCTTCTCGAACGCAATGAACCCGCCGGCGGTCGAGCCTTTCGTCGCGAGATCGAACAGAAATTGCTCCGCCGCCTCGATCTGCTGGCTGCCGGCGAGCTCGGGATCGGCGCCGAAGGCGTTGTTGACGACGGTTTCGCCGATCTCGATCAACTGTCGCCGCAGCCAGGCGTCGTGAACGGCCCGGCCGTATTCGCCAGCGTTGATGATGCCGACCATGGCGGTCAGCAGTTGCGCGAGATACGTGGTGCCGCCCACTTCCTCGAGCACACCCGAATGCTCGAATTCCGCCTTCAATGTTACCGCATCGGCAAGCTGGCCCGCTTCCACGCGGCGCATAATGGCCTGGTAGATGCGGCCGTGAATCGGGTCGGCGAAATGCTGCGGCGCAAGGAACTCGGAGACGCGCTCGTACGCCTTATTGTTGGCCAGCAAGGCGCCGAGCAATGCTTGCTCCGCTTGCATGTTTGACGGCGGCAGGCGCTGTGACAGGCCGAGCAGGGGCGAATCGATGGTGTTCATGCGGCGAGGAGTGTAGCGCCGCCGCAGCGACACGGCACGCTGTGAACATCGGGGATAAGGCTGGATAGCGGGGGCAATCGGATGTGCCGGGCAATGCCGCAGGCATCGTCTTGTTGCGGCGGCGAAGTGCCGACCGCAGCGGCGCACGTGACACGAGCAATGTCGTCGAGAGGACCGCGAGCGGCGCGTGGCGAAGTGAAGCGATCTTGCCCTGACAGGTGTGCCCGGATCAGTCGTGCGCTGCTCGACCGAGATGGCTTCGTCCCGCCAGGCTTCGCTCGCGGTCCCGGTAATGACACGTGGCCGAACGACGCGAGGCCATCGGTCGTACCTTATGCCCGCTCGCGCAGCGTTACCTGCCGCTCCGCGAGTGTGATATAGTCCCGCGTCAGCGGCACCGCGGTCTGGTCGTGCGCCAGTTGGATCTGGAACACGATATTGCCCTCGCGCCGGAACGAGAGTTCCGAACCGCTCAGATAGAACTCCCACATGCGGCAGAATTGTTCGTCGTACAGCGAGGCGATCGTGTCGCGGTTGGCGGCGAAGCGTCGGCGCCAATGGCGCAGCGTCTCGGCATAGTGCAGGCGCAGAATCTCGATATCTGTCGCTCTCAGGCCGCTGCGCTCGACCGCCGGCAGCACTTCCGACAGCGCGGGACAATAGCCGCCAGGGAAGATGTACTTGGCGATCCAAGGATTGGTCGCCCCCGGTGGATCGCTGCGTCCGATCGCGTGCAGCAGCGCCACGCCATCGGGGTTGAGACAGCGCGACACGGTGTCGAAGAACGCGCGATAAAAGCCGACGCCGACATGCTCGAACATGCCCACCGACACGATGCGGTCGAAACGCTGCGTCATCGCACGATAGTCCATCAGTTCGAACGATACGCGCTCGGACAGGCCCTCGGCGGCGGCGCGGTTGCGTGCCTCGGCCAATTGCTCGGTGGAGAGCGTGATGCCGGTGACGCGCGCGCCGTAATCGCGTGCCAGGGTCAGCGCCATGCCGCCCCAGCCGCAGCCGATATCCAGCACTGTCAGGTCCGGCCGGGTCAGCAGCAGTTTCGCGGCGATATGGCGCTTCTTGGCCGCCTGCGCCTCTTCCAGCGTCTCGTCACCGCGCGGGAAATACGCACACGAATACTGTCGGTCTCGATCCAGGAACAAGCTGTAGAGGCGGCCGTTGAGGTCGTAATGGTGGGCGACGTTGCGCCGCGCCCGCCGGGCCGGATTGTGCTGATCGATGCTGCGCTTCAACTGCCGCAGCTTCTGGCATACCTGCGCGACGGGAAGCTTGCCGCCATTCGCCGCGAGGTTGGCGACCAGCACGTCCAGTGCGTCATAGATGCCGCGCGCGTCGGGCGTGAGTGTGCCGTCCATGTAACATTCGCCGACCGCGAGTGCCGGATTCGCCAGCAGGCGGCGGATGGCGCGGCGCGTGTGAATCACGATGCCGGCCTCCGGGCCCGGCCGGCCGGCATAACTCTGTAACCGGCCATCGGGCCAGCGCACGGTCAGACGCCCGATGGTGATGAACCGCGTCAGGATCGCGTGAAGAATCGCCTGCATGGCTCCGCCCCCAACCGGAGAACCAGATATGTGACAGCATGGAGTAACAAAGCGATAACGTCAAAGTCCGCCGCTCGTTGCCGGCATGGCGCGGTCCGGGATGCATGGACTGGCGGGCCAACAGGCTCCCGATCGGGCCATAACGTGGCCGCTCCGATGCCTCAACATCGTTATTCAGCGCCGGAGCCAAATGTCCTACCCTTTCACTTCCGCAAAGCAGAACGCCAGGGTCCCGGCACCGGTCACCGCCAGGGCAATCTCGTCCCCTAACGCGAAAAGGAAACGGTCTTGGCCGTTGCCAGCGACATCCAGCGTATCCAGGGCTACTGTGGCCTCTGCATCGCTCGCTGCGGCACGGTCGCAACGGTGGAGGGTGGCCGCCTTACCCGTCTGGACCCGGACCCCACGCACCCGACCGGCCAGGCGCTGTGCGCCAAGGGCCGTGCCGCGCCGGAACTGGTTTATCACCAGGAGCGGCTCATCCAGCCGCTGCGCCGCACCCGCCCCAAGGGCGATGCCGATCCGGGCTGGCAGCCTATCGGCTGGGACGCGGCGCTCGAGCATACCGCCGCCGCCATGCGCCGCATCGCGGAGCGAGACGGGCCGCATGCGGTGTGCTTCAGCCTGTCCTCGCCCTCTACCACCGCCATCGGCGATGCGGCACCATTCATCCGCCGGCTGATGAATGCCTTCGGCACACCGAACGTCGTCAGCAATCTGGACCTGTGCGGCTGGGGCCGCGCCGGCGCCACGCGCTACACCTGGGGCGTTGCCGGTATCGCCACCGGCGGCGGCGGCGCCATGCCCGACCTCGCCAACAGCGGCTGCACGATCCTGTGGGGCTACAATCCCAGCTTTTCGCGGCTGTCGCACGCCACCGCAGTGCTCGCCGCGGTGGAGCGCGGCATGCGGCTGATCGTGGTCGATCCCCGCCATGTCGGGCTGGCCGGCAAGGCCGATCTCTGGCTGCGCGTGCGTCCTGGCACCGACGGCGCACTCGCGCTGGGCATCGCCGACGTCATGATCCAGCGCGGCTGGTACGATCGCGACTTCATCCGCACCTGGAGCAATGGGCCGATGCTGGTGCGTGCCGACACCGGCCGCATGTTGACGGAGCATGATCTCGATCCGTCCGGCGACGCATCGCGCTTTGTCGCGTGGGACAACGCCGCCGGGACAGCCGTACCGTACGGTGGCGATTGCACCCATCTGGCGCTCGAGGGCGCCTACAGCATCGCCACGCACGAGGGCGACGTCATTTGCCACCCGGCCTTCGAACTCTATGCAAAGCTGTGCCGCCGCTATTCGCCGGAGCATGTCGCGGCGACCTGCTGGATTCCGGCGGATCAGGTCGAGGCAGCGGCGCGCCTGATCTGGCATGCGCGGCCGGTCTCCTACTACGCCTGGAGCGGCCACGAGCAACACGCCAACACCACGCAGACGGCCCGCGCCATGTCGCTGCTGTATGCGCTGACCGGCTGCTTCGATGCATCAGGCGGCAACGTACTGTTCTCGGCCCCCGCCGCCGGCGCGGTAACCGGTGAGGAGCTCCCCGCGGCCAAACGCATGGCGCCCACACTGGGCCAGCAGGATCGTCCGCTGGGCACGGCGCTGTCCGGCAACGTCACCACGCGCGACCTCTATCGTGCCATTCTGGAGGGACAGCCGTACCCGGTCCGCGGCTTGCTAGGGTTCGGCTCCAACATGTTGCTCGCACATGCCGACAGTGGACATGGCCGGACGGCGCTGGCGGCGTTGGACTTCTATGCCCATTGCGACATGTTCATGACCCCCACCGCGGCCATGGCCGATATCGTGCTGCCGGTCGCCTCCTGCTTCGAGCGCGACGGCTTGAAGCTCGGCTTCGAGATCAGCCCCGAGGCGCAGTCGCTGATCCAGTACCGTCAACCCATCGTCGCGCCGCCCGGCGAGGCGCGATCCGACACCAGGATCGTATTCGACCTCGCCGCGCGCCTCGGCCTTGGGGGCATGTTCTGGGATGGCGACATCGACGCCGCGTATCGCCATCAGCTCGCGCCCTCCGGCGTCACGCTGGAGCAATTGCAGGCGTCGCCTTGCGGCCTGCGCGTGCCGCTGCGGACGCGCTACGCCAAGCATGCCGAGCCCGGCGCCGGTGGCATACCACGCGGTTTTGCCACGCCGTCACGGCGGGTCGAATTGTACTCCCAGACATTCCTCGATCATGGCTACGCGCCGCTGCCGGATTTCGAGGAACCGCGGCTCAGCCTGGTCTCTCGCCCCGATCTTGCCGCGCGTTTCCCGCTGGTGCTCACCTGCGCCAAGCCCACCCTGTTCTGCCAGACGCAGCACCGGGCGCTGCCCAGCCTGCGCAAGCGGGCACCGGACCCGGAGGTGGATCTGCATCCCGCCGCAGCGCAGGCACGTGGCATCGGTGATGGCGATTGGGTCACGATCGAAACGCCGGATGGGCGGGTTCGTGCCCGCGCCCGATTCAATGGCACCATCGATCCGCGGGTAGCCATCGGCCAGCATGGCTGGTGGCAGGCCTGCGCCGCGCTGGATGCGCCGGGCTACGACCCGTTCAGCGCTGACGGGGCCAATCTCAACCTGATCATCGGCAGCGACATGCTCGACCCGGTCAGCGGCACGGCCTCGCATCGCGCTTATCTGTGCGAGATCCGACCGGCTGCCTGGGACGCGGTGCCATTGCAATGACACGTGAGCGGGCAGTGCCGTCTCGCTTCATGTTCCATTCGCTACCACTGAACGCCAATCCAGACCGAACGAGACCAAACCCTGCGCTCCATCTCCGCCCCGTTCATCGCCCGCCCCATCGCATCGTGGTTGCTCGCGCTCGCCATCCTGCTGTCCGGCGCGCTCGGCTACTCGTCGCTGCCCGTCTCCGCCCTGCCGGAAGTCGACTTCCCCACCATCCTCATCACCACGCAGCTCCCTGGCGCCGGCCCCGAGACGGTGGAAACGCTGATCACCGCCCCCCTGGAACGCCAGTTCGGCCAGATCTCTGGTCTCACTACCATGACCTCCGCCAGCTCCGACGGCACCAGCCAGATCACGCTGCAATTCAACCTCAGCCGCAGCATGGATGCGGCGGCGCAGGACGTGCAGGCCGCGATCAATGCCGCAGCCGGCGTGCTGCCGCTGAACCTTCCGTACCCCCCGGTCTACGCCAAGGTGAACCCGGCCGACGCGCCCGTCCTCACCATCGCGCTCACCTCCATCCTGCATCCGATCGCCACGGTCAGCGACGCCGCCGACACGCTGCTGCAGCCCAAGCTGTCTGAGATTGACGGCGTCGGCCGCGTCACCGTGCAGGGCGGCATGCGTCCGGCCGTGCGCGTGCGGGTCGATCCAGCGCGCCTCGCCGCCTATGGCCTTGCCATGGAGGACGTGCGCACCGCCGTGGCCGCCGCCAACACCAACGGCGCCAAAGGCGGGTTCGATGGCCCCCGTCTTGCCTTCGCGCTCGGCGCCAACGACCAGCTTGTTGACGCCGGCGCCTACAAGAACCTTGTCATCGCCTGGCGCAACGGCGCGCCGGTGAAGCTGTCGGCGGTCGGCAGCGCGATCGGCGGAGTGGAGAACGACCGCGTCGCCGCGCGGTGGAACGGCGCGCCGGCGGTGGTGCTGGACATCCAGCGCCAGCCCGGGGCCAACATCGTGCAGACCGTCCAGCTTATCAAACAGGCGCTGCCGAAGCTGCGCGCGGCAATCCCTGCCGGCATCCAACTGCACATCGTCACCGACCGCACCGAAACCATCCGCGCCTCGGTACACGACGTGCAGCTTACCCTGCTGATGTCCGTCGCCCTCGTGGTGGCGGTGATCTTCCTGTTCTTGCGCTCGCCGCGCGCCACCTTCATTCCAGCCATCGCCCTGCCGCTGTCGCTGGTCGGCACATTCGGCGTGATGCACCTGCTGGGCTACGGCCTCGACAATCTGTCGCTGATGGCGCTGACCATCGCCACCGGCTTCGTTGTGGACGATGCCATCGTGATGATCGAGAATGTGGTGCGCTACCTGGAACAAGGCCTGCGCCCGCTGGAGGCCGCCTATCGCGGCGCCGGTCAGATCGGCTTCACCATCGTCTCGCTGACCGTCTCACTGATCGCCGTGTTCATCCCGCTATTGTTCATGACCGGCGTGGTCGGGCGTTTGTTCAAAGAGTTCTCGGTCACGCTGTCGGTCGCGGTCGTGGTCTCGGCGGTGGTGTCGCTGACACTGACGCCGATGATGTGCGGCCGACTGCTGCGCCCTGCCGAGGGAAACCATCACGGCCGCCTCGCCCGCATCAGCGAGGGCGCGTTCGATGCCATGCTCGCCGCCTACCGAACCAGCCTGGACTGGACACTGCGCCATCAGCCGCTGGTGCTGCTGGTTGGGGCGGCGACGCTGGTGGGAACCATCTGGCTCTATGTCGTCGTGCCCAAGGGGTTCCTGCCGCAGCAGGACACCGGGGTCATCGTCGCTGCCACCGAGGTCGCGCAGAGCGCCTCCATCCCGCATCTGCTGGCATTGCAGACCGACGCGGCGGCACGCATCGCGAAGGATAAGGCCGTGGTTGGCGTCGTCTCCTTCGTCGGCGCCGGCACGATCAACGCAACGCCGAACAGTGGTCGGCTGACGATCGCACTGAAGCCGGTGGGGGAGCGCGCAGCGGTGACCACGGTGATCCCCCGGCTGCAGGCGGCGATCAACGACATCCCCGGCTTCACGGCGTTCTTCCAGCCGGTGCAGGACGTGACCATCGGCACGCGCGTCAGCCGCACGGCCTACCAGTACACACTGATGGATACCGACGCCGCCGAACTGGCACGCTGGGCGCCGCGACTGCGCGATGCGCTGGCGCGATCGCCGGCACTGGCCGACGTCGCCTCGGACCAGGCGAACGAGGGCTTCCGCACCTTCATCACGGTCGACCGCGATGCTGCCATGCGGCTCGGCGTGTCGATGCAGGCGGTGGAGGACACCTTGTACGACAGCTTCGGCCAGCGGCAGATCTCCACCATTTTTGGCCAGGCCAACCAGTATCGCGTCGTGCTGGAGGCGGATCCGTCCTGGCAGGCCGATCCGTTCGCGCTGAGCCTGCTGCGCGTGCCGGCCACGGTCACCACGCAAACCACGGCACCGGCTGTCACGACGCCGGTCACGCAGCAGGCGCAGCAGCTTCCGATCCCGCCGACGGCGCAGGTGCCGCTGTCGGCCATCGCCACGATCACGCGCACCATCGCGCCGCTGGTGGTGACGCATCAGGAGCAATTCCCGTCCGCGACACTGAGCTTCGATCTGGCGCCGGGATATTCGCTGGGCGACGCGGTGGCCGCGGTAAAGCAGGCAACGCAGGCGATCGGCATGCCGGACACGATCATCGGCAGCTACGCCGGTGATGCCGCGGAGTTCCAGCGCTCGCTCGCCGCCGAGCCCTGGCTGATCATCGCCGCGGTGGTGGTCATCTACATCGTGTTGGGCGTGCTGTACGAGAGCTGGATCCACCCGGTGACGATCCTGTCCACACTTCCTTCGGCGGGTATCGGCGCACTGCTGGCGCTGATGTGGTGCGGCGCGGACCTGTCGCTGGTGGCGCTGGTGGGCATTGTGCTGCTGATGGGCATTGTGAAGAAGAACGCCATTATGATGGTGGACTTCGCGCTGGAGGCAGGCCGCGCCGGCGAACCACCCGAGGCGGCGATCCGCCACGCCTGCCTGCTGCGCTTTCGTCCGATCATGATGACGACGATGGCGGCGCTGCTTGGTGCTCTGCCATTGGTGCTGGAGCGCGGCGCCGGCTCGGAACTGCGCTGGCCGCTCGGCGTGACGATCATCGGTGGCTTGCTGCTGAGCCAGTTCCTGACGCTCTACACCACGCCCGCGGTGTATCTGGCGTTCGAGCGGATGACGGGGCGGCTCGGCCGCACCGGCCCCGCCGAGCCGGCGGCAGCGGAATGACCTTCTCCGCCCTTTTCATCGCCCGCCCCGTCGCGACCTTCCTGCTCGCGCTCGGCATCCTGCTGTCGGGGATCGTCGCCTACCGCTTCCTGCCCGTCTCGGCGCTGCCCAGCGTCGATATCCCCACCATCGTCGTCTTCGCCAACCGTCCCGGCGCCGAGCCGGAAACGATGGCCAACTCCGTCGCCGCTCCGCTGGAACGCCGGCTCGGCGAGATTTCCGGTGTCACCGAGATCACCTCGATCTCCGCCATCGGCAACACCAGCATCATCATTCAGTTCGACATCGACCGCGACATCGACGGCGCCGCGCATGACGTGCAGGCGGCGATCAATGCCGCCATCACCGACCTGCCGTCCGACCTTCCCATCCGCCCCTGGTACCGCAAATACAATCCCGCCGACACGCCGGTGATCACCATCGCACTGTCGTCGAACACGCTCTCCACCGCGCAGATCTACGATGCGGCTGATACGGTGCTGGCCCAGCGCCTGTCGCAGGCCAACGGCGTCTCACAGGTCTTCGTCAACGGCGCGGAAAAACCCGCGGTCCGCATCCGGCTCGATCCGCAGCGTCTCGCCGCCACCGGACTCTCCGCTCAGGACGTCTATGCCGCGGTGCGCGGCACCAATGTGCTGGAGCCCACCGGCGGGTTCGAAGGTCGCGATCGTGCCGAGTCGATCGGCGCCAACGGTGAGATCTCCCAGGCTGACGACTACGCCCCGCTGGTGATCAGAGCCGGCAAGGCCGGGGTGCTGCGCCTCGCCGACGTCGCCTCGGTGATCAACGGCACCGCCAACGTCCGGCTTGCCGCCTGGAATGGCAAGACGCCAGCGATCTTGCTCACGATCTTCAAAGCCGCCGACGCCAACGTGATCGAGACCGCCGACGCCATCCGCGCCCTGCTGCCGCAACTCAAATCGTGGCTGCCGCCGGATATCAGGATGTCAGTCGTTGCCGACCGCACCACCACCATCCGCGCCAGCGTCGATGAGGTGCAGGTCACGATGGGAATCACCATCGCCCTGGTGCTGCTGGTGGTGGCCTTGTTCATGCGCCGCCTGGTCCCAACCGTTGCCGCCGCCGTCACCGTGCCGCTGTCGATCTGCGGCACGCTCGCCGGCATGTGGTTCCTCGGCTACGCGATCGATAATTTCTCGCTGATGGCGCTGACGATTTCCGTCGGCTTCGTAGTGGACGACGCGATCGTGATGATCGAGAACATCGTGCGCCACATGGACAAGGGCATGCCGGCCCTGGAGGCGGCACTGGTCGGTTCCCGGCAGATCGGGTTCACCGTGCTGTCGATCAGCATCTCGCTGGTCGCCGTCTTCATCCCGCTGATCTTCATGGGCGGCATCCTCGGCAAGCTGTTCCATGAATTCGCCATGACAATGACCCTGGCGATCGCGGTTTCCGCCGCGGTTTCCCTGTCGATGACGCCGATGCTGTGCGGCCGCTACCTGCGTGCTCGGGAACGCAAACTGGGACCGTTCTGGGCGCGGCTGGACGGGGCGTTGGAGGCGGCCTTCCGCGCCGGCTTGCGGTTCTACGCGCGCACGCTGGGATGGGCGTTGCAACATCGTGTGTTCATGCTGCTGCTGACGGCGCTGACTGTGGTGCTGACGGTCCGCCTCTATCAGACCGTGCCGAAAGGCTTCGTGCCGCTGCAGGACACCGGCATCCTGATCGGCTCCACGGTGGCGTCGCCCGACATTTCCTTTGGTGCCATGGAGCAACGCCAGCGCGCGGCGGTGGACGTGATCCTGGCCGATCCGGCGGTGGATGAAGTGGCCACCTGGATTGGTGTCGGCTCCGGCTGGTCGTCGATGAACCGCGGCTGGCTCAACGTCAGCCTGAAGCCGCTGGCGGAACGGAAACTCTCCTCCGAGCAATTGATCCAACGCCTGCGCGCTCCCCTGGCAAAGGTCGCCGGCGTCCAGACTTTCCTCTTCTCTGCTCAGGATTTGCGCGGCGGCGGACGGCAGGGCGGTTCGCAATACCAGTTTGCCATGATCTCTCCCAATCTTGCGGAACTGCGCGACTGGGCGCAGGCCCTGGAGGACAAGCTGAAGGCGACGCCAGGCATTGTTGACGTCACGTCGGACCAGGACCGTGCCGGGCCGCAGGTGAACGTCGTGATCGATCGCGATGCCGCAGCGCGGCTGCGCGTCAGTGCGGTTGATGTCGATGACGCGCTGAACAACGCCTACGCGCAACGTCAGGTCTCGATCATTTACACCGCTCGCAACCAGTACCGGGTGGTGCTGGAAGTCGATCCGAAGTTGCAAACCGATCCGTCGCTGCTGGACCGCATCTATGTCGGCGATGCCGGTGGCGGCAAGGTGCCGCTCTCCGCGGTGGCGCATTTCGAACGCGGCACCGCGCCGCTGGCGGTGCGCCACCAGGGCCAGTTCCCCGCCGCCACCCTGAGTTTCAATCTGCCGGCAAACATGGCCCTGGGCGATGCCGAGAAGCTGGTCGAGCAAGACGTGCGGGATCTGCGAATACCCGATGACGTTCACACGGAGTTCGCCGGCAACGCGCAATGGTTCCAGAAATCGCTGGCAACCGAGCCGCTGCTGATCGGCGCGGCGCTGATAGCGATGTATATCGTGCTCGGCGTGCTGTATGAGAGCCTGCTCCATCCGGTCACCATCATCTCGACGCTGCCCTCGGCCGGCATCGGAGCGCTGCTGGCACTGCTGATCACCGGCACCGATCTTTCCATCATGAGCCTGATCGGCATTGTCCTGCTGATGGGCATTGTGAAAAAGAACGCCATCATGCTGATCGACTTCGCCCTGGAAGCCGAACGTCAGCACGGCCTGACACCGTTCGAGGCAATTCACGAAGCCTGCCTCGAACGGTTTCGCCCCATCATCATGACCACGCTCGCGGCCTTGTTCGGTGCCTTGCCGCTGGCTCTGGCATTCGGTACCGGCGCAGAACTGCGCCGGCCGTTGGGCATCGCGGTCATCGGCGGGCTTATCGTGTCGCAGGCGCTCACGCTCTATACCACACCTGTCGTCTACCTGGCGCTGGAGCGCCTGGCAGGACGGCGGAAACCGATCGCGTTGTACGGGGCGCCCGCAATCGATCGCCGCGCGGGCGAACCGACCTAGCCTTCGCTGCCGGTTGTCCGCGACGGCAGCAGGCAAGTTGCCCGATCAATGCGAATCCAGTCCAGCGCATTGCTGGTTTGCGACATATCAAGCCGAGGATGCGTGTCACACGATTTTCGCGTCGAACGGCGGCGCCAGGTCGGGCGCTTCGAATTCCACCACCCACAAATCGGGATCGTAGCGGAGCTGCCGCGTGACATAGCCATCGACGGCCGCGTCATCGACCGGCGTGGCGCCTGTGGCGCGCATCCAGGCGAGGGTGCCGTCCGCCGTGCGGGTCTGCGACAGCACGCACAAACCCTCGCGCCCGCGCAGCACCACCAGCACGGCGCCCGAATCCGGATCACCACGGCGCAGCACGGCGCCGGGACGCCCGTCGCGATCGCCCATGCGCAGGGCCATCTTCACCCACAGGCCGGCTTTCAGACGCGGCTGCGATTCGGACATGGTGCGGCCATGGCGATGGATGCCGGTTACCGCATGCCGGTGATCGACGCCGTCACCGCCCGCGGGTCGCGGGTCGGCCAGCGCCCGGCGTCGACCTGTGCCAGGAAGCCGCCCACCAGCCGGTTGAATTCGTCCGGGTCCTCGATGTTGATGGCGTGGCCGCAATTCGGCATCACCGCCAGCGCCGCGGTCTTGATATTCTGCTTCAGCAGGATTCCGGGGGCGAGACAGGGCCAATCCTCGTCGCCCGTCAAAATCAGCGTCGGCACGTTCAGCGCCTGCATCTGCGGCACCAACTCGTACAGCGACGGCCGCTCGCGCTGCACCCCTAGCTGCGTGTTGCGCGCGCCCACCGCGTCATGCTCCGCCAGCATGCGCTTGAACTCGGCAAAGCCGCGCCTGTCCTTGTTCTCGAACTGCACGCGCGTCGGGCCATAGGCGTATTTCTCGGCAAATGCCGCCATACCCTGGGTGGCGATGAATTCGGCGATCGTCTCGGCCTCGGCGCGGAAGCGCTCGCGCTGGTCCGGCTCCGCGCCGTAGCCGCAGCCCGCCACCACCAGCGAGCGCGCCCTCGCCGCGTGGCGGAAGCCGAAATGCAGCGTGGCGAAGCCGCCCATCGACAGGCCGATCACATGGGCCTTGTCGATCTTCAGATGCTCCAGCACCGCACCGATATCGTCCGCCGCCCGCACCTGGGAAAAGCGCGCAACGTCCCCAGGCACGTCGGACGGCGGATAACCGCGCGCGGCATAGGTGATGGCGCGGTAGCGCTGGCCGAAATGCCGCATCTGCGGCTCCCAGCTCCGATGGTCGCCGGCGTATTCGTGCACGAAGATGACCGGCGTTCCGGAGCCCGCTTCCTCGTAATACAGCCGGACTCCGTCGTCGGCGGTGGCGTGCGGCATCGTATTTCCTTCCGTGATCAGCGTCCGTCCAACGGCAGCGGGTCTTCCGCCAGCACTTGCTCGGCCAGGCTGTTATCGACCGCGACCTCGAAGGGCGTGCCAGCGGGAACGAAGCCGCCGGAGACCAGGCTGGAGAGCAACCGGTCGTACCCCGCGCGGCGGAGGACCGGCGTGCGGCCCCAAATGCCCAACGCCTGGTAGCGGCGGCACGCGGCGGTCAGCAACGCAGGTGCGATGTCGGGGAAGAAGCCCGCGATCGCGTCGGCAATCGCAGCCGGGTCGGCGCGCGCCACGAATTTCAGCGCACGGTGGATTGCGCGCACCATCCGGTGCAGTTCCGTCCGCCGCTCCCGCAGCGTTGCCCGCCGCAGGTAAAGGGTGGTGTAGCTGGTGGGGCCGCGGTCCGCGGCGGCATACCAGACGTGTCCAGCGCCCTCGGCTTCCAGCATCGCGGCGAAGGGCTCGAATACCTGCACCACATCGAGTTCGCCTCGCCTCAGCGCGGCCACGTTGTCCGCCATGCCGCGGTCGGAGACGCGGTCCAGCCGGGCCGGCGCAATGCCCGCCCGGCGCAGATCCTCCTGCAGGCACATCCAAGGCGTTGGCACCTCGCTGACAGTGCCGACGCGCAGCCCGAGCAAGTCGCGTGGGCAAAAACCTGGTCGTGGGGTGCGGCCGAGCAATAGGAACGGGTCGCGCGTGACCACTTCGGCAAAGTGAACCAGGTCGCAATCGGGCGCCTGCGCGTAAGCCTGCATCACCCGCATCGGGCCGCCCCAGCACACGTCCGCTGATCCGTCCAGCACGCCAAGCGCGGCGCGTCCCGGCGAAGGCGCACTGACGAAACGTACCTCCACGCCTTCCCGCACATAGGCGCCACGCGCCAGGGCGAGATAGAACGGCGCGTAAAACACCGCGCGCAACGATTCCTGTAGCGTAATGGGCGTGCCCGTCGGCTCAGCCATGTTCGAAATCCTGGTCGGAAATATCCACTGGTGCCTGCTGGCCGGGAAGGTCCGGCGGCACAACCAGGATGCTCTGCGTGGAGAGATCGGCATAGCCCGGGAAGCGCTGGGCGCGCATGCCGGCGGCGAACATGTTGCAGGCGCGGCTCCATAGCTCGCCCACAGCATAGTCGGGGCGATAGTCGCCGCCGGGCAGGCCATCCACGGTGGCGTCGCCGCCGGGTGCCAGGAACACGGTCGCCGCGGCCACCCCGGTTCGGTCGCGCAGCTTCACCACCAGGGGCTGGCCGCTGCGGTTCTCGATCGTGACCTTGGTGTCTCCCGCGCCTGCACGGTCGAGAATCTCGCCATTGGCCGGCGGCGGTCCGGCGTTGTAGGCGCAATAGGCCTGGTGCGCCGCGATGATATTGCCCGGCGCGAGGCGGGCGGCATCGATGAAGCCATCGGCGTTCTCGGTCAGACGGATCTCCACCAGCCCGTTGTCGTGCAGGACGCGGATCGCCTGGGCGACGCTGAACGCGGGCAACTGGCCGATCGGGACGTACGCCTGCCGGTCAGCATCGTAGCGCAGCACCAGGGCGGGGCTGCCGGCCGGAATCACATAGACGTTGGGGGCGCCGAACAAGCGGATAGGACGGGGCGCCGGGGGCGGCGTCTGAGGTGCCACGGTCGGGGCGGTGGCCGGCACATTCACGGTGTCGTCTTGCTCTGGCGGGGCGGTCAGGTGCAGGATCGCCTCGAAGCCGGCGAATACGACCACCAACGCCATGATCGCCCACGCGGCGAGCGGCAGGTCCGATAGACGTGGGCCGCGCGTCCGGGCGGACCGCGGCGGCGCCGCGCGCGGGGCCTCCGCCGGGGGATGCCCGTGCACGGTAGGCCGGACCTGGTCGAGGCTGCGGGCTCCCCGCTCATAGGCGGCGCGGCGCAACGGATCGGCGAGGACGTCGTAGGCTTCCTTCAGCGCCACAAAGGCCGCGGCATTGCCGGTGAGCGGGATGTCCGGATGCAGCACGCGGGCCTTGCGGCGATACGCGGCGTGAATCGCTTCCGGCGGGGCGTCCCAGTCCACCTCAAGCCTGGCGTAATAGCCTTGCGGATCGTGGTTCATCTCGGGCGATGTTTAGCAGAGATGCAGGATGCTTGAAGGAAGCCCCGAGGAAACCCCCGCCGCCTGGCGGGCAGGAGTCACGAGGTGGACAACGCACGGGGGAGGGCGTGCACCTCCCGCCGTCGATTGCCCACACCCCTCGCCCTGTTTTGGGTCCGTCCCCTTCGCCGCCCAGCCCCGCAGGGAAGGTGAGCCCGGAAGGTGAGCCCGGAAGGCGAGCCCGCCTGAGCCTACACCGCGCGGAAGATCACCGAGGCGTTGGTGCCGCCGAAGCCGAAGCTGTTGGAGAGAGCCGTGACGATCGGCCGTTCCTGCGCCGTTCTGGCGACGCGATCGATCACGCTCGCGCGGCTGGGCGAGTCCAGGTTCAAGGTTGGCGGCGCCACGCGGTCGCGGATCGCCAGGATGGAAAAGATCGCCTCGACCGCGCCAGCCGCGCCGAGCAAATGGCCGGTGGCGGACTTGGTGGACGACATCGCCAGACCGTTCGCGGCGTCGCCGAACAAACGCTCCACCGCCTCCAACTCGAGATCGTCGCCGAGTGGCGTGGAGGTGCCGTGGGCGTTCACATACTGAATCTCCGCCGGTGCGATACCGCCGTTCTTCATCGCCGCCTGCATGGAGCGGAACGCGCCCTCGTGTCCTTCCGCAGGCGCGGTGATGTGATAGGCGTCGCCGGACATGCCGTAGCCGGCGACCTCGGCATAGATTTTCGCGCCGCGCCGGCGCGCATGCTGCAGCTCTTCCAGCACCAGAACGCCGGCGCCCTCGCCCATCACGAAGCCGTCGCGGTCCTTGTCCCAAGGGCGGGACGCCTCCGGCGGGCGGTCGTTGAACGCGGTGGACAGCGCGCGCGAAGCGCAGAAGCCGGCGATGCCCAGCTCGCAGACGGCGGCCTCCGCCCCGCCCGCGACCATCACGTCGGCGTCGCCCCACATGATCAGCCGGGCGGCGTCGCCGATCGCATGCACGCCGGTGGCGCAGGCGGTGACAACCGCGTGGTTCGGCCCCTTGAACCCATATTTGATCGAGAGATGCCCGGAACCGAGATTGATCAGCGCCGAGGGAATGAAGAACGGCGACAGCCGCCGCGCCTTGCCGGCGCCGACCTGCAACGACGCTTCATAGATCGTCTGCAGCCCGCCGATGCCGGAGCCGACCATCACGCCGGTGGCGTCGCGGTCCGCCTCCGACTCAGGCGTCCAGCCGGAATCCTCCACCGCCTCGGTGCCCGCAGCCATCGCGAGATGGATGAAGCGGTCCATCTTCTTCTGGTCCTTGACCGGCACGAACTCGCCGACATCGAGACCGCCGCCGGCGCGCGTTCCGGGCGGCACCTGGCCGGCAACCTTGCAGGGCAGGTCCTTGGTATCAAATGCCTGGATCGCGGTGATGCCCGAGTCGGCGCTGATCAGTCGGCGCCACACATGCTCGACCCCAACACCCAGGGGGCAAACGATCCCCATCCCGGTCACAACGACGCGGCGCATTGGCTGCGTTTTCCTCCCGCTGGCCTTGCTCAGGCGGCCTTCTGCTTTTCGATGTAGTCGATCGCGTCCTTCACGGTGCTGATCTTCTCCGCCGCGTCCTCGGGGATTTCCACGCTGAACGCTTCCTCGAAGGCCATCACCAGCTCGACGGTATCCAGGCTGTCGGCGCCGAGATCGTCAATGAAAGAGGCTTCCGGCGTCACCTTGGACTCCTCCACCCCGAGATGCTCGACGACGATCTTTTTTACCTTGTCTCCGATTTCGCTCATCGGTTTGGCAACTCCTGGGTTGGGGGTCCCGTGTTGATGGTTCCGTCCGGACCCGACCTGACCGCCGGGTAGGACCCGATCGGTGCCGCCGCACCTGCTCCGGACGATAGTACGGCGCGCTTAGCATGGTTTCCCTGCCCTAGAAAGGTCGCGCGCTACCCGGCGCTACAGCATGGCCATGCCGCCATTGACATGGAGCGTGGCGCCGGTGACCCACCCCGCCTCGTCGGACGCGAGGTAAACGACTGCGGCGGCGATATCGTCGGGCTGACCCAGCCGGCCCAGCGGGATCGAATCGGCGAGCTTCGTCCGCTGCGCCTCGGGCAACCTGTCGGTCATGGGGGTGGCGACGAAGCCCGGTGCGACCGCATTCACGGTGATGCCGCGCGAGGCCACTTCCTGCGCCAGCGCCTTGGTCATGCCTATCAACCCGGCCTTGGCAGCGGCGTAGTTGGCCTGGCCGGCATTGCCGGTGGCACCGACGATGCTGGAGATGTTGACAATGCGGCCGGCACGTCGCCGGACCATGCCGCGCAGGGCGGCGCGAGCCAGACGGAACGGCGCCGACAGGTCCACATCCAGCACCGCCTGCCAGGATTCGTCGCTCATGCGCATGGCCAGCATGTCGCGGGTGAGGCCTGCGTTGTTGACCAGGATCGCGAGCGGGCCGGCGGCGGCTTCGGCCGCTTCCACCAGCGCATCGGGCGCCGCGGGATCGCGCAGTTCCGCCGCGCAGGCATGAGCGCGGTCGCCGAGTTCGGCGGCCAGAGCGCTCAGCGCGTCGGCGCGGGTGCCGGACAGTACCACCACGGCCCCCTGGGCGTGCAGCGCGCGGGCGACCGCGGCACCGATGCCGCCCGAGGCGCCGGTGATCAGCGCCCTCTTGCCATCGAGTCGGAACATGGTTTTCCCGTCAGTCGCTGACGGCCCCCGGTTCGAGCCAGTCGATCCATGCACCGTGAGGATGGGTCCAGGCAACTGGGGTGCCGTCGACCGCAAGGAGGAAGGCGCCATCGCGACCGCGGCAGGTGACGCGGGCGGCAATGGCGGGGAAAACGCCGGGCGCCTCGTTGCTGACCCAGACCGCGCCGAGATCCCGCACCGCCGCGGCAAAGCGCCGGCGGTCGGTCGTGTTGCGGACATAGGCAAGGACGGCGGAGTGGAACACCACCAGCGTGGCGCCGGCCGGTACGGTGCAAGCGACTGCGGCAAGGTCGCTCAGCAGATCGCCCTGATGCAGTGGCGGCGGCTCGGCCTGACCCAGGCGAATCGCCGCGCGGAGGCGGCGCAGCCGCTTGGTATGTTCCGGCCAGACCAGGGTTTCCAGCCACGCGGCTTGCTCTGGGTCACGCAGCTTGATCGGGGCAAGATCGAGCCCGGCGCGCCACGCGATGGGTGGACATGCGACGGGCAACGGTGTCGCGTCATTGGCACGGGCGGGGAAGGTCGGCGCGTCGGGCGAGGCGGCGGCGATCTGGTGGGAGCCGTAGGCGTAACCGTAGTGGTCCGGGAGCAAACAGAGGCCGGCCGAGGCGCCGACTTCGAGCAAGGCCAGCGGGGCCTTCAGCCGCGCCAGCACCGGCAGCAAGGTGGCGCAGCGTGCCGGCTCGTTGGTCTGGGTGCGGCGCGCCAGCATGACGGCGCGGACAGGCTCGGCATTGGCGCGCAGCGTCGCGCGCGCCCGCGGCCAATCGGACGGCGTGCCGCAGACATGGCGGAGCGCGGCGAACATAAGGTTGGGTTGCCGCTTGTCCGAGGGCAGGCCAGCGAGGAAGCCGAGGGCGAACGGATCGGCCGCAACCCCGCGCGCCAGCGCCGCATAGAGAGGGGAGCTGCCGTCCGCCTCCGCTGCGGCGAAGCGAAGGAAGCGGGCCGCGATCGAATCGGTGAGGGAAACCGATGGCATGGCCCTTATTATAGACGGGATGAGATCAGGCACTGCCGCCGATAACCCGCTGCCCCGTGAGTGTCGCGCGCCCGGTGTCATTGCGAGGCCCGAGCGGCCGCCGCAGTCTCGTTCGGACGCACGCACGGGTGCTCCTCTCTACGCCCCATCGACCGGGATTGCTGCGGCCGCTTCGGGGCCTCGCAATGACACGGGATGGGTCGAGTCGCGTTTGTTTGTTCTGGCTACAGGAAACGGGTGCAGCGATGCCACGCTGCCGAGCGATGGAAGATGTTGGCCGCTTCTCGTTGCGATCCTACCCGGCGGCGCGATACTGCGGCTCGGTCCGGAATGCCGGCATCACTTCACGCGCGAACCGCCGCAGGTTGTCGCGCGACGTCCCGCCACCGTTCAGCAGCACGTATTCCACCCCGGCGCCACGCAACGTTTCCAGCTTCCGCGCAATGTCGTCCGGGCTGCCGTACATTGCGCTCGCCTCGCTCGCCGCGCGCGTGTCGGAGAACGCCATGATGCTGGCGGTGTTGTTGCCGTCCGGACGCTGGCTGATCGCGGTCAACCGCTGCTGCGCGGCCAGCCGGCGGTCGATCGCCGCCTCCTTGTCCGCCGCATCACGCGCCACGTAGAACGCCCGCGCTACGCCCGCCATCGAGGGGTCATAGGCGAAGCCGTGCTTTGCCATTTCCGCCTTGTACAGGGCCACCCGCTCCGCCGCGACTTCGAGCGGGCAGAACTGGTCCACCAGCAGATTGTGCCCGCGTGCCGCCACCCGCGCGATTGAGTGCGGATGCCCCGCGCCCTGCCAGAACGGCGGGTGCGGCTTCTGATTGGTCGGCGGCTCGACGACGATGTCGTCGAACGACCAGTACTTGCCGTGGAAGCTGAACCGCTCGTTTGACGTCCAGGCCTTGGTAATGATGTCGATCGCTTCCTCAAAGCGAGGCTCGGCCTCGTCCATCGGAATGCGGAAGCCGGCGAACTCGTTGTGGCGGTATCCCTTGCCGATGCCGAAATCCAACCGCCCCGCAGACAACAGGTCGATCGTCGCCGCTTGCTCGGCGAGCAAGACCGGATTGTGCCACGGCAGCACGATCACGGCGGTGCCCAGCCGCAACGTGCGTGTCTTCGCTCCGATCCAGGTGAGCAAGTTCAGCGTGGCGGAGACCTGGCCGAAGCCGGTGAAGTGATGCTCTACGATGAAGCTCGAGTGGAAGCCGAGCGCCTCGGCTTCGATCAGGTAGTCGATGTAGTCCTTGAAGCTGGCGGCGCTGTCCACGTCGGGGTTGTTGCTGCGGGCGGCGGTGGCGGCGCCAAAAAGGCCGAACTGCATCGAAGGTTCTCCGGTTGCGGGCGTGCCGGCGGCGTCGCCTGGACTTGCCCCTGCGTCTGCTTAGGATCGCCCTTATACCACAACCGGCGCGCCGGCGCGCCCCGCGCCCACGGAACAGGAGGCACATGTCAGCACAATCACCCGGGCGCACGGCGCTGGTCACCGGCGCGTCGTACGGCATCGGCGCCGCCACCGCGATCGGCCTGGCGCAGGACGGGTTCGACGTCGCCGTTACCGACCTGACGGCGGAACCGCTGTCCAGTACCGTCGCCGCGATCGAGAAGGCGGGCAGCCGCGCGCTGGCGCTGGCGCTCGATCTGCGCGAGCAAGCGAGCGTGGAGGCGGCGGTCGCCGATGCGGTGACGGCCTTCGGGGCGCTCGACGTGCTGGTGAACAATGCCGGCGTCCCTTCCCCCGGCAAGTCGGCGATCGAGCTCACCCGCGCCGAGTGGGAGGCCAATATCGGCGTCAACCTGACCGGCACCTGGTTCATGAGCACGACCTTCGGCCGCTACCTGGTCCAGGCGGCCCGGCCAGGCTGCATCGTCAGCCTGGCCTCGACCCACGGAACGGTGGGGTTCCCGAACACCTCGGCTTATGGCGTGGCCAAGGCCGGGATCAGCCACATGACCCGATTGCTCGCGGTCGAGTGGGCGCCGCACAATATCCGCGTGGTCGCCATCGCGCCTGGCACAACGCTGACGGAGTCGCGCCGGCCGATGCTGCAGAATCCCGAGCGGCAAGCCGCGATGCTGAACCGAATCCCGCTGCGGCGCTTCGGCAATGCCGAGGAGATGGCGGGCGCGATCCGCTATCTGGTCAGTCCGCAAGCCGCTTACATTACCGGCCAGATTCTACTCCTCGATGGCGGGCTGACAGCGTATTGATTACGGCCAGCGCTTCGCTCTCGCGCGGGGCTGACGCTCCATGCCTGGGATGCCGCCCCGTTCCATTCCATCGCAGACGGGATCCGAGAGGGTGCCGCCGCAGTGTGCCCCTTACCCCGCCGCTGACCGGCGGCTAAGCATGCCGGACACCGCAGTACCCGCTCCCGGCGGAGGCGTCACTTGACCATCAGCACGACGAAGACCGACGCGGCCTGGCGCAGCGATGCGCAGCGCGACTTCCTCGCCTACCACCTTCTCGCGCTCGCCCGCGCGTCGCTCGCCGATTATTTCGCCGAGGATGCCGAAGACAACGAATACACGGCGTGGCGGCGACGACAGAAACGCCGGCGCCAGGCTGGCTCCGAATCGATCATGCTGACCGAACGACAAGACGAGCCGGAGCATGGCACCCTCCGTCTGACCGGTCTTGCGGCCGCCAACACCTTCGCCGTCTCGCTGAACCATGCGGAGTTCGCTGCCGCCGTCACGGTTAGCTACGACGTCGACCTCGAGACATTGGACTCCGGCCGGATCGACAGCTTTCGGGGCGACGTCGCCAAAGCGATACGGATTGCGCGCCATTGGATGGACGAATTGGGGGACCTTGACCTCGACCTGGACGACGTTGAGATCGAGCGCATGCTCGTGGAAGCCGCGGGCGAAGAGGCCGATGAGTCGGAGGACACTGGGGGCGCGCCGCCGCAGGACACGGCTGAGGATCGACGGCAGGTGCGTCGCATGGCCCGGTCACTGCGCCGCCAGAGTGATGAGGCGATGCCGGATCTGTCTCCGGATGACCGCGACTGGATGGAGGAAACGCCGCAAAGCCTGTGGCCGATTTTGGCAGGTGCCGTCGCCGCGGCATCGGCCAAGCCACGCGATGACGCGCTGATGCAGGCCTGGCTGCTGTTGCTGAACGAGCAATTGGAGCTGATTCGCTACCGCGCCGAGCGTGGCCGCGACTGGGCGAACGAGATGCTGGACGAGTACCAGGACAGGCTGATCCAACTCGCCGGCGCGAACACCCTGGACAACGAGGACCTGCTGCACCTCGTCACTGCCCTCGGCCATGCCAAGGTGGCGGTCAAGCCCGAGCTAAGCGAAGTGCTGATGGGATCGGGGCCAGGCCTGCCGGGATCGGTCCGGCCGGAGCAGGCGCTGGACCAGTTGGTCCGGCCGCTCATTGCGAAAATGGCCCGCAACGTCGCCTCACCGTTCGAGGTGGTGGAAGCCATGAATGAGACCGCGGGCGTGATGCCGACGGAAATCCGCAGCTTCATGGCCCACGAGCTGGCATTGTCGCCGCAGCCGGTGATGCGGGATGCCGTACCGCTGATGTTGCTCGACGCCGATGCCGAGGTCCGCCGCGCGGCCGCACTCGCTCTGGACCAGACGGCGGCGCCCGATACACTGTCTCCGGTGTCGCTGCGCCGCGCCATCGCACTGCGCAACTGGATCCCGGAAGCCGACCGGCCACCGCTCGACCAGGCGATCCGCAAGGCACGCACCAAGGGCGTGCAGCCGGCGCAATGGGGACACACACAGGAGCATGTGCTGCGCGCCTCGCCGATCGATGGCAGCGGCGCGCAGAGTCTTCTGTTCCTGGGCAAGTCCGGCCGCACCGGCTTGTTCGCCGGGCTGCTGCTGAAACAGGGCTTCGGCGTCCGCGACGGCTGGTGCAGTCCGGACACGCCAAGGCGGGAAATCAGCTCCGCCGTCGCCGGCCTCCAGCGCCAGGTGCCATCGCCGGAGATTGAGCGGTCCTACATTGACGTCGCGGTTCAGAATGCCATCGCCGCCGGCGTTGCCGAGGGCCATCCGCCGGACCCGGCATTGCTCCAGATCGCCGAGGCGGTAGACGGCGCCGACTGGAAGGATCGACGGCTCGACGTCGCCGCCGAGAGCGAGCGTTTGGTCGCGGAACTGCCGGCCGAGCAATTGACCGAAGCCGCGATCACGGCATCCCTGAAGCGTACCGGAAGCTGGCTGACGGCAAACCATCTGACGGACTCCTGGTTCGAGGACGACGCCGAGGTCAACGATTTGCTCGGCACCCTGCGCGCCATGGATGTGGCCGCGGCGTCCCGGACGCTGTTGGACGGCCTGCTGGCACAGCGGCGCTCCATCTGGGCCGAGCGTTTCCTTCTCGCTTCACTGTGGGCGCGGGCAGTGAAAGCCGGTCAACCACCGCCGCTGGGCGCCGGTGTCCGCGCGATAACGTGGCGAGATCTCGCGCTTCTCGCGCGGGAAGTTCTATCAACACGACCATTGCGCGAAATTGGAGTCATGACTGAGATTGCCAAGAGAACAGTTAGCGCATCCCGCAGCGGCAGGTGGTAGTCGTTGGAAAGATGCAAAGATAATTCGTAGCTATCAGTGCATAAGCAACCCGTGACACTGTCGGGAAATTTGACAATCCAAGGGTCGGTCGGCGGCTCTTTGTATGCGCTCTCGAAACGCACTATTAGCGCGGCCATGGCGCGAAATGCCGTGATGCCGATGGAATCACTCGATCACTCGTCGATCGGCACAGGGTGGACGCTGCATGGTTGCTCGGCGGATGCCACGTTTGGACGTGCGAGTCGCATCTAACGCGACGTGAATCTGTCGGGAAATTTGACAAGTTCGAGGCCGGGCATCGCTTGCCGATGAGCAAGTCTCTATTTCCTTTCAACTTTCTTGCTTGGCATAGTTCCTGCTTCCAGCACTCGCGACCGTGTGCGGATCAGGAGATGCCGCAGATGTTGCCCGCCGAAGACCGCCTCGAGAGACTGCTGCTGTTCTGCATCCCTGCGGTGATCGTATTGCTGGGCTGCGGCGCCGGCATGCTGCGGCCGGACGCCGTCATCAAGGTGCTCGACTTCCTCGCTGCCTGGACGTTCGCGTCGATCCCGCTCGCCGTGCTGGTTGGCCACTGCACCATGGACCGGGAGTGACCGCGGCGGTCTCCGGCGCGATTCTGGTCTTCCGCGACTGTCCCTATCCGGTTGGCACAGGCTGCCAGCCCCCGCCGATCGTGCGCCGACCGCGGCTGGGTCCGCCTGCGCTAACCGGATAGGGACATCCGCTACAATTCCTCGACCTGATCGACGCCAGGCAGCAGCTTCAGAGCCTGCGCCAGCCGCGGCGTGACGTTGAAACCGCCGGGTAGCGCGATCTCCACGGTCTGTGCCTCGCCGAGGCACGGCACCAGCACCACCCGACCCTTGCCGCTGCCTGCCGTGCCGAGCAAGTCGCGGATATGCGGCACCGCGGCGGTCTCGCGCAGCCAGACGCGCATGGAGGCACCCGCCGCGGCGGCGGCTTGCTCCAACAAGGCCACATCCTGCGCCGTCACCCGCACCGCCTCGCCCTCCACGCGGAGATCGGCCGTGACGAGAAGATTGGCGCCTTCGCTCACCGCGTCGCGGGCGCGGGCCAGCACTTCGCTGAACAACGTGACTTCGCAGGAACCGGAGGCGTCGGACAGGCGCACCCAGGCCATCTTACTGCCGGTGCGGGTGACCCGTTCCTTGATCGCGATCACGTTACCGGCCAGCTTCACTCGCGCCGTGCCGGCCTGCGCTCGCGCCTCCACCTGCGCGCAGGGGATGACCCCGAGGCGGCGCAGCGCCTGGGCGTACGCATCCAGCGGATGCGCCGTGAGGTGGAAGCCGATCGCTTCTGCCTCGAAGGCCAGCCGTTCCAGTTGGGGCCAATCGGGCGTTGTGGCCAGCCGCAGCGGCTCCGGCTGGCTGGCGCCGGCGCCAAACAAGCCAATCTGACCGCTGTCGCGCTCCTCCGCCTCGGCGACAGCGCGGCGCAGGATGGTCTCCGCGGCGGCGAACAAGCGGGCTCGGTTGGTGTTCATCGCATCGAAGGCGCCGGCCTTCACCAAGTGCTCTATCTGCATGCGATTGAGCTGGCGCGGATCGACCCGGGCCGCGAAATCGGCGAGGCCCGCGAACAGCCGGTCGCCGCGCGCCGCCACCACCGCCTGCATCGCCGCCAGCCCCACCTTCTTGATCGCGGCCAGCGCGTAGCGGATGGCCAATCTGCCGTCGGCCTCGCGCTCCACCGAGAAGTCCGCGCCGGAGCGGTTGATATCCGGCGGCAGAATGCGGATGCCGGAGCGCTCGGCCTCCTGCTTCAGTGCCGCCAGCCGATCGGTGTTACCAAGCGCCAGGCTCATGCAGGCGGCGAGGAACACCTCCGGGTGGTTCGCCTTCAACCAGGCGGTCTGGTAGGCGAGCAATCCGTACGGCGCCGCATGGCACTTGTTGAAGCCATAGCCGGCGAACTTGGCCATAAGCCCAAAGATCTCGGTGGCCTTGTCGGGGTCGATGCCGCGCGCGATGGCGCCCTGCATGAAGATTTCCCGCTGTGCCTCCATCTCGGCGGGAATCTTCTTGCCCATCGCGCGCCGCAACAGATCCGCCCCGCCCAACGAGTAGCCCGCCAGCTTCTGCGCGATTTGCATCACTTGTTCCTGGTAGACAATGATGCCATAGGTCTCGGCCAGGATGTCGTGGATCTCGGGATGCGGCGCCTCCCAGACCCCGGAGTGCTTGCGGCGACAGTATTCAGGGATGCTGTCCATCGGCCCGGGGCGATACAGCGCGACGGCCGCGACCAGGTCCTCGAACCGGTCCGGGCGCATCTGGCGCAGCATGTCGCGCGTGCCCGCGCCTTCCATCTGGAACACTCCGCCGGCGTCGCCTTTTGCCAGCATGTCGAAGGTCTTCTTGTCGTCCAGCGGCAGGCGGTTCAAATCGACCGCCATGCCAAGGCCGCGCAACAGACCGTCCGCGCGCTTCAAAATGGTCAGCGTGGTGAGGCCGAGGAAGTCGAATTTCACCAGCCCGGCTTGCTCGACATATTTCATCGAGTATTGCGTGACCAGCAAGTCGGAACGCGGATCGCGATACAGCGGCACCAGCTCGATCAGCGGGCGGTCGCCGATCACCACGCCTGCGGCATGTGTTGACGCGTGACGGTACAGGCCCTCGATCTGCAACGCGATCTCCATCAGCCGCGCGACGCCTTCGTCCTGGTCGCGCATGTCGCGCAGGCGAGGCTCGCCGTCGATCGCTGTTTGCAGCGTGACCGGATGCGCGGGGTTGTTTGGGATCAACTCGGCGACCTTGTTCACCTGGCCGAACGGCAGGCCGAGCACGCGGCCCACGTCGCGTACCGCGGCACGCGCTTGCAGCTTTCCAAACGTGATGATCTGCGCGACCCGATCGGCGCCATATTCATTGCGCACGTACTCAATCACGCGGTCGCGGCCTTCCTGGCAGAAGTCGATGTCGAAATCGGGCATCGATACGCGTTCGGGATTGAGGAAGCGCTCGAACAGCAGGTTGAAGCGCAGCGGATCGAGGTCAGTGATGGTGAGCGACCAGGCAGCGACCGAACCCGCGCCGGAGCCGCGACCGGGACCGACAGGAATGCCCTGCGCCTTCGCCCATTGGATGAAGTCGGCAACGATCATGAAGTAGCCGGAGAAGCCCATCGTCGCGATGACGCCGAGTTCGTAATCCAGACGTTCGCGGTACTTGGCGCGGGTCGCCGTATCGGCGCCGATCGCGCCCAGGCGCCGGTCCAGCCCCTCGATCGCCATGGCACGGACGGTTTCTTCTTCGGTCGCGCCCGCGCGCACCTTGGGGCAGACCGGCAGCAGGGGCTTGCGCGTCTCCATCATGACCGCGCAGCGCCGCGCGATGGCGACCGTGTTGTCGCACGCCTCCGGCAGGTCGGCGAACAATGCGCGCATCACGGGGGCCGGCTTGAACCAATGCTCCGGCGTGACACGGCGGCGATCTTGCTCCGACAGCAGGCGGCTCTCGGCAATGCAGAGCAAGGCATCGTGCGCCTCGAACATCGCCTCGGCGGGGAAGAAGCAGTCGTTGGTGGCGACCAGCGGCAGGGCAAGCGAGTCGGCGAGCGCGATCATGCCGGGTTCGATGGCGCGCTCGTGCGGCAGGTTGTGACGGTGGAGTTCGACGACTGTGCGGTCGGGGAAGGCTTCGGCGGCCTGGCGCAGCCAGCGCTCGGCTTCCGGCTGCTGGCCATCAGAGAGCGTGCGGGCGAGGGGGCCGGTGCCACCGCCGGTCAGCAGGATCAGGCCGGCAGCGTGCTCGGCAATACGGTCGAACGGAAGCTGCGGCCGCAAGCCGGGATCGGTGTCGAGATACGCGCGCGAGGAGAGGCGCTGGAGGTTGGCCAGCCCGGCCGGGTCCTGCGCGAGCAAGACGATGGGCTCCGCCGTCAGGCGGGGATTGTCGGTGCGCGTGAGGCCGAGTTGGCAGCCGATGACGGGCTGGACGCCCTTGGCCGTGCAGGCCTGGCTGAATTCCAGCGCGCCGAACAGGTTGGAACTGTCGGTGATGGCGACGGCGGGCATTCCTGCCTCGCGGGCGAGGGCGGGAAGCTTGTCCGCCTTGATGGCGCCCTCGCTGAGCGAATAGGCGGAGTGGGCGCGAAGGTGGACGAAATCGGCGTGGGGCATGGGGGGAGTCTAGGGCACAGGGACGAGTCGGGGGAGACAGAGCTTGTCGGCGGCGGCCGCAATGCGCACATATTCTGTCCCAGCGGGCCCGAACCTGCGGCTTGGTGGGCGAGCCACCTGCTCAGATCGGTGGCGGGCGAGAACTACCCGCGCCATAGTCCCCGAAACCGCGTACGCGATTGCGTCAGGAGCGCTACAACCAGTCAGGGGTCGCAATGCTTGATCCGATCGATATGGCAACGCTGAACTGGATTGAGATCGAGAATTTCAGGTCCGTTCGGCAATTGCGTCTGGACTTGCGTCCGCTGAACGTTGTTATCGGAGCCAATGGAGCGGGTAAATCCAACCTGATCGGCGCATTTCGATTGCTGGGGCAAATCCTTCGCGAGCGACTTCAGGCGTACGTGCTGCAACAGGGCGGCGCGGCAAGCATACTGCACTATGGGCCCAAGGTTTCGCCCAACATGTCCATGCGGTTTAATTTCGCCCCCAATAACTTCGTCTACAAGTTTGTATTGGCACCAACGGTTCGCGATACTCTGTATTTTATCGAAGAGGCCACTCGCTACAACAACCCGGACCCCCTACCGGATCAATGGCAACGATTAGGCAGCAGCGGGCATGAGGAAGCGTATTTGCCGGAGGCGGCCAACGGCCCGAGGCAGGATTACAAACTCATGATGCGCGCGATGCAGAAGTGGGCCGTCTACCACTTTCATGATACCTCCGACACCAGTCCTCCCAAGTTGACACAGGACGTAGACGATAATCGTGTGCTCAGGGCGGACGCCTCGAACCTTGCCGCATTTTTATACGGGTTGCAGATGCAGCATCCAACCGAATTTCGCCGAATAACGGAGCATGTGCAACGGATTGCCCCGTTTTTTGCCGAATTTCAGCTCGCTCCGCTTGCCAGAAGTCCGAGCAAGATAAAACTGGAGTGGCGGCATCGTCAGTCGGACGGGTATTTCGACGGCTCGTCCCTTTCAGACGGCACCTTGCGGTTTATATGCCTCGCGGCTTTATTGCTGCAACCGAAATCGCTAAAGCCGTCTGTCATACTGATCGATGAGCCAGAGCTCGGGCTGCATCCGGCGGCGATTACACTGCTGGCAGAGATGCTTCGAGAAGCGACCTCTGACTGCGTGCAAATTCTGGCTGCAACGCAGTCGGTCACTCTGTTGGATCACTTGACCCCGGAAGAAGTCATCATCGCGGAGCAAGTGGATGGTGCGTCTACGTTCAAGCGGCTGGATGAAGGCTCATTGCATTCTTGGCTGGAAGACTATAGCCTTGGTGAACTCTGGCTGAAGAATGTGCTGGGCGGCCGGCCGCAGTGACACGTTTGCTCCTCCTGGTCGAAGGTCAGACCGAGGAAGCCTTTGTCAATCGCGTGCTGCGTCCGCACCTTGCTCAGGCCGGTGTCTTCGCCGAACGCGCCAGCCTGCTGCGTACCAAGGCATTGCCGGCAGGGAAGCCCTATCGCGGCGGGGTGACGACATATCGTCAGATCTCCCGCGATGTTCGGCGCCTGCTGACCGACAGCAATGCCCATGTGACGACATTGATCGATTATTATGGATTGCCGGATGATTTTCCCGGCCTGGATGCCGTAAAGGCGTTGCCTGATCCCTTCGCTCGCGTCACAGCCCTGGAGACGTCGTTCGCCGCCGACATCAACCACATTAGGTTCGTGCCATTCCTGGCGCTGCACGAATTCGAAGCGTGGATTTTCGCTGTTCCCGCGATTGCCGAGGAGCATCTCGCCGTCAAAGGCGTTGCTATAAAGTTGGAGCACGCGACCGAAGCCGCAGGAGGTGCCGAGCAGGTGAATGACGGCCCGGCGACACATCCGTCGCTACGACTGGCGATCATGGTCGAGCGCCTCGGGGCACGGCGCTATGGGCAGGTCGGGGATGGACCCGAGATCGTCGCGAAGGCCGGCCGGCACGCCGTGCGGAGCGCATGTCCGCACTTTGCCGCATGGCTACAGCGACTGGAAGATCTCGGCCAATTCCCTCCGCACGCGGAGGTTCATCCAATGATGGGCTAACAGCCCTTGGCGGTGCAGCCCTGGCTGAATTCCAGCGCACCGAACAGGTTGGACGTATCGGTGATGGCGACGGCGGGCATTCCTGCCTCGCGGGCGAGGGCGGGAAGCTTGTCCGCCTTGATGGCGCCATCGCTGAGCGAATAGGCGGAGTGGGCGCAAAGGTGGACGAAATCGGCGTGGGGCATCGGGGGAGTCCAGGGGCGCCGCCGATTCGCGGCCAGTGCGGGGTGGGCCGCGTGCAGGCCCGGCAGCGACTGGCCATAGCATGACACAACGATTGCCTCCGCAGCCGGTTTGCCTCCACCGCCCGTTCCGGCGAAACCGGGTGCCCTGCTATTGATGGAGGGGGCCTATCTTGCCTCTCATCGGAGGAATCGCATGCAGTTCGGTATCGCCATCCCGACCGCCGCCGATTCGTGGCGTCTGGTCCGCCGCGCCGAGGAACTCGGCTTCCATAACGCCTGGTTCTTCGACACCCAGATGCTGTCCGCCGATCCATTCGTGGCGATGGCCGCGGCGGCGATGAAGACCACCCGCATCCGCCTCGGCACCGGCGTGCTGATCCCATCCAACCGGATCGCACCCGTCGCCGCCAATGCGCTCGCCTCGCTGAACAAGCTGGCACCGGGGCGCATCGATTTCGGCGTCAGCACCGGCTTCACCGGCCGCCGCACCATGGGGCTGCCCGCGGTGAAGCTCGCCGATATGGCGGAATACATCCGCGTGGTGCAGGCGCTGTGGCGCGGCGAGACGGTGGACACCGAGATCGAGGGCAAACGCCGCCAGATCCGCTTCCTCTCCCCCGAACTCGACCTGATCAATCTGCATGATCCGATCCCGCTCTACATCGCCGCCACCGGCCCGCGCGCCCGTGCGCTGACCGCGAGGCTGGGCGCCGCCTGGATCGACAACGTCGCCGACGTTGAACGCGGCGCGGCGACGCTGGAGCATATGCGCGGCGTCTGGGCGCAGTCAGGGCACACGCCGGAGACACTCACCGCGGTCGCCTGGATCGGCGGCGCGGTGCTGGAGGAAGGTGAGCCGGCGGACGGCCCGCGAGGCATGGCGCTGGCCGGCCCGCGCGCCGCAATGCTGCTGCACCGCGCGGCCGACGCCGAACTTGCCGGCTACCCCGCCCCCGTCGCCATGCTGCCAGAATTCGCCGCGTCGGTGGAACGCTATGTCGCCCATGCGCGGAGCTTCGAACCCGCGGGCGCTTATTACCTCGCCAACCATCGCGGCCATCTGATGCAAGTGCGTCCCGACGAGCGCCCCTTCATCACCGCGGACATGATCCGCAAGACCTCGTTCATCGGCACCGCGGCGGACCTGATCGGCCGTGTCGGCGCTCTGGCAGATGCCGGATTTGCGCAAGTGGTGTTTTCGATTCCGCCGGGACAGGAGCATGCGATCGAAGACTGGGGACGCATTCGCAGAGCATTCGGCTAGTAACCGTGATCAGACGAGCGCGAGAGACGACCCATCTGCCGTTGCGAGGACCGCGAGCGCAACGCGGCCGGACGCGCCAATCTCGTTCAGCTCGATGCGCGGGCGTCCTCCCTCCGGCATGACCGACACCGCTTCATTCCGCCGCACTGCGCTCGCGGCTGCAGCAATGACGGATATGACATGGCGTTTTTCCGCAACGGCGCGGTAAACCTGCTGAACCTGCACTACGGCATTCACGCCGTTGCCTTCAGCGGCGCCGACGCGTTCGTCCTCGTCTACCTCCTCAAAGCAGGTGTTCCAGTCGCTGGTGTACTCCTGTCACTCGCACTGATCCTGCTGGGACGTTTCCTGATCCGTCCGATTGCCATCGTCGCCGGCATACGATCGGGATTGCGCGCCCTGGTGGTCGCGGGAACGCTGCTGAATGCCTCGGTCTACCCCCTGGTGGCCGCGGTGCGCGGCGTCGGCGTCAACCTTGCCGCAGTAATCGTGGTCGCCGCGATCGGCAGCACGCTGTATTGGACCAGCTACCACGCCTACTTCGCCCGTCTCGGCGACAACGATCATCGCGGCCAGCAAATCGGCGTGCGCGAGGCGATCGCCGCCCTCGTCGGCATCGCGAGCCCGTTGGCAACCGGCTGGATGCTGGTGGCGTTCGGACCGCGGGTGGCGTTCGGAGCCAATGCCCTGGTCTGCGCCGCCGCCGCTCTGCCGTTGCTATGGGCGCCGGATGTCACGGTCCGCCGCCATGCCCCCGGCGTGATCCGCGCCGCGTTGCCTGCCATGCTGATCTTCGCGGGCGACGGCTGGCTCGCGGTCGGCAACGTCTTCCTCTGGCAGATCGCCCTGTTCATTTCGGTAAAGCAGGGTTTCCTGGCGTATGGCGGGGCAATCGCCCTCGCAGCCCTGGTTGGGGCGGCAGGAGGGATGACCCTGGGCCGCCACATCGATGCCGGCCACGGCCGCCGCGCGGTGTGGTATGTGCTGAGCGTCATGGCGCTGATGGTCGCACTGCGCGCCGCCGCATGCGGAAACGTGACACTGGCAGTGCTGGCGAACGCACTCGGATCGCTGGGCTATTGCCTCTATATCCCCACCATGATGACGCCGATCTACACGATGGCGAAGCGCTCGGCCTGCGTGCTGCGATTCCACGTCGCGACCGAGGGCGGCTGGGATCTCGGTGGTGCCATCGGTCTGCTGATCGCAGCGCTGGCGACCGCGTCCGGCGTGCCGCTCCCGGTCGTCATCCTGCTGGCATTGCCGGGTGTTGCGGCCCTCGGCGTCATGCTGCGGCGATACTACGTGCGCGTGCCAGCGATAGCCGACGTGCCGCAACGCTGAACGCCATGGAACCCCTGTCCCGCGCGGCGGCGACAACCACGGCACCGACGCTCCCGCCGGGCGCCCGCATCCGTGTTGTTGGCGACGTGCATGGCGACGCCGCTGCTTTCGCCTATGCCTGCGCCACCGACCGCTTTGTGCTCCAACTTGGCGATCTGATCGACCATGGTCCGGACAGTGCCGGCACGCTCCGTGCCATGTTCCGCCTCATCGACGCCCGGCGCGGTCTGTATTTGCTCGGCAATCACGACCTGAAGCTGGCCCGCGCACTGGCCGGCCATGCCACGCGTCCGGATCACGTGCTGGCGGCGACCATCGAGCAACTCGACGCCGCTCTGCGCGAGCGCGTTATGTTGGAAACCGCGCGTGCCCCCGCCTGGCTCCGCCGTGGCGATGCCGTGTTCGTGCATGGCGGGTTCCATTCGACAATGCTGGAGCAAGCGCCGCCGGACCACGGCTTGGATCGGCCGCGTGGGGCGGTGGCTCGCGCGCTGTACGGCGAGCCTACCGGGCGCACACAACCGGACGGCTATCCGGAACGCAGCCTGCGCTGGGTTGATCGGATTCCTCCAGGCATCACCGTGTATTGCGGCCACGACCAGCGCAGCACCGACGGCCGCCCTTACGTGCGGCCCAGTGCCGCGGGCGGCCGGGCCGTGTTCCTCGATACCGGCGCGGGCAAAGGCGGCCATCTTTCATGGATCGATATCTGACGATCGCGGCGCCGGCGGCAGCGACCATTCCGCAGGCTCAGAACGGCAGTTCCAACTCAAGCCGCCAGCGCAGGGTGCCGTGCGCGCTGGCGCCGGTGGCGCCGAACAACCAGCCAAGCTCGTACTTCAACTGTCCCGCGCGGCCGAGGCCAAGCTGGTTCAGCCGCAGCAATCCGATCGCGACCGGTCCGACCAGCAACTGCTGCTGCGAGAAGCGCGGGACGCTGCCCAGGGTACCGACATCGCCATACGCCTCCACGGCCGGCGACAGCGGCGCCCACAGGTTCCATTTGGTCTGCCACTGATAGATGAAGTCCAGCCCGTGACTGGTCTGGTCCGGCCCGAACTGGCGGGTAAAGAACAGATTGATAATGTTGGAAGTGCGGCCGATCTGCTTGCCGATGGCGGGACCGAATGTCGCCTCATTGCTCATCGCATTGACGCCGCGCGTCAGCGACTGGCCGTATTCGAAATAGAAGCCGGTGTCGAAAAAGTCCTCGCCAGGCTCGGTCAGTTGGAACATGTTCTCGGTCACCACCTGGGTCAGCAGCGTCGGCTGGTCATAGCCCGGGTTGCGATCCCAGCCGAACTCGATCTCGCTGTGCCACCAGGGCGTCAGGCCGGTACCCAGTTCCAGCGTATAGCTGGTGGCGCCGATCTGATCCGCGCGGCGGTCGAACACCGCATCGCCATTATGCTCTATCTCCAGCTCGCCCAGATCGATCTCATAGGGCGAGAAGATGTGGAAGTCGGCACGCGCTTCCCGGAGCGGGGCCAGCAACGCCAGCACCGCGGCCAGCCCAACAATGAGACGGATCATTTTGCCACCAGCACGCCCTGGGCCGTGTCCTGATGAAAGTCGCCGAAGAAGTGATAGGTGCCGGGCGACAACGGCCCGAGGAACACGGTGATCGTCTGCCCCGGCGTTACCAGCTTTTCGCGGTTGAGGTCCGTGCTTTCGAATTCGTCGGCAGTGGCGTCGGTGTTCTTCACATGCAATTTGAATCTCTTGTTCGCCGGCACCTCGATCCGATCGGGGATGAAGCGATGATTCTGGAACGTCAGCAGTGGCAGATTGTCGGCGCGCGCGGGTCCGCCCAGAGTGATCACCGCGGCGATGGCCGCTGCCGCGGCAACAGCGCTTGCGCGCGGCCGGCTGAGGATGCGTGACGCGACAACCAGCGCCGCGAGCGTGGCAAGCCAGGCAGCGAGCTGGATACCGCTGGGGCGGGCGGAATAGCCCACCAGCGCGTGCAGGCTGCGGCCAAGGAAGCTGTCGTCCGCCAGGATGAAGCTGGTGTTCCACAATTGCTCACCCCAGCCAGGGAGCAAATCGGCGGAGTGCAGAATGGCGGCCGCCTGACCGGCCATACCGGCCGCGAGCAAGGCGATCAGCCCATTGGTCACGCCGAACAAGCGGTGCAGCGGGATGATGACGAGGCCGCGATACAGCAGCCAGGAAAGCGCGCAGGCGAGCACCAGGCCGGCAAGGCCGCCGGTGGTCAGTGCCAGCGGGTCGGTCTGCGTGGCGGCGACGATGCCGTAGAGGAACAAGACCACCTCGGAGCCTTCGCGCATCACGGCGACGGCCACCACCACGCCCAGCGCGGCGAGCGAGCTTTGACCCAGCCGCACCGCCTGCCCAACCTCACGCAACTCCGCGCTCATGGCCGCGGCGTGGCGCGACATCCACAGGATGTGCCAGCTCAGCATCACGACCGCGAAGCAGAGGATGCCGGCGGTGAAGACTTCCTGGCCGGCCCCCTGGAAGGCGTTGGAGAGAGCGGCGGCGAAGGCAGCCACCAGGCTGGCGCCGCCGATGCCCGCGGCAATGCCCGCCGCGATCCAGCGCCCGCGCCGCGGCACGCCCTCGGTCGCGGCCAGCACGATGCCGACGATCAGGCCGGCCTCCATGGCCTCGCGGAATACGATGATGAGGCTGACGAACATCCGGCGTGCCCCTCCCCAGGGAGTGCAAGTGCGAATGACTTGCAACTGGACCGCTACACGATCCTGGCCGGGCCGGCAAGGGGCAAGACACCCGGGCAAGACACCCGGGCAAGACACCCGGCGTCGGCAGGGAGGGGGATTGGTTGCGCATTTCCCAACCGATGCGGCTGCGGCCTATCGTTGCGATGCAGGCTACGGCATCATCCGCGGGGCGCATCGCCGCCGGAGGAGAAGCATGAAGGCACTGACCCAGGCGCAGGTGGATGCATACAACTATAACGGCTTCCTGTTTCCGATTCCGGCGTTGTCGCCGGCGGACATCACCGCTTGCCTTGCCGGGCTGGAGGGCCTGGAGACGGAGCTCGGTTCCGCCGTGGCGGATGCCGACATCAAGTGGCGCTCCCACGCTTACGCGCACTCGCCATGGTTCGATGCGCTGGTGCGCCATCCGCGCATCCTGGACGCGGTGGAGGATGTGATCGGCCCCGACATCCTGGTCTGGACCAGCACGTTCTTCATCAAGGAACCGCATTCACCGACGTTCGCGGCATGGCATCAGGACGGTGCCTATTTCGGCCTGGAGCCGAAGCAGCAGGTGTGTGCCTGGGTCGCGCTCACCGATGCCAGCCGCGAGGCCGGCTGCATGGAGATGCTGTCCAGCCGTGGCGCTCCGCGCATGCTGCATCATGCCGCGCTGGGGTTGAAGGACAGTATCAACCGCGCGGGTCAGACGATCGTTGATCCGTTTGATGACGCCAGGCCGGAAGCGATGGCGCTGCGTGCCGGCGAGTTCTCATTGCACCATGAGTTGGCGGTGCACCGCTCGGCGCCCAACAATGCCAGCCATCGCCGCGTCGGCATCGGGCTGAATTACGTCCCGGCGCATGTGCGCGTGGACAGTCCCGTGCGGCTGAAGGCGATGTTGGTGCGCGGCGAAGACCGTTACGGACATTTCGATCTGATCGATCCGCCGTCGGCGGAGCGCGATGCCGCGGCGCTGGCGGCGCATCAGGCTGTGAGCCGGCAATATCGCGAGAACTACAAGGTGCAGGTGGCGCGACACGAGGCAATGTTTGCCCGCACAGCTTGACGGCGGACGCCGCGCGCGCCTCGCCGTGCATTCTCTGCTATTAGGCGGCATCTGCTATTAGGCGGCCCCGGAGTTTGACCGCATAACATCGCGGCAGAATTGCCCAGGGGCAGGACAAGGCGTGGCCGAAGTGGCAGGATGGGCCGGCCAACCAGATCAGGTTTCTCCTGCGTCGATGCACCAGTTGCTGCTCCTGCGCCATGCCAAATCGTCGTGGCATGATTCCGAGCTTGCCGACCGCGACCGCCCATTGAACGAGCGCGGCCGGCGTGCCGCCACGACGATGCGGAAGGCAATGCATCGGCTCGGCCTGGCGCCGGACCTCGTTCTGGTCTCCCCCGCGCGCCGCACGCTGCAGACGCTGGAAGCGCTGGAACCCTGGGATGAGACGCCACTGATCGAGCATGTCGAGGCGCTGTACCTCGCCGCTCCGGCGCAACTGCTTGGCGTGCTGCGCGACATCCCGGAAACGGTGCGCAGTGCGTTGCTGATCGGGCACAACCCCGGCCTGCATGACCTGGCGCAAACGCTGACCGCCGACATGCCGGCCACCGATACGTCCCGGCGGCTGGAGGCCGCCTATCCCACCGGCGCGCTTGCCGAGTTCACCATTCCTGGCCCGTGGCTGCGGATCGGGCCCGGCGCCGGCCGGCTGACCCGCTTTATCACCCCCCGCGAGCTGGAACGCAGCGATTGATCCGATGGACCTCGAGCTGAGCCTCGATCCGGACGACGCGCCCCGGCTGCTCCGGCTGCCCCTGCTTGCGGCAGGGACGCGGGGCCGGGGGCAAGCGCAGCGCATCGTCTGGCACGACAGCGCCGACGCCGCATTGACTGCGGCCGGCCTCGCTTTGGCGCAGGAGCGTGGCACCTGGCGGTTGGAAAAGCTGGTGCCGGAGCCTACCGAGGCGTGGCCCCCTGGTGCACCGCCGCCGATTCTGGCGGTAGCGGCAGAGCAAGCAGGGTTGGGCCACGACCTTCCGTCCCCGCTGGCACCGGTCGTCGGGTTCGCCGGTCGTCAACGCGGCGTGGCGTTGACCACGGAACAAGGGACGGCGACGCTGACATTGGTGCGGGGCACCTTGCGCGCGGTTACCGCGGAGCATGGGGTCGCCCGCCTGCACCTCTCCGGCGATGAGCGGGCTGTGCGAGCGGTCGCCTTGACACTGGCGGATGCCGTCCCGCTCGCGGTCGCGCCTGCGACGCTGGCGGGCGAGGCGCTCGCGGCGGCGCGTGCGGCTGACCTGCCGGCGCGCCGGCTCGGGGCGCCAGAGCTACCCGAAGCGCTCGGTACCACTGACGCATTCGCCTTCGCCGTTGCGCATCTGACCGACGTGGTGCTGCACTTCGCCCCTGCCGCGGCGGCGGACCGGAGCGGCCCCGAGCCGGTGCACCAAATGCGCGTGGCGCTGCGCCGGCTGCGCTCGGCGGTCGCGATGTTCCGTGCGCTGCTTGACTGTCCCGAACTGCACGAAGCCGCCTTGGGGCTGAAGGCGCTGAGCCAACGGCTCGGGCCGACCCGCGATTGGGACGTGTTCCTGAGCGAAACGCTGCCAACCGTGAGCGCGGCCTTCCCACGGGAGGAACGGTTGGCGCGGCTGACCACGGCGGCGGCACGGCGGCGGCGCGAGTGCCACGTCGCGCTGCGCGCTTTCCTCGAGGGGGTCGAATTCCGCAAACTCGGAATCGCGCTCGCGTGGCTGGCGGGAGCGCGCTGCTGGTATCCGCCGATGCCGGAAGCGGAAGCGCCGGTGCCGCTGGAGCGGTTTGCCTCGGAGGTGCTGGGGCGGCGCGTGCGCAAGCTGGAAGGCAGCGACGATATGGCGGGGCTGGATGCCCCCGCGCTGCATGCGTTGCGGCTGCGGGCGAAGCGCGTCCGGTATGCCGCCGAGATCTTCGCGCCGCTCTACCCCGGCAAAGGGCCGCGGCGGTTCATTCACCGGCTGGCGGCAGTGCAGGACGGATTGGGCATGCTGAACGATCGGGCGACGGCGGAGACGCTGCTTGCAGAACTGGGCGGGCCGTCCGGACGCCACGGTTATGCCGTCGGGCTGGTGATCGGCTTCACCGCGGCGAACACGACTGAGCTGCTGCCGCGGGTGGTACGGCAGTGGGAGAAGTTCCGGCGGGCGCCTCGGTTCTGGTCATGAACGCGCACCGCGCGCGCGACGCGAACGCCTGCCAGACGGAGATCCTCGCGCCACTCGACCCACGCGCACCGCGCGCGCGATGCGAACGCCCCGGGCAATCCAGTTGTCCCATGCATCCACGGTGAATGTGGAACGATCAGGATACCGCTGCCGCCACTGCCGGGCGCAGCCAGCCGCAGGCGATTGCGTCGGCAAACACCGCCTCCGCCGCGTCCCATAGCGCCGGTGCTCCCTCGGCAATCCGGCGGGTCAGGCCCCTCTCCTGAGCCACGTCCACCGCATAATCGGTCCAGGTGCCGCCGCCCACGGCGTGGTTCAGCAGGATCGGCTGGAGCCGGTCCAGCGCCTTGGCGAATTTCGCATCCGGCGAAACGGCGGCCTCGAATTCCTGCCACAGGTCGCGCAACGTGGCCGCCTGATCGCGCGGCAGCAGTCCGAAGATTCGATCGGCCGCCTCGTGCTCCCGCGCCGCTTGCGGCTGCGCGCCGTCGGCATCGAACAATGGCGTGTCGCCGGCCTCGATCTCCACCAGGTCATGCAGGATCAGCATCTGCCCGACGCGCCAGGGATCGACATCGCCCACCGCCCACTCGCGCAGCACCAGCGAGAACAAGGCGAGGTGCCAGGAATGCTCGGCGGTGTTCTCGCGGCGCGATCCGTCGGCGATGCGGCTGCCGCGGAGTACGGATTTCAGCCGGTCGGCCACGAGCAAGAATTGCAGTTGCTGCGCCAGGCGTGCATCGAGCGCGGCCAGCCACCTGTCGGACGTCATGCACCGTCTCCCGCGGGATCGTTCCGGAGGCCAGACCCTACGGAGGCGCGGCGCGCCCGTCAGCGCATAAATTATGCGGCGCTTGAGAACGCGCTGGTGAGGCAGAGCCGTGCCGGAGTGCCGTCCGCCAGGTAGACTCTTTCCCACGTCATCATTTGGCAGCGGATCCGCAGGCCGGCGTTGCGGGCGCCGGTCCACAGTTCGACCGGCTGCGGCAAGTGGCCTCCCACCAGCCGTGCTGGTCCAGCGATTGCTCTGCTGCCTGGATGCCTTCGGGCGGCGAAACGCCACAGGGTCTGTCCGAGCAGCCCGGCAGCGGTCTGCCCCCACTCGTGCTCCCGCGCCGGGGAGGCGGCGAGCGAGCGATGATCGGTGTCGGTCACGAGGTGCACCGGCAGCGGCGATGTCTCGATCAGCCGCCGCAGGGGGCCATCGGCCAGAGGCATTGCGGCGCCGCAGAGCAATGCAAGCACTGCTTCGATCACTGTCGGCGCAGGGACGATCTCGCCGCGTTCCCGGCGGCAGACGGTGGTTTGCGCGACCCCGACCCGGTCGGCGAGGGCACTCTGCTTGACGCCGCGGAGGCGCCGCAGCCGGCGCAGGCGCGGGGCGAAATCAGGTAACGGCGGGCCGGCCTGGCCCGCCCAGTCAATGCTCCGCGAGCGCGGCCTGCTGCTTCACCTGCTGCTGCAGCCGGCGCTCGGCGATCTGCGCCTTCATCGCCTTCTGCAGCTTCTCGAACGCGCGCACCTCGATCTGCCGCACCCGCTCGCGCGAGATGTTGTAATGCTGCGACAGATCCTCGAGCGTGGTCGGATTGTCCTTCAGCCGGCGCTCGACCAGGATGTGGCGCTCGCGCTCATTCAGAGTCTTCAGCGCGCTCGACAGCAAAGCCTTGCGGCCGGACAGCTCCTCGCGGTCGCCGATCGTGGCTTCCTGGCTTTCCGACTCATCGACCAGCCAATCCTGCCACTCGCCTTCGCTGTCCTGACGCACGGGGGCGTTCAGGCTGTGATCGGGCGCCGCCAGCCGGCGGTTCATGCTGACCACATCTTGTTCTGGCACGTCGAGCATCTTGGCGATCTTGGTCACTTGCTCGGGCTGCAGATCGCCATCGTCGATCGCCTGCATCTGCCCCTTCAGCCGGCGCAGGTTGAAGAACAGCTTCTTCTGGGCGGCGGTGGTGCCCATCTTCACCAGCGACCACGAGTGCAGGATGTATTCCTGGATCGCAGCCCTGATCCACCACATGGCATAGGTCGCCAGACGGAAGCCGCGGTCCGGATCGAACCGCTTCACCGCCTGCATCATGCCGACGTTGCCCTCGCTGATCAGTTCGCCCACCGGCAAGCCGTAGCCGCGATAGCCCATGGCAATTTTTGCCACGAGCCGCAGATGGGAGGTGACAAGCTTGTGTGCCGCCTCCATATCCTGGTGGTCGCGCCAGCGCTTGGAGAGGGCGAGTTCCTCCTCCGGCGACAGCATCGGGAACTTGCGGATCTCCTGGAGATACCGCGACAGGTTGCCCTCGGGGGCAATGTTGATGACGGCAGAGGCCACGGAAGGCTCCTTTCGTCGGCGGGGTCCGTCTCGCCCGTTGTTGTCGGCGCGGGACGTGGCCTGAATGTGGCTAAGGCCACGCGGGATGGGGGCAGGGACATCACGTCCCAGAGACCCGCCCCTACAGTGGCAGCGGCATTTCTGGACGTCCCCAGCCGGGCAAGCATCCCCTCGCACCGGCGGGTCGTGATATACCGGACCGCATTGGTACTGTCAAGGTTACCCTTTGGAGAGCTACCGGTAAGTCAGGTCTGCGGCGGCCGCAGAGCTGCGTCCAGCGCGGTCAGCAGCGCCTGGAAATCGGCGGGCAGCGGGGTCTCGAAAGCGACCGGTTGGCGGGAGATCGGGTGCGTGAAGCCGAGCCGCGCCGCGTGCAGGGCCTGGCGCGGAAAGTCCAGCAAAACCTGGCGAAGCTGTGGTTGCAGGGTGCGGGCAGCGGCAGGAATGCGGCGCAGGTAGAGCGGGTCGCCGACCACCGGATGGCCTCGGCCGGCGAGATGCACGCGGATCTGGTGGGTCCGTCCGGTGGCCAGCCGGCATTCCAGCAGCGCGGCGCTGGTCTGCCAGGCGCGCAAGGTCCGGTAGCGGGTCAGCGCCGGCTTGCCGCCACGCGTCACCACCGCCATGCGCTTGCGGTCGCGCGGGTCGCGGCCGATGGCGCCCTCGATTTCGCCGGCGAGCGGCGCCGGCACCCCCCATACCAGCGCGAGGTAGGCACGGTCCAGGTCGCGCGTGGCAAAGGCGGCTGTCAGCGCGTCGTTCGCCGCCTGCGTCTTGGCGACGACCATGACGCCCGAGGTGTCCTTGTCCAGCCGGTGCACGATGCCGGGGCGGCGCTCGGCGCCAATGCCGGTGAGGCCGGGACCGCAATGCGCCAGCAAGGCATTGACCAGCGTGCCGTCCGGATTCCCAGGCGCGGGGTGAACAACCAGCCCGGCCGGCTTGTCCAGCACGATCAGGTCCGCATCCTCATAGAGGATATGGAGTGCGATCGGCTGCGGCTGGGGCGTGGCGGGCGCGGGCGGCGGCAGGCGCAGCGCATAGGCGAGGCCGGCGCGCACCGGTTCGGCCGGCTCGCGGAGTGCGGTGTCCCCCTGGCTGGCGTGGCCGGATTCGATCAGCGCCTTGATCCGCGAACGAGACAGCGTGCCGATGGCATCGGCCAGAAAGCGATCAAGCCGCTGGCCCGCCCGGGCGGCATCGGCGGTGATGCGGAATGCCGCCGGAATGCTCTGAGATTGGATCGGGGCCATCGGCTGTGTGTTGACCAACCCGAGCGAATGTGGCGAGGGGGCCACGGTTGGTCAATCGGATCGGCCGCGATCTGGCGGAGGACGGGTGTTGGGCAACGGCATGCGAGCGCTGAAGGTTCTGACGGTCGTGATGGGGATGATGATCCTGGCCGGCACGGCGGTGATCGTGGTGGTGATCTTCCATCGTGCGACCGCGCCGGCTGGGTCCTCACCGGTTTCGCTGGTCCTCGACCAGCCCGCCGGCACGCGCATCGTTGGTATCGCGGCGACACAGGATCGATTGGCGCTGCAATTGCAGGGTGGAGGCGCCGACCGCGTCGTCCTGCTGGACCCGCGGGTCGGGACGGTCACCGGTCGGATCGTGCTGGCACGTTGAGGGTTTGCTCGCAACCAATCTTGCCTTGGCTTGGGCAGGGGGCGCTTGAGTGGAGGGCGGTTCTGGCCTAGATAGCGCGCCTCGGCTGTGGTCCCGTTCGTCTAGAGGCCCAGGACACCGCCCTCTCACGGCGGCAACAGGGGTTCGAATCCCCTACGGGACGCCA
>DATJNA010000294.1:0-5001 GCA_035508435.1 Acetobacteraceae bacterium | reverse complement strand
CGCTGCATGATGACGTCAGGGCCTGGAAGGGCCACGATTGGGGTGCTTCTCGATCGGTTACATCGCAAGGGCGTGATGCATGACCCCGTGGGCAAGACGAAGTCTGTTGTGCTCACCGGCGCGCGTCTGGCGGAGAGCGCGCGGTTGTTCAGAAAATTGTTCGCGAAACCCACGCCGTTGGATGAGCCGGCGGCTCGGCGGCGGCAATGATCAGGCCGCTGCGGCCAGTGGCGGCTGGAAGTTCCAGGACGGGAGCTCGTCGAGGCGGCTGATGGTATGGCCTCGTCAGTGTCGATCTCCACCGCCCGGCTCCCGGCAGCTAGCCTCACCAGAACCGGTCACGTCCAATAATAATCGGGCGCGTCAACCCCTGCTACCTAATCGGCTGACGCTTACGATCCGGACACACAGCGCATGTGTTCTCTCGATGTAGTCCTGTGGTGAGAGCCAGCAGTGATCCGCCAGGTCAAGGCCGCCACCGAGGCCGCTGCTGGTGATGAGTTCCGAAGACTGTATCCGTGTCCGCTGAAGCGGAAGCGATGCAGCTCGATGAGCCGGGAACGCAGCCGCGATTGCACCATCGGATGCAATCCGTATGACCTTCGCTTTCGATTGCCACGGTCGCGAAATGAGCCTGAGCAGGCAAAGCGACGTGTTTTCGGCGTTTTCTGAGCACGGAATTTGAAGGACGCGAGGACCTTTCCCTCAAGGATCGTGTCCGGTTTGAGGGTCTGTCGTTCGCAGCATTTCTTGATGAGAGCCTGCGGGATTGTTCCTCGGAGCCGACCTGTGGGCGGGCGTAGCCGGCGCTGCTGGACGAGCGGGCCGGCCGGCTCAATCGGCAGCGGCGCCCCGGGGTTCCAGACGGTCGATCAGGTCCTGGAAGTGATCGATGAAGTGCGGGTCGTAGAGATGCGGCTCGTTGCGAGCGAACACGATGACCTTTCGATAGCAATCGGCCGCTCGGTGGTTGTCGCCCTTGGCCTGGTACAGGCGGCCGAGACACTCGTGGCCGTCATGCACGACGGGGAAGCGAGCCAAGATCTCGTGGGCGGCTTGCTCTGCCTCGTCGAATTTCCTGGCGTCGATGAGGGCGAGCACGGCGTTGGCTGCGGCGTCCAGCTGTTCGTTGCAGTCATCGCACAGGTGCGGATCATGTTGCGCCGCAAAGTCGGCCGCGGCGGCCGCTCGCCTCTCGCGTTCGGCGGCAGCGTGGCTTTCGCGCTCGGTAGCCTCGTCGCGGGCCATGCAGCAGTGCTTGTATTTCTTGCCGCTGCCACAGGGACAGCGATCATTCCGTCCGATCTTGGCCATCCCGCCAACTTCAGTTCAAAGGACGGATCCCTTGTACCAAGCCGTGCTGGCCGACGCCAGATTCCATGAGCAACTGCTCGCCTTCGACCGCGACCTTTCCGCCATCACCCGGGCGGGCGGTTGCGGCCAATGCGGTGGCGCGCTGCATGCAGCGCCATTTGGCCGCAAGCCGCGCGGTGGTCCCGCCGGGTTAGGCCAGGATTATGCCCGGCGCTTCAGTTTCTGTTGCGCGGTGGATGGTTGCCGCAAGCGGGCGACGCCACCATCGCTGCGCTTTCTCGGGCGCAAGGTCTACCTCGCCACGGTCGTGACGTTGATCTCGGCCATGCTGCACGGGACAACGCCGGCACGGCTGGCGCGTCTGTCGGGTGTGCCGGGGGTCGACCGGCGAACCCTCGCGCGCTGGCGTGTCTGGTGGCGCTCGACCTTCACCGAGGGAACCTTCGCGCAGTTCGCGACGGCGAGGTTCATGCCGCCGGTCGACGTCGCCGGCGTTCCGGCTTCGCTGCTCGCCCGCTTCATCGGGACCGCCGCCGAGCGGCTCATCGCGTTACTACGCTTCCTCACTCCGCTGACCGGCGGCGCCTGCCCGATGCACGCTCTCTGACGGGCGTCGCCGATCCGCAGAGGATGCGCGTCGCCAGTCATTGGCGGCAGCGTCTAGCGTCGAAGCGCTCACTTTGTCGGAGAGCGCGCGTGGCGGAGCGAGGCGGATCGCGGGTGCATGAGCGGTGGGCGCGACTGCGCTTCTCGGTGATCGGTGCATTGCTGGCCGCGCCGCCGGCCAAGGGCGCGCTACGGGCAGCGTTGCAGCAGTTGGCGGCACGCGAATGGCGACACCCGGGCACCGGCGCGCCGGTCCGGTTCGGAGTGTCAACTTTGGAGCGATGGTATTACCGCAGCCTGAACGAACAGCATGATCCGGTCGGCGTGCTGCGACGCAAGCGGCGCCAGGACGCCGGTGAGCAGGCCTCGATGACCCCACCACTGCGCGAGGCCCTGCGGTCGCAGTATGCCGCCCATAAAAGTTGGTCCGCCCAGCTGCATCATGACAATCTGGTCGCCTTGGCCGAGACCCGCGCCGAGTTGCGGCCGGTGCCGTCCTACGCGACGGTGCGGCGGTTCCTGGCGGCGCACGGTTTGACAAAGCATCGTCCGCTGACGACGCGCCAGACCGATGGCGCGCTGGCCGCCGCGGCGCGGCTCGAAGCGCGCGAGGTGCGCAGCTACGAAGCGGAATACGTGAACGGTTCCTGGCATTGGGATTGCCATTACGGTTCGCGCAAAGTGCTGACGCCGCGCGGCGAGTGGCGAACACCGGTACTGTTCGGTGTGCTCGACGACCGCTCGCGGCTCGCCTGTCACCTGCAGTGGTATCTCGCTGAATCGGCGGAGAACATCGCACACGGCTTGTCGCAGGCGATGCAAAAGCGCGGCCTGCCGCGTTAATCGAAAGCTTTCGATTAGCGTGGCAATCACAAGGAACTCGTAATCGCAAGGAAGGCGCTCCACCCCTTGCCTGTGCCCGCAGTCGGTCTGCGCTGCTTGGCATAATTTTGCATGTGCGATCAGCCCGCACACCCAGGGAGAGGCACATGCACGATCAGAACCACAACTACGGATGTCCCGAGCTCGCGCTACTCGTCGCCCACATGAGCGAAAAGGGATATGGGCAAAGGGTTGTCGTCAACTACAAGACTGTCGCGAGGCAATTTCTCCGTTACCTTCGGCACATCAGAATCTCGATAGACACCGTTCAATCGGAACACGTGCAGAGGTTCCAGCGACGGAGGCTTTCGAAATACAGGCGCCGCCACGGTCGGTCACCAAGTAATCCCCAGAGCTGGCGCGCGAGGGAGGTGTCCGCGATACGCATGCTGCTCCGCGTGTTGCGCAGGCAGTGGCCACCAGCGCCGATACCGCGGTCCACGCCCAAAAGCATGCTGGACGAGGTTTTGCGCGGTTACGACGAGTGGATGCGCGAGATCCGCGGACTGTGCCTCAGCACACGAGAGAATCGGATCGCAGAAGCGCTGCGATTCATGAAGTCGCTTCGGATCGAAGGCCGTGACGCCTGGTCCGATGACGTCTCCGTCTCCGGCATCGACGCCTATGTCGCCTGCCGCACAGTCTCGAGACGCACTCGAGGGTCGCTGAAGTTGGCAACTATCGATCTTCGCAGTTTCCTGCGGTACCTGAAGATCAGCGGACGGATCAAAAGCGACCTCGGCGGCGAGATCCTCGTACCGAAGTGCTACAAACTTGAGGATCTTCCGCGGGAGCTGCGCGCCGAACAGGTCGACAAGGTGTTGGAGGCCACGCGCGCCGATGGCTCGGCAATTGGTAGGCGAGACTACGCGATCCTGACGCTTCTGGCGACCTACGGGCTTCGAGCCGGCGAGATCATCAGTCTCCGTCTCGAAGATATCGACTGGAAGAACGACATTCTGCGAGTGCGGCGGGGCAAGTCGGGTGCGTACGCGGAGCTCCCGCTCCTACCCCAACCAGGCAACGCAATCCTGGCCTACCTTCGACACGGTCGTCCGAAAACGGGTGCTCGGCAGGTCTTCGTGCGCACCGTTGCACCCTATATCGGGCTCGCTGCTCTCACCACCCAGATCAGAGAGCGGCTCGCAGTCGTGGGTGCGACCTCGCCGGGACGCCGAGGACCGCATGCCTTCCGCCACGCTCGAGCGGCAAGCCTGCTGCACAGCGGCGTGACGATCAAAGAGATCGGAGATGTGCTCGGGCACCGTTCAACTGAGTCAACGGCTGCGTACCTGAGGCTTGCCATGGACGACCTGCGGACTGTGGCGTTGACCATGCCGATGGGAGTTACACCATGAACGCCTCTTCATCCCTAGATCCGATCGCGCAGTTCCTCAAGACGATACGTCCTCGGTGTCGTGACACATACAAGGTCTATGCTTGCATCCTCAGAGGCTTCCATCGGCATCTCGCGGAGCAAGATGCCCAGGTCTCTGCGGACACGGTACGCACCTGGCTTAAGCAGTGCATACTGGAGTGGCCACTGGCCCTCGTGATCCATCGGGCACGGCTGGTCGATCGCTATCTCGACTGGGCGAAGGCGCATGATGTCGTTGCCCACAATCCGCTTGCGGAATTGCGGGAGAGGTACGGTGGCCTTACAGCACCGATCGTCTGTGCACTGTTAAGCGACGATCCCGGACAGGAGCTGGAGCGGCTTCGTCCTCTGCCCGAGTTCGGAAGTGCACTCGGGCCCGAAATGCGGCAGCACGTGCAGTTCTTGCGGTCCCTCGGCTACCGGGCCGAGGAGCGAAAGGCGATGCTGCTGCGATTTGATCGGTTCCTGCAGCGCCGTCCTGATCTGCAGAACGAGCCCCTTCCGAAGCTCGTTCAAGCTTGGTCTGAGGCCGGATGTGGCCCGCGTCACGTACTGGATGCACAACGTTGCGGCCAGGTACTGTCCGAAGCGCGACACCGACTCGATCCCGCGGTCCCGATCTTGCGCGCAGACCGTGATCTTCGCCGGCGCATCGTGCGTCAGTACAGGCGACCCCGCGTGTTCACGGAACCCGAGGTGGGCCAATTGTTCGAAGCAGCGCGTTCCTTTGCCTCTCCGAAAGCACCGCTCCGTCCCCTGACTGTCTACACGATGTTGGCCGTACTGTATTGCGCCGGGCTACGGGTGGGGGAACTTGCGCG
>DATJNA010000293.1:0-15163 GCA_035508435.1 Acetobacteraceae bacterium | reverse complement strand
GGTCCACCCGCGGTTGCGGCAACCATTGTCGCATAGGTGGCGAAGATCAACCCAAATATGATCGCATCGCTCATCAGGAAAACCCAGAAGCCGAACATGACTTCGTCTTCCCGGTTGATGTGGTGATAACTGGCGCGGAGGCTGAAGCCCGGGTTATCGAGCATATTCCCGCTCATTCTGCCGCCTCCAGAAGCTCGTGAACGTCGGCAAGTCCGGCATTCTGGTGTGCAAGTTCCTCCTCGCGGGATACCGGTTCGGCCGCGGCCACTGCTTTCAGCCAGCGCATGTAGTCCTCCCGGACTTCGTCAGCGGGGATGATGCGTTCATAGTCACGAACAAAACCATGCCAGATGACGGCGGCAACAGTGGTCAGCATGGCGAGAGCCACCAACCACCACATGTGCCACACCAGGCCGAATGCCGCGAGTGCGCCGGTGACGCACAGGATCATGCCCAGCGGGCTGTTCTTCGGCATTTCAATATCGGTGAAGCGTTCCGGCGGGCGATAGGCCATGCCATGTTCCTTGGCGACCATGAACGCATCCCGGGCGGTCACTTCCGGCAGGACGGGGAAGTTGTAGTCCGGTGATGGAGCCGCGACTGACCATTCCAGCGCGCTGGCGTTCCAGGGATCGCCGGCGGGTACCCGATTCTGATCACGCTGCATCACGGAGACCACAAGCTGGATCACCAGACAGATGAGCGCCGCCAGGATGATCATCGCACCGAACAGCGCGATGGCCATGTACGGAACGTAGATGGGGTTATAGTACGCAACGGTGCGCCGCGGGAAGCCGAGCAGACCAAGCGCGTAGAGCGGAAAGAAGGCGAACATGAAGCCGAAGATCCAGCACAGCGCTGAAGCCAAGCCCCAGCGTTCATTCAGCCGGAAACCGAAGGCCTTTGGGAACCAGAAATGGTAGCCCGCCAGCATGCCGAACAACAGGCCGGGGATCAGCATGTTATGGAAGTGCGCGACCAGGAACAATGTGTTGTGCACCTGGTAGTCGATCGACGGATTGGCCAGAACGATGCCGCTGAGGCCACCGATGACGAACAGCATCATGAAGCCCAGACTGTACACCATCGGCACGGCGAATCGTATTCGTCCTCGGTACATCGTCATCATCCAGTCGTAGATCTTCACGCCGGTCGGAATGCCGATCATCATGGTGGCAATACCGAAAGTCTCGTTGACGCTGGCGCTCTGGCCCATCGTGAAGAAGTGGTGTAGCCACACGACAAACGACAGCAGAGCGATCACCATCGTCGCCAGGACAAGCGAGGTGTAGCCATAAATGCGCTTGCCGGAGAAGGCTGGGATCACTTCTGAATAGACGCCGAACGCCGGCAGGATGAGAATGTAAACCTCGGGGTGGCCGAACAGCCAGAAAAGGTTGGCGTAGTTCATCATGTTGCCGCCGAACCCATTGGTAAAAAAGTGGAAACCGAGATAGCGGTCGAGGGCGAGCAGGACCGTCGCGACGGTCAGCGGCGGCATGGCAAAGATCATGAGAATGCTGGTGCACAACGCCGTCCAGGTGAACAGCGGCATGCGCATCAGCGTCATGCCCGGCGCTCGCCGCTTATAAATCGTCACGGCAAAATTGATGCCCGTCATCATCGTGCCTATGCCGGACAGCGAGACAGCCCAGATCCAGTAATCCGGCCCGACACCCGGACTGAATGTGATTTCGGTATAGGGCGGATAGCCGCTCCAACCACCGGTGGAGAATTTGCCGAGTACCAGCGAGATCATGACAAGCATGGCGCCCGCCATCGTCAGGCCAAGGCTGACCGAGTTCATGACCGGAAAAGAGACGTCGCGCGTGCCGATCTGCTGCGGCATGACAAAGTTGATCAGACCGATCAAAAACGGCATGGCCATGAAGAAAATCATGATCGTGCCGTGTGTGCTGAACAGTTCTCCGAAATGTTCCGGGAACAGGAAGCCGCCGCCCAGACCAAAGGCCTGCTGGGTACGCATCAGAACGGCCTCGATCAGCGCGCGCGCAAGCATCACGAAGGCGATGACAATGTACATGATGCCAATGCGCTTGTGGTCGACGCTGGTCAGCCATTCGGTCCACAGCCAGCGCCACTTGCCGAGATATGTGATCAGCGCGGCGGTCGCGCCCGCCCCGATAACCACCACGCTCGCCGCGCCGGTGGCGATGGTCCCGTTGATGATATTCTCGATCGTCGGATGCTGGACAGCCGCCCAGAATGGCAGACTTTGCAACGACAGTCGCCCGAAAATGACGTGTGCGATCGACATCCGTGTCACTCCGTTGCGACTGCGCGATGCGTTTCCGATGCGGCGATACTGGTGCCGCGCGCGACACTGGGCCTGGGAACTTTTCGCGGCCGTATGGGTTTGCGGGGCGGCGCAGCTGCTCCGCCAACGATGGCGGTACTGCTCGATGGACCGCCGTGAAACGACATCATGACGTTCTTGAACAAATTCGGCGTGACGCGATTGAAGAACACGGCACCGGGCGGCATGTCGTCCGCCTTCAGCGCGGCGCGAATCTGCGGCGCGGTGTTGTCGCCGCGGATCACGTCGTAGGTCTTAGCGGTAAGCGGCACTCCCGTCGCCCTGACCCTGGTGACCCAGTCGCGGAAGCCTTGCGGCGTGGTCGAACGGGCGATGAACCTCTCGTGCTGGAATCCCCTCCCGTCGTACTGGGTGTTCTCACCCAGGTATTGCCCAGTGGAAGCGGATATGAGATGCAGCCGCGTCTGCATCGCGGCCATCGCATAGATCTGACTGCCGAGGGCAGGAATCAGGAACGATTGCATCACCGAGTCGCTGGTGAGCCGTATGCTGAGCTGGCGGTGTTCAGGGAACACCAGTCTCCCCACGCTTGCGATATGCAGCCGCGGATAGACAAACAACCATTTCCAATCATAAGCGATGACATCCACTTTGAGCGGCGCATCTTGGGTTTTGATCCGAACATAGGGATCGAGCGTCGTGGTGCCTCGCGCCAGCCACAATCCCATCACGGCGACGATCGCCAGCGGCCCGCCCCAGATCAGCCCCTCAAGCGGCCAGGAATAGCACCACTTCGGTGCATAGAACGCCTTGGAATTGCCGCGGCGATAGTGCCACGCGATCAATGGCACGCCGATCAGAACGGGCAGGATCACGACCAGCATCAGCAGGTTGATGGCGACGAAGTGCCGAGCTTGCGCGGCCGCGATCGGGCCGTGCGGATTCAGGAAGCTGATGACGTCGGCATGGGCCTCGCCGGCAAAGGCAAACGATGCGCAGGCAATGCACAGAAACAACCAAGCCAGTTGGGAAGGCGAGCTGAATCGTGGTTTGGACCGTAGCAACCATTGTACAATCCGCATGATGGCACACTTTGAATGATGCGCGGATGTCGCGTCATGTCGCTGTCCACCCAGGAGGCGCAGACATTTGGCAACGTCCGCAGGAGCGATCGCGACTGCCTAGTACCCACTATCGCTGAAGCGTGAGTCATGATTCGGTAGGGGAATGCGGAAGATTCCCCAGGCGACGCCGATTACCCTGACGGCGGAGGAGCGGCAGGCGCTGGAGGCGTTGGCCGGTTCCCGAAAGAGCGAGGCGCGGATGCGAGATCGCGCGCGGATTGTGCTTCTGGCAGCGGCGGGCATGGCCTCGCGTGCGATTGGCCGCGAGGTCGGCTGCGAACCGGGTACGGTGTCCAAATGGCGGGTGCGATATGCCAAGGATCGGATGGCAGGCCTCAGCGAGACCGGGGACCGTGGTGCCGAACCCAAGTATGGCCGGGAGCACCAAAAGCGTATCCTGGCCATGCTCGACCGACCGCCACCTCCTGGCTACGCGAACTGGACCGCCCCACTGCTGGCACGGGAGCTGGGCGAGATCCACGAACAGTATATCTGGCGGTTCCTGCGGGCGCAGAAGATCGATCTCTCGGGCCGCAAGTCCTGGTGCCAGAGCACCGATCCGGAGTTCGTGACCAAAGCGGCGGACATCGTTGGCCTTTATATGGCCCCACCCGACAATGCAGTGGTGCTTTCGGTCGATGAGAAACCGTCAATCCAGGCGCTGGAGCGGGCCCAGGGATATCTCAAGCTACCCAATGGCCGGGCGATGATCGGCCAGTCGCACGACTACAAGCGAAACGGCACTACCACCCTGTTTGCCGCTTTCGACGTTGGCAGCGGCGAGGTCATAGGCCGGCACTATCAGCGCCGGCGGCGGGTGGAGTTTCTCGACTTCATGAACCGGGTCGTGGCGCAGCATCCGGGCAAGGAGATCCACGTGATCCTGGACAACCTTTCGACCCACAAACCGAAGCGCGACATGTGGCTGGCACGGCATCCCAATGTCCGTTTCCACTACACTCCGACGCATGCCTCCTGGTTGAACCAGATCGAAATCTGGTTCTCCATACTGGCCGGCAAGTCCCTCAAGGGGGCCTCCTTCGGCAGCGTGCGGGAGTTGATCGATCACATCACCAGCTTCATTGATAGCTACAATGAGAGCGCTCGCCCCTTCAACTGGACCAAGAGCGTCGTCCACCAGAAGCGCCTTAAACCATGTTTCGCGGTCCAGTGATTCTGGGTACTAGCTGGTGCCGTGCAACGTCCCGCACCACAACACTCGTCTGCGATTCCGCCTTGCCATGATATGTGCCAGAGATCTTCGGCATCGTGACCTCCTTTGAAAGGGTTGGACGGCAACTGACGCTGGAAAGACTGACAATTACCGGGCAAGACTCATATGGTGAACAATTTGCCCACCGCCAAAGGCGTCACCACCTCGTCGCCGAGTGCATTTTGCAGGGCGTTGAGTGCCCGCCAACCGGTGCAGTGCCCGGCAACGATGTGCTTCAGACCAAGGAGTCCAAGATCACGCACCGTATCAGGAATGATCGCCTCGGCGGACAACCCAGCCAGATGGAAGCCGCCCATGACCGAGTGGAGCGCCGTGCCAGGAAAGCTGGCCCGCGCGTGGTGCAGAACATTGACGATGCCTGCGTGGGAACACCCGCTCACCACGACGAGCCCCTTGCCCCTGACATGCACGGCCAGAAATCGCTCATCGATGACCTGTGGTTCCGGCTCCCATGGCGCACCCACCGCCGTGCGGTGCACGTTCATATCGAGTCCTTGTTCGTAGGACGTAGTCCTCGGAATTTCGCCGCTTACGAAGAACAGGTCGTCCAAAATGGTGGCTGGTTCGGTCGTTACCACGGGTCTTGCGCCGTAGGCGCTCCATTGTTCCTCCGTGGGAAACGGCTGACTGACCATGACGGCACCGTCGGGCATACGAAAGCCGCGCTGCTGGAACATCGCAGGATGAAGGAACAAGGGAACGGGTTGGCCGCCGTTTGCCGCGCAGCACATGCCAAGGGCACGAGGAAGGCCGCCAGCGTGATCCCAATGGCTGTGCGAGAGAACAACTGCACCGATTGCCGCGAAATCGACGCCGAGACGGGCGCCGTTCATTCCGATCGGATAGCTGGCGGGACCGCCATCGAACAGTACTGTTTTCGAGCGATCCGATGCGTACGCAGTGACGAGCAGCGACAGACCATGCGCCGCGCAACAATAGGCATCTCCCATCGTTGGACTGATTCGACGATGCCGCAACCGGGCGATCTCCACCGTGACGATGGCTGGAGTCGACGACAGCATGTCCGTCATGTTGTCTACCAGCACCAGGATTTCGACACGGTCTGCCTGAGCGAGTCGCATCGCACCATACCTCCGGACTGCGTCTGCACCGCAAACGTATCGCCCGCTCCGGAGGATTCATTGACCTGGATCAAACGCCGCCGGTGCATGGTGGACGCGAGAATTGCGAACTTCGCCGCCAGTAAGCGATAAAACCGACAGCCGACCGCTCCGACGGGATTGCATGGTTCAGGGCCCCGTCGGCAAAGATTCGACGCGGGATTGAGTCAGCCTGTCGCACGCTCTGTCTGTCCGGCGCATAGTTTCGCTGCGACAATGCCGCGCAGAGTACGGAGAAATCCGTCTTCGTCTTTGCCAATGCACCTGGTCGTTGCATTATCATCAGCACCAAAGCGGGCCCGGCGACGCGCTCACTTGGATCGCCTGCCTGCCCCCCCGTCCTTGTCTTGCCTTTCTCCCCACCGCGTCACACCTTTCGCCCGATCCGACCACTGGAGAGGTTCCCGGCGATGCGTGGATTCGTCACCATCTGCGAGGTGGGCCGGCGCGAGGGCTGCATATCGCCAAGACACGCATGACCACCGACGCCAAGGTGGGCCCGATCACCTCGATCAGCGCCGCCAGCGTGCTGGACGGCCCGTGACTGAAACCCGGCTGCCCAGGCAGTTCGGCCGTCAGGCCTTCGGCGAAGACCCGGCGGGCTATCACAGCGCGCGGCCTGACTATCCGGAATGGGTGTATGCCACGCTCACCTCGGTGTGCGGTTTACGTCGCGGCGCCGCGATTTTCGAGATCGGCGCTGGCACCGGCACGGCAACGCAGCGCTTGCTCGAGCTGGGCGCCAACCCGCTGACGGCGATAGAGCCGGACCCACGTCTCGCAGAGTTCCTGCGCACAAATAATCCGGACCGGGCGCTCAGGGTGATCGTTGCCCCGTTCGAGAATGCCTCGCTCGAAGAGCGTGCCTTCGACCTGGGCATGAGCGCTACGGCCGTTCATTGGCTCAATGAAGATTCGGCTCTCGAGAAGATCGCCAGCCTGCTTCGCCCCGGCGGCTGGTGGGCGGCCGTTTGGAACGTGTTCGGTGATGACAGCCAACCCGATCCGTTTCACGAGGCGACCAAGGATGTGGTGGGTGCGCCCGCCAATCCTTCAGTCGGGAAAGGGAATGTCCCCTTCGGACTGGATTCGGTGGCTCGCCTTACCGCCTTGAGGCGCACCGGGATGTTCGACATGGCAAAGAGCAGTACCGGCCGATGGCCTCTGGTTCTGGATGCAAATCAAACCGTTGCTCTGTACGCAAGTTACTCGAACGTGAGCGCCCGCCCCGACCGTGTGGCCGTGTTGGCTGAAGTCGGCCGTATTGCCCGCAAGGTCTTCAGGGATCGAGTTGTGCGGAACATGACGACGAGCCTTTTTATTGCCCGCCGCGCCGGCTGAGGCCGCTGCGGGGTTCCTGGATTGCCGGCTTCCCACTGGCAGGAGTATGCCACGAGCCCGCTCGATTCTGCCGAGCAACCTTACCGGCAAAGCTGAATGCACGCGAAAATCGGGGATTCTCGGTAATCCTATCTCTGCTGGTCCAGAGATTTCCGGAACAGATGAGATATCGCCGTGAGTCGATAACCGATAGCTTCATAGAAATCGTGCGCTTCGGATCGCGCTGCACTGACGCGCAATGGGTTGCGTGCGGCAATAGTCCGGTGCGAATTCCTTCGCAGGGTTGGGTCCTGCAATCTTCACCACGGTCACCGTTCCGCAACTGATCGAAATCGGTTTTCCGGTCAGTGCGCGTGCAGTCAGACGGAACGGCAAAAGAAGCCGGTTGCGCAACCTGATTCCGCCCAAATGCAGCGTTGCCTGGCCGTTGCGGGATAGTGGGCCGCCGCCGCGGGGCCTGCTCAATCCAGCCTGCATCTCGCCCCGTCCGCCTTGCCTTTCCGCCCGTTGCGCCACACCTTCCGCCCGATCCCGACCCCTCGAAAGGTCCCCGCCATGAGCGAATTCGTTTCCATCTGCGAGGTCGGCCCACGCGACGGGCTGCAGATCGCGAAGACCCGCATGACCACCGACGACAAGGTGCGCTGGATCGCCTCAATCCACGCCGCCGGCGTGAACGAGATCGAGGTCGGCAGCTTCGTCCCTGCCCGCGTCATCCCGCAACTCGCCGACACTCCCGAGATTGTTGCGCGCGTGCTGGAGACCTGTCCCGGTCTGACGGTGCAGGCGCTCGCGCCCAACCTGCGCGGCGTGCAGAACGCCTACAACGCCGGGGTACACAAGATCAGCATTCCGGTGTCGGTCAGCGAGGGCCACAGCCGCGCCAACCTCAACCGCGCGCCTGCCGAATCGATCGAGATGATGCGGGGCGTCTGCGACTGGCTGCACGCGCAGCCACGCAAGGTGCCGCTGGTGGTCGGCGTCTCCACCGCCTTCGGTTGCTCCATCGATGGGGTGGTGGCCACGGCACAGACGGTGGGAATGGCCAAGGGCCTGGCTGATGCCGGCGCCGATCAGATCATGCTTGCCGACACCGTCGGCTACGCCCATCCGGCGCAGATCAAGGAGGTCGTGCGCGCCACCCGCGAGGCGATCGGTTCGGTCCTCTACGGCCTGCACCTCCACGACACCTGCGGCCTGGGCATCGCCAATGCACTGGCCGGACTGGACGAGGGCATCCGCGCCTTCGATTCCTGCCTCGCGGGCCTCGGCGGCTGCCCCTACGCCCCTGGCGCGTCCGGGAACGTGGTCACCGAGGACCTGGTATTCATGCTGGAAAGCATGGGTTTCCGCACCGGCATCGACCTCACGAAGCTGTTCGAGGCGCGTCGCCTGCTGCACGAAGGCCTGCCGGCCGAGCCGCTGCACGGACAGTTGCCGAAAGCCGGTATTCCTCCCACCTTCCGCAAAGCGGCGTAGCGGCCGGCGTCCCGCCCCGTTGCGACGCGTCCACGTGGCGGGTTGTCAGGCAGCCCCTCAGATCGGGACTCGATTGGATACACCTACCCCCGATCCACGGGATCCAGCCGCGTCACCGAGCGTTCGCCGCGCATTTCATAGGTGATCTGCAGTGCATTGTCCGGCTGCTTCTCCAGCAGGATCGACACAATCGGCCACAGTTGGACGTAAATCGCCTCGCCCCGATGCTCAATAAGGCCTTCGCTGAAGCCGCGAGAATCGGGGTTCTTCCAGGCATAGACCGCCCGGTCCCCATCCAGAGCGACCAGCGCATCGGGCCCGTCCTCGCCGAAGCGGCCGGCCCAGCGCGGCGCGTTGGGGGCGAGCGTCGCAGGCAACGAGAAATCCAACGCCGTCCATAGCTCTGGCGGGTCCGCGGGCGCCGATGGCGTGGCGGCAAGTCCGCCGCGAATCGCGTCCAAATAGTCGGCACGCCATTGTTCCGCATTGGCCGGGTGGTACATGAAGTGTCCCTCGACACCATGCGTGCCCGGATAGTCGAGCCAGCACTGCAAGGGCCGAAAGCGGCTGGCCCAGTCGAAGATGGTTCGCGCGCCTTGCGGCGGCACCAGCGTATCGGTGCGCATGTGCTGGAACAGTACGGGTGCTGTGATACGGGCCGTGGCGTTGGCAATCGGCCGGACGCTCGCCTCGATGCGGCCATAGGAGGCACCGGTCGCCTGCGCTACCACGGCGCCGTACGGTCGTTGTGAGGCTGCAAGCAACGACACCACCGCGCCATGACTCGCACCGGCGATGGCGCAGCGGGCGCCGTTCACGTCGGGCCGCAGGCAGGCCCAATCCGCCGCAGCATTGGCATCGGCAGCGCGTCCCATCAGCATCCCGAAGGTGGCGTCCATGCCCATGCGAACGGTCTCGAACGGACTGGGACCTTCCGACCCACCGTAGCCGCGACCCTCCGGCAGCAGCGTCAACGCCCCGTTGGCGGCCAAACCCGCCCATATCGGATTTTCCGGATCGACGGTGGGAAGCGACGAGCGGTCCACCAGCGTCCCGTCCGGCGCCATGCTGATGGCGGAGCCGTGGTTGGTGACAAGTAACGGGAATGGTCCCGGGCCAGGCGGGCGGACAATCCAGGCCACCAGCGCCAGTCCGTCATGCCGATAGCTGTGGCGCTCGAATACCGCACCGTTGCGTTCCGCGATGAAAGCTGGGCTGGCCATGCCGGACTCGCTCCCGGTTTGTCCGCGTGCTCTCGAACGCCAGTCTATGCGAAGATTAGGTCTCGCCCCAGGTGCGGACAGCGACAAGGCCGCCTGAGGATCGGAGGCGAACTGGCACATTGCCGGGCAACAGTGCGGTCGGCAAGCAGGTGCTGCGAGGCAATGGTATGCGAACTCTGTGTCCGCAAGTTGGCTCCGACACTGCTGGGTTCGTGTGACCAACCCGGTCGTTCGCGGCGCTATGAGTCACGGCATCGCCATATGAGGCACGGCACCTCACGCCCCCACGGCGCCTCTTTGCCATAGGCGCGCGGCGTCCCATATCGGGGCCGCGGCCGGTGCCGCGAGCGTAGCTGAAGCCAGCCTGCACAGTTGGAGGCACATGGACAGCGCAACCATCCAGGCGGCGGACCATGCCGCCCGCCATTGGCGTTTCGCGGGCGACTGGCGCCCCGGTCACGACGAGCAGCGAGCGGCGTTCTGCCGCATGCTGTTGGAGACGTTCAATCCATACAAACCCGCCGTCATCCAGTGGCCCCAACTGGACGACGAGGCCAGGGACAGGCTGATCGCGCTGCCGATCTGGGACATCGCGGTGCAGACCGAGGGCCGCGCCCGCCGTCGTATCCTCAGCTACGCCGCCACCATCGCCGACCCGCTGCTGCGCCAGGCGCTTGAGCATATGGCCTTCGAGGAAGGTCGCCATAAGGAGGTGCTGTCGCACCTCGTCGCCGCCTACGGCATCAAGCTGGAGCCGGAACCGGAATACGTCGCGCCACGCGACCCGGAATGGGGCTTCCTGGTCACCGGCTATTCCGAATGCATCGACAGCTTCTTCGCCTTCGGGTTGTTCGCGCTGGCGAAGCGCTCCGGCTTCTTTCCGCCCGAACTGGTCGACACGTTCGAACCCGTGATCCAGGAAGAAGGCCGCCACATCCTGTTCTTTATCAACTGGGTGGACTGGCATCGTCGCACCATGCCGCTGTGGCGTCGGCCGTGGTTCGGGCTGAAGACGCTGGGTGTGTGGGGGTTCCTGGTCTGGGAACGCATCGGTATCGCGCGCAACGTGAGCGGCGGGCCAAAGCAGGACGCGAATTTCACCATGAAGGGCGCAAGCTCGGTGGGCGACGATATCGACGCGGCCGAGTTGATGGATCTCTGCCTGGTGGAAAACCAACGCCGCATGGCGGGTTATGATGTGCGGCTGAACCGGCCGGAGACGGTGCCGCGTCTGGTGCGCTTTGCGCGGCGGTTCATGCGGGCCAAGCCGGCCACGACAGCGGCTTAGTGCCCGTCCGCGAATTATCGAATCGAGTTCGGCTGGGGGCTCGAGTCCCGGCCTGCAACATCGCCGCCAGCATCGCGCGGTGGTTTCCTGACGGGCCCTTAGATCTCGATTACACCGTTACGCAGGCCCTTCGCGACAGCTTCGGCGCGGCTGGCTGCCTCCAGCTTGGAGAATAGGGCTTCGAGGTGGAACTTGACCGTGTGGACGGAAATGCCGAGCCGCCGGGCCACTGCCTTGTTGGTCAGGCCCTGACCTACCAGCGACAGCACTTCCACCTCGCGCGGCGTCAGTGTCGGCAGGTCGTCCGCCGCTCGGAAGCCCGCCGATGGCGCCACGCCTGGCGCTCGCACGATCAGGCCGGCAGCGACAGCGCGTAGTGCCGCGTCGAGCTGCGCCTCCTCCACCGCACGCGGCAGGGCGCCGGCGATATGGTCCGGCGCCGGCCCATCGGACAGCACGAGCACGGGTGCCTCGGCCTCGGGCGGCGGCGTGCTGCCGGGGAGCAAGTCGGACAACACAACGTCGGCCGCCTCCTCGACGACGGAGTGCCCCGAGGCGGCCAGCATGCCAGCCAAGCCGCGCCGCCGCACCGGGTCGGTCACCGCCAGTCGCACTTGCAGGCCGCCGCCGCTCATGCGGCGGGACGCGCCGCGATCGTCAGCGACAGGGTCTGCACCGCGCCGGCGCGAAGCAAGCGCAGGCTCACGCTTTGGCCGATTTGCTCCGGCCCCATGGCGGCGGCCAGGACGCGCATCCGACGCACCGGCGTGCCATCCAGGTCGAGCAGGATGTCACCCGGCAGCACACCCGCCGTGGCGGCCGGGCCACCGGCGGCGAGGCTCATCACCATCATGCCGCTGTCCTGACCGGTCGCGGCGCGCAGGCTCTCGGGCACCATCACCGGCTGCAGCCCGACGCCGAGCCAGCCGCGCGCCACCCGGCCCTCGGCCAGCAATGGGTCCAGCACGCGGTCGATCGTCGCGGCCGGGATTGCCAGCGCACGCCGCCGCGGGCCGGCGGTCGACATGCCCAACAGCCGGCCGGCGCTGTCCAGCACCGGTCCACCCTCGTCGGTGCCGAGCCGGGCATCCAGCCGCAACAGCGCATCGATGCGCCCGCCCGCCTGGCTGTGCCATTCCGGGCCGGTGGCGTGCACCATGGCCAGACGCCCGGTGGGTGCGCCGGTGTCGTCGGCACCGACCATCAGTGCCAGGGCACCCACGCGGGGTATGGGCGCGGGCTGAGGCAGCGCCGCCTCGATCGGCGACGCCAGCCGCAGCAGCGCGACGTTGGTGCCTGGGTCGCGGCCCGCCAGCATTGCCATGAATTCCGCCCCACGACGGCGCAGCTTGAACTCCTGCCAATCAGGCAGAGTCTGTGCCGAAGTCACCACCAAGTCCGGGCGCCACAGGATACCGCTGACGTGCCGGCGGCCGGTGCCGATGGCCACAACGCTCGGCGCCACCACCGCGATACGGTCAGCAAGGTCGCCGGAAATCTGGTCGAGAAGATCGGTCATGAAAGGCACTCCTGCGCCGGTTGCGTTGGGGGCCACTGTGTCTCCCCACGGCGGCCCGTGATATCGGCCGGGTGGCCGGCGAAAGCCCCGGCTGTTCGGCCGGGTCGGCTCGCTGTCCGGCACATCCCATTTGGGGCATGAGAGGACATCCCGCCATGCCGTTCGACGATACCACTGCGCTCGATCCCTATTCCGCGGTCGTAGCACAGGCGTATGACCGCGTCGGCCCTGCCGTGATCCATGTCGCCGCGCTGGATGCGAAGGGGCGCGGCCGCGGCCAGGGATCGGGCGTGATCTACACCCCCGACGGTTACGCGCTGACCAACAGCCACGTCGTGGCAGGGGCGGCCCGCCTGCGTGCCTCATTGACCGATGGCCGCGCGGTGGAGGCGACGCTGGTCGGCGACGACCCGCCCACCGACACCGCGGTGCTGCGCCTGGCTGCGGACGGGCTGGCGCATGCGGCGCTGGGGCAGTCGGCACGGCTGCGCGTCGGACAGCTTGTGGTGGCGATCGGCAACCCGCTGGGCTTCACCTGCACCGTGACCGCCGGCATCGTCAGCGCGCTGGGACGCACGTTGCGCACGCGATCAGGGCACATGGTCGACAGCGTGATCCAGACCGATGCACCGCTGAACCCGGGCAATTCCGGCGGCCCGCTGGTCTCCGGCGGCGGCGAGGTGGTGGGCATCAACACCGCAATGATCGCGCCGGCGCAAGGCATCTGCTTCGCCATCGGGATCGACACCGCGATCTGGGTCGCGACACGCCTGATGCGCGATGGCCGGGTGCGCCGGGCACGGCTGGGGTTGTCCGGTCAGACCGTGCCGCTGGATGTTCGGCTGCGTCGCCGGCACGGCCTGACGCAGGCCAGCGGCGTACTGGTGTCGGAGTTGCTGCCCGACGCGCCGGGTGCGCGCGCAGGTCTGGTGCCGGGCGATGTGATGGTAGCACTCGATGGCGCCGCGGTGGGCGGGGTGGACGACCTGCACCGGGCACTGACGGAGGAAAAAGTCGGGCGCGAGGTCGTGCTTGCCGTGCTGCGGGCAGCCGAGATGATGACGCTGCGTGCGATACCTGTGAACGGCTGAAGAGCCGCGAAAAGGCATCCGTAAAGGCCGGCAACATGCGCTCACTCGGAAGCGGCTTGTCCGGGTTTGGTGCCCTTACCAATTCCGAGCGCCGTGTCGAGCCGCCACGCTCCTCGACGACGAATCGCGGGACAGCGCCGCCAAGGGAATGTTACGCGATTGCATCGTGCTTTGTGACCATCGCCGCCGCGGTCTCTGGTTTCACCGTCGGCTGGCGTTATCAGCATCCCGCTTTGGCATCGCCGCCGCACTGGCGCGTGATGGTCGGGTGCGGCAGGCCGATGCTCCGGGGCTGATCAGTTTGTTCCACGCGCTGGGCGGCGATTGACAGGACGCCTCGATGCGGGAGGCGATGGCAGGGTAGCTGGGCGGCCGACCAAGCGAAGCGGCGCGTCCGTCGGCGCGGCGCTACGCGTATCACCGGCCGAGCAATGGCTGGGCAGATGACCCCAAGCTCATCGCCACCCCGCGGTTGGGTATTCGTCCTAGCGACGCCGCGCGTCCGAATTCTGGAGAATCTCCGCACATGTTCATTGCCAGCCATGACAAGGACGGTGCCGCGCTTGCCGACATGCCGCTGGTGCGGCGGTTGGCCCGACGCGCGATGCCAGGTCCGATCCGCCGCAGGCTCGGAGCGCTACTGAGCCGGTGGTGGACGGAACGCTCTCCGGCATGCGCCTATCAGCGCCAGGTCATCCTGCCTCGGATCGCGGACAGGGGCGGTACGGTGCTATTGGTAGGGTGCCGAAGCTACACCGCGCAGGAGGCCACGGTTCCTGGAGCAACGCGGCGTACGGTGCAGGACGCTGGACATCGATCCAGTCGCCGCCAAATGGGGCGCGCGTGGACGGCACGTGGTTGCACCGTTTCAGCAGGCTCCGCAACAATTCGAACCGGCGCAGTTCGACGCCGTACTGTTCAGCGGCATGTTCGGATTCGGTGTTGACACCATTGAGGCACAGAACGCCTCCCTGGAGGCGTGCGCCGCCATCCTGAAACCGGACGCGTTACTCGTGTTGGGATGGAACACCGATCGCGTTGCCGAACCCGCGACACTGGTGAATCTGAGAGCGTTCTTCCGTGCGTCAAATGAAGCAGGCTTCGCTGGGCGCAAGACCTTTGCCCGCTCCACCCACATCTTCGACTTTTACTGTCGCCGAGTGGCCTGCGTATTGCCGTTTCAGGATCGGCTGGATCGGTATCATCCCAAGATATGATCGGGATGGGACGAGCCCGGACAGCATCGGGTCCCGCGATGGCAGATATGTGCGTTTTTTCGGTGCCTCAGTTTGGTGATTTACGCCACGGCGGTCCGCTGAGGGCGGCTGGTGGAGGGGGTTGGATTTGAACCAACGTAGGCGTGCGCCAACGGATTTACAGTCCGTCCCCTTTAGCCACTCGGGCACCCCTCCGGCCGGGGGCAGCGCTGTATGGCCAAACCCGGTCCGTGTCAACGAAACCGGCC
>DATJNA010000292.1:0-3291 GCA_035508435.1 Acetobacteraceae bacterium | reverse complement strand
TTGTCACCGGCGTGCCCGGCAAGATCACCGCGACGCGCGATAATTTTCAGGCGACGCGGCGCAATGCGCTGATCTACCACCGCAATGCTTTGGCCTATGCCGAAGGGCGGCACGATGCGTGGCGCGGCGAGGCGTTCGCGCAGTGGCGGGCGGAGCTGCGGCGGCGGCTGGAGGCGGGCGAAGAGGTGGGGATTGGAAAGGGGATTTGACCGTCCTTGCTGGGGCCACGGAGTCGAGGCGCGCTCCAACTGTCATTGCGAGGGCCGCAGGGCCGACGCAAACCTGGTCGGGAGACACGCGAATGGTCGTGCGATAGATCGACCGAGATTGCTCCGGCCCCTCGGGCCTCACAATGACAGCGCGGGCCCCGCAATGGCAGCGACTGCCCCGCAATGGCAGCGTAGGCTTTGCAATGACGCGGCCAGGCAATGACGCGGCCAGGCAATGACGCGACCAGGCAACGACGCGACCAGGCAACGACGCAATGGAGCAACGACACGGTCAGGCAACGACGCGCTTAGGCAACGACGCGCTTAGGCAACGACGCGGCCAGGTAATGACGCTGCTGCGCAATGATACGGGCGGGAGATGACATGGTATAGCAATGACAGCGTCGGGCTCGCAATGCCGGATCGGGGCTCATTCCGTCGCCGTCTCTACCGGCGCGCGGATGCAGGCGGCGGCGTGATCCGGACCCAGCGCGCGTAGTGGCGGGTCCTGCCCGGTGCAGGCGGCAGCGGCGAAGACGCAGCGCGGATGAAACCGGCAGCCCTGCGGCAGGGCGAAGGGCGGCGGTACGGCGCCCTCGATCGCGAGCAGGCGGTCGCGTTGTTCCTCGATTTTGGGAATGCTGCCGAGCAAGCCGAGCGTGTAGGGATGCTGCGGGTCGTCGAACAACGCAGCACCGGGGCCGCGCTCGACCACGCGGCCGGCATACATCACCGCGACCTCGTCGGCCATTTCCGCCACCACGCCCAGGTCGTGCGTGATCAGGATGATCGCCATGCCGGTCTGCTGCTGCAACTCGCGCAGCAGGTCGAGAATCTGCGCCTGCACGGTGACGTCGAGCGCTGTGGTGGGTTCGTCGGCAATCAGCAGATCGGGTGCACAAGCGAGCGCCATCGCGATCATCACGCGCTGGCGCATGCCGCCGGACATCTGGTGGGGATATTCATCGAAGCGGCGTTCCGGCGCGGGAATGCGCACACGGGCGAGCGCCTCGATCGCGCGGGCGTGCAGCGCGGCGGCTGACGCGGAACGGTCGTGTGCGCGCATTGCCTCGACGATCTGGTCTCCGGCGGTGAACACCGGATTGAGGCTGGTCATCGGCTCCTGGAAGATCATGGCGATGCGACTGCCGCGGATGGCGCGCATTTCGGCGAGCGGCAGATCGAGCAGGTTGCGGTTTTCGAAGCGGATGGTGCCGGCGGCGACGCGGCCGGGCGACGGCACGAGGCGCATGACGGACAGCGACAGCACGGATTTGCCGCAGCCGGACTCGCCGACGATGCCAAGCGTGCGGCCGCGCGCGACCGACAGATCGACGCCGTCTACCGCGGCGATCTCGCCGTTCGAGGTGTGGAAGACGGTGCGAAGGTTTTCGATCCGGAGGAGTACGGTCATGCGTCGGCGGTGAAAGTCACGGGAGCGCGAGGCGAAGATTGTGGAACCACAGATACACACCGATGCACACAGATGTTTTCGTGCGGGACGTCCAGCCGATGCGTCTTGCAGTTCCGAAGGTATAGTATTTGATCTGTTGCTTGCGGTGATGAACTGCCGCCAGGCGCGCGGCGCTATCGGTGTGCATCGCTGTGCATCTGTGGTTCCAGGCTTTTGCTTTCAAACCGTGCGGAACGTCGGCGGTGAGATTTGTTCCGCCGTGCGGTGGTTCCAATCCAGCTTCGGCACATTCGCCTTGATCCTCGCCTGCGCCTCATGCAGTGCCGCGGCGGCAGCGGGATAGTCCATCGTCAGCACCTTGCCGTTCTCCACCACCTTCCGCCCGTCAACATAGACCGCCTGCACCGCGCGGTCGCCAGCGGCATAGATCAGGCTGCGCACCGGGTCATGGGCCGGCCGCATCATCGGATGCGTCACGTCCACCAGCACCAGGTCGGCGCGGCAGCCGGGGGCGAGGCGGCCGATATCGTCGCGCCCCAGCGCACGCGCCCCGCCTATCGTTGCCGCTGCGAATAAATCCGTACTGCTCATGGTGCGCGGACTGCCCGCCTGGGTGCGCGCCAGATACGAAACCAGCCGCAGCTCGTCCAGCATGTTGTGCGGGTAGGTGTCGGTGCCGACGCCCATGTTAACGCCGGCGCGGTGGTAGCGGCCGAAATCCTTCAGCGTGATGCCGCGGCGGGCGAACACTGTGGGGCAATGCGCCACCGTCGTGCCGGTCTCCGCCAGCCGCGCGAGATCGGTTTCCGTATGCCAGCGCGTGGCGGGATGGTCGTCGAGGAAAATGCCGTGGCCAATGATGCTGCGTTCCGACAGCAGGCCCAGATGATCGAGCCAGCCGATCGGCGTGAAGCCGTGGCGGCGGGTGATCTCGTGGAACTCGCTGACCGACTGCGCTGCGTGGATCTGCCAGGACAGGCCGCGTGCTTTTGCCTCGGCGAAGCTGTCGCGCAGCAGGCTTTCGGTGCAGGTGTCGATCTGCGCCGGCACCGCCATGCCGAATAACCGGCCGGAGGGGTGTTGCTCCGCGCGGTCGATCAGCGTGAAGGCTTCGGCCATGGCCTTCTCGCCGGCGGACTCGTCCCAGGCGTATTCGACGCGGTGGCCGTTCTTGGTATACCAGCGCGCCGAGCGGAACATCGGCGCCACGCAGACCCGCATGCCGGACTCCGCCAGCAGATCGAGCCAGCCGGGATGCGCCATCGAGAGATCGGCCAGCGTGGTGACGCCCGACAGCAGTAGTTCCGATAGCGCAACACGCACGCAGTGGGGGATGGCGTCGGCGTCGGCACGGAAGATCGGCAGGTATTCGTAAAGTGAGGAATTGTAGAAGCCGGGTGAGCCGATTTCGTCGATCAGCCCCTTGTTCATCGGCTCGCTGGAGGGATGCGCGTGGATGTTCACCAGCCCCGGCATCACCATCAGCCCGGCACCGTCGATTGTTTCGTCTGCGGAGCCGCTGTAGCCGCGGCCGATGAAGGTCAGCGCACCGCCGTCGAACGCCACGTCGGCGTCGGGCAGGTAGACATGCGCGTTCGTGCCCGCATCCCAGGCGATCACGATAGCGGCGTCACGGATCAGGGTGGTCATTCGTCATTCCCCGCAGCG
>DATJNA010000291.1:0-10088 GCA_035508435.1 Acetobacteraceae bacterium | reverse complement strand
TCTGGGGGACTGGGGGTCGTGGGTTCAAATCCCGCCGCTCCGACCAATTCTCCCGTCGCCATGACAACTCAATGCCGGATCGGCCGGATCAGGCCGCCTCCCGAACATAGTGCAGCACCAGCAGGTCGGCGCTAAGGCTCGGCGCGACGGCATAGGCACACCCCTGGTCGTCACTGAACTCCAGAAGCCAGTTCTTATCGTCAAGTTGCTCAACAGTAGTGCCGACCTGGCCACGGGCGAGGCCCTGCTTCGGCAAATCCGTCAGCAAAGCCACTGCGTCCAACAGCGATAGTCGTGCGTTCTGCACCCCAGGCTTCGTCGTCATCACAGCACCCAGCATGGTACCAGTCTCGGCAAGCCCTCGCCGGTTCGCACGATCCAGAGTGTCCTTACCACGGCACGCTTGCGATGTCGCCTGATGGTTACGTCGGGCTGCCAGTACGTTTCCCAAACGTCGGCGGTAACCGACACCGCCTGTTCCTCAGTCGCTGCTCGGAGCAACGCCGCCCGCAGCCACGCGGCATCGCCTTGTTGAAGGCCGAGCGCGCGCTGAAACACCCGGGCCTTGTGGCGGCCGCGAGGATGCAACGGGTTGAGGCAATAGCCTCAAGCTTCCTGATAACCAGGATCGCCTTATCGCCGTTTGGCAGATCCAGCGGGGCAGTGGCGTTGCAACGCCCGTGCGTACTCCGTAACGTCGTCGTGGCTGCTTCGTACGAGGAATAAAATAGGCTAGGCGGCTTGCTTCCGCGCGGCCGCTGCTATCTCCGCGGCAAGGTCGTCAACCAGCCGATCGGCCGGCTGGCGTCCGTGCGGGAACCGGTGCCTCTCGCGCTCATACTGTTTGCGCAGGACATCCAACAGCTCACTGGCCGCGTCGATATGGCCCGTGAGACACGCGCGATGTATCAGGCTGCCCAAATCATCGGTGAACCGGCGCCGCATCGAACGATTGAGCCGCGCCTGTATACCGGTGGGGTCGTAAACCTCCAGCCGTCCGCGCTCGGCCGGCTTCAGTACTTTCTCACGTCTCAGAGTGAACGATAGTCCGCGCATGGCTTCCCCGATGACGCAGGTAGGGGTCTCACCGATAACACGCGGATGATTGCGAACTGGTTTCATCCGGTGACAGAGTGTCATCGACCGCGGGGCGCAGGCGCCCCATCGGGGTAATCCGCCACGCGGGCGGTATTGACGGTCACCGTGGCGGCGGACCGGCCCCTGGCTTCGGCTTGCCGCCCCTGTGACGGCCGCACATTTTCTTGCAGCCCGGCCGCAGGCGTTCAGCCGGGCGCACCTCGGTAACGGAAGCGACCACAGCATGAGCAAGCAGACCCCGGGCACCGAAACGCCCGCCATCGTGGAAATGCAGGTCATCCCGGTGGCCGGGCGCGACAGCATGCTGCTGAACCTGGCCGGCGCGCATGGCCCGTTCTTCGTGCGCAACCTCGTCGTGCTGAAGGACAGTGCCGGCCGCACCGGCGCGGGCGAGGTGCCGGGCGGCGAAGGCATCCGCCAGACGCTGGAACGCGCCCGTCCGCTGGTGATCGGCGGCCGGCTTGGCCAATACAACGCGGTGCTGAACCGCATCCGCGACAGGCTGACCGGATGCGGTGCGGCGGCGCAGCAGGCCACCGTGTACCAGGTCACCTCGGACGCCGAGGCCGCCATCCTGCGCCAGCCGCACGAGATCAATCTGCGCGCCGACAACGTGCTGACCGGGATCGAGGCGCCATTGCTCGACCTGCTCGGGCAGTTCCTGGGCGAGCCGGTCGCGGCCTTGCTCGGCACCGGCCAGCAGCGCGAGTCGGTCCGAATGTTGGCGTATTTGTTCTATGTCGGCGACCGGACGCGGACGCCGCTGCCCTATCATTCGGACCCGCAGGCGCGGGACGGCTGGTACCGGCTGCGCGACGAACCGGCGATGACGGCGGAAGCGGTGGTGCGGCTGGCCGAAGCTTCGGTCGACCGTTACGGCTTCAGCGACTTCAAGCTGAAGGGCGGGGTCATGCCGGGCGAGACCGAAATGGCGGCTGCCGCCGCGATCAAGCGGCGCTATCCGCAGGCGAACGTGACGCTGGATCCCAACGGCGCCTCGTCGCTGGCCGAGGCAATCGCCCTGTGCAAGGGCCGGACTGACGTTCTGGCCTATGCCGAGGACCCGTGCGGCCCGGAACAGGGTTATTCCGGCCGCGAGATCATGGCCGAGTTCCGCCGCGCCACCGGCATGCCGACAGCGACCAACATGGTCGCCACCGACTGGCGCCAGATGGGTCACAGCATCCGGTTGCAGGCGGTGGACATCCCGCTGGCCGACCCGCATTTCTGGACCATGCAGGGCTCGGTCCGCGTGGCACAGATGTGCGACGCCTGGGGGCTGACCTGGGGCTCGCATTCCAACAATCATTTCGATGTGTCGCTGGCGATGTTCACCCACTGCGCCGCCGCCGCCCCCGGCCGCATCACCGCGATCGACACGCACTGGATCTGGCAGGAGGGGCGCGAGCGCCTGACGCGCGAGCCGTTGCAGATCATGGATGGGGCGGTGGCGGTGCCGCAGCGGCCAGGCCTCGGGATCGAGCTCGACATGGAGCAGGTGCGGAAGGCGAACGAATTGTACAAGACACTGGCGGGGAGCACGCGCGATGATGCGGCCGCGATGCAGTACCTCATGCCGGGGTGGAGCTTTGATCCGAAGCGGCCGAGCATGGTGCGGGCGGCGGGGTGAGAAGCCTTGGTGGGTTGCCTGTGCGGCGCCGGTGTCGTTGGCATCCGCCTCATGCGGCTACGCCGTGGCACCCCCTGGCGGGTGTGGCTATGCCGCAGCATCAGCGGGTCGGGGACCGGCCGGAGTCGCAACGGCCGCGTTTCCGTCGCCTGGCCTGTTTCGCAGAAATTCTCTGCCGCTTCGGCAGATGGATCGGACAGGGTGAGCGACCGGGTCATCGAGCAATTCGAGGCCGCCTCTGCCGCGCGAACTGGCACGTGAAGTCCGACCGGGTCCCCATGCTTCCCAACCGCACCAACCCCCGCCAGACTCCACCCCCATCACCAGGGACCCACCATGCCCACCCTCGGCATCGCCATCTCCGGCGGACCCCATCCGGCCGAGATCGTGGACCTCGTCGTCCTCGCGGAAGCCCTCGGCTACCAATCAGCCTGGGTCGCCGAGGGCCACGGCGGCGACCAGTTCGCCATCCTCGCCGCGTGTGCCATGCGGACCTCGCGCATCCTGCTTGGCACCAGCATCAGCAGCGTCTTCGTGCGCAGCGCGCCGACCATCGCCATGGCCGCCTCGTCGGTGGCGGATCTGTCCGGAGGGCGCTTCATCCTCGGGCTCGGCTCGAGTCACAAGGCGCAGGTGGTCCCAGAGCATGGCGTCGCCTACACCAAGCCGCTGACCCGTACCCGCGAGACCGCCGCCATCGTCCGTGCGCTGATCCGCGAGGGTTGCACAAGCTTCGCGGGGGAGACGATCCGCATCGAGAATTTCGACCTGTGGTACACGCCCCGCCACCGCAACATCCCGCTCTATCTCTCGGCCCTGTTCTCGAAAGGCATCGCGCTCTGCGGCGAGATCGCCGATGGCATCATCCTGACCCGCAGCACGCTCGACACTGCGCCGGCGGTCCGCGTGCAACTCACCGAGGCTGCCCGCCGTGCCGGCCGCGACCCCGCCGCGATCGCCATCACGACCTTGCTGCCCACCTCGGTCGCCGCAACGCGCGAGGCGGCGCTTGCGGCGTTGCGCCCGGGGCTTGCGTTCTACGCCGGTTTCTTCCCACGCTATAACAAGCTGATGGCCGCACATGGCTTCGCCGCCGAGGCCGCCTCGATCGCCGCGGCCTGGGGGCGTGGCGATCGCGCGGCGACCGAGCAAGCGGTCAGCGACGCGATGATCGATGCCACCAGCATCGCCGGCACCCCAGAGCAATGCCGCGCGCGCCTGGACGCTTATCGCCGATCGGGCATCGACCTGCCGATCATCAGCCCGTTCGCCCGTGGCCCGGACGCCAAGGCGCGTTTCGAGGCGGCGATCCGCGCCTGCGCTCCCGACCGGGGTTGAGTCGCATTGCGCTGCATGCGAGTCGTCACACGATGCCTGTGCGGAGGGCGGCGAAGCAAGTCGGTTCACCGCAGACTTCACCGATTACGCCGAACCAGGCAGGGACTTTTGCAGTGTGTCCGGCGCGGGTCCGTCGTCTCGGGCGATGCAACAATATTGATCAGCGCCTTACTCTGTGGATTCTGTGAAATCTGTGGTGAACTGGGTTGCTCTGCTGCGTACCGCAGTCCCAGAACGGCGGTACGCTACGAACAGGGCCCGGCATCAGGGAGGCAGCACATGAAAGACTTCTCCGGCAGGATCGCCGTCGTCACCGGTGGCGGCTCGGGCATGGGGCGCGAACTGGTGCGCCAGCTTGTGGCCGAGGGCTGTCACGTCGCAATGTGCGACGTGTCCGCGCGGCGCCTGGCGGAAACCCAGCAAGCCTGCCAAGCGGCGGGGTTGCCGCAGGGTGTGCGCCTGACCGTGCATGTCGCCGACGTGTCGCGCGAGGCGGACGTGCTGCGCTTTCGCGATGAGGCTGCGGCGCAGCACGCGACCGATCGTGTGCATCTGTTGTTCAATAATGCCGGGATCAGCGGTGGCGGCAGCCTGATCGTCAATGATCGCGCGGAATGGGAGCGCACGTTCAACATCTGCTGGGGCGGCGTTTACCTCACCACCCGCGCCTTTCTGCCGCTGTTGCGTGCGGCGGACGAGGCGCACCTGGTCAACACGAGCAGCATAAACGGGTTCTGGGCGTCGGTGGGGCCGGATACGCCGCACACCGCGTATTCCGCGGCAAAATTCGCGGTGAAGGGTTTTTCCGAGGCGCTGATTGCGGATTTCCGTATGAACGCGCCGCACATCAAGGTGTCCGTCGTGATGCCCGGGCATATCGGCACGGGCATCCGGACGAACTCGCTGAAGGTGCAGACCGGCAACGATGCCGACGAGCTGGACGCCGCCCAGTTGGCACAGGTGCGGACGCGTCTGGCCTCGATGGGGCGGGACGCCTCGGCGCTGTCGGACGACGCGCTGCGTGCCGGTCTGGCGGAGCGCGCGCGTCGCTTCGTCACCGACGCCCCGACCAGTGCGGCGGAGGCAGCGAAGATCATCCTGGATGGCGTGAAAGCGGACCGGCTGCGCATCCTGGTTGGTCCGGACGCGGCGGTGATCGACGCGATGGTGCGGGAGGACCCGGACCACGCCTACGAACCGGAGTTTTACGCCCGGTTCGCCGAGCGGGCCGGCTGGTATCCGGGGCGCTGAGCGAGCTTGGGGCGGTCAATTCCGAGTCAAATTTCGCCGCGGCTCTGTCCGTTTGCGTTTCGCGGCGACCCGACGTGCCGCCGCGAGGCCTGCGCGCGCCCAGGTGACAAGCTCATCGGGTTCGTCAAGCAGCCGGTCGGGCACGCGGCAAAACGCGAGGTCTATGGTGCGGCCGTGTTTCTCGTAATTAAGGAGCGGATCGGCTTCGGCTTCCCTGAACACCGCACGGTTTTGGTCATCCATCCGGACGTAGAGTGTGTCCTCGGTCACCATCCCGAACATCAGTCCATCGCAGAACACGCCGGTCTTGCCGAACATCCGTCGCATGGTGAGGCGGCCGAGCGGCGCGAGTTGCTCACGCAAGAACTCGGCGAAGCTGTCGCTGGCGACCATGCTGGTTCCCTGTCCATGCCGATCGATTCACCGGAATTCTCAACACCCGCCGCCGTTTCGTCAGCCGGCCGCGCGCCAGGTCAGCGGAATGCGAACTCCTGGTACCCGCCCTTCGCCACCGCGTCGGTCAGGCGCCGGAAATGCACGCCATTGCCGTTATACCCCAGCACGCGCCGCACATTCCGCCCCGCCACATTCCGGTTCACGCCGGTCTGCCAGGAATCCACCTTCGACGACAGCAGCTTTTCTCCCGCCTTGATCACCGTCTCGGTCCAATCAGCAACTTGCTCCGGCCGCGTCTCCACCCGCGTGTGACCACGCTCCAGCATGAACCGCAGCAGGCCGGCCTGGAATTCGACGCTATGCTCCACGGCCTGCGGGATGTTGCCGCGCGCGGTGTGCGGTCCCAGCACCATCAGCATGTTGGGAAAACCCTCCGCCAGCATGCCAAGATAGGTGCGCGGGCTCTCCGCCCAGGCGTCCTTCAACCGCACGCCGTTCTTGCCGCGGATGTCGATCCGATCGAACGCGCCCGTCACCCCGTCGAAGCCGGTGGCATAGATGAGGATATCGAATTCATGCTCGCGCTTGCTGGTCTGTACTCCGCGCGGCGTGATCCGCTCTATCGGCTCGTCGTGCAGCGTATCCACCAGCAGCACATTGTCGCGGTTGAAGGCCTCGAAATAGCCGCTCTCCATCGGCACCCGGCGCGAGCCGAACCCATGGTCCTTCGGGATCAGCTTCTCCGCCACCGCCGGATCCTTCACACGCTGGCGGATCTTGCGCGCGATGAAGTCGCTGATCGCGGCGTTGGCCGCCTCGCTGACGCCGATGTCGCGGAAATTGCCCAGCCAGATGCCGAAGCCCGGCTCGGCATAGAGCTTTTCCCAGAACGCCTCGCGCTCCTCTTGCGGCACGTCGAGAGTCTTGCGCGGATCGGGCTGGTGAATGAACCACATCGGCGTGCTGGCGCAATGGGCGTAAATCTCGTCATAGCGGGCCTTGATTGCCGCCATCTCCGCCGCGCCGATTTTGGCATTGTGCAGCGGCGCGGCCCAGTTCGGCCGGCGCTGGAACACGGTAAGCTGCGTCGCCTGCCTGGCGATCTCCGGGATCGCCTGGATGGCGGTGGCGCCGGTGCCGATGATGCCGACGCGCTTGCCGGAAAAATCCACCGGTGCGTGCGGCCAGCGCGCCGGGTGATAGGCCGGACCGCGAAAACTGTCGCGACCGGGAATCGCCGGCAGCGTGTGCGCGGAGAGGATGCCGATCGCGGTGCACAGGAACCGCGACCGCGCTCGCTCCCCGCTTTCCAGCGTCACGGTCCATTCGCCGGCCGCGTTATCCCAATGCGCTGCCGTCACCGTGCTGTCGAACTGCATGTCGCGGCGCAGGTCGAATTTTTCCGCCACGTGGTTCAGGTATTCCAGCGTGTCGGGCTGCGGGGAGAAATGCTCCTTCCAGTCCCATTCCTGCATCAGCTCCTTGGAGAACGAATAGCCATAGGTCCAGCTTTCCGAATCGAAGCGCGCTCCGGGATAGCGGTTCCAGTACCAGGTGCCGCCCAGGTCGCCGCCGGCCTCGAAGACCCGGGCCGTCATGCCCAGCTCACGCAGGCGATACAGCATGAACATGCCGGAAATGCCGCCGCCGACGATGATCGCGTCGAACGTGGTGGTGTTCGCCACACGCGGTTGCGCCATGACGGCGAGTGAGTCGTTCATCGTGTCCTCGTTCGATGTCATGGACCCGGGCGGACGCACGGGTCGGATTGGCTACTCGGCGGTATTTTGCCCGGCTGTGTCCGCGGTCGCAACCCACGCCCGCGACCCACGCCCGCGATGCCCGGTGCCAGCCCAAGCCGCCACTACAACGCGGCAGCCGCCGACAGCGAGATCGCCATTTCCCGCAGAGCTGTCCTTCGAGCCTGCCCGAGCCTGCGCGGGAACCGTTCGTCGGTGCTGACGAACGAACAATCGCTGGCGACGGCCGGTGCGAGGTAGCGGCAATCGTATGCCGGATGATCCAGTTCGACCGCCAGATCGGCGGCCGCTTCCAGCAACGCCTGCGTTGGCAACAGTTCGATGTCCGCGCCTCGCGGCAGGCGGGCGGCAAGCAACGCTTCGTCGCGCAACAGTCCCCTCCGCTGCACCTTCTGCCACAGGATGTTGGCGCATTCGGCGACCGGAAGCTCGGGCGCCAGCAGTTTCGCCCGCAGGCGCAGCGGCAGCGCCTGCGGCGTGCCGGTTTCCGCGACCACGCGCGGCCGTGACGACTTTCCCCTCCTACCCGATCGGCGCCGGCGCGAACGGCTCGGCCCACTCGATCGCCCGCGCCGCGCGCAGCACCAGGTCCTCCCGGTACTGCGCGGCGGCGAGTTGCACGGCATTCGGCAGCCCGTTCGCCCGCCGCCCCAGTGGCACGGTGATCGCCGGCTGGCGCGTCAGGTTGAAGGTGAAGGTCCACGGTGCCCACACCGTCCACAGCGCCTCCACCGGATTCTCGGTAGGCGCGTCCGCCAGTGGCGGGCCGGCGGGCACGGTCGGGCACAGCACCAGGTCGAAGCTCTGGTGCAGTCGTGCCATGGCGTGGCCCGCGGCGGCCCGCATTGCCTCGCCATCGAGGTACTGGATCGCGGTCATTCCGCCCAATTGCTCCGCCACCTCGCGAATGCCCGGATCCAGCAGCCCGCGCAATTGCTCCGGCAGCGAGGCGCTCAGGCGGGCGAGGCCCGCGCCCCACACCCCTGCGAAGATCGCGCGGGTGTCGGGAAGGTCGGCGCTTGCTTCCTCTACCGTGGCGCCCGCCTCGGTCAGCAGCATCGCGGCATGCTCCACCGCGGCCAGACCCTCGGCGTCCACCGGGGCGTCGAAGCCGGGCCGGCGCAGTATGCCGACACGGAGGTCCGTCACACCCGCCTCGATCGTGTCGCGCCAGTCATAACCGTCGTCGGGTACGCAGAACGGGTCGCGCACGTCATAGACGGCCATGGCGCTCAGCATCAGCGCGGCGTCGCGCACGGTGCGGGTCATCGGCCCGGCGACCGAGACGCCGACGAAGGCGCTGGCGGGCCAGATCGGCACGCGCCCGAAGGTGGGCTTCAGCCCCACCAGCCCGCACCAGGCGGCGGGAATGCGGATCGAGCCGCCGGCATCGGTGCCGATATGCAGTGGCCCGAACCCCGCCGCCCCCGCCGCTCCCGCGCCCGCCGACGAGCCGCCCGTGGTGTAGGCCGGGTTCCACGGGTTGCGGGTGATGCCGTGCAAAGGGCAGTCGCCGGGCGATTTCCAGCCGTATTCCGTGGTGGTGGTCTTGCCCAGGATCACCGCGCCGGCCGCCTTCAGCCCCACCACACTCGGCGCATCATCCGGCACCGGCGCGGGGTCGGAGGTGCGGCTGCCACGGCGGGTGGGAAACCCGGCCAGGTCCACCAGGTCCTTCACCGTGCATGGTACGCCGTCCAACAGGCCCAGGGGACGGCCGGCGCGCCAGCGCATCTCGCTCTCTCCGGCGGCCTCCAGCGCCCCGGGATTCATCACGACGAAGGCGTTCAGGCCCGGATTGAGGCGGGCGACCCGCTCGGTGACCGCCTGGAGCACCTCGACAGGGCTGAGCGCGCGGCGCCCGAACAAGGCGAGCATGTCTTCCGCGGAGAGCAAGGCGGGGTCGGTGGCGGGCATGGCGCGGTTCCGGACGTGGTGCGAGGGCCGCAGGATGGACGGACGCCGCCGCGGAGGGAACCGGAAAGTGGCCGGTTCGGGCCGCCGCCAGGGTCACAGCCACGCTCGATGCGTCAGACCACGCGTCGAAATCAGAATGCGCGCGATGAATTCACGACGCACGCGATGACTCGGACCGCAGCGAGGCCATCCAGGCGCCGCGGCTGGCGCGGTGGTGAGCGTGGCAGATCGCCACCGCGAGCGCGTCCGCGGCATCGGGCCGGCGGATCGCGGCACCAGGCAGCAGGCGCCGCACCATCATCTGCACCTGCGTCTTGTCGGCCCCGCCGGTCCCCACGACGGCGAGTTTCACCGATTTGGCGGCGTATTCGATCACCGGGATGCCGGCGAGCGCCGGCGCGAGCAACGCCACGCCGCGCGCATAGCCCAGCTTCAGCGTCGCACTGCCGTTGCGGTTGACATAGGTCTCCTCGATGGCGGCCTCATCCGGGCGATGCTCTGCGAGCAAGCCCGCCAGGGCGTCGTGCAGAGCGCGCAGCCGGTCAGGGACAGAGCATGCGGAGTCGGTACTGATCACGCCGTCGCCGCGATGGCGCAGCCGGTTGCCGTCGGCCTCGATGAGGCCCCAACCGGTGAAGCGAAGGCCGGGATCGATGCCGAGAAGACGCAGCATGCGGTGGGTACGACTCGGGTGGATG
>DATJNA010000290.1:0-2432 GCA_035508435.1 Acetobacteraceae bacterium | reverse complement strand
AAGTGCGTGGACGTCGCCCACGCCGTCATGCCGCCGAGTACCGGCATCCACAGCTTGCCTTCGTGCAACCATCGAAGCCAGCCACGTAATACCAACTGCCGAAATGATTGACCCATGGGCGCTATCTCACGCGTCATGCCGGCGCATGCCGGCATCCACGACTCATATGGGGCCTCCCCCGTCAAGCGGTATTTCGCCCATCCGGCCACTTTCTTTCCCCACCCCGCCAGCAACTTCGCGCATCTCATCGATACCTTTCCCTGCCCGCCCGTCGCTGCAAACCTGCGCGTCAAAACGACCTCGGCAGCTGGCTTGGGTGACGGTGCCGGGGTCAAGTCCCGAAGCCCGCGCGCGGGTGCGCGCAGCGCAGGACTTGAGGCCGGCACCGTCACCCAGGCACAATCGTTCATCTCGTTCGGCAGCGATCGGGCCCACGGCCTGATGCTGATCGGCGTCACGCCATCGTCCAGATCCAACTCCCAGCCCGCTACGCCATGTGGCCGTGTGCCACATCAACTCATATCCGGTCGCCGCTCGCAGCGGCCGCACCATGAACCCCCATACCTGGGGCAGTGGGCTGGGCAATCGGGACCAGTCTTCAATTACGGCATGTTGCAGCCCGTCGTGGATGCGGTCCCGTGCCCTGGACTTCGGCGAGCGGATCAGGCCCGACCGAACCTCGTCGTCGCGATGATCACATGGCGCGATGTCCCCTCATTGTCTCGGCCATCCCTGGCGAGGCCGGCTGGCGCATCCGCACCGGCCGCGCACTCACGCCGCCTTCAGCGCGGCGCCGTCGGGCACCACGCCGTCGGTCACGTAGCGCCACAGCGCCACCAGCAGCTTGCGCGCCAGCGCAACGATCGCGATGCGCCGCATGCGCCCACCCTGGCCGGCGACCTTCCGGCGGAACCACTGCGTCAGCGCCGAGCCAGGCTGCAGCCAGGTCCACGACCAGGCCAGTTCGACCATGGTCCGGCGCAGTCGCCGGTTGCCCGCCTTCGAGATGCCCTGTTCGCGCTCGACGCTGCCGCTCGACCATGGGGTCGGCGCCAACCCGACGAAGGCCGCCACCTGACGGCGGTTGTCGAACGTCCGATAGAAGCATTCCAGCGACAACACCGACGCGAACTCCGGCCCGATCGAGCGCAATCGAGACAGCGATCGCATCGTCGCCGCTGCGCGCGACGGTGCGCCCGACGCGGCGTCCGCCGGCACGGCTTTCACCAGCGCGTCGCGCTGCTTCTCCACCGCCTTGATCTGCTGGCCGAGCAACGCGAGGCGCTGCAGGATCCGCTCAAGCGTCGTCCGCAGATGCACCTCCAGCACACGCCCATCGCCGGTGCGCAGCGCATCGAGCGCCGGCTGTGCGTCCCGCTGCAACGGCCGGAACCCGGCAATGCCCTGGTTGGCCAGCAGGCCGTTGATCCGGTTGCTCAGCCGCGTCCGCTCGCCCACCAGCTCATCACGCTCGCGCGACAGCCGCCGCTGATCCTCCTCTGCCACACTCGGTGGCCGCACCATCGAGCATGCGCCGCGCTCGCCGCCCAGCCAGGCCGCCAGGCTGCGCAGCAGCTTCTCGCCGTCAATTCCATCGGATTTCGCATTGCGCCGGCGCTGCGGGCTAAGGATCGAGGCCGGATCGACCACCTGGTTCTCCACCCCGTGGGCCAGCAGCCAGCGGTGCAGCCAGAAGCCGTCCCGGCCAGCTTCGTAGATGCTGACGATCTTCACCGCACGCCCGGTCCGCCGCGCCGCCTGCTCGCGCTGCGCCGTCAACAGGCTCAGCAGCTTCGTCATGTCGCGCGCCGCAAGACTGTAGCGCGACAACTTGCTACCGCCCGGCTGGCGCATCGTCACAACCCAACGATCTGCGCTCAGTTCAAACGACACCAGCAGTGTGGCAAACTCCGCCTCGGTGGCGGTCGGGTCAGTCTCTGGTTGCAGCATCGGAGCCTCCCATGTGCTGTGGAAAGGCATACCGAACCCCACCCAGCGCCCGGTCGCCACTGCCACCCACATAGGGTCTTCCTTCGCCCCGCAGGCGAAAACGTCGGTACCCGGCACGCAACGGAATGACGGTGCAGACACCGGTGAAGTGTCGATCATTTCGTCTCCCGGTGTTACGCCCACGCCTCCCGGTATTACGCCCACGCCTCCCGGCGATGGAACGCCGTCCGCAGGCTGGTTTTCGCCCGTTCCAGGCTGTTGCGCCGGGGACCCGGCAGGTCCTCGCCCGCCCGGTTCATCCAGAACCTCGGCAGCGACACAGCCGAGCGGCATGGTCCCAATGTTCGGCGCCGGCTGGTTTCGGCCAGGCGCCTCAGCGGCCGTGCGATCGCGTCCGGATCGCGCGACGCGAAGACGGCGTCCGCAGGATCCGGCGCGTCGCCGTGTCGGGTGACGGCGTTCGACCACCTTCGACCCCGCTT
>DATJNA010000289.1:0-7814 GCA_035508435.1 Acetobacteraceae bacterium | reverse complement strand
ACATCGAGGCCTGTGAGAAGGCCGGGATCAACCCTTACGTGCCGCGTCCGCAGCGTGGTCCCTCGGTCAGAGCTCGCGACGGGAGAGCCGAGCCGAGCAGGTTGCAGCGCTCAACCGACAAGCTGGTGCTGCCGCGCGCGGTGGTATCCGGCGAGAATGGTGTGGTCGAGGTCCCCACCGCGGCCGCGATCCCCATGCAGCCCTTTTCGCGACCCCGACCCGTTTCGTGAACTCACCTTTGCCGACCCCCTGGCCGCCCGCCGCGCCATTGCCGACGAGATCAGGTTGCCGCTCGCCAAGCTGTCGGATGAGGATCTCGCCTTCGTCGATGCGCTGCTGGCCAGGACGCTGGCCCGTCCCGAGATGCTGGCGGCGGTGCGCGAACATTTTCCGCCGGGGACCCGCAGGAAGCTCTGATGCTGACCGAAGTAATGCAGCACTATGGCTTGGCCCGCCCGCCGGTCGACGCGGGCTTCTTCGAGACCGAGTAGCGGTGCTTGGTTGCTCAGCGCCACCACCCCATCCACGCTCGCGGCCGGCAGTGGCGGGATCCGCGACGGGCAGGTCTTGTCGCGCGTCAGGCCGGCCACTCCTTTATGCATGAAGCGCTCCTGCCAGCGCCAAACCACCGTCTTGTCCTTGCCGATCGCGCAGGTGATGGCGTTCGTGCCCTGCCCATCGGCGGTCAGCAACACGATGCGGGCGTGCCAGACGTGCTTTTGTGGACTGTTCCGGTCGCGAACGATCGCCTCCAATCGCACCCGATCCGTCATCCGTCGGCGTCACCGCCACAGAAATCCCCCCTGCGCACCCCAACCCCCTCGCACAAAACGATTCCATACAATACCGTAAAGGGAGTCTTCTGTCAGGTGTTATAATTATCCCACTCTCATGTCCGCCTTTCCAAGTAGCAGGCAAGCGAATTGGTGGCTTTGTCTCAAGCGATTGTTTCGGACTGTACTGGGCAGGGCCGGAGGCGCGGCCGTCGTAACGACGGTTGATCAGACTCTGATGCGCGGGTTGGAGCCGCATGACCGGCGATGCGTCGCGGAGCTGCCTCGGTCTGGCGACCAGCGTCGGATCGGCGATCCGGCAGATAGTGGATGCGAGGGTTCTCCTGACCGCGGCCGCGCCTCCGGCCTTGCCCAGCAGCAGCATGTTGGCTGGTTCGCTGGCGCCTCCGTTGGCGGTGATCACACCGTGGCCTCGCTCAGCCCGCCGCCGGCGGCACGCCGCGGGCAATGGCCCAGACGAAGCCGGCCAGTTCGCGGGCGATCGCGACGGTGACGACAGTGGCCGGCTTGCCGGCGCGCGCGAGCCGGCAAGCCGGCGCACAGCCGCAGCTGCGCCTTCCAGGCGATCTCGCGGATCGGCTTGGGCTGTTCCTCCTGACGCAGCAACAATTGCCGGCTGACCCGGGCCGGGAAGCGGTAGCACCAGGCCGCCTCGATCAAGAGCCGGCGGGCGGCGCCGTTGCCGGCTTTGGTCAACCCGCCGCGCCGAACGCTCGTGCCGCTGGAACGCTCCGACGGCACCAGCCCAAGATAGCCATCAGCTGACGCGGGTTGGCGAAGCGCGACAGGTCGCCCAGCTCGGCGATCAGAGTTGCGGCATTGACCAGCGCCATACCCCGCATCGTCTGCGGCGCCGCCACGACCGGCGCCCGCGTCCAGTCCGGCAGCATCGCCGCGATCTGCGCCGTCAGCCGATCGCGCCGGGCTTCGGCGGCTTCGACCGCTTGCACGTAGTCCTCGAGCACGAGGTGATGCACCGTCTGCTCGAATTTGAGCCCGGCGAGCCAGCGCCGGTACAGCTTTGTCCAAGCCGGTCGCCGGTAATGGCAGCCCTGGCGCAACAGGAAACCCGACAGCTGCTGGCGGGCCCGCCGCAGGGCATGCACCGCGTCGAGACGAGCGCGCACCAGATCGCGCATGGCTTCGCGTCCGGGGTCTGGGATCCACACTGCGGTCAGCTCGCCCGCCCGGTGCAGCCGTGCCAAGCTGGCAGCATCGCGCCGATCCGTCTTGACCCGGTCGCCGGCCCGCTTCGGGATCAGCGATGGTGCCACCACGACACATTCGTGTCCGCGTGCCGACAGCTGACGCTGGATGCCATAGCCGCATGGCCCCGCCTCGTAACAGAACCGCAGCCTCACCCCTTCGTGGCCGAGCTTGCATGCCAGACGATCCAAGGCCGCCGGGGTGTTGGCGATGCGGCCGTACTCGCGCACCTCGCCGCGGAGGTCGCCCTCGGCAACCGCCACCGCAATCCCCTCCTTGTGCACGTCAAGCCCGACATACGTGATACGATCCCCCATGACCCGTCTCCTATGCATGAGGCTCGGCACCGGCCAATCCGGCGCAACCCTCGCTACTTGCATACTGTGAGACGGGTCGCCCCGCCTTCAGGCGGACATGTGGTCTAGACCCTCCGGCTAGAGCCGGTGTCCGGTCAAAACGGGGTGCACTCCAGTCTGCGCGATCAACACCATGGATGGCGCCACGGCCGGGATCGGCCGACACCTCCTGGCCGTATTGGCGTTGTAGGCCATGGCGGCGGCGGCAGCCATGCGACCGCCCGTGCAGGTGCAGAGGATTTTGGACGTTTTATGGACGCTAAGCATGTAGCTGTGTGTAATGAACGTCGGTAGAGAGTGGAAATATGGCAAAACGCACATTGGGGCTTCTGTCAGCGTTAGGTGTCTCGTTAGTCACGATTCCGCTACTCGCCAATGCTACCTGCAACACCATCACTGCGCCGACAATAACGTTAACGGTTATGGATTGCACTCTATACAAGGTATGGATGAAACTCCAGGACAGCGGTCAATTTCCTGATGTATTCTTTCCGCCAGGTAAAACACTGCCAATTTGCTATGCTTCCGCTACTCCAGCATCTGCGTGGATCGGACAACATGAGGTCACCATTACTTCGACCGTGTCGGGGTGGACGACCGATTTCATTCCGGTGTTGTTCGGGGGCCAAGACAATCTCGGCACTGTGACCACGCAGGTAACCATCGTCGATCACTCCGGAAACTACACGGGAAAGTTCTTCACCCGCGATACCATTGACCTTAGCCAAATCACGACAACGGGGTCTGCAAGTGAAGAAGACGTGATTGTAGGCGGGACCGGAAACTTCGTCGGTGCCAAAGGCGCCTACCGTGTTAGTTCGGCGGTAAACCAAGATCTCTCTATAGTCATATTGACAAAGCTTCACGGCGTTTTGTGCACGAACAACTAGAAACCAACTCGGGCATTAGGGTCATAGCTTATGGGGAAAAGGGGAACGCTGGCTTGCTTGATTTGAAAGAAGTCTCTCATTACCCAATCGCCGGGGAACGATGCCGCGTGATCAGGTCGTTCCCTGACCCTCATCTGAGGGGTTCCCGCCGCAGAACCTGCATGGCCAACATGGCAAGACAGCGACAGCCAAGCGCGGGACTTTTCATTTACACGTTGTTTCAATATTTTACAAAATGCCACACCTGAAATTAAAGTCTCATTAACTGTACGCGGATCGAATGAGTGTCCTCCCTCAACTACGGTGACCACGATGAATGAATTCATCAAAATCCGTCCCGCACCAAACGGCAAGGTCTACGCCGTATGGGGCGACCAGCCAATCTGCGCGGCCAACGGGGGACTGCTCTATTTCGACGATCAGCACGAAGCGTTAGAATTCATCAAGGGGCATGATGCCGAGCTTGAGCTTCAGTACACAGAGATAATCGCTTCGGCGTAGTCCATTGGTCCGGCCGAGCGGTTCGGGCCCATCGGGTTCGTGGCGGTTGACGAGTGCCGGCGGGACCGGCATCGCCGGTCGCTGCGTGTCCACCACTTGGCCTAATTCCTCCGCTCGCGCCACAGCAGCATTGCCACTGACGACTCCGGTAAGACCGACAGCGGGTGGCTGCCTTTGCCGGCTACACCCGCGTACGCCCAGGCGCGATAGGCGTCCCTGATGGAGTTCGCTGCTGACGCCGGTCTACTCTTGCAGTCGGCGTCACCATCGTGCCGCGCTAACTTCAAATCATGTTGTAGAAGCGATGATAGACGATAGGGAGAATTGAAGTCATGGGGCCTTGGGACGATCTAATTCCTACCGATTTTGCCATGCTGATCACCGTCTTCGAGCAGGCCGGTCTTGTCGTTGATCATGCTCGGGACCATTGCTTCTCAATCGACTGCGAGGGAACTACCGTTCATTTCGTATTTTCCAAAGAATGGAGGTTGTCGACCATCGAGGTTAACGACAGGTTGGCCCGCCGGGCGGGTGGATAACGCGCAGGCCTGGTCGCTCAGTAGAATGCCGTTCATCAGCGAGGCCAACACCTCATTCCCGCTGGCATGACAAAGATGAACGATCGCCGGACGCGCGGCCGGCGGAAACCACCCGTTCACAAGCCGGATCGTGCGCGAGAAACCGTATAGCCGGTTTCCGGCAAATAGCGCCTTCCGCTCGGCGAGTTTCGCCTCCTCGCCAGCGGCCGCGCGGATCATCCCGGTATCATGATCGAAGGGACATTCGATAAACGATAGCGCCCGCGCCAGCCGCGGCAGCACAAAAGCCAGATGGGACCAACCCCGGTAATCCGGGCGCACCCACAGACCGCCGCCATGGGCGACTTCGCCGGCAATGGCGGGTTCTTCGCATTCGAGCATCAAAGCTTGGCTGCTTTCGCGCGGCCGCTTCGAGAACCACAACTTTTGTGATCTAATCAGATCGTAAAAATTATCGGTGATAAGCCGTCTAATACAATAGGTAGCAATAGTTTCGCTATTTTCGTTTTTTGTAAATAGACAGAAGTCGCGCGGTCCGAACTCGGCAAACTCAGCGTCGAACGCCTGATTGAGGTGCCGTTCACCATGCTGCTCGCGAATGCCTTTATAGAGGTTGAAATCGCGATCTTTGGCGATCGAAATTCCTTCGGAATCCAGAAGTTGTAATAGCCGATCGATTGCACGGGAAAGGATTCTGATCGTCTGCTGATCGAGATATTTCATCAGATACTACCTTGATAGCGAAAGCCGGACACGAGCCGCGCAGCGCAACGCTTCAAGGTTGAACAAAATCTCCTTCGATAGGGTTAATCAGCCACGCTAAGGTCATAGACCCATAAAGTGGATTCCCAAAGGATCGGAATGGCGATTCAATCTTCCTCGGGGATTGGGGGGAGATCAGCGATGGCGCGCTTTGACCTGACGGATTTTGAGTGGGCGGTGATCGAGCCGCTGCTGCCGAACAAGCCGCGCGGGGTGCCGCGGGTTGACGATCGGCGGGTGCTGAACGGGATATTCTGGCGGTTGCGGACGGGGGCGCCGTGGGCCGACATCCCGGAGCGCTACGGTCCGCATACGACCTGCGTCAACCGCTTCAACCGGTGGCGCCGGGCGGGGGTCTGGGATCGGCTGTTGGCCGCGGTATCAAAGGCTTATGACGGCGATTTGCAGATGATCGACTCATCCAGCATCCGGGTGCACCAGCACGCCGCCAACACCCAAAAAAAGACGACCGGTCCCGTTGCATGGGTCGCTCGCGGGGCGGCCTGACAACCAAAATCCATGCCGTGGTGGACGCCAACGGCCTGCCCATCACGTTGAAGCTCACCGAAGGCCAGGCGCATGACGGGAAGAGTGCCGCTGACATGCTCGACACGTTGCGAGAGGGTGATGTTCTCCTGGCCGACCGGGCCTATGATTCGGACGCGCTGCGCCAAAGCCTCGCTGGCCGCGGCGTGTGGGCCAACGTCAAACCGATGCCGCGGCGCATCAACATTCCCACCTTCAGCCAGTTCCTCTATCGCTACCGCAACCTCGTCGAGCGCTTCTTCAACAAGCTCAAACACTTCCGAGGCGTCGCCACGCGATACGACAAACGCCCCGAAAACTACCTCGCCGGCGTCAAACTCGCCTCAGCCAGAATCTGGATGCGGGTTAATGAGTCGACGACCTAGTGCACTGAATCAAACGGAAGGTACAGGTAGACGGCTGAGCTTGGCGAGGATGGCATCGGCGGGTTGGGTCCACAGGAACGGATTTGCGGTCTTGTTGTGCTCGCGGATGTAGGCAGCAATGGCGCGTTCGAGATCGGGCACGGATTTGAAGACACCGCGGCGAATGCGCCGACGGGTGATGGTCGAGAAGAAGCCCTCGACGGCGTTGAGCCAGGATGCCGATGTCGGGGTGAAGTGAAACACCCATCGCGGGTGGTCGGCCAGCCAGGCGCGCACCTTGGGGTGCTTGTGGGTGGCATAGTTGTCGAGGATGGCATGGATGATCTTGCCGGCCGGCACGGCGCGTTCCACGGCATTGAGGAAGCGGATGAACTCGCGATGGCGATGCTGTGCCATGCAGCGTCCCAGGACGGCGCCGTTGAGCACGTCAAGCGCGGCGAACAAGGTGGTGATGCCGTTGCGTTTGTAGTCATGCGTCATGGTCCCGCATTTGCCGGGCTTAAGCGGCAGGCCGGGCTGGGTTCGATCGAGAGCCCCTGTTCGGGCCAGGGGCAGGCTCTGGATTTGCGATTTCTCGTCGATCGACAGCACCACGGCATGGGCCGGGGGATCCATGTAAAGGCCGACGATGTCCTCGACCTTCTCGGCGAAAGCCGGATCGGTGGAGCGCTTAAAGGTCCGCAGGCGGTGCGGTTGCAGGCGATGCGCCGCCCAGATGCGCTGCACCGAGCCCAGGCTGATGCCCGTGAGCTTGGCCATCGCCCGCCCGGTCCAATGGGTTGCGGCACCCGGCGGCTCGGCACAGGTTGCCGCCAGCACCCGCGCCACAGTGGACTGAGGCAGCGGCGCAGTGCCCGGACGCCGGCTCTTGTCGCGCAACAGGCCGGCCACGCCGGCTTCCGCGAAACGTCGTTGCCATCGCCAGACCGCCGGCCGGCTCACCCCCGCGCGCCGCGCCACTTCGGCCGTGGCCAACCGCTCGGCCGAATGCAGCACGATGCGGGCCCGATCAATGTGCTTGCGCGGCCGGTTGCGGTCGGCGATGACCGCAGCAAGCTGCGCCCGGTCTTTATCCGACAGAATCACACAGAGTACCTGAGCCATGCTCCCAGCATGGCACACTTCCTCCCTAAAATGTATCCTCTGAGTGAGTCAGTGCACTAGCGACGCGTACGAGCGGCACCTCGCAGCTGCTGCCGACCGCATTTTCCGCTCAACCGTGGTTACAGCGAAATTCGGCGATGTCACGTTCGAAGCTCGAAGGTGGCGCAGATGCGGACATCCAGAGTTGCCCTGTTAACGGGTGTTAGATACGAATAGACACCTTTAGGACGTACCCGAGTTCGAAAACCGATATATAAAGATCTTGTTTAATGCTGAATGGCCTTGGAGGTCATGGCCTATGCCGACCGATAGCAGTTGTCTGGTCGACGACCGGGGACAGCAGTTGCCCCTCGATTGCTCGATATTGGCTCGCCGGTTCGGGGTCAGGGAGTCGAGCGCGATCGAACACGCGATACGCTGCCGCGGCTTTGTGTTATGGCAGCCGGCTTACCGCGCCGCGTTTGTCGAACTCAATCCATTGACGGTCGAACCGCTGGCCGCACGGGAGGCTTGGTTTATGATCGGGCGAAGCCGAGCAAAGTGCTTGGTTCTCAGCGTACCGGATCGGCGCAACTGGTGTAAGCGATATCAGGTCTATACATCGCATACGGCCGCGCGGACGGCCCTTGAGGCGATTGCCCGCGCCGCGGGTCGCCGCAATGCCGAGCAATTAGAATGCCGGCGCGGGCGGCTAACGCCAAGTTTTCCCGCTTCCTGCGACCGCCGCCCTAATGGCCACAGTGATTAGAGA
>DATJNA010000288.1:0-48230 GCA_035508435.1 Acetobacteraceae bacterium | reverse complement strand
CATCAGGAGGCAAGGTCATGATCATCCCGGAAGGAGCGCGTAACGTCGAATTCGTCGGCCATACCGATCAGGGAGGCCACGGCGACGGCGTGCAGGTGATGGTCAGCGGCGGCCACGCATACGTTGGTACCCGAGTCAGCCGCGGCATCATGGTCACCGACGTGCGTGACCCGCGCCGGCCAAAGCCGGTGAATTTAGTGCCGACGCATCCGAACTCGGTGTCCATGCATTTGCAGACCGCAGAAAACCTGCTGCTGCACATCCAGGAAGCGGACCAGCGCGCGCTGCTCTCGGCGCAGGAATATTACGGCGGCTCCAACAAGGTGGACAGCAGCCGCTTCGGCAAGCGTGGCGAGGACTACGCCGCCGGCATGCGTGTCTACGATATCAAGGATCCGGCCAATCCACGCCACATTGGCTCGATGGAAGTCCCGGGCCTCGGCCTGCATCGCATCTGGTACGCTGGCGGCCGCTATGCGTATGCGTCGGCACTGTTGGATGGTTACACAGACCACATCCTGATGATCATCGACATGGCGGATCCGACGAAACCTCAGGAGGTAGGCCGTTGGTGGATTCCTGGCCAATACGCAGCTGGTGGCGAAGCGCCAACGTGGAAGAATCGCGTCGCGCTTCATCATGCCATCGTTGTCGATGATTTCGCCTATGGCTCCTGGCGCGACGGCGGCCTGACAATCCTCGATGTGAAGGACAAGTCGGCGCCAAAGCTGATCGCGCATCGCAACTGGTGCCCGCCCTATGGCGGCGGCACGCATAACGCGGTGCCGCTGCATGATCGCAATCTGCTGGTGGTGGCCGATGAGGCGGTGTTGAACTTCGACCAGGAAAAACAGCACAAGCGCGTCTGGGTGTTCGACATCCGCGAGAAGAGCAATCCGGTCAGCATCGCCACGATGCCGACGCCGTCGGATCAGGATTATATCAAGATGGGCGGCCAGTTCGGGCCGCATAATCTGCACGAGAACCGACCGGGATCGTTCCAATCGTCGACGACGATCTTTGCCACCTGGCAGAGTGCCGGGCTGCGCGTGTTCGACATTGCCAACCCGTTCCGCCCCGAAGAGGCCGGCTATTTCGTCCCGCCGCAACCGGCGAAATGGATGGAGCCGATGCGAGGCCGGGCCAAAGTCCGCCACACCGCGGATCTGTTCGTGGCGCAGGACGGGCTGGTCTATCTCACCGACTACGATGCGGGACTCTACATCGTGCAGTGGAAGGGCGCGTAAGCAACGTCGCGCTCAGCGTCCGTTCCGCTTTCAGATTCAGTTCCGCGCGGTGTCCGTGCTGCGCGGCGTCCGTTCTGCGTCCGGTTCGCGCGGCGTCCGTTCTGGGCAGCGCCCGTTCTGCATATCGTCCGCGCGCAACGTTCGGACTCGCGCGCAGCGTCCGTTCTGCGCAGCATCCGTTCTGCATATCGTCCGCGCGCAGCGTTCGGTCTCGCGCGCAATATCCGTTTTGTCTAAGATCCGTTCCGTCCAGCGTCTGTTCCGAATTGCGTTCGTTCTGTCAGGTGTCGGTTCCGTGCCGCCCCCGTTGCGTATCAAATGCAGCGGCTATTTCAGCCGGTCGGCGATCTTGTCCACGCCGGCCTGCGCGCAGGCCGCGTCGAGATTGGCACCTGGCGCGCCAGCGGCACCGATCGCGCCGATCACCTCATCGCCGTGCTTTACCACCACACCGCCGCCGAACAGGATCAGGTGCGGTAGTTGGGTGAACAAGGCGGCAAAGGCGGGAACGGTCTTGGCACGCTCGGCCAGGGCGATCGTGTCGGCCTTGAAGGTCGCGGCGGTGTAGGCCTTGTCGTGCGCGCTATCCAGCGTATGGGCGCCGGTGCGATCGCCGCGCAGTGCCGCCTGGGTGACGCCGTCCGCATCCACCAGCACTGCGGTCTCGGCATAGCCCTGGGCGGCGCAATGCGCGACCGCTTCGGTGACGGCCTCGGCAGCCAACGCCGCCGGGATGCGGTGCGTCTCGATCAGGCCCTGCGCCGGCGCCGCCGAGGGAATGAGGGCGAGACTGCCCAAGAACCATGGGCGGTAGAACAAGCGCGACATGCGGGTCCCCCGTTCGGGCGTGTCTGAGTGGTGACGAGTGCCTGGTCGTTGTCGACGAGTGCTTGGTCGTTGTCATTGTGAGGCCCGGCAGCGCCGAAGCATACCCGGTCAAGTGGGCGCCTGACTGTTCGTACGCCATTCCGAGCGGGATTGCTGCGGCGCTTCGCACCTCGCAATGACAATGGTGCGCCGCGCCTCGCAGTCAGACGGGTGCATCACGTCTCGCCAAGACAGTGCTTGCGGCCCGTCCCGTCATGACACGCGGCGCGTCCGCCTACCCCGCCGCCGCGCGCCGAAGCTGCGCCGCCCGCGCCGGTGCCCCGGCGAACGGCAGCAGCAACGCCGCCGCGACCGCCATCACCCCGACCACCACCAGGGCCAGGCTGTAGTTCCCGGTCGCATCCCGCAGCACGCCGACAAGCTGTGGCGCGAAATATCCGGAGATATTGCCGATCGAGTTGATCATCGCGATGCCCGCCGCCGCGGCACCGGCGCCAAAATATGCGGTCGGCAGGTTCCAGAACGTCGGCAGCGCGGCGCTGATGGCAAAGCCGACGACGCAGAGGCTGACCAGCTCAGGCAGCTTCTGACCCACCGTCAGTCCGGCCAGCACCAGCCCGATCCCCGCAACCAGCGTGCACAGCGTGACGTGCCACACGCGTTCGCCGGTGCGATCGGAACTGCGCGAGACCACCACCATCCCCAGCACACCCAACGCCGCCGGAAGCGCCGCGAGATAGCTGGTGACCAGGTTGCTGTAGCCCAGGTCCTTGATCATCAGCGGCAGGAAGAAGACGTTGGCATAGACGCCGAAGCCGATCAGCACGTAGGCGATCGTCATCAGAAACACGGCGACGCTGCGCAGCGCGGCGAATTTCGGCAGTTCGCGGCCGGTGCCTTGCCGCCGCTCGGCATCCAGCGTGGCCTGTAGCCAGCTACGCTCATCGGGCGTCAGCCAATGCGCATCGCTCGGCCCATCGCGCAGGATGAACGGCGCGATCGCGGCCAGCACCACGGCGGGCGCAGCCTCCAGCAGGAAGATCCACTGCCAGCCTTGCAGGCCCAGCCAGCCGTGCAAGGCCAGGATGTTACCGGAGATCGGCGCGCCGGTGGACACGGCGGCGGCGGCAAAGGCGTAGAACACGCCCATGGCGCGGCCGCGATAACGGTCGGGGAACCAGCAGGTCAGGAAGAATATCACGCCGGAGAAATAGCCGGCCTCCGCCACCCCAAGCAGGAAGCGGACGACGACGAAGGAGGTGACGTCGGTGACCAGCGCGGTGGCGCCGGAGCAAAGCGCCCAGGCGAGGATGATCACCGTCAGCCAGCGCCGCGCGCCCAGCCGGGTCAGCAGCATGTTGGCGGGAATCTGGAACAATACATAGCTCCAGAAGAACGCACCGGCGCCGAGACCGTACTGCGCGGCAGAAAAGCCGAGGCTGTGGTTCATCGTCAGCGCCGCGACCGCGATGTTGGAGCGGTCGAGTGCGTTGACGTAGTAGCCAAGCCCAAGAAACGGTACCAATCGCCATGCCACGCGGCGCATGACGTCGGCCTCGGCGATCTGGGTCATGGGGCGTCCTCCCGCCTTGTGTTTGGCGGCGAGGATAAGCGGACCACTTGCTAAAAGGCGAGTGCCGATATGCGAGATTTTGCACCGCTGCTGTCACGCATAAAATGCTGACAGGGTTCATTGAAAGCCATGTCGGCAGAAATCCTGACAGACAGAGCGGAACGGTGGTGGAGCTGAGGGGATTCGAACCCCTGGCCTCCTCATTGCGAACGAGGCGCTCTCCCAACTGAGCTACAGCCCCGTCCCGCCATGCGTGGCACCCGCCCAACAGGGCCGGTCTGGCGCAGGGCGCGGAACATGAGCAGGGGGGCAGGCGAAGTCAAGCGGCCGAAGTCAAGCGGCCGGTTGCTCGTGCTTTCGCCCACCGCTAGCTTCCGCCGACCTGGAGGAGGACCAGTCTTGCTCACGATTCTCTACACGCTGATCGAGGCGGTCCTCGGGCTGTACAAATGGGCGGTGATCCTGGCTGCCGTCATCATGACCCTGGTCAGCTTCGGCGTGCTGGACACCCGCAACCGGCTGGTATGGACTATCGCCGACTTCCTCTATCGCATCACCGAGCCGGCGCTGCGGCCGATCCGCAATTTCCTGCCCAATTTCGGCGGCATTGACCTCAGCCCGCTGATCCTGATCCTGATCGTCTGGGCGCTGCAAATGGTGGTGGAGCGGATCTATGCCGCGTTGGTCACCGGCCTGTGGGGCCAGGTCCTGCTGTGACGGCGTTCTGGCGCGCGCTGCCGGACGGCGTCAGCGTGGCGGTCAAGGTGCAGCCGGGTGCGCGTCGCCCGGGCCTGCACGGCACCGCGCCCTCGGCCGACGGTGTCCGCCTGCGTATCGCGGTGGCGGAGAAGCCCGCGGACGGCCGCGCCAACCGTGCCGTCTGCGCGGCGCTGGCGGCGGCGCTGGACGTGCCCCCCTCGGCGGTTCGCATCGTCGCCGGCGCAACCGGGCGGGAGAAGCGCCTGGTGGTGGCGGGCGATGCCGCCGTACTCGGCTCCCGCCTGGCAGCGCTTTGAGTGGTGTCGCGAGGAACCAGGCGGTGCGGGCGGCAGATAAGCCAACGATCGCTCTGCCTCCCCGTCGGAGAGGGGGTTGGGGGAGGCAACCCTCTCCGTGCGGCAGCAGCGTTCGACCCCTCGCCCTGATCCTGGTCCGCCTGGTGCCGCACGGGCGCAAAGCCTGGGGGCGTGTTATCCTCCCACCCCGCCTGATCCTGACCCGACCGAGCGCGGCGGCAACGAGGCCGCGCAGCGTCCCTATCGGGCAGCCGCGGAGCGCGGCGGCATGAGCGCTCGCATCATCGATGGCAAGGCCATCGCCGCGGCTATGCGCGCCCGGATCGCCGAGCAAATTGCTGCGCTGGGTTACCCGCCTGGCCTGACGGTGGTGCTGGTGGGCGACGATCCCGCCAGCGCGGTCTATGTCCGCAGCAAGGACCGCGCCGCCACGCAGGCGGGGATCGTCTCGGCCACCCTTCGCCTGCCCGCCGACGTCGCCGAACCGGTCTTGCTGGCGCAGATCGCGCGGCTCAATGCCGATCCGGCGGTGGACGGGATTCTGGTGCAGCTTCCGCTGCCGCCGCACATCGGCACCCAGGCCGTGCTGGAGGCGGTCGATCCGGTCAAGGACGTCGATGGGTTCCATCCGCTGAACGTCGGCCGTCTCGCGGCCGGTGCGCCGTTCCTCGTGCCCTGCACGCCGCTCGGGGTCATGCGATTGCTCGCGGCGGCAGGCATCGCCTTGCCGGGTGCGCGCGCGCTGGTGGTCGGGCGGTCCGCCATCGTCGGCCGGCCCCTGGTGGCCCTGCTGCTGGCAGCGAACGCCACCGTGACCGTGGCACATTCGCACACGCGGGACCTGCCCGATGAGTGCCGCCGCGCCGAGCTGCTGGTCGCGGCAATCGGGCAGCCGGAGCTGGTGCGCGGCGACTGGGTGCGGTCGGGCGCAGTGGTGATCGATGTCGGCGTCAACCGCAGGGCGGACGGAGCTCTGGTGGGCGACGTCGCGTTCGACGAATGCGCCGCCGTGGCGGCGGCGATCACGCCCGTGCCCGGCGGTGTCGGGCCGATGACGATCGCCTGCCTGCTGGAGAACACACTGACCGCGGCGCTGCGGCGGCGAGGGACTGGCGCCTGAGCCGGGCCGGGGACCACGGCATTTCCACTGCATCGCCCCCACGCCGACGGCACGACGGCGATGCTTGGCCAACGCGACGAGAATCATGCCGCATCCGGTGCGCGTGGCAACGACGCGAGGCGGCCGCGCGACCACGTCACCCCGGGCTCGCATCCGTGTGGATCGATGCGCGTCTGCGCGTTCCAGCGCATCGTGAACGCTAATTCCAGTCGATCGTGAACGCTCATTCACGATCACTGGAATGCGCACGCGTCTGTGGTTCCATTCCAGATTGCTGTCGCTTTGCCAGGCACCGACCGTCGGCCGCACGAACTACCAGACGAACGGAATCAGCCGCCAGCGAACCCGGCCGGCATAATCAGCATAGCCTTGCAGGCCGTCACGCAGCGCCTTCTCCTCGACGGGAATGCGAACGGCAAAGCCGAACGCGACCAGCGGCACCGTCGCCAGGCCCCACCAGGAGCCAAGCACCAGCGACGTGGCGGCCACATAGAACAGAGCGCCGAAATACAGCGGATGGCGGACCATCGCGTAAGGTCCGGTGGTGATCACGGTCTGCCCGCGTTCCTTCTGGATCTTCACCACCGGCGCCGCGAAGCTGTTCATGCGCATGGTCCAGGACATGAACAGTACCGTCGCGAGGAGGAGCATGCATCCTGCCCATTGGACCGAGCGCGGCACACTCGACCAGTGCCAACGCGCGGCGTCCGCCGCCATGAACGCCATGCCGCCGAACAACAGCACCAGGAGGGGGATGACGACGACCTTGTCCGCGAGCGGCTGATCCTTCTGGATCGGCGGCTTCAGCCGCTCCCGCAACAGGCCCGGATCGACGCGCGCGAAGTACACCCCCAGTACGGCGGAGATGGCGATCATCTCGCCGAGGTAGAGCCATCCCCTGACATAGTCGATCGTCCCCGCCGCGGCGAAAATCATCGCGCCCAGGCAGCCGAACCAGACGATCGTCTGAACGACAAGATTGATGACGAGGCCCATTGCTCACCTGTTTCGACCGACTCTCACCGTTGGTGCGGTGCCTCGCCGGACGTCTTACGGCGCATCGCCGGGCATTTTACTGCGCCGAACCGCCGTGGCTAATGGCCCTATCCGGTTAGCGCAGGTTCATGGGCCGGCCGGCGCTGCCCGGCCGATCACAGCGCGGTTTCCTGCGCAAACCGGATAGGCGCACTGGCTAATGGCCCTATCCGGTTCGTGCAGGCTGCCAGGCCCTGACCAACCGTGCGCCGACTGTGGCCGAGTCCGCCGGCGCTAAGCGGCCGAGTCCGCCTGCGCTAACCGGATAGGGACACCTGCGCTAAGCGGCCGAGTCCGCCGGCGCCAACCGGATAGGGACACCGGCTGATTCGCCAGGCGGTCGCCAACCGTGGTTTTGACTTTTTACCTATATAGCTATTTTTTCCTTGACAGAATGGCCAGGCTTGGCTATACCGCGCCGCTACCGCAGCCCCGCCTCCCGCGGGAGCGTCGAGAGCGATCTGCCTCATGTCCCACTCGAGTTGCCTCGCCCAAACCGATCCGTGCACCGAGCCACAGCAAGGGATTGGTGCGCGCCTCGTGCGTCAGCTCGGCGGCGCGGTGCGCCGCGCCATCACCGGCGGGATTGGCCTCAGCAGCGGCCGGCGGCACTCAACCGCGGGGCAGCCCGCCAGCAATCCAGCCGCGGCCCGAGACCTGGCGGTTTCGCGCGCGCCCGGGCCGAAGCCTCGCGCGCGCCGTCCGCGCGCCGCCGCGGCGGTCCAGCCTTCCCGGCCACAGCGGTCCGGCTGGCTTGCGCCTTTGCGCCGCCGCTGCCACCGCCGCATCGCGGGGCTCGGCCGCGGGCAATTCCCCGACACCGGCGTCGTCCTCTTCACCCCGGAAGCATTCCCCGCTCTCAGCCCCGAAGCATGCGCGTTCCTCAACACGCCGCTGGAGGAATGCGATCCCGACATCCTGCTGTTTTTGTTTTCCAATCTCACCCAGTACCTGACCGACCTGCCCGCCGACGCGGAAACACCGGATCCGATGGCGGTATTTGCCACCCTATGGGCCCGCCTGGGCGAGATCCGCGGCGACGCAGCGTCGGATGCTCTGCCGGCCGAGGCGCCGGCCGAGGCGCCGGCCGAGGCGCCGGCCGCGCCGGTCACCCCGCCGGTCACCCCGCCGGAGACGGATCCGCCCACACCCTTGGTATCGATGGACGCGCTGCCGGGGACATCATCGCCCACGCCGGGTGAGGGGTTGCCGCACCTGCCGCCGGTGAATCCCGCGCAGGCTGTGCCGCACGCGACGGGCACATCAGTGGCGGTCCCGGTGGATCCATCGTTGCGTCATTGCAGCATACCGTTCAGCGGCTGCGGCCGACGGTTCAGCGGCTGCCGCCGACGGTGCCGCGGCCGCTGCGGCCGGTTCCACCGCTGCTGCGGCCCATGCCGCCGCGGCCGCGCATCCGTCGCCGGCAGAGTATTTGCGGATCAGCAACGTCCTCTGCCGCTGCCGCACCGCTGCTACACCGCCCGCGCCAGCCCTGCCTGAGCCGCCGCGCGCCGACCGGCGCACCAGCGTCCCAGCAGATCAACGGAGCCACCCTGCGGCGGCCCCGCCAGCCTGATTCGTGGCGACCCACGCCAACGTGGCACCGCCGGCGCGGCGTCGCTCACGCGGCGCCACCGGCGCAGCATTGCTCAGAAGTCGGTGCAGCGCCCGTTCACTTCCCAATCGCCGTAGCGCGTCGGCTCCGGCCCCTTCGGGCCGCCGATCTCCTTCGGCTTCGGGCGAACCACCGGTGCCTGCGGCGCTTCCGGCTCGGGCGACGGCTCTTGCTGCGTGTCCATAGCCGCGACATAGGCACAGTTCGGCCAAAAGCAACGCACCGTGGTTGCCGCCGTTGTCGCACCCGCCGCCCATCATGACCGATCGATGCTCCAGCGGAGTCGCGCAGCCGGATCAGGCCATGCCGCGGGATCCGCTCGTTGGCTCGATCGGGATCGGGCTTATGCTCGATCGGGATCGGGCTCGTGCTCGATCGGGATCGGGCTCGTTCGGCTCGCTTCGGTGCCAAAGCTTCAGCAAGGACGCGACGGCACGCAGCCGGCGCTGCGCCGAGGGTCCCCTGCCGCCGGTGAACACTGCGCCGGCATGATGGCAACAGAGAGTCTCGTGCCGCGGCGGGGAAGTTGCTCCGGGCCCTCCGGCCGATGAGGCGGCGAGGACAGCGCGATCGGCCGCCCTCACGCCACCAGCGTCGTCCCCACCACCGCGAGCGTCACCGCCAGGATCGGCCGCAGCACGGCATCCGGCACGCGGACGGCGAGCAGGCTGCCCAGCACGATGCCGGGGATGGAGCCGAACAGCAGCGAGCCCAGCATCGGCAGGTTCACCGATCCGAGGAACCAGTGTCCAACGCCAGCCAGCAATGTCAGCGGCACCGCATGCGCGATGTCGGACCCGACGATGCGCGCCATCGGCAGCTTCGGATAGAGCAATAACAATGCGGTCACGCCGATCGCGCCGGCGCCGACCGAGGAGATCGTCACCAGAACGCCCAGCACCGCTCCTGTCGCGATCGTCAGCATGTCGACACGCCGGGACGAAGGCTCACCGAGCCGGGCGCCGGCCGCCACCAGGATGCGCTCGCGGAACAACAGCGCCACCGCGGTCAGCAGCAGCATCGCGCCCAACACCAGCGAGATTGCGTGCGAGGCCATGTGGCTGGACCGGTCAAACCGCGACATCGCCAGCAGGGTCACGGCGGTGGCCGGCATGCTGCCGGTTGCCAGCCGTGCGACGATCGGCCATTGCACGCTGTGGTTGGCGCCATGCACACCCGTGCCGACCGTCTTGGTAATGCACGCGTACAGCAGATCGGTGCCAACCGCGGCCGCGGGATGCACGCCAAACAACAACACGAGAATGGGAGTCATCAACGCCCCGCCGCCCATCCCGGTCTGGCCGACCAGCAATCCGATGCAGAACCCGGACAGGATATACAGCGGCTGCAGCGATGGAAGCAGATGCATGGGCGATGGAAATCCCGTGTTTGCCGGCCGGCATCGGCGAGAATGCCAAGGCATTACGACGCGGCTTCCGCCCACTGCAACCGCATAATCAGGCGTGATGGAAATTTCCATGCAACCCGGTGACTGTGGCAAGAAGCTGGCGAAATGGCCCGATCGAGGGGGATGAATTGGCGAGTGCCGTTGCAATGATCGGCGACGCGCCGAAGCGCCGCGAGGATGCGCGTTTCGTCACCGGCGGCGGCGCCTATCTCGACGATCTTCGGTTCGATGGCCTGGTGCATGCGGCGGTCTTGCGCTCGCCGCATGCGCATGCGGGGCTGCGCGGCATCGACGCCGGCGCGGCGCGTACCATGCCTGGCGTTCTGGCCGTGCTGACCGCGGACGATGCCGCCGCCGACGGCTTGCAGCCGATGCGTCCCACCGCGGAAGCCAACGTGCAGACCGGCGAGCGCTTCGCCTTCGCCCCCCAGCCCTTGCTCGCCCGGGACAAAGTCCGTTTCGTCGGCGAGGCGATCGCGCTGGTGGTCGCAGCGACCCGAGCGCAGGCACTGGATGCCGCGGAGCAAGTCACCGTGGACTACGACCCGCTGCCGGCGGTGACCACCGCCACGGCCGCGGTGGCACCCGGCGCGCCGGTCGTGTCGGACGCGGTGCCTGGCAATGTCTGCCTGGATTGGCACACCGGCGACGCCGCCGCGGTGGACGCGGCATTCGCGCGCGCGGCCCATGTCGTGACGCTGGAACTCGACAACCACCGCATCGTCACCAACCCAATGGAGCCGCGCGGCGGCGTGGCAGAATACGATCCGGCCCGCGATCGCTACACGCTGACACTGTCCAGCCAGAACCTTCACGGCAACCGCGACGCCACCGCACGCGCGCTGAACCTGCCGCCATCGCAGGTGCGCTTCATTGCGCCCGATGTCGGCGGCGGGTTCGGCGCTAAGAACTTCGTCTACGCCGAATACGCGCTCTTGCTGTGGGCGGCGAAGCGCGTCGGGCGGCCGGTGAAATGGATTGCCACGCGTGGCGAAGTGTTCCTCGCCGACCACCAGGCGCGCGACCACGTGGCGCAGGCGGCGCTGGCGCTGGATGCCGACGGCAACTTCCTTGCGCTGCATGCCGCCAGCATGGCGAATATCGGCGCCTACATGGCCGGCGGTTCCGGCGGCGTGCAAACCAACCAGTATGTGCACCTGCCCGGCACGGTCTATGCGATCCCGGCGATCGCGCTGCACATCCGTGCGGTGCTGACCAACACCACGCCGATCGGGGTCACCCGCGGCCCGGGCTTCGCCGAGGCAGTGAACATCATCGAGCGCCTGATCGACGCCGCCGCGCGCCAATGCGGCTTCGACCGCGCCGGGCTGCGGCGGCGCAATTTCGTGCCTGCCCCGTCGATGCCGATGACCAACGCGTTCGGCTTTCGCGTCGACAGCGGCGACTTTCCCGCCACCTTCGACCGCGCCATGGATGCCGCGGATGTCGCCGGCTTCCCCAAGCGCCGCGCCGCCAGCGAGGCACGCGGCCGGTTGCGCGGGCTTGGCTTTGCCTACCACATCAAGGCTACCGGCGGTTCACCGCACGAGAACGTCGATATCCGCTTCGAACATGACGGCACGGTGTCGCTGATCACCGGCACGCAGACCATCGGCCAGGGACATGAAACCACGTTCCCGCAAATCCTCGCCGACCGGCTGGGGATTTCCAATGCGGCGATCCGGCTGCGCCAGGGCGACACCGATCTGATCCCGATCGGCGGCGGCCATGGCAGCTCGCGCGCCACCTATATGGGCGGCACGGCGATCTGGCGCGCCGCGGACACGATCATCGACAAAGGCCGCGCGGTCGCGGCCGACATCCTCGAAGCGGCCGATGCGGACATCGTGTTCGCCGACGGGCATTTTGCCGTCACCGGCACCAACCGCTCGGTGGCATTGCTCCAGGTGGCGGCGCGGGCGCGCGAGCAAGGCACGTCGCTCGACACGTACCACGCCTGGACCCGCGAGCATATGACGTTTCCCAATGGCACCCACGTCGCGGAACTGGAGATCGACCCCGAGACCGGTGCCGTGACACTGCAACGGCTGACCGCCGTCGATGATTACGGCGTGCTGGTGAACCCGATGGTTGCCTCCGGCCAGGCACATGGCGCGATCGCGCAAGGCGCGGGACAGGCGCTGCTGGAACGCGCGGTGTTCGACGCGGCGACCGGGCAGCCGGTGACCGGCTCGTTCATGGACTATGCGTTGCCGCGCGCCGACGACCTGCCGTCCTTCCGGCTGGAGTTCAATGCCACGCGCTGCACCACCAACCCGCTCGGCGTGAAGGGCTGCGGCGAGGCGGGCGCGGTGGCGTTGTTCCCCGCCATCAACAACGCCGTGCTGGATGCCCTGGCGCCGCTGGGCGTGACGGCGTTCGACGGTCCGGCGACGCCGTTCCATGTCTGGCAGGCGATGTCGAAGACCAGCGGCGGCTGAAACGACTGGTCTTGCCGCGATTCGCTTGCCCGTCGGCAATTTCCAAGAGCAGTACGCTGGCCGGTCGGCAATTTCCAAGAGCAGTACGCTGGCCGGTCGCCAATTTGAGAGAATACTACCGGTCGGTCGGGCAATGGCACGCCGCCGTCGCATTCGCCCGACAGCCGCGGCGGCGTTGCTCTCCTCCGGTGCAAATCGACCGGCCGCGCAAGCTGGTGTTCACCTGGAGCGGCGCGCTGACGAACGATGTCAGTACGTTGGTGACGGTCGAACTCAATCCGCGTGGCGATGAAACCGAACTTGTGCTGACCCACGAGCGTCTGCCGACGCCGACGATTGTTGAAGGTCATACCCGGGGCTGGGGAAATATCTTGGACCATCTGGCCGACGTCGTTGCAAACGACCTTTAGCCGTACGGTGAGACCAAGCGCATGCGGTGCTGATCCTCCTCGATTTTAACGATCGCCTTGCCAAGACGGCCAGGTTTCTTCCTCGCCAAGATCGATCTGCCATAGAGCCCGGCGTCGATCTGCTGTGCCAAATCACTGGTGCGGGAACTCCAAGAGGAAACAGGACGCATTGCTTGCGCGCGGCTCGTGAGCGCGCGCTCAGCGCGCCGCGGCGATCCACGGATTGAAGATTGCCACCCCCATCGGCACAAAGTCGGCGACGTTCCGGGTCACCACCGTCATCCCGTGCACAAGCGCGGTGGCCGCGATCAGTGCATCGCGCGCCGGCTGAGGGTCGGGAACATGCAAAGCGCCGCAGCGGCGGGCCACGGCCGTATCGACCGGCAGGATGCGTCCGTCGAATGCGCGCATCACATGATCCTCCAGCCATCGGCGGACCAGCGCCCCCTGGCGGGCATCCCGTCGTTCCAGCAGCAACGCGCCCGTTTCCAACTCCTGGACAACGATCGCTGACAAGAACAGTCGGCCGGCGTCGGCTGCGATCGCCCATTGGGCGACATTCCGGTCCGCCTTCCCGCTTCGGACCTTGCGCAACTCCGAAACCACGTTGGTATCGAGCAAAAACATCAGGTGAAGTCGGCGGCGCGGGCGGTATCGCGCATCGCCGGGAGGTCCAGGGCCACATCCTCAATACCCGGTGGCTGCCCCAATTCGTCTGTCATGTTGATCTTTTCGCCGATCAGGCGGCGGTATTCTGCTATGCTCATCAGAACATGCGCCGGACGGCCGCGGTCGGTGATGAACACTGGACCTTTTGCCGCGGCCTTTTTGGCCCCGCTGGTGTCCTGATTGAATTGGCGGCTCGTGATCGTTGTGGTTTTCATGATGCTGCTGCCATAAGTAGCGACATTGCTACAAAAGAGATCCCGCGTCGTCAAGCCGGTAGCAGACCGAAGAGATGACAGACCAACGGCTTTGATCCATACCGCCCCTCGATGAACTGCGACCGCGGATCGCGGCGCTCCCATACACGGACGCGAGGACGGGCACTATCTCGTCGTCCGCTGCATGGCGCGGCGTGTCCAGATGCCCCGACTGCAAAACGGCACTATCGGACGGGAGGGAAAAACGATGAAGGCTGCTCTGTTGACCAGGCATGGCGGGCCGGAAAACCTGGTGCTGGGCGAGGCGCCCGACCCGGTGGCGGGGCCCGGCGAGGTGGTGGTGGACGTGCACGCCGCCAGCGTGAACGCCGCCGACTACAAGGTCCGGCTCGGCAGCTACGACAGCAAGCTGACGTTTCCCTATATCCTGGGCCGCGACTTCTCCGGCGTGGTCAGCGCCCGTGGCGCCGGAGTGACCGATTTTTCCCCCGGCGATCCGGTGTTCGGCGTGCTGGATGCCGGCAAGGAAGGCGCCTACGCCGAGAAGCTGGCGATCAAGGCGGCCATCATCGACCGCAAGCCCGACCGGTTGAGCCATGCCGAGGCCGCCGCACTCGCGCTGATCAGCATCACCGCGGAGTGGGCGCTGGAAGACACCGCGAAACTGCGCGCCGGCGAGACGGTGCTGATCACCGGCGGTGCCGGCGGCGTGGCGGGGTTCGCCATCCAGCTCGCGAAACATCTCGGTGCGAGGGTGATCACGACAGCCAGCGCCGGCAACCTGGACTATGTGCGCCGGCTGGGCGCCGATCGCGCGATCGACTACCGCGCCGAGGACATCAGCCGCACGGTCAGCGGCTGCGACGTGGTGTTCGATACCGTCGGCGGCGACGTGCGGTCCGGCTGCTATGCGGTGCTGAAGCCAGGCGGGCGACTGGTGTGGGTGGCGCCGGCGCCGCCCGGCTTCCAGCCACCGCGGAGCGACGTGCAGACGCTGCGGCCCGCCGTGGCGCGCGACCGGGCGCATCTGCAACGCATGGTGGCGCTGGTCGCCGCCGGCGTGGTGCAGCCGCCGCCGATCACCGTGTTCCCGCTGGCCGACGCCGCCGCCGCCCACCGCATCAGCGAAAGCCGCCATTTGACCGGCAAGCTGGTGCTGGCGGTGCGCTGAGGGCCGTTCGCGCATCCCGTCATGACCGGGCCATGACGCGTCGGATCGGCGTCGCGGGATTGCACCGCCAAAGCCCGCCGCGTAGCGAATACGCCGCCAGTCAGCATTGGGGGGAAGCATGTCCGCGGTGGGGGAAACCTTTGACTACATCGTCACCGGGGCGGGTTCGGCCGGCTGCGTGCTCGCCAACCGGCTGAGCGAGTCCGGCCGCCATCGCGTATTGCTCCTGGAAGCCGGGCCGCCGGACAACAACATCTGGATCCACATCCCGCTCGGCTTCGCCAAGACCTACGTCGATCCGCGCGTGAACTGGAAACTGCAAACCGAGCCGCAGCCGCAGCTCGGCAATCGCCGGCTCTATCTGCCGCGCGGCAAGACCCTGGGCGGCAGCAGCTCGATCAACGGCATGGTCTACATTCGCGGCAGCCACGGCGACTATGACGAATGGCGCCAGCGTGGCTGCGAGGGCTGGGACTGGGACTCCGTGCTGCCATTCTTCAAGCGGGCGGAGAACCAGGTGCGCGGCGCGGACGACTATCATGGCGTCGGCGGCCCGCTGCATGTCTCCGATCAGCCCGGCCGGTTCGAACTGGCCGACGCGGCGCTGGCGGCCGCGGAGCAAGCCGGCATCCCGCGCAATCCCGACTTCAACGGCGCGCACCAGGAAGGCTGCGGCTATTACCAGACGACGAGCAATAACCGCCGCCGCTGGAGCACGGCGAAGGCGTATCTGGAACCCGCGCGCGGGCGCCCCAACCTGACCATCCGCACCGGCGCCCACGCCACCCGGGTCGTGATCGAAAACCGCCGCGCGGTCGGGGTGGAATACCACACCGGCGACGGCCGCCGCACCGCGCATGCCGGCGGCGAGGTCATCGTCTCGGGCGGCACCTACGGCTCGCCGCAACTGCTGTTGCTGTCGGGCCTCGGACCGGCGCAGCATCTGCAGGACATGGGCATTGCCGTGATCCGCGACATGCCCGCGGTCGGCGCCAACCTGCACGACCATTTCAATTCCTATGTCAGTTGGCGCTGCCCCAAGGCGATCACGCTGAACGACCTGGAAAACAGCGCCTGGCGCAAGCTGACCGCAGGCGTGCGCTACTTCCTGTTCCGCTCCGGCCCGATGGCAAGCAATGGCATCCATGCCGGATTGTTCACCCGCAGCGATCCGCGCTTCGAGCGTCCCGACATCCAGATCAACATCTTCGAGTGGAGCACCGTGCGGCGCGACAAGGACCGCGTGGTGCCGCACCCGTTCCCAGGCTTCACAATGAGCCCCGTGCATCTGCGCCCCGATGGCCGCGGCACCGTGCGTCTCGCGAGTCCCGACCCCTTGGCCTCGCCCGCCATCCTGTTCGATTACCTGCGCACCGACTACGACATGCAGGCGGTATTGTTCGGCATCCGCCTGGCGCGCAAGATCGCAGCGCAGCCCGCCTTGCAGCCCTATGTGGCGGTGGAACTGGCGCCGGGGCAGGACGTGCAGTCGGACGCCGATCTGCACGAGTACGTGCGCCAGAGCGGCGTATCCAATCAGCATCCCACCAGCTCCTGCGCCATGGGACACGGCACCAACACGGTGGTCGATCCGCGTCTGCGCGTGCACGGGATCGAGGGCCTGCGCGTCGCGGATGCCTCGATCATGCCCGTCGCCGTCGGCGGCAACACCAACGCGCCCACCATCATGATCGGCGAGAAATGCGCCGCGATGATCCTGGAGGATGCGGCGGCGGCGCCGGCGCGCTCGGCGGCGTAACGCCCCTGCGGCAGGGTCACGTCTTTCCACGCCGGCGCAACGTCCCTGCGGCGGCGGTTGACGAGCTAGCGACACGTCCCTGCGGCGGCGCCAGATCAATCCGCGGAACGCAACGTCATGCCGCGGCGGCGTAACGTCATCCGGCGCCGGCACGGGGACTCCGCCCCGGTCATTGCGAGCAATATAGCGACGCAGCAATGTCGGTCACGGGATGCCCGCACGGTTCGCGCATCCCCGCCAACCGGGATTGCTTCGGCCCTCCGGGCGGCGCAATGACAACAGGCACGCGGCCACGATCGCAGCAGGAGGGGGTAAGGCAACGGATGTCCCACGCGCAGGATAGCTACGACTTTATCGTCACCGGCGCCGGCTCGGCCGGCTGCGTGCTCGCCAACCGGCTGAGCGAATCCGGCCGCCATCGCGTGCTCCTGCTGGAAGCCGGCGGCAAGGACAGCAACCCGTGGATTCACATCCCGCTCGGCTACGCCAGGACCTTCTGCAATCCGAAGGTCAACTGGATGTTCGATTCCGAGCCGGAGCAAAACCTCAACGACCGCGTGATGTATCAGCCGCGCGGCAAGGTGCTGGGCGGCACCAGCTCGATCAACGGCATGATCTACATGCGCGGCAACCACGCCGACTATGACCATTGGCGCCAGCTCGGCTGCGAGGGCTGGGACTGGGACTCCGTGCTGCCCTATTTCCGCAAGGCGGAGGACAATGAGCGCGGCGCGGACGAATACCACGGCGCCGGCGGCCCGCTGCGGGTTTCCAACCAGCCTTATGAATGGGAGATCGCGAAGATCCTGCTGGAGGCCTGCATCCAGGCCGGCATTCCGCCCAACCCCGATTTCAACGGCGCGCAGCAGGACGGCTGCGGCTATTACCAGACCACCACCAAGGACCGCCGCCGCTGGAGCACCGCCGCCGCCTATCTGCGGCCGGCACGCCAGCGGCCGAATTTGACCATCCGCACCCATGCGCACGCCGTTCGCGTGGTGCTGGAAAACGGCCGCGCCGTCGGCGTGGAATACCGTTCGCCGCGTGGCCTGGAAATCGCGCGCGCCAATGCCGAGGTGATCGTCTCCGGCGGCGCCTACGGCTCGCCGCAGCTTCTGCTGCTGTCCGGCATCGGCCCGGCGCAGCACCTGCGCGAGATGGAAATCCCCGTGTCGCACGAACTGTCCGGCGTCGGCGGCAACCTGCACGACCACTTCAATACGTTCTGCGCCTGGCGCATCTCGCGCTCGATCTCGCTGAACGAGCTGCACCATTCGATGCCGCGCAAGATCGTCGCCGGGGCGCAATACGCATTCGGCCGCCGCGGGCCGATGTCGGGCAACGGGCTTTATGTCGGCGCCATGGTGCGCAGCGACAAGCGGCTGGAGCGGCCGGACATCCAGTTGAACATCTCGGCCTGGAGCACGATCGACCGCAACCGCAACGGCATCATCTCGCATCCGTTCCCCGGCTTCGCGATCAGTCCGGTGCACCTGCGGCCCGAGGGACGCGGCACGGTGCGACTGCGCTCGCCCGATCCCTTCGCGCCGCCGGAGATCCGCTTCAACTTCCTGCGCTCCGACTACGACATGCAGGCGGTGATCGCGGGCATGCGCATCGCGCGGCAGATCGCGCGCCAGCACGCATTGCAGAACCTGGTGGTGGCGGAGACGCTGCCGGGCGCGTCGGTGATCACGGACGAGCAATTGGCCGCGGACGTGAAGCAGCGCGGCGTGTCGAACCTGCATCCGGTAGGCTCGTGCAGCATGGGCCATGGGCCGAATGCGGTGGTCGATCCGCGGCTGCGCGTGCACGGGCTGGCGGGCCTGCGGGTGGTGGACGCCTCGATCATGCCGGCGATCATCGCCGGCAACACCAATGCGCCGACGATCATGATCGCGGAGAAGGCGTCGGCCATGATCCTCGAGGATGCAAGCGCACAGGCGGCAGTACTCAAGGCGGCATGACCCGAAGGTCCGCGGCGCCGCCGGTATCGCCGCACTGACGCCCTCGGTCATGGTGCCTTGTCCGGGCAGTCACTTCTGCTGCGTGTCTCCAAATATTCGGGACAGGTCCAGAGACGTCCCCGAACCGGCAGATCCGGGGCTCTGTGGCGGCGCTGCAGCAAGCAGATCGATAAGTTGGGCGAGCATTGCCTGGAGCCGGTCCCGCTCCATTTGGTCGTCCTGAGGCGTGTCGGCAATTTCCTGCTCCAGGCGCCGCACGGCCTGGTTAATGTCCTGTGGCCCGTAGGTGCAAGCCCAACCACCCGAGGATGAACTCCAATTTCCCGAGGCGGCGCCGGAATTTTCATTACACAGCCGTATGCCAACGGATTGCAGTTGCCGGTCAAGCTGCTGCAGTGAGTTCATCCGCCCCATAACATTCTGCAGTTGCTGCCCCCACTCCGCGGGAACTGTCTGCCTGCCGGCGTCGCTGGACGTCTGTGAGGCGCCGGAACTGACGGCGTCGGCCGTTCGTTGCATCGCCTGCAACCGCTGCATCAGTTGTTGCAAATCCGGCTGCTGACCATTGGGCGTCGGTGTGTTCATCCACGGCTGAGACGCAAAAGCGGTCGCAGCGGACGCGGATTTGTCGCCGTCATTCCAGCTTGATGAGGATGCGGCGGGGCTATCGGGGGAGGCCGATGCGTGCGGCGAGTCGGCGGCCGACGCCATCGGCGGTGCAGGCGGATGACCTGCCGGGGTGAAGTGTGTTGTCCTGGAGGTTGCGTCGCCCGTGGGCGTGGCGTTGCCCGTGGGCTTTGCGTTGCCCGTGGTCGTTGCGGTGCCTGTGGTCGTTGCGTTGCCCGTGGGCGTTGCGTTGCCCGTGGGCGTTGCAGCCGGCGGGGTCGAACTCGAGGCCCATGCGGTCGCCGGCGGCCGGGAATTCGCCGCCTCTGTCTCGGTCAAGGTGGATGTGGCCGTGTCGCGCGAGCGGGCCTGATGGGTGAGCGGGGCCGGCGACGCCGCACCGCCGTCTGCGGTGCCGCGCAGTGCGGGGGCCTGGGAGGCTGCCACCGCCACCACTGCCGCAACGCCGGCGACCAGTGCCGCGATCTCGAGCTTCCGTCTGGCGGCATGGCGGGGAACTGTCGTGGCGCGGCTGTCGCGGCCATCTCCGGTCGATGATTGCGGAGTTGGAGCGGTCGTGTCGGCCGATAGGGCGGCAGGCAACGCCCCCGCCGCTACGTGGCGGGAGCCCGGAGCTTCGGCAGTCTCGCTGCCGGCATTGGCATCAGACTGCCCGCGGCTCCTGTCTCCCGGCGAGGAGGAATCTGCCGAGCCCGCGGTTGCGTCCGGGCCGGCGACTATCATGCCGAGGTGTCGTGTGAGACGCTGGATCGCGTCTTCCCAGTCGACAAATGCGTCAATCCATTGGCGAGTGGCAAATTCATAATCGAATGCCTCGTTCGGAATCACGTCCTCCACGCGGAGTGGAATCACCACGACATTGCGGCGGCTGGCGAGAGCCACCTCTTTCTTCATCTCCTGAGAATTGTTCGAATTCTCGGAGAAGACGAAGATCATCACCTTGGCGATGCGGATGGCGCGGACAATTTCCTCTTGGTAGTTCGCGCCAGGCCTGATGTCCCGAGTGGAAATCCAGCACTGAAAGCCCCGGTTTTCCACTGCCTTGCAGACAGCCTCGGCAATATCGCGATCCTTTGAGGCAAAGCTTATGAAGATCTGAGCAATCACTGCCACGTCTCCCGGGGCTTTGGTCTGCGCGCTTGCGATCGGCCTGATCCGTGCCGCTCTGCGCACTTGCAATCATCCTGATCCCTGCCGCCACGACATCGCCCGCCCGAGCATCCAGTCAGTTTCGCATTCCACCCCACGCGGCATTGGAACATCGGCGTGCGTGCACCTCGGAGAGTCCGGGGTCAGCATGTTCGTCTGCGGAGGTGACCAGGGCCTGCGCCGTCACCAGCGGACCCTACGCCCGTTCGCAACCGTTTTGCAACGGCCTTGAGTTACAGCGGGATCAGGCGCACCGGCCAGCCGCGATCCTGCCGTTGGCGGCGCGGAGCCGCTGGTGGCGCGGGAGCAGGAACGCGCGCCAACGATGCGGTGCACGTCGCGGCCGCGGCTGGCCTGCTGACGTGGCGATTTGAGCGATCAGAACTTCTGCGACACCCCGGCGAGTATCGTCCGCCGCAGCCCATACTGCGGTGCGCCGACGCCCACGCCGGTGCCGTCGCGGATCTGGTAGATCTTGTCCACGACATTCAACACGTCCAGCCGCAATTCGGTGCCGGCGTGCAGCTTCTGCACCACTGACAGATTCACCACGCCATAGGTTGGAATCGCCGTGCCGTTCGGAATCGTCGCGGTGCTGGCGCGCAGCCCGGTTTGCAGCAGCGCGTCGATCGAGAACCGCGTCGGATGATCGGACGTCCGGTTCAGCGTGTAGGCAATGCCCGCCGAGCCGGACCATGCTTGCTCGTGATCGAGGTGGATAGAGTTGTTGGCGATGTAGGCCAGCTCGTTCGGCGAGAAATTGAACTGTGCCGACACGATGTCCTTGCCCACCGCCCGCTCGCGGTAGATGTTGCCATAGAGCGACCACGGCCCGCGATCGTAGCTGGCGGTCAGCGCCGCGCCCTCCTGCAGGCCATCCTTGTAGTTGAACACGGTCAAGATGATCGGCGCGCCGAACTGCCCCTCGTCGATCAGGTCATGCGAGACCTTGTAAAAGGCATCCACCGCGACCGTCAGCCCGGGGATCACCACCTGGCTGACCCCGGCATCGAAATAGTTCGACCGCTCCGCCTTGACCGGGTCGTCCTGCGTTACCGCCGGTGCCGCCGTGGTATTGGCCACGCTGGTCAGGGTGTTCGATCCCACCAGCTCGAATGGCGGCGGCACGAAATAGCGTGAGTACCCGACATGCACATCGGTCGAGGGCGTCGCCTGCCACACCACGTTCAGCCGCGGGCTGACCTGGCTCTCGTCGGTGAACTGGTCCACCCAATCGAACCGCAGCCCGCCGTTGATCGTCACCGTCGGCAGGATGCGCCATTCGTCCTGCACATAGACGCCGCCCAGCGCACCGTTGTTGCTGGAACCGAACGGAATCGACAGCGGCACATCGGAGGTCTGGTTGCCCGCGGCATCCAACGGCAGCACCTGCGATATGGTGTTGGCGGTGGTGGTCTCATCCTGCACCAGGAAGCCGAAGCGCAGCGTGTGCTGGTCGTCGATCTTCCAGCTTCCGTCGGCCTGCCCGCCATAGGCCGCGTCGGATCGCGTCGCCTGCTGTGCGATGCCATTGAACAACAGGTCGCCCGGCCAGTCGGGCGCATAGCGCAGAGAGCTGTAGCGGGTGAAGGCCGATATCTCCAGATCGACGTCGCCCGCATGCTTCTGCAGCGTGAGGATGGCGAAGTCGGTCGCCTCGCGCTGGGTCTCGTTCAGTTGCGCGCTGTTGAAGTTGCTGACGCCGTTGACCATGTAATCCGGCGGGCGCTGGCCGGGATTGTCGGGAATCTGGAAGCAGCCGTTGAACCCGCCCACGATCAGGCTGATCCTGGTGTCCGGATCCAGGATCGCACCGACATAGCCCAGCCCGTGGAACTGGTTCGTGGCGTCGTGGATCGCATTGAACGACGAGGCGGGATTCTCGATCCCGCGGTCGTCGTGTAGGTAGTCACCGGTGAAGAACCAGTTCACCGCGCCACTGCTGCCGCCATACTGGAAGCTCGGCTGCGCCCAGTTCCAACTGCCGCCATACATCGACAACGTCAGGCCCGGGCTGCTGAGGCCGGTCCTGGTCTGGATGTCGACCACGCCCGCGGTCTCGAAACCGTATTGCGCCGGCAATGCTCCGGTAATCAGCGACATGCTGTCGGCAAAGCGTGATTCCAGCGCCTGACCGAACACCGACAGCCCCTCCGGCAACTCGACCCCGTTCAGGCGGTATTGCAGGTTGGCATGCTCGCCGCGGAGGTGAATCTGGCCGAAGCTGTCCTGCGCCACGCCGGGGGCCTGCAACAGCACCTGGTTCAGCGGGGCGTTGTCACCTTGCGGAATGGCCTGCAACGCCGCAGGCGAGAAGTCGTAGACGCTGGCGCCCAGGCTCGGCTGGATCTGCTGGCGCGCGGCGTCGAGCCGGTGGGCGATCACGTCGATGTCGCCCAGCGAGAGGTAGATCGGGCCGGGCTGATCGTCGGCCCAGGCGGGGAGGCACAAGAGAAGCCACGTGCTGAACAAGGCAGCCTGGCGCAAGGCGACGCAAGAACGCATGGCGGGACCTCTTTCCTCCCGGTCGTGGTCGGCTGATAATGCCGCAGTGGAGATATGTTATAACATAACACTTCAGGCAAAGAGGCAAGAGGCTTGGAGCGGGATCCCGCCACTGGGCGTTCGACCCACGCGACGGCCGGTGGACTGGTCGGATCCGGCTTTGCCGATCCGGGCGCGGCGACGGCCCGTGGGCGGGGGCGATACGGCTGTGCCGCTGGGTGGGGCGGGTGGTCGCGTGCTCCCACCGGCGCGCTCGCCCGCGGCGCCTAAGCGGCCACTGGCCGCCTCGGGGTTGCTCCACGCGGCGATGCTGGTGGCCGTGTTGCTGATCGTGCCGGTCGTGGTGCCCGCGCCACCGCCCGAGGCGCCGTCGGTGGCACTGGTATTCGAGCCGAATTCCTCGCCGGCGCCGCCACAGCCGGCGCCCACCCCACCGTCACCCAAGCCGGTGCCGCCGCCCGAGCCGACGCCTCAGCCTCCGACACCGCCGCCCCCGCCGGCGCCCCCGCCGATGTCCCCTCCACCCGCGCCGACGCCCCCGCCGGCGCCCCCGCCACAGCCGCCTCCGCTGCCGCAACCCATGCCGGCGGAGCAAGTCGCCCCGCCGCCGCCCGCGCCGCCGGAGCAAGTCGCCCCTCCCCCGCCGGAGGCACCCGTGGAGCCGCTGCCGCTGCCGCCTCCGGTCGCGCCCCCACCGCCCAGACCGGCCCGGCCCCGCCTTGCTCCGTCTCGGGTGCCGGTGGCGCCGCCACAACCAGCGCCGCCAACCGCCGCCACGGCTGCCCTCCCGTCGGCGCCCACGGCAACCGCGCCGCAGGCGGCACCGGTCCCGCGGATCAGTGCATCATGGGAGCGCGCAGTATCCGCATGGCTCGCCGAGCACCGGGTTTATCCGGAGGAAGCCCGCCGCCGCGGCGAGGAGGGCGACGTGACGGTGCGCTTCACCGTCCAACCGTCCGGTCAGGTGACGGATGTGGCGGTTGTGCGCAGTTCCGGCTCGCCGCGCCTGGATGCCGCCGCCGAGACCCTGCTGCGCCATGCCATGCTGCCGCCGTTCGATCCGTCCATGCCGCAACGCCCGGTCACCGCGACGGTGCCGATCCGCTACCACCTGGAGGATTGATTGGCGCGTCGCCCTCAGGAACGACGGGGCGCGGTGCGGAAGCCGGTTACCGGTCGCCAGGCCCGTACCGGTCAAGCTTGCGACGTGCGGCTACCGCATCGGCCCACGACGTGCGGCTACCGCTTCAACCCGCGACGTGCGGCGCACCACTATACGCGCGCTCTCACCACGCTACGTAGTGCTCTGGGACGACTGGCACCGGCGGCGGCGTCATCGCCTTCGGGCGCGATGCGGCGGCGGTTGTGACGCGGCGCACCAACGCGATCATGTCATGCTCCGTCACGCCGTCGCTTGCCATCACCAGGCGGATCATCGGATCCCGCAGCAACCCGCGCAGGGTCAAAGCCATCGTCTGTTCCGAGCACATCGTTACTGTCCTCATCCCGTGGCGTCGAGCGAACGCTAACCCGGCGCAGGGCGGATGAGTGCAAAAAATCGTGTCAGAATATTGCCCATGTTCCGGCTGATTGCCGGTTTTCGTGTCGGCGGTATGAATTGTGCTCCATGCGACACGGCAGCCGGATCAAGCCTCCACGCGATGCACGATGCGGGTCGGCGAACTGTGAATGCCGAGCAATCGCAGCACGCCGTCGCCGGCGTTGCGGAATGCGTGTGGCGTGCAGGCTGGTAGCGCGATCATATCGCCCACGGACAGCACCGCAGGGCCGTCGGGCTGGCCTTCCAGCCAGGCTTCCATCGTACCCTCCAGTATGAACAAACATTCGACGTAAGGATGCCAGTGCAGCGGCGTGGCATAACCGGGTTGGCAGGTCTGCACGCCGGTGAACACCGGCAGGCCGTCCTCGCCGGTCAGGCGCTGATAATGCGCGAGCGGACCGAACGAGACGGTCGGCGCTTCCGAGAGGCGGGCGATCTTCGCTTCGGCATGGGGACGCATCGGGCGGCTCCGCGCGGTGGGGGTGATGCGCGGAGTGTGCGACGGCGGCAGCGGCAAAGGCAAATGGGCCAGTCCCAATGGGCCAGTCCCAATGGGCCAGTCCCTGTCCGATGCATCCGGCGTGGCCTTTCGCTGCAACCAATTCGCGGAGACGATAACCAGGCCTGCCGCTCGCCGAGACCATGAGGGAGCCGCGCCGGATCGCGTCGGCATGAGGCATCCGCGTGCATCTGCGGCAGATGCAGATCGGCGTGACCTTGAGTGCGACAGCATCAGCCGGCTTACGACGGCGCGAGGACGCCTCGCGGCCACTCCAACCCGGTCTCATCCGTGTGCATCAGTGTGCATCCGTGGTGCCATGTTTCGGCGGCGCCGCCGTCGCAGGAAGCGTTGGAGCGGCAATTTCGGAGTTCGCTCGCGGTCCTGGCAATGACAAGAGGCCCGGACCCACAGCCTCCGCCACGTGGAAATGCCCTACGCTGCCCGCAGTCCCGCCCGCCGCAGCAGCGGCAGCACGGTCTCGATGAAATACGGCAGCTCGTCCTTATAATTCACAAACGACAGCGCCACCCCGGCGAACCCGACCTCGCTGATCGCCACCAGCTCGTCGGCGATCCGCCGCGGTGTGCCGACCAGCGGATAGGTCCCGGCGCCACCCACGAAGCGCTTGCGGTGCAGCCGATATGCCTCCGGATCATGCGAGCCGGAGAACTTCGCCTTGTTCCCCATGTAATGGTCCGCGCCGGCGGTGTCCTCCATCTCCACCGCATAGTACTCGTAGTAGCGTTCCGCCTCCGCCTGCACCGGGCGGCAGACTACGTGACAGGTGGTGTAAACGCCGATCTCGCGCCGCACCGCGGCGGCGCGGCTCCGCATATCCTCGATTTGCTCGCCACTGCTGCCGATCTCCACGAACGTGGTGAACAAACAGTCGGCGGCGCGGGCGGCGAAGTCGCGGCCCGGCGGAGAGAACGCGGCGTTCAGCGTCACCGGGCGCGGCCGTTGCACCGGCAGCGGCTTGCCCGACACGCCGCGCAGATCGTAGTAGCGGCCCGTGAAATCGAATGGCGCCGGCTCGGTGTAGATCCGCGACATGATCTCGAACCACTCCAGCCCCTGGCCATAGCGGTCCTCGATCATCGGCAGGCCGAAACAGGCGAACTCCTCGGGATTCCAGCCGCAGACGATGTTCAGCCCGGCGCGCCCGCCGCTGGCATGATCGATCGTCGCCAGCGCCTTGGCCGCGAACACCGGATGCACCATCGGCACGTGCACCGTGGCGAACAGCGCAATCCTGTCTGTCAGTCCTGCCAATGCCGCCGCCTCGGTGAGGGTCTCGAACGACGATTCGCGCGAATTTGTTTCGCCGCCGAAGCCGCGCCAGCGCGCGATCGGCAGGAAGAACTCCAGCCCCGCGCGATCGGCCATCTGCGCCACCGCCACCACGTCGGGCCATGCCGCGCGCCACCGCTCCGGCACCCGCGTCAGCGTCAGCCCGCCATCGGCATTGGCGGAAAACACCCCCAGTTTCAGCCGATTGGGACCGTGCATCGGGTTGCGACGCTGACGCATTGGGCGATGGCCTCCGGGGTTGTCACCGGCAAATTAGTTGAGATATAAGATAATGGCCAGAGCGTCCCGGGCGGTATGTCCGCGTGCCGAGGGGCCACGTGACGAGGGGCCGCGTGACGAGGAGCCGCGTGCTGAGGGGCCGCGTGACGAGGGGCCGCGTGACGAGGGGCCGCGTAACGCTGAAAGGGTGTTGATGCGCATCGTCTGCGTCGGCGGCGGTCCGGCCGGCCTCTATTTTGCCATTCAGATGAAACGGCGCGATCCGTCGCACCGCATCACCGTGATCGAACGCAACCGCCCCTACGACACCTTCGGCTGGGGCGTGGTGTTCTCCGATGAGACGCTGCGCAACCTGGCAGGCGCCGACCCGCCGAGCAAGCAGGAAATCCTCGACAGCTTCGCGCATTGGGACGACATCGACATCCATTTCAAGGGCCGCGCCATCACCTCGGGCGGCCATGGCTTCTGCGGCATCGAGCGCAAGCATCTGCTGAACATTCTGCAACATCGGGCCGAATCGCTTGGCGTGGAACTGGTGTTCGAACGCGACGTGGAAGATCTGGCGGAATTCGCCGATGCCGAGCTGATCGTTGGCGCCGATGGCATCAACAGCCGGATCCGCAACCGCTACGCAGCGCATTTCCGGCCCACCGTGCACGTGGCGCAGAATCGCTTCGTCTGGCTCGGCACGCATCGCGTGTTCGATGCCTTCACCTTCATCTTCGTGGAAACCGACTGGGGCTGGTTCCAGGCCCACGCCTATCGCTTCAACCAGGACACCTCCACCTTCATCGTCGAGACCACGGATGCGAACTGGCGTGCCGCCGGCCTCGACCGCGCCGACACCGCCGCCACCACGGCGTTCTGCGAGCGCTTGTTCGCGCCATGGCTGGATGGTCATCGATTGATGGCCAACATGAGCCACCTGCGCGGCTCGCAATGGCTGAATTTTCCGCGTGTCGCCAACGAGACCTGGGTGAAGGACAATATCGTCCTGGTCGGCGATGCGGCGCACTCGGCGCATTTCTCCATCGGCTCCGGCACCAAGCTGGCGCTGGAGGATGCGATCGCACTGGCCCGCGCCTTCGATCGCCATGGCAGCGATGTGCCGGCCGCGCTGGCGGCCTATGAGGCGGAACGCAAGATCGACGTGCTGCGCATCCAGTCGGCGGCACGCAACTCCACCGAGTGGTTCGAGAACGTCGCGCGCTACGCCCGGCTGGAACCGGAACAATTCGCCTATTCGCTGCTGACCCGCAGCCAGCGCATCAGCCACGAGAACCTGCGCCTGCGCGACCGTCCCTGGCTGGAGGGGCTGGAACGTTGGCTGGCGGAGCAAGCCGGCCACCCGACCAACCGGCCGATCCCGCCGATGTTTCTGCCGTTCCGGCTGCGCCAGATGCGGCTGGCCAACCGCATCGTGGTGTCGCCGATGGCGACCTACAGCGCGCAGAACGGCATGCCGAACGATTTCCATCTGGTGCATCTCGGCGCGCGGGCACTGGGGGGCGCCGGATTGGTGTTCACCGAAATGGTGTGCGTCACGCCGCAGGGCCGCATCACGCCAGGCTGTGCCGGGCTATGGTCGGAAGCGCAGATGGATGCCTGGGCGCGCATCGTCGAATTTGTGCATCTGCAATCGGACGCGAAGCTCTGCCTGCAGCTTGGCCATTCCGGGCCGAAGGGCTCGACCCAGCTCGGCTGGGAGAACATCGATGCGCCGCTGTCGGCCGGGAACTGGGAACTGATCGCGCCCTCGCCGATCCCGTGGAGCCCATACAACCAGGTGCCGCGCGCGATGACCCGCGACGACATGGACGCGGTGCGCGACGCGTTCGTGACCGGAACCCACTACGGCGTGCGCGCCGGCTTCGACATGTTGGAGCTGCACGCGGCGCACGGCTATTTGCTCTCCTCGTTCATTTCGCCGCTGACCAATCAGCGAACCGACCAGTACGGCGGGCCGCTGCGCAACCGCCTGCGCTTCCCGTTGGAAGTGTTCCGCGCCATGCGTGCCGCGTGGCCGACGCATAAGCCGATCTCGGTGCGCATTTCCGCTACCGACTGGGTGGAAGGCGGCATCGTCGCCGCCGACGCGGTGGAGATCGCGCGCGCCTTCCAGGCCGAGGGCGTCGATTTGATCGACGTGTCCGCCGGCCAGACCTCCATTCAGGCTCAGCCGGTGTATGGCAGGATGTTCCAGACGCCGTTTGCCGACCGTATCCGTAACGAGCTCGCCGTCGCGACGATGGCGGTCGGCAACATCACCGAACCTGACCATGTAAATGCGATCATCGCCTCGGGCCGTGCCGACCTGTGCGCGCTGGCGCGGCCGCATCTGTCCGATCCGCATTTCGCCCTGCGCTCCGCCGCGGCGCTTGGCTACAAAGAGCAATGGTGGCCGAAGCAATACCTGGCCGGGAAGGCGCAGATAGAACGCCTGACGGGCCGCGCTGACACCGACTATGCGGCGGTGATATGATGCAGGCGACCGGCCTCCCCCTTTGCGCCATCATTACCGGCGGCGCCAAAGGCATCGGCCTCGCCATCGCCCGACGCCTCGCCGCCAATGGCGCCGCCATCGGCTTGATCGGCCGCGACACCGCCGCGCTGGCAGTCGCCGCTGCCGAACTGCAAGCCCGCCACGCCACCGCCGACGTCACCGACCCGACCGCCTTGCGCGACGCCATTGCCCGCCTGGGCCCGTGCGACATCCTGGTGAACAACGCGGGCGCCGCGCTCTCCAATCCGTTCGCCCGCCATACGCTCGACGATTTCCAATCGATGCTGGCGGTGAACTTGCTTGCGGCCGTCATCACCAGCCAGGTCGTCATGCCCCACATGCGCGCGCAACAGTTCGGCCGCATCGTGAATGTCGCCAGCACCGCCGGCCTGAAGGGTTATCCCTATGTCACCGCCTATGTCGCCGCGAAGCACGCGCTGGTCGGCTTCACCCGTGCCCTCGCTCTGGAAACCGTGAAGGACGGCATCACCGTCAACGCCGTCTGCCCCGGCTTCGCCGATACCGACATGGTGAGGCGCTCCGCCGCCACCATCGCCGCCGCCACCAGATGCTCGCCGGAGCAAGCGCGCGCGCAACTGGCAGCAACCAATCCGGCGGGCCGCCTGATCGATCCGGACGAGGTGGCAGCGGCAGTCGCGTTCCTGTGCGGGCGCGATGCCGGCGCCATCACCGGCCAGGCCATCGCCATTGCCTGCGGAGAGCTGTGACCATGACGTTGCAACAGCCAAAACATTTCCGCCGGGACGTGACCGGCAAGGTCGCAACCATCACGCTTGACCGGCCGGAGAAGAAGAACCCGCTGACGTTCGATTCCTATGCGGAGCTGCGCGACACCTTCCGCGCGCTGGCCTGCGAACCCGCCATCAAAGCCATCGTCATCACCGGGGCCGGCGGCAACTTTTGCTCCGGCGGCGACGTGTTCGAGATCATCGGGCCGCTCACGCAAATGAAAATGCCGGAACTGTTGGCGTTCACCCGCATGACCGGCGATGTGGTGAAGACGATGCGCCTCTGCCCGCAGCCGATCATCGCCGCGGTGGAGGGCGTCTGCGCCGGCGCCGGCGCGATCCTGGCGATGGCCGCCGATATCCGTTACGGCACGCCCGACTCCCGCACCGCATTTCTGTTCTCGCGTGTTGGTCTGGCCGGCTGCGACATGGGCGCCTGCGCCATCCTGCCGCGCATCATCGGCCAGGGCCGCGCCGCCGAATTGCTCTATACCGGTCGCGCGATGACCGGCGAGGAAGCCGAACACTGGGGCTTCTTCAACGCGCTGCATCCGCCCGGGCAGGTGCTCGCGGCAGCGCAGGCGATGGCAACGCAACTCGCCGACGGTCCCACCTTCGCCCACGGCATCACCAAGACCATGCTGCATCGCGAGTGGAGCATGGACATCGAAAGCGCCATCGAGGCGGAAGCGCAGGCGCAGGCCATCTGCATGGCGACCGAGGATTTCCGCCGAGCCTTCGAGGCCTTTGCCGCCCGAGGGCGGCCGCAATTCAAGGGTGATTGAATGAACCAGCGCAGCGACACCGGCCAGCGCCTGTTGCAGCCTGCCGCCTGGCCGCGTCCGCGCGGCTACGCCAATGGCATCGCCGCGACCGGCGAAACGATCTTCCTGGCCGGGCAGATCGGCTGGGACGCACGAGGCCGTTTCGCCCCCGATCTGCCGTCCCAGGTCGGCCAGGCGCTTTCCAATATCGTCACCCTGCTTGCCGAGGCCGGCGCCGAGCCGCAGCAACTCGTGCGCCTGACCTGGTTCGTCACCGATCTGCCTGCCTATCGCTCGCAGCAGATCGCGATCGGCGAAGCATACCGGCGGGTCATCGGCCGGCACTTCCCCGCCATGTCGGTCATCGGCGTGTCGCAACTGGTGGAGCAAGCGGCGCTGGTGGAAATCGAGGCGACCGCGGTGCTGCCGCCCTGGCATCCGCCGCAGCCGGGGTCAGGAACTTGACACCTAAACTATCGTCGCGTGAGATCACACGCCCGTGCGCGACCGCGCCCGCGGGTCTATCCGTCAGCAGGGAGTCCTGGATGAAAGCGCGTCTGTTTGCGGCCGTCATGGCCATGGGAATGCTCGGCGCGACCGCTGCGGCGCAGGCGCAGATCAAGATCGGCGCCATCCTTTCCATCAGCGGCCCAGGCGCGGCGATGGGCGTCGGCTACAAGGGCGCGTTCGACTTCTTCCCGACCGAGATCGCCGGCCAGAAGGTGGAATACATCATCCGCGATGACGCGACCGATGCCAGCACCGGCTACACCATCGCACAGAAGATGATTTCCGAAGATCATATCGACGCCTTCATCGGTCCGTCGCTGACGGCGACCGATGCGGCGGTGGCGCCGCTCGCGAACCAGGCGCATGTCCCGATGATCGCGATGGCGCCCTACGAATACGATCCCGCGAAGCAGCCGTATACGTTCAACGACGCTCAGCCGCTGCCGCTGATGGTGGCGGAAGTCTTCAAGTACATGCAGCAGCACGGGGTGAAGACGGTCGGCTATATCGGCTTCTCCGACGGCTGGGGCGACCAGGTGCTGGCCGGCACCAGGAAAGCCGCGGCCGAGGACGGCATGAAGATCCTTGCCGACGAGCGCTATGCCCGCACCGATACCTCGGTGGAGGCGCAGGCATTGAAGCTGATCAGCGTGCATCCGCAGGCGATCATGATGGGCAACTCGGCCACGCCCGCCGCGCTGCCGGTCGTGGCACTGCGCCATCTCGGCTACAAGGGCGGCATCTATGGCAACCACGGCATCGTCAGCCCCGCCTTCATCAAGGTGGGTGGCGCCGCGGTGACCGGCGTGATCGCGGATACCTCGCCGCTGGTGGTCTACAACCAGTTGACCGACAACAACCCGATCAAGCCGGTGGCCGCCGCGTTCATGGCCGAATATGCCAGGAAGTTCGGCCCGCAGAGCATCAACCCGTTCGCCGGCTACAGCTACGACGCGATGCTGCTGCTGAACAACGCCATTCCGGCGGCGCTGAAGTCCGGCCAGCCCGGCACCGAGCAATTCCGCGAGGCACTGCGCGACGCGCTGGAGAAGACGCACGGCCTGGTCGGCGTGAGCGGCGTGTACAATATGTCGCCCACCAACCATAACGGCCAGGATTCCCGCGCAGCGGTCCTGGTGGAAGTCAAGGATGGTGCATGGCAGGCGATCAAGTAGTGCCCCCGAACTCATTGCGAGGCCCGCAGTGCCTCCCTCGCCTCATTGCGAGGCCCGGTGGGCCAACGCAATCTCGATCGTGAGTACGCATCGCCAACCGATGACCGGACCGCATGACCGGGATCGCTTCGTCACTCCGTTCCCCGCAATGGCAGAATGCACGTTCCCCACGATGACAGAATACGCGTTCCTCGCAATGAGAGCCACGACGGGATCCGCCTGACCTGATGGACTGGTTCGTCTTCCTGGCCCTCCTGCAGGATGGCATCACCACCGGCGCGATCTATCTGTTGCTCGCGATCGGCCTACTGATCGTGTTCTCCGTCACGCGCGTGATCTTCGTGCCGCAAGGCGATCTGCTGGCGTTCGGCACGCTGACGGTAGCGGCGCTGCAATCCGGCCACCTGCCCGGCACGCTGTGGTTGCTCGACGGCATGTCGGTCCTGGCCCTGATCGCCTCCGTCTTCCACGGCCCTCGCGCGGCGATGCGTGGGGTCCTGGCCTGGGGCATCTACCCGGCCGCGGTCACCACCGCCGCCATGTTCCTGGCACCGCAGGAGCAATCGGCGATCTCGATCATCCTGGCGCTGGCGATCGTTACCCCGATGGGGCCGCTGATCTGGCGCTTCGCCTTCCGCCCGATCGCCAATGCCTCCGTGCTGGCGCTGTTGATCCTGGCGATGGCATTGCATTTCGTCCTGATCGGGCTGGCCCTGGTGTTCTTCGGTCCCGAGGAAGCCAGCGCACCGCCCCTCACCGACGCCAGCTTCGATCTCGGCAGCCTGAACGTCTCCGGCCAGTCGGTCGCGGTGCTGCTGTGTTGCGCCATGCTGGTGCTGGGCCTGCGTTGGTTCTTCGGCGCCACCATCCACGGCAAGGCCCTGCGCGCCGCGGCGTCGGACCGTCTGGGCGCGCGCCTGGTCGGCATCGACGCCACCGCCACCGGCGCGCTGGCGTTCGGACTGGCATCGTTCATCGCCGCACTGGCCGGCGTGCTGATCGGCGCGGTGACACCGCTCTCTTACGATGCCGGCTTCGACATTGGCCTGAAGGGCTTCGTCGCCGCGATCATGGGCGGGTTGGTGTCCTATCCGATGGCAGCCGCCGGTGCGGTACTGGTGGGCGTGCTGGAATCCCTCAGCAGCTTCTGGGCCAGTGCCTATCGCGAGGTGATCGTGTTCACCTCGCTGATTCCAATCCTGGTCTGGCTATCGCTGCGCAGCGGCTCGCCCGAGGACCGAGCGTGATGGTTGCCCCCTCGTCATGGCCGGCCATGAGCAAGCCATCCGTGCACGAACGGTCCGGGGCCGGTGGCCGGGTCAAGCCCGGCCGTGACGTTGGCCGTTCGTTACGCCGTGCCGCTCTGCCGAGCGCCGTCGCCATTCTCATCGTGCTGGTGCCGATACTCCTCCCCATCTTCTACGTCACCTTGCTCGGCTATGTCGGTATCGCGACCCTCGTCGCGCTCGGCCTGGTGCTGCTGACCGGAATCAGCGGCCAGACATCGTTCGGACAGGCGAGTTTCGTCGGCCTCGCCGCCTACGCCACCACCGTGCTTACCAAGTTCTTCGACGCGCCACCGATCGCCGGCCTCGCCGCCGGACTGCTGCTAACCGGCATCGTGGCGTGGTTGCTCGGCCTGGTCACCGCGCGCCTGTCCGGACATTTTCTCGCCCTGGTCTCGGTCGCCTGGGGTATCAGCTTCTTCTCGCTGTTCGGAACGCTGCCGGAACTCCACGGCTTCAACGGCATCGGCAATATCACGCCGCTGCGACTTGGCCCGGTCTCCGCCGCCAACCTGCGGGCGAACCTCGGCGTCATCTGGGCCGCCGTCGCCGTAGTGATGGCGATGTCGGCCAACCTGCTTGACTCCCGCCCCGGCCGCGCCATCCGCACATTGAATGGCGCGCGGCTGATGGCAGCCAGCGTCGGCATCGATACCGTGCGCCTCAGCCGCACCGTCTTCGTCATCGCCGCGCTCTACGCCGCCGTCGCCGGTTTTCTGTTCGCGCATTTCCAACGTTTCGTCAGTCCGACGCCGTTCAGCCTCGGTGCCAGCATCGACTACCTGTTCATGGTGATCATCGGCGGCTCCGGCTCGCTGTGGGGAGCACCCGTCGGCGCCGCACTGGTGGTGATGCTGCGCGACCAGTTCAACGACTGGATTCCTCGCATCACCGGCCAGGCCGGTAATTTCGAATCACTGGTGTTCGCGCTGGTTGTCATCGTGGTGCTGCAACGCGCCCCCGACGGGCTGCTGCCGCTATTGATCCGCCTGAAACGCCGCCGCGCGCCCGCCGCGGCCGCAGCGCCGGATACGCCGCCCGCAGCGGCACCCGCCGCCATCGTCAAGCCGGGCGAGGAGTTGCTGGCGCTGGAAGGCATTTCGCGGAATTTCGGCGGCCTGGCCGCCAACCGCAACGTCAGCTTCCGCGTGCATGCCGCCGAGATCGTCGCGCTGATCGGCCCGAACGGCGCCGGCAAGACCACATTGTTCAATGTCATCAGCGGCATGCTGCCGCCCAACGCAGGCAGCATCCGCTTGTTCGGCAGGCCTTCGACACGACTGTCGCCGCGGCGGGTCGCCGCGATGGGGCTCGCGCGCACCTTCCAGCATGTGAAGCTGCTGGCGGACCGTGGCGTACTGGAAAACGTTGCGCTCGGTGCACATCTGTCGGGCCGCGCCGGCTTGCTGCGCGCCATGCTGCGGCTCGACCGCGCCGAGGAAGCGCGCTTGCTCTCCGCAGCCCGTGCGCAGGCTGTGCGGGTCGGGTTGGAACAAATGCTGAATGTGCCGGCGGGCGACCTGCCGCTGGGACAGCAGCGCGTGGTGGAGATTGCCCGCGCGCTTTGCCTGCGCCCGCGCCTGCTGCTGTTGGACGAGCCGGCGGCGGGGCTGCGTCTGGCGGAGAAACAACGTCTCGCCGCGCTGCTGCGCCAACTGCGCGCGGAAGGGATGGGCGTGCTGCTGGTGGAGCATGACATGGACTTTGTCATGCAGCTCGCCGATCGCGTGGTGGTGATGGATTTCGGCCAGAAGATCGCGGAAGGACCGCCGGAACGCGTGCAGTCGGATCCGGCGGTCATGGAAGCCTATCTGGGCGGGCTGGCGTGACCGCGCCGCTGCTGCACTTGCACGGCCTGCGCGCCGGCTACGGCCATGTGGAAGTGCTGCACGGCGTTGCACTGAAGGTGCCGGAAGGACAGATGGTCGCGATCGTCGGGCCTAACGGTGCCGGCAAGACCACGCTGATGTCCGCCATCATGGGTCTGCTGCCGCGCCAGGGCGGCACCGTGCGTTATCGCGACGCGCCCGCCGGCGGCACCGAAGCCATGGTCGCCGCCGGTGCGGTCTTGGTGCCGGAGCATCGTGCCTTGTTCGCCGACATGAGCGTCGAGGACAATCTATTGCTTGGCTTCTATCCCCGCCGTCGCACCGGTGAACGCGATGCGCGCCCGGCGATGCGCGAGGTATTCGCGATCTTTCCGCGCCTGGCGGAGCGCCGCCGCCAGCTCGCCGCGACCCTTTCGGGAGGGGAACGGCAGATGCTTGCCCTGGGACGCGCGCTGATGGCGCAGCCGCGGCTGTTATTGCTCGACGAGCCGAGCCTGGGTCTGGCGCCGATGCTGGTGCGGGAGATCTTCCGGGTGCTGACGGAGCTGCGGACACGCGGCCTGTCGATTTTGCTGGTAGAGCAAAACGTGAGGGTGGCACTACAGGTTTCGGATTACGGGTATGTGCTGGAGATGGGTGAGGTGGCGGCCGAGGGCCCGAGCGCCGAACTGGCTCGCAACCCGCGCGTGCTGGAAACCTATCTGGGGCAGCGTCGTTCGCATGCCGGCGAGTGAGACCGTGGTCGTGCCGGACCGCGAGGCCGTCGTCGGCGACGGTGCGCGTCTGCCGCTACGGGTCTGGTTGCGGCTGTTGACCTGCGTCAACATGATGGAGGCAATCGTACGTGCCCGCCTGCACGCACAGTTTGCCACCACGCTGCCGCGCTTCGATGTGCTGGCCGCGCTCGATGCGGCCGATGCCGAGCTGAGCATGGGAGCGTTGTCGGCGCGCCTGATGGTGACCAGCGGCAATGTCACCGGGCTGATCAAGGCCATGGAGCAAGATGGCCTGGTCGTGCGGCGGACGCATCCGGAGGATCGGCGGAGCACGCTGATCGCGATGACGGCGTCTGGGCGCCGCTTGTTTGCCAGCATGGCGCCGGCGCACGCGCAATGGATCGAGCAAGCCATGGCCGGGCTGGATCGCGCCGAGGTCGGCGAGCTTTGGGACATGCTGGGGCGGTTGAAGGAATCGGTGCGTGCGGCGGAACCGGCGCGCCATGCCGCTGTGGTGTCGCCGTCACCGGCGCGCAAGCGCGGCGCCCGGTAGCCGGCGCCCCCATGTCATTGCGAAGAGCGAGGCGACGCAGCGGCCCCATGTCATTGCGAGAAGCGAGGCGACGCAGCGCCCCCATGTCATTGCGAGGAGCAAAGCGACGAAGCAATCTGGGTCGGAGCGAGGCACGAGCCGTCCGGACTCCACCCTGACCGAGGTTGCTTCGGCGCTTTGCGCCTCGCAATGACCGTCAGACCGAGATTGCTGCGGCGCCTTGCGTCTCGCAATGACCGTCAAACCGAGGTCGCTTCGTCGCTCCGCGCCTCGCAATGACAGCCCATGGAGGAAACGATGGTCGCAGCAGCACACCAGGTTGGTCCCAATCGCTATCGCGAGCGCTACGGTCGCTATTTCGAGGACTTCACCGTCGGCCACATCTACGAGCATCGCCCCGCCCGCACCATCAGCGAGGCGGACAACACCTGGTTCACCCTGCTGACCATGAACCAGCATCCGCTGCATTTTGATGCGGAATACGCCAGGCACAGCGAATTCGGCCGCTGCATCGTTTGCTCGCCGCTGACAGTCGCGCTGATGGCCGGGATGAGCGTCAGCGACGTGAGCCAGAAGGCGATTGCCAATCTCGGCTGGCGTGAGATCCGGCTGACTCACCCATTGTTCATCGGCGACACGCTGTCGGCCGAATCGGAAGTGCTGGAGAAGCGCGAGAGCAAATCGCGGCCGCAGGCTGGCATCGTCACGGTGCAGACGCGCGGCTTCAACCAGCACGGCACCGTGGTGTGCGTGTTCGACCGCACCATCCTGGTGGGCAAGCGCGGCTTCGATACCGAGGAGAAGGCCGGCTACTGAGGGAGTTTCGTCGATGCAACCATTGCAGGCCATCCGGGTGCTGAGCGTTGAATCCTACGGGGCCGGACCGTATGGCACGATGCACCTCGCCGATCTCGGCGCCGAGGTCGTGAAAATCGAGGCGCCCGCGCGCGGCAACACGCCCCCGGGCGACAGCGCACGTCATGCCGGGCCGTTTTTCCTTGGCCCGAACGACAGCCAGTTCTTCCAAAGTTTCAACCGCAACAAGCGCAGCATCGTGCTGGATCTGCATCGGCCGCAAGGCTACGCGGCGTTCCTGAAGCTGGCGGCGAAGGCCGACGCAGTGATGAACAATCTGCGCGGCGACCAGCCGGGAAAACTGCGCCTGACCTATGCGGATCTGCACGCGGTCAATCCGCGGCTGGTGTGCGCGCATCTGTCCGGCTATGGCCGTACCGGGCCGCGTGCCGGCTGGCCTGCCTACGACTACCTGGCGCAGGCAGAGGCCGGCTATCTGCATCTCACCGGCGAACCGGACGGGCCGCCCACGCGGATGGGACTCTCCATCATCGACTTCATGTCCGGCGTCACCATGGCCTTCGCATTGACCGCTGCTTTGCTCGGCGCGTTCCGCAGCGGCAAGGGCTGCGACGTTGATGTGACGCTGTACGACGTGGCAATGCACCAGCTTACCTATCCGGCGGTGTGGTACATGAACGAAGGCGCCACCGCCGAACGGCGCCCGCGTTCCGGTCATCCCGCCATCGTCCCCTGCGAGATGTTTCCCACCGCCGACGGCTCGCTGTTCATCATGTGCATGACGCCGAAATTCTGGACCGAGCTGTGCGCGCTGATTGGCCGGCCGGAACTCGCAACAGACGCCCGTTTCAGCGGCTTTCCACAACGCCTCGCCAACCGCGAGGCATTGGTGGACATCCTGGATGCCGTGTTCCGCCGTGCCACCACGGGCGCATGGATGCAGCGTCTCGGCGGCCGGGTACCGGCGGCGCCGATCCTCACCCTGCCACAGGCTTTGGAAAACCCGCGTTTCACCGAGACTGGCGGTCCGCTGACGCTGCGCCATCCGCGGCGGCCGGATTTCAAAATGGTGGCCAGTCCCATCCGCATCGACGGCGCGAGGCCCGACGCCTGCGCCGGTCCGGCGCTCGGCGCCGACACCGAGCATTTCCTGCATGAAGCCGGAATCGACGCGTCGGAAATCGCCGACCTTCGTTCGATCGGGGCGATTTGACGGTCAGGCGCTGCGCCGACACCAGGGAGGCAGGCAGGTGGCGTCACCACAGAGGTGCCGACATGGTGGCATCACCAGAGGTGCCGACATGGTGGCGTCACCAGAGGTGCCGACATGGTGGCGTCACCAGAGGTGCCGACAAGGTGGCGTCACCAGAGGTGCCGACAGGGTGGCGGCACGAGAGGTGAAGAGACCGTGTCGACGCCGGGGGGCGCCGGCGGATGGCGACGGCAGGGGGGCAGGCAAGGACAGCCAGCACCTCATAGCTCCGGCAACCGCTCTGTCGTCGATCTCCGGCAACCGCGAAAGGTCATGCAGCCGCGATCGCTTCGATTTCGATCAGGAAATCCGGACCATACAGCTTCGACACCTCGACCAGCGTGATGGCAGGGGCAGCGGGAGGCGTCACCGTTGCGAAGAATCGATTGCGGGCTTCGCGATACGCTGCGAGGTATGCCATGTCGCGCACATAGACCGTGAGCTTGACCAGGCTTGCCGCCGTGCAGCCGACCGATTGCAGGGCGATGCCGAGATTGTGGAACACTTGCTCCGCCTGGGCACGAAAATCGTCCTTGCCGACCAGGGAACCGTCGCGGTCGAGCGCGGTCTGGCCAGCGATGAAAATGATGCGCCGTGCCTGCACATCGACAATCTGTGAAAAGCCGGGCGGTGTTCCCAATTCGGACGGGTTGAGACGTTTGATCGTCACCGGTGTGTCATCGGACATTGCAGTATGCTCCGTCGGCGTTGCATGGGGGCTGGCCTCGGCCGCTGGATTCCAGGGGGCGTTATGCTAGACTCGCGTGGCTCGCCAGCCCAGGAAGGAGACCCAGGATGAAGCGCATCATTCTTGCTGTTGCGATGCTTGCCGGACTGACCGGCGCGGTTGCCGTCTCGGCGGGATTGCTCGCCACGCCGGCGGCAGCCTGCGACGGCAATCACACGAGCTGACCGCATCGTGCGCCCGGTGCCGCCTGGCATCGGGCGCCCGGCGCCATCGCGGGAGAACCGGCCATGGAAGTGCAAGCGCTCGGCTATGTCGGCATCGGGACGGCCAATCTGTCGGACTGGACCGACTTTGCCAGCAACTGGCTCGGCATGCAGATGGTGGAACGCGGCAACGCGGTGCGCGCGTTTCGCATGGACGATCGCAAGCAGCGCCTGATCGTGGACCGCACGCTGGCCGAAGGCGAACGATATTTCGGCTGGGAAGTGGCGGATGCCGCGGCGCTTGATGCCTTGGCGGCCCGGCTGGAAGCCGCCGGCGTGGCGGTGCAGCGTGAGGGCGTGGCACTGGCAGATCAGCGTTGCGTGAAGGAAATGATAACCTTCCGCGATCCGGCCGGCAATCGCCTGGAGGCGTTCCATGGCGCCGCGATCGACGATGCGCCCTTCAAGCCGGGACGGACGATTTCGGGGTTCCGCACCGGGCCGCTGGGCATGGGGCATGCGGTGTTCCACGTGAAGAACATCGACGACCTGATGGGCTTCTATCACGACACGCTCGGCTTCGGCATCAGCGACTACATCACCACGCCGTTCCGCGCCTTCTTCCTGCACGCCAACCCGCGCCACCACAGCGTGGCGTTCATCGAGACCGGGCGGCAGGATCTCCACCATCTCATGGTGGAGCTGTATTCGCTGGACGATGTCGGACAGGGCTACGACATCGCGCTGGGCGAGCCGGAGCGCATCGCGACCACGCTCGGGCGGCATCCGAACGATGCGGTGACGTCGTTCTATTTGAAATCGCCCGCCGGCTTCATGCTGGAATACGGCTGGGGCGGCAAGGTCGTGACACCCGGCAACTGGACACCGACCGAGGTGACCGTTGGCCCGAGCCTGTGGGGCCATGACCGCACCTGGCTGCCCGACGAGCAACGTGCCCAGGCGCGCGCCATGCGGCTGAAGGCGGCAGCCGACGGACAGCGCGCGCCGGTCCATGTGATCGACGGCAACTACCAGCGCATGGCGGGCGCCTGTCCGTGGTGGGATGCAATGCGCCGCGAGGCCTGAGCATCGCATGCAAGCGCACCCGACCTGAGCATCGCATGCAAGCGCACCCGAAATGCTGCCAGCGGCAAACTTGCCAACAGGTCCGCACCCGGTAGGATCGCGGCAAACTCCACCGGAGCAAGGTCCATGAAATTCGGCATCTTCTACGAACTGCAATTGCCCCGCCCGTGGGACGCGGACGACGAGCGGCAACTTTATCAGAACGCGCTCACCCAGGTCGAACTGGCCGATAAGCTCGGCTACAACTACGCCTGGGAAGTGGAGCATCACTTCCTGGAAGAATACTCGCATTCGCCGCAGCCCGAGGTGTTCCTCGCCGCCGCCAGCCAGCGGACCAGGAACATCCGCCTGGGCCATGGCATCATCCAGCTCACCACCAACCACCCCGCGCGCGTCGCCGAGAAGGTGGCGTGCCTGGACCTGGTCAGCAACGGCCGCGTCGAGTTCGGCATGGGCGAGGGCGCCAGCATCACCGAGCTCGGCCCCTTCAACCGCGCCATGGAAGACAAGCAGGCGGTGTGGGAAGACGCGGTGCGCTGCATCCTGCCCATGTTCACCCACGAAGGCTGGCAATACGACGGCCCGTATTTCAAGTTCCCGCTGCGCAACGTGCTGCCCAAGCCAGTGCAGAAGCCGCATCCGCCGCTCTGGGTCGCATGCTCGCAACTTGAAACCATCGAACTCGCCGGCCGCTGCGGCATCGGCGCGCTGGGCTTCCAGTTCCTCAGCGCCGAGATGGCGCATGCCTGGGTGCACGCGTACTACAATGCCTTCGTCAAGCGGCAACAGAAGCTCGCCGACTACCAGAGCAATTGCAACATCGCGATGGTCAGCTATTTCATGTGTGCCGAGACCGACGAGGAGGCACGCCGCCGCGCCGACGGCGTGACGTTCTTCCAGTTCTCGCTCGCCTACTACAGCGGTGCGCGCAACCGCGAGCGCGCCGCGCCGGGGACGGTGAACCTGTGGGAAGAATACCTGCAGTGGAAGCGCGAGAACCCGGAACGCGCCGAACGCGCCCTGCGCGGCGGATTGATCGGCTCGCCGGAAACCATCCGCCGCAAGCTGCACAGATTCGCCGAATCCAAGGTGGACAGCATCATCCTGCTGAACCAGGCCGGCCGCAACAAACACGAGCATATCTGCGAAAGCCTCGAACTGTTCGCGCGCGAAGTGATGCCGGAATTTCATGCCTTGGAGCCGGAACACCAGGCGTGGAAACAGCAGGTGCTGAACCGCGAGGTCGAGTTGGCGGAACTCGATACCGCGCCCTACAAGGACCGCGTCGGTGTCGGCAAGGGCGTGACGATCGATCGGCTGGTCGCCGCGGAGTAGCCCGGCGCGCCCGCGATCCACACCCTTGCACCCAGCGCGCGGTCGCCGACGGAGATAGCAATGCCGGAACTGGAACCCGTCGAGCGGCTGGAAATCCAGGTGCTGGTGGACAACGTCACGGACACGTTGTCCACCACGCCTTCGTTCGTCACCCGAGAACTCGCGACGTTGCAGCGCCAGGGCATGCGCATCATGGCCGGTGCCGCGATGTGCTGCGCCAATCACGGCCTGTCGCTGGTCATCACCGCGCACACCGCGGCGGGACCGCGCACGATATTGTTCGATGGCGGCCCGGTGGACTACGCGGTGGAGCGCAACGGCGTGCGCCTTGGCATCGACTTCGGTGCCATCGGCGCGGTCATGCTGTCGCACGGCCATTGGGATCACGCCGGCGGCCTGCCGCGCGCGCTCGGCATGATTGTGCAGGCCAACGGCGGCCGCGCGGTGCCCCTGTTCTTGCACCCCGGCATGTTCCGCCCGCGCGGCCAGCGCCAGTCCGATGGCGGCGTGCTGCCGATGGATCCGATCCCGGCGCCAGCGCAATGGGCATTGCTCGGTGCCGAACCAGTGGTGACCGACGCGGCGCAGATTTGTCTCGATGGCACATTCTTCATCAGCGGCGAGATCCCCCGCATCACGGCTTATGAAACCGGGTTGGCCAGTCAGGTGTGCCGTCCTGCCGCGGCCGCGGACTGGGTGCCGGATCCTCTGCTGATCGACGAGCGCTTCCTCGCCGTGCACGTGCGCGGCAAGGGGCTGGCGGTGTTCAGCGCATGCTCGCATGCCGGCATTGTCAATGTGCTGCATCACGCGCGGGCAAGGTTCCCCGACGTGAAGCTGCATGCCGTGATGGGCGGCTTTCATCTTTCAGGCGTGACCGAGGCGATCATTCCGGAGACAGTTCGCGATCTTGGCAGCTTCGGACTCGACCTGATCCTGCCCGCACACTGCACCGGATGGCGCGCGCTGAACGCACTGGAACGGGCCTATGGCGAGACGGTGGTAGTGCCCTCGGCGGTAGGGAAGCGCTTCACCCTGTGACAGCGCCCGCCCCTGGCGGTTCATACGCCCCGGAGGCAAACTCGCACCTGCCGCAATGCAGGAGGGACGCGACATGCCCAGCAAGGTGATCATCAGTTGTGCCGTCACCGGCTCGATTCACACGCCCAGCATGTCGGAGTACCTGCCGATCACGCCGGAGCAAATTGCGCGCGGCGCGATCGAGGCGGCGGAGGCGGGCGCGGCGATCCTGCATCTGCACGCGCGCGATCCGGAGACCGGCGCGCCGACGCCCGATCCCAACGTGTTCATGCGCTTCCTGCCGGTGATCAAGCAGAACGTCGATGCCGTGGTGAACATTACCACCGGCGGCGGACTGACCATGACACTCGATGAACGCCTTGCCGCGCCGCTCGTGGCGAAACCGGAGATGTGCAGCCTCAACATGGGCAGCATGAACTTCAACATCTCGCCGGCGGGCGGGCGGGTGAAGAATTGGAAGTTCGATTGGGAAAAACCCTATCTCGACGCCACCGATAATTTCATCTTCCGCAACACGTTCCGTGACGTGGCGGGCATCGTCGAGCGGCTGGGCAAGGGGCATGGCACGCGGTTCGAATATGAATGCTACGATACCGGTCATCTTTATAACCTGGCCTACTGTCTGGATCAGAAGATCGTCGAGCCTCCCTTGTTCGTGCAGACCATTTTCGGCATCCTGGGCGGCATCGGCGCTGATCCGCGCAACCTGATGTTCATGAAGGAAACCGCCGACCGCTTGTTCGGCAACGATTACCAGTGGTCGGTGCTGGCAGCCGGACGGCACCAGATGGCATTCACCACGATGGCGGGCATCCTCGGCGGCAATGTGCGCGTCGGGTTGGAGGACAGTCTGTATATCGGCCGAGGCCAGTTGGCGAAATCGAATGCCGAGCAAGTGGCGAAGATCCGCCGCATCCTTGAGGAACTGAGCCTGGAGATCGCCACGCCAACCGAGGCGCGCGCGATGCTGAGGCTGAAAGGTGGCGATCGGGTGGGCTTCTGACCCCAGCCGCGCGAGGCGCAGAGACGCGGCGGCACCAATGTTCGTCGGCATCGATTTTGGTACGTCGTCGGTGAAGGCGCTGCTGGTGGACGGCGCGCAGCGTGTGCTTGCGCGCGCCGCGGCGCCGCTGAGCGTGTCGCGCCCGGCGCCGGGGCACAGCGAGCAGGACCCGGAGGATTGGTGGCGTGCGTTGTTGTTGGTGATGGACACGCTGCACGCGGAACGTCCGGCCGAGCTTGCCGCGGCACAGGCCATCGGACTGTCGGGCCAGATGCACGGCGCGGTATTGCTCGATGCCGCCGGCGCCGTGCTGCGACCGTGCGTCTTGTGGAACGACGTGCGTGCCGCAGCGGAATGCGTCGAACTGGAGCAATCGTTTCCGGCATTGCGATCGGTCACCGGTAATCGGGCGATGCCGGGCTTCACCGCGCCCAAATTGCTATGGGTGCGCCGGCACGAACCCGATGTGTTCGCGCGCGTCGCTCATGTGCTGTTGCCGAAGGCCTGGATCCGCTACCGCCTGACCGGCGAGTTGATCGAGGAAATGTCAGACGCCTCCGGCACGTTGTGGTTGGATGTCGGCCGGCGTGAATGGTCGGACGCAGCGCTCGCCGCAACGTTCCTGTCGCGCGCCGCCATGCCGCGACTCGTCGAAGGCTCCGATCCGGCGGGTCACGTGCGGCGTGAACTGGCATCGCGCTGGGGCATGGCGGCGAGTGTATTGCTCGCCGGCGGCGCCGGCGACAATGCCGCCGGAGCAGTGGGGCTGGGGGCGATTCGTCCCGGTGACGCATTCGTTTCGCTTGGCACCTCCGGCGTTTTGTGGGCGACGACCGGACGGTTCGTGCCTTATCCGCAGGCGGCGGTGCATGCGTTCTGCCACGCAGTGCCTAATCTCTGGCATCAGATGGGGGTGACATTGTCGGCGGCTGCCTCACTTGCGTGGTGGCGGCGTATCACCGGCCTGTCGGAAGCGGCGCTGCTGGCGGAATTGCCACCGGTGCGCGATCCCAGCCCCGTGTTGTTTCTGCCCTATCTTTCCGGCGAACGCACACCTCACAACGATGCTGCAATTCGCGGCGGTTTCGCCGGCCTGTCGCATGATACCGGCCGCGCGGCCCTCACGCAGGCGGTACTTGAAGGCGTTGCGTTCTCTTTGCGCGACTGCCTGGACTGCCTGGCCGCATCCGGAACGATAATCGAGAGTGCCGACGTGATCGGCGGTGGGTCGGCATCTGCATCGTGGATCGCAATCCTGGCGTCGGTGCTGAATATCCCGTTGCACCGGCTGGCGGAGGGCGCGCAGGACGCCGCGTTCGGTGCGGCACGCCTGGCGCGAATGGCCGTGACCGGTGAGGTGCGGGAAGCGGTCTGCACGCCGCCACATCGGCTGGAGGCGATCGTGCCCGATCCGGCATTGGCAGAAGCCTACGCGCTGCAGCACCGCCGCTATCAGGCGTTGTACCCCGCGATCACGCAGGCCACGGCCGCCACGGGTGCTGGCGCGTAACGATTAAACGCCCTGCATCTCGTGTTGGTGCTGCGTCTTGTCGTGCCGGTGTCGCGTTCTGCCGTGCCGGTTGTTGCGTCTTGCCGTGCCGGTGCCGCGTTCTGTCGTGCCGGTGCCGCGTTCTGCCGTGCCGGCGTCGCGTTCTGCCGTGCCGGCGTCGCGTTCTGCCGTGCTGTTGTCGCGTTCTGCCGAATTCGTGTCGCGACCTGGCCTGCCTGCGTCGCCACCTGTAGTGCCTGTGTCGCCTTCTGTCGTGCCTGTGCCGCGTTCTGTCGTGCTGCTGTCGCGTTCTGCCATGCCGATGTCGCGTTCTGTCGAATCCGTGTCGCGACCTGGCCTGCCTGCGTCGCCACCTGTGGTGCCTGTGTCGCCTTCTGTCGTGTCTATGTTGCCGCTTGGTCGCGCAGTGTTCGGGTATGGCCGCGGAACTCCGCCACCAACGCGCCATCCGTCGTAGAGACTCGCACATCGTAAATACCCGAACGTCCCGCGCGCGCTCGTTCCGCCGCTTCAGCGACCAGCGTTTCGCCAACCCGTCCCGGGCGGATGAAGCTGACCGACGCGTGTTGCGCGACGTCGATATCGCCGCGGTGGTTGGCGGCGAACGCCATGGCGGAATCCGCCAGGGCGAAGATGAACCCGCCATGGCAAATGCCATGGCCGTTCGCCATTGCCTCAGTGATGGTCATGGACAGGCGGGCACGGCCGGGCGCTGCCCACTCCAGCCGCATGCCGAGCCCGCGACTCGCGTGGTCAGCCTGCCAAAGCGCGTCGGCACATGGACTAACTGTTTCGTTCATCGGTGGATTAACTAACTATTGAGTTCAGCGCAGAACCGGCGGCGCCGATCGCACCTCGGACCAACGGCCGGTGCCAAACTCGCAGCCAGTGAAAGCCACCGCGACCGCGCGCCACCGCAACTGGCCGCGACTGCCGTCGCGGCATCTCCATTCAGCCGTATCCCCGAAACACCGGCGCCCGCTTTTCCAGGAATGCCCGGACGCCTTCGGCGTAGTCGGCACCGCGGCCCGCTTCCGCCTGAGCATCGCGCTCCAAATCCAACTGTGCATCGAGATCATTGCGACCTGCCGCATCGAACAGACGCTTGAGCCGGCCCAGGGTCTCGGTGGGGCCTTGCGCGAGAGCGGCGGTCATCGCCGCCGCATCTTGCAGCAGCACAGCGTCGTCGACCGCCTTCCAGATCATTCCCCACGCCTCGGCTCGCGCCGCATCTACCGATTCACCCAGCATCGCCAGCGCGCGAGCGCGCGCCTCGCCGATACGATGGGTCAGGAAATGGCTCGCGCCGGAATCCGTTACCAGACCGATTTTTACAAACGCCATGGTGAATTTCGCACTGCGGGCGGCCAGCACGATGTCGCAGGCCAATGCGTAGCTGGCGCCTGCTCCCGCCGCGACGCCATTCACCGCGCAGACCACCGGCAACGGCAATGCGCGCAGCTTGCGTATCACCGCATGGTGCAGATCGGCCAGCGCGCCCAGATCGGGCGGGCCTGCCTCGCTCGGCATGATCGACGGGCCGAGCTCCTGCCCCGCGCAGAAGCCACGGCCGGCGCCGGTCAGCAGCAGCGCGCGGCAAGCCGGATCCGCGTCGGCGTCGTCCAACGCGGATTGCATGGCATACAGCAGATCCTCGTTGGCGGCGTTCAGCTTGTCGGGGCGGTTCAGCGTCAGCTTCCACCAGCCATCGCGCTTCTCCACCAGCAGAGTGTCGCTCATGTCATCCTCCGCCATTGCGACCAAGGCACGCGTCCCAATTTGGGCAGCGGACGGTCCGGCAGCATGGCTATGAATTCCAGCGAGTGTTCGTCGGGATCGCGGAAATACACGCTGGCTGCCGGCATCCAGGCCAGTACGATCGGCTCGTCGGTTGGCGCACCATCGCCGGATAGCGGTGTCAGCCCCGCCGCGCGCAGCCGCTCCACCGATGCGATCACATCATCGAGCGTGGTCTGAAACGCGATGTGCAGCCGCATCTGCATCGGGGCAGTGCCGACGCACCACAGCCCCAGCATGGCCCGTTCCGAGTTCGGCACCCAGAAGAACGCAACCTGGCGCTCAGGAATCACCTGGGCCAAAGGCAGGCCGAGCGTATCGCGATAGAAGCCGATAGATCGTTCCAGATCGCGCACCGTCAAATGGGCTTCGAATAATCCGCCAATTGGCACGATCGACATGGTTTACCTCGAACTGAGCCGATGGACAGGCACGATCGGCATGGCTCACCTGGGATCAATGCGATGGATTGGCACGATCGACATGGCCTGCCTCGGGTCGACACGATGGATTGGCGCGAGCGGCATGGCTTGCCTCGGATCGAGACGATGGATCGGCACGAGCGGCGTGGCTCACCTGGGATCAATGCGATGGATCGGCACGAGCGGCGTGGCCTGCCTCGGATCGATACGATGGATCGGCACGAGCGGCATGGCTTGCCTCGGATCGATACGATGGATCGGCACGAGCGGCATGGCTTGCCTCGGATCGAGACGATGGATTGGCGCCAGCGGCATGGCTTGCCTCGGATCGAGACGATGGATTGCCACCAGCGGCATGACTTATCCCATGGATCGGCACGAGCGTCATGGCTTGCCCCGCAACCGCACCGGCAGGTTGGTGCGATACACGACGCGCTTCAAGGCCATGGCGGTTTCCACCGACTGCACGCCTGGAACCCGCATTACCACGCTACGCAGGAAGCTTTCGAATGACGTAAGGTCCGCCGCGACGACCCGCATCAGGTAATCGCGAGCACCGGTCATTTCATACATCTCCATCACTTCGGGGCAGGCACCGATCGCGCGTTCGAAGGTTGCCAGCGCTTCGTCGCTATGCGTTGCCA